>NZ_LPUY01000054.1 GCF_001518015.1 Tritonibacter horizontis
CCGAAGACAGCCGTCCCCGCCGCCACGGACAGCCCATGGTTGCCGGCGCTTGCCGTCACATAGGTGCGGCCGTTCAAGGCTGTGTTCCATTGCGCGACCGGGGCGGCGGGGCCGTCGACCTTGTCCGCGGCGTCGCGGGCGATCGCATGGGCCGCCCCGAGCGCCTTGAAACTGCCCAGCCCCATGCGGCTGCGTTCATCTTTCACCCGGATGCGGTCGACATGGACCTCGGCTGCGAGATCGGTCAGATCCAGAAGCGGCGTGGGCGCATGGGCGGGGCAATGGTGCAGCAGGTCGGCCACACCGCTTGCGTCATCATGGGGAAACGGACACTCCAGCCCGAGGCCGGTGGCACGAAAGGGGTTGGCCAAAACGTTGGTCATGATCGAATATCCTCCTGCGGATCTGCGATCAGCCTAGCGGCTCCGCCCAGGCGGTTCCCGGAAACTTCGCGCGCGGGCTGGCCGATTTCCGGCACGAGGGTGCAGATATGGGCCGAATACCGGCTTTGCGGGCAGATTTGAATTCATTGCCAGCCGATTTTCCGCCAGTCTCGGCCCATGGACCGATTCGACGCCCTGATACTCGACACTATTCAGACCGATGCCCGCATCACCGCCGAAGCCTTGTCTCGCAAGGTCGGTCTGTCACCGGATGCCTGCCGCAAACGGCTGGCGCGCCTGCGGGCCTCTGATGTGGTCGAGGCGGAGATCACGCTGCTTGCGCCCGACCGGATCGGGCGCGGGTTGACGCTGATCGTGGAGGTGACGCTGCAGAACGAACGAACCGCAGATGTGGATCGGTTCAAGGCGCAGATGCGGGACGCGCCGGAAGTCATGCAATGTTACTATGTGACCGGCAATGCCGATTTTGTCCTGATCATTTCGGCGCGGGACATGGCCGATTATGACGGGTTCACCCGGCGTCATTTCTTTGCCGAGGACAACGTTCTGCGATTTCGGACCAGTGCGGTGATGGACCGGGTGAAGACCGGGTTTTCGATGCCGGTTGCCGTTGACCCGGAGTCGGCGACGCGTCCCTAGCGCAGGCCGCGTGTCGCGATATCGCGGGCCAGTTTCCCCAGCGCCGCAGCGCGCGCGGCGGCGATTGCGGGGATGCCCTCGGCGGCGGAATAGGTTTCGCTGATCTCAAAACTGCGAGCCCGGTCGGCCCTGTTCACGTCCTCTGGCGCGACAAAATACATCCCGCGCAGGGTGAAGGTGCCGTTTGTGGCGGCCACGAATTCCTCGAACCGCACATCCAGGGTGACTTCGGGACGGTTCAAAAAGGGCCAGGGGTCAGAGGCCACGCGCGCTGCGGTCACTTCGCTCAGGGCGCGCACCAGATGCAGAGTCACGGCGCGGTCGCCTTCGTCGGCCCAGAGGCTGTTCGGCGTCGTGGTCAGCTTGCCGGCCTCATCCGCGACCTGGATCTCCTGCGAGGCGGCATAGGTCGGCATCGAAACCTCGCGCAGCGCGACGGAATTGTAGGAAATGCGCAGCTGCTCCACGGGGTCGGTTTTGGGCACCACGTAGAGATCCGGATCCGATGTGCAGGCCGCAAGCAGCGCGCCGGCAAGGGTCAGGGCAACGAGGTTCAGTGGCAGTTTCATGTCTATCGTCCCAGGATTAGAGAATTGGGGCGGCGTTCCAGCGCGCGCGCCAGGCTTTCCACCGCAGCGGCGGCCCGCGTCAGGGCTGTCATCGCCGACCGCGCGGTCCGGTTGATCTCCGAACCCTGATCATACCCGGCCAAGGTCGCGGCGGCCTGCTTCAGCAGTGCGTCAATACGGGCGCTGATCTGTGGCAGATCCACGGTGGCCTCTTCAATTGCGGTCGCGGCGGAGCGGGCCGAGGCCATGGTGTCGTTCAGGGCGGCAACCGTTCCCCCTTCGCGCAGTTCAGAGAGGGCGAGGCGCATTTCATTCAGGGTATCGTTCAGCGTCTGCGGGATCGCGCGGGTGCCGGGCTGTTCAAGCAGCGTTTCCACGTCGGCGACCACATCGCTGACCCGCGCGACCAGTTTGTCCAGCGGCAGCGCCCGCGCGGTCTCGGCGGTTTCGGTAAGGCTCTCGATCAGGCCGGGCATCCCTGCAAGGCTGGCCTCGGCAGAGGCCGCGACATCGCCGGCAGCCTCGACGGTCTGAACCAGTTTTTCAATCGCGCGCGCTTCTTCCACCTGGGCAATCAGATCGCGCAGATCGGTGACTGTGCTGTTGAGATCCGTCAGCAATTGGGCGGTCTGGCCGGGCAGCCCCTGGATCTCGGCCGATCCGACGACGCCGCGGACATCGCCCAGCAGGGCGCGAACATCCGCCGGGATGGCCCGCACGGTGTCATCCTGCACCAGCATGGTGGTGTTGGCGGCCAGTCCGGTGGCGGTATCAAGGAACCGGACTGCCGATTGCATCAGCTCCTCGATCGGCAGCTCGCCCAGCCGGGACAGCATGCCTTCGGCGCTGGCACCGGCGTCGGAAATAACACTCTCGGTGACGGGGATCAGCGGGTAGGGGTCATGGTCGCGGACCAGTTCCGCCTCCGGCGCATCCGCAACATCTATCAGCTCCACCTTCAGGCCGGTTGCAAAAAGCCCGGTGGAGACCAGTCGCGCGCGCAGACCGCTCTGCACGCGTTTGGCCATGAATTCCTCGACCGCCTGATCCGCCGCATTGGGCGAGGCCAGCCGGAGTTCGGCAGGGTTCAGTTCGACGCTGATCTGCAGGCGCACCTTGCTGTCGTTAAACCGCGCCTCATCCACGATTCCGGTGATCCCGGTGACAACACCGATCTTCAGCCCGCGCACTTCGACCGGGGCGTCCACTTCGAGGCCGCTGACGTTGTCCTCGAAGATGATCGAAAAGGGCACGCCGTTGCCGCGCCCGGCGTCAAAGACATTCTGGCGCGCATCGCTTTGCGAGGCAAAGACCTGGAACGGCGCGTCATCGCTGACCGGGGTGCCGCCTGAAATCACCGTGTCAAAACTGACGCCGCCCGCGATCAGCGAGGACAAAGAGGAAAAATCCAGTTCCGCACCGCTGGCGCCGAGCGAGAAGGAAAAGCCCGATGTGTCCCAGAACCGGGTGGTGGAACGGACCAGTTGATCGTAGGGGGCAAAAATCACCGCGGGGGCAATCGCGCTCTGGCGATCCGCAGAAAGCTCCGGCGTGCCGACGCGGCCAACCTCCAGGCCCTTGTAGGTAATCGGCGCATTGGCCGTCAACGCAACGCCAGCGGCCGCCTCAAGGGTCAGCAACAGCCCGGAATCGCCGGCCGGCAGCAGCGGCGCCTTGGTCTGCCCCTCGTGACGCAGCACAACGCCGCCCGGATCCGCGTCCCAGACCCCGGCGATATAGACGCCGGACAACACGGTGTTCAGCCCGCTTACGCCGGTTGTCGTCACCTCGGGTTTGACCACCCAGAAAACCGCGTCCCGATCCACATAGTCGGCGATGTCCTGGTTCAGCCGAACCTTGACGACCACCCGTTCAAGACCCGGTTCGAATTCGACCGCTTCGACATGGCCGACGGTGACGTCCCGGTAGCGCAATTCGGTGCTGCCCTCGGTGATCCCGGTGGCCTCGTCGAACAACAGTTCGATCAGCGGCCCGCGCGCGGCCCAGTTCTGCGCCGCCAGCGCCACGGCGATGACAACCGCAGCCAGAGGGACAAGCCATACCAGCGAAATCCGCTGGTAGAGCGGGCGGCGGGCCGAGAGGGTTTTCAGCTCGGGCGGGTCAGTGGGCACGGTCTGTGTCTTTCTCAAATTCTTGCTGATCCCAGATCAGCCGACTGTCAAAGCTCTGCGCGGAAATCATTGTAAATACAACCGTCAGTGCAAAGGTAAGGCTGGCGGGGCCGGGTTCCACCGATGCAAAATTGCCCAAATGGACCAGCGACGACAGGATCGCGACAACAAAGACATCAATCATCGACCAGCGGCCAATGTATTCGACCAGTTCAAAGAGCATATGGCGGGTGCCTTCGCGGGCGGTGCTCGGGCGGGCGACGCTGATTGCCAGGTAAGCGATCGCCAGGAATTTCAGGATCGGGATCACCACGGAGGCGAGCAGGATGACCCCGGCGACAAAATAGGACCCGTGTTCGGCCAGGGTGATGGCGCCGCCGACAATCGTATCCTGCGAGACAGAGCCGAGCGTGCTGGTCCGCAGCATCGGGTAAAGGTTCGCCGGCACGTAACAAATCAGGGCGACCAGCCACCAGGCCCAGACCTTTTGCAGGGATTGCAGGTCGCGGGAAACCAGCTTGCTGCCGCAGCAGCCACAGGTTTTGGTCCCACTGGGCCAGACCCGGGTGCAATAGCGGCATCCAAGGAGGCCGGCCTCTTTTGTTGTGGGGATGGGCGTGTCTGCCATCATGTCAGATGCTCTTGTGTTGCGGCGGTGGGGGGCGCGTCAGGTGTTGCGGCTTCCAGCGCGTCCCAGACCGACCGGCTGCAGAGATTGCGCTGAACTTGCAGAACCAGGAACACCAATCCGGCGAACATCCAGAAGGCGGGGCCGAATTCCACCTCGGCCAGATCCCGCACCTTGATCAGCGCCACGGCGCAGCCAAGGGCAAAGATCTCTGCCATCGACCAGGGTTTGAGCCGCTCCGACAGCAAAAAGGCCGGACGCGCCCGTGCGCTGGGGGGGTGATCAAAAACCAATGGCACCAGCACATAAAGCAGCAGCCCCATCCGCAAGGCGGGGATCGCCAGAATACAGGCCGTGGTAAAGAGCACCAGTATCGCAAGCTCGTCACTGGTAAAGGCCAGCACCACGTCCAGGACGGATGTGGCATTGTGGACGCCTGCGGCTGAAATCTTCAGGAACGGAAAAAACAGGGTGGCCGCCAGCAGCACCAGGCTGGCCGCGGCAAGGCTGATGATCTGCATGCCCGCCCGGTGCCGCGGGGCCGCGATCACCCGGTGGCACCGCTGGCAGACCGCATCTTCGCCAGCCGCAATCCGGGGCATCCGGTAGAGCGCATCGCAGGACGGACAGGCCACCAGACTGGCGAGGTCGGTGGCGTCGGGCGAAAACGCCTCGGGGTGATGTGACATGCAAAACGCCTTTGACCTGAGTACTCCGTGGCCCATACCCTGACGGGCGCCGCGCTGCTGTGCAAGGGATGTTGCTCCGGGGCGTCGGCCCGCCGCTGCCCGCCGTGCCGCCGCTCAGCCGTAGGTGCGTTCCTTGAAGGGCGTTGCCGCCAATTTCTCCATCAGTGCCGCCAGCAGTTTGTCTTCGGCCCGGTTGCGCGCTGTCGCCGGGTTCGAGATCAGGAACACGTCCACCTCGGGCAGATCCTCAAACGGGGGGACCTGCCACAGCAACCCGTCCCGCAGATCGCGGGCGACCACATGTTTGGGCAGGGGGCCGATGCCCAGCCCCGCCATGATCATCCGGCGAACCTCTTCGAGGTTTTCTGAGACGCCTTTGACCTCTGGCGCCAGCGCGGCGCGCGCCCGCAGCAGGGTAACGTCCTGCAGCGCGTCTTGCAGCCGGTCGGTGTCGAACACAACCGCGCTGTGTCCCTGTAGATCGTCCAGCGTCAGATCGCTGCGTCCAAACAGCGGATGACGCGGCCCGCAGAACAGACCAAAGGCCTCGCGGTACATCGGCACATAGTCCAGCGCCGGGTCCTGCGCGCGCACCAAGGCAATGCCAAAGCTCGCCCGTTTGGCGGTCACGGCCGCGACCACATCGGTGCTGGTGATCACGTCGATCGACAGGCTGGCCTGCGGGTGGGCGGCATAAAAATCCGCGATCACCTCGTCAAAGGGCGGGCAGACCACATGGCTGGCCACGGCGATCCGCACATGGCCGCTGATTTGCGGCGTCACCTCCCGCATCAGGGTGGCCAACCGCAGGATCGACCCGTTGATGTTGACCGCCTCTCTGTAAAGGAGCCGCCCCGCCTCGGTCAGCTCGAACCGACCGGGAGAGCGGTCGATCAGGCGCTGACCCAGCCGGTCTTCGAGGTTTTTCAGGGCGACGGAAACGGTTGGCTGTTTCAATCGAAGCCGTTCAGCAGCCACCGTGATCGACGGGCTTTCCGCCAGCACAACAAATGTGCGGAGCAGGTTCCAGTTCATGTCCCGCGCAAGGCGTTCGGGGTCAAGCGGGTCAGGGCGTCTGGGCACGGCAGATCCTTGGTCGAGCGGGCGGGGGAGCGGCGGCATTTGTGATGGTACCACAGGGCGTTGGGTGCCATTGTCGCACGCCCACCCTTGCGGTCGGTGGCGGCGAAACCTGGCCTTTCGCCCTCTGGCATAGATAAAAACTATGCCGACATTACTAATTATCTATTTGATCTATTTTCAATCCCTCCGCACCCTCTGGATCAATCGGTGGGATGACTGACCCGCAAATGTCACAGAAGCGGCGCCGGCAAGACCGGACGTCGCCAGAGATTTGCCGCCAGGGTCACCGGGCCGAAACAACAGGGAATGGAGCGTATTTTCATGCTGAGAACCACATTTGCGACGGCTGTTTCCGCAGCCGCACTGACACTGTCGCTGACCGCCGCCGAGGCGGCAGACATGCGGCTCAAACTGGCGGGCGTGGTGCCGGTCGAACATTTCGGGAATGCGATCCTGAAACAGATCGAGGCGGATATCGAGGCGGCGGATGTCGGCCTGTCAGTCACGCTTTTCGAGGCCGGCCAGCTTGGCTCTGGCGAGGAGCTTTTTGAGGATGCCGCGCGCGGCAATGTCGATCTGGTGCATTCGGTGATCTATGCCCACCGCGACCCGGTTCTGGAAATCAACTCGCTGCCCTATCTGGTCTCCAGTTTTGACGAGATGGAGGCGATCTATCTGAACAAGGACAGCGCCTTTAACGATATCTTTGGCGAGCGCCTCGAAGCCCTGGGGCTGAAGCTGCTTGCAAATGCGCCCGAAGGGTTCATCGGTGTCGTGGCCGAAAGCGAGCCGGACAATGTGACCACGGTCGGCGACAAGGGCGTGAACATTCGCGTCTGGTCCAGCCAGGTGATCAAAAGCACGGTCGAGGCCATGGGGTTCAATGCAACGACAATGAACTGGGGCGAGGTTTTCCCCGCGATCCAGTCCGGTGTCGTGGATGGCGCGATCTGCTGCACCGCGCAGCTGGCCTATAGCGCCTTTGCCACCTCGGATGTGGGCAAGTACTTCATTCCCTATGGCGCAGTGGTGGAAAACACCACCTATTATGCCTCGCTCGAAACCTGGGAAGAGATGAACGACGCGCAGCGCGCGGTGGTTCAGGCCGCGTTTGAAAAGGCGGCGCAGAGCTATTTCACCGAGGCCAGGGCCAATGAGGCCGACTATATCGACAAGCTGAAAGAGAGCGGCTACCAGGTGGTCGACATCTCCGATGCGCAGCGCGGCAAGATCGCCGACACCGTGCGGGCCGAGGTCTGGCCCGGCATCGCGGATATCGTCGGGCAGGACATCATCGACCGGTTGATGGCCCCCAAAGGGTAACGCCGTTTCCAGTGACCGGATGCTGCTCTTTCGGTGTCATCCGGTCGCCGTCACGGGCCCCGATGGGCCAATTGACAGCTGTCAACAAGGGGCGTCATGACCGATCTCAGCACTGACCTGCCAGCGGGGCTGGCCAAAACCGTTCGGATCTTGTTGCGGCTGCAGACGATCTACGTCTGCTTTGGCTGTCTGGCGATGGCCTTGACCTTCTTTTTCGTCGTGGTTTTTCGCTACGGGTTCAACGCCGACCTCTTTGCCTATGAGGAATGGCTGCTGATCCTCTGTTTCTGGCTCTATTTCGTCGCCGCCGGCATCGGGACCTGGGAGGGCGCGCATGTAAACGCGGATCTTCTGGATCTGATGATCCTCGACCCGCTCCAGCGCAAGCGGCGCGCCATCCTGATCACGGCGATTGAACTGCTGGTGACGCTGGCGCTGTTTTACTGGTCCATCGTGATGATGATCGACGAGCTGGGCGACTACCCCCGCTATCAGACCACAATCGCGCTGCAGATCCCGTTTTTCGTGCCGCGTGCGGCGATCTTCGCGGGCTTTGGCCTGATGGGATTTTACAGCGCGCTCCGCCTCTATGTGTTCCTGAAACTCCCGGCTGCGCGTTTCGCCGTTCCGGCTGACCCGGCGCAGGAGCGCGGCGCATGATTATTCTCGGAAGCCTGCTGATCCTCTGTGTCTTGCTGCTCATCGGGGTGAGCGTGCCGCTGTCCTTTGGCGGTGTGCTGGTGTTCATCGGGGTCTTTGGGGGCCATGATGTGACCGGGTTCCTACCGACCGGCCATTGGAAGATGAACTCCATCGTCCTGCTGGCCATTCCGCTGTTCATTCTGGCCGGTGCCGTCATGGAAAGGGGCCGGATCGCCGCGCCGCTTGTCGCGGTGGCGGAGCTTCTGGTGGGGCGGCTGCACGGCGGGCTCAGCGCCGCGGCGGTTTTTGCCAGTGGCATTTTCGGATCGATCTCCGGTTCGGCGGCGGCGACGCTGACCTGCATTGGGTCGATCATGATGCCGCATCTCAAGGCGGCGAATTACCCGCGTGGCCCCGCCGCGGCGCTGATCGTCAGCGCCTGTCCGCTCGGCCTGCTGATCCCGCCGTCCTCGTCGCAGATCCTTTATGCCTGGGTGGCCCAGCAATCGGTTCTGAAGTGTTTCCTGTCGACCGTGGTGCCGGGCATCATCCTGATCACGCTGCTTTGCGTCGTGAACTATGTTCTGATGCGCAAGGCGGATCTCAAGCTGATGGAGAAGCCTGCGAGCTTTCCCCAGGAATTCGCGCGGCGCGGCGGGCGGGCCTTTCCGGCGCTGCTGATGCCGTTCATCATTCTGGGCGGCATCTATGGGGGCATCATGACCCCGACCGAGGCCGCAGGCGTGGCGGTGATCTACGCCCTCCCGGTGGGCTTTTTCATCTATCGCGGCCTGACGGTGGACAACATCTGGCCAACCCTGCGCTATGCCGGCACCACCATCGGCGTCGTGATGCTGATGGTCTTTGTCGTGGTCATCGTCAGCCGGTTTCTGGTGTTCGAGGACATCCCCGGCATGGCCGAAGAGCTGATCTTCTCCATCTCCGACAACCCGATCGTGATCCTGCTCATGGTCAATCTGGTGATGATCCTGATTGGCATGTTGATGGATGACATCTCTGGCCTGTTGCTGTCGGCGCCGCTGCTGCTGCCAATCGTGCAAAGCGTCGGCATGGATCCGGTGCATTTTGCCGCTGTGCTGGGGGTGAACCTGGGGATGGCCAACATCACGCCGCCGACCGCGCCGCTGTTGTACCTTGGCGCCAAGGTGACAGACACGCCGGTCAGTGAGATGCTGAAGCCGACGCTCATCATGATCGTCTTTGCCTGGTTGCCGACGCTGATGCTAACCACCTTTGTACCGCAGGTGGCCTTGTGGCTGCCCAATGCGGTCTTCGGCTGAACCGGCCATTTTCAGGAGCGAATGACGATGAAAGCGATCCTTGATCCCCGCCAGCAGGCCCATGACCCGGCACATTTCATGGCCTATGGCGTGATGAAACCAAACCCGGAGCGCCCCGAGCGGATCGACATCCTGCGCCGCGGTGCCGAGGCGGCGGGCTGTGATTTTTCCGTGCCCGAGGACGCCGGGCTGGGGCCCATCGCGGCCCTGCACTCGCCGGAATATCTGACGTTTCTGCAAACCATTCACGCCCGTTGGTGCGCGATTGACGGGGCCGGGCCAGAGGTGATCTCGCACGTCAAACCCGGCAATCGTGGTGACAGCTATCCCCGGTCCGCGCTGGGGCAGGCGGGCTACCACCAGACCGATACCTCCTGCCCGATCAATGCCGACACCTGGGGCTCTGCCTATTGGTCGGCGCAGACGGCGATTACGGCGGCGGGTCTGATCGGCGGCGGCGAACGCTCGGCCTATGCGCTGTGCCGTCCGCCCGGGCATCATGCCTTTGGTGACCTGGCGGGCGGGTTTTGTTTTTTGAATAATTCCGCCATTGCTGCCCAGTGCCTGCGGGACAAGGGGCTGCGTCCGGCGATCCTCGATGTGGATGTGCACCACGGCAATGGCACCCAGGGCATATTCTATGACCGCGACGATGTGCTGACCCTGTCGATCCATGCGGACCCAGCGGAATTCTATCCCTTCTTCTGGGGCCACGCCGAAGAACGCGGGGCAGGTCGGGGGCGGGGCTATAACCTCAATCTGCCGCTGCCGCGTGGCACCGGCGACGCGCCGTTTCTGGCCGCGCTTGACACCGCCCTCGACCGGATCCGCGCCTTTGGCACAGATGTGCTGGTGGTCGCGCTGGGGCTGGATGCCTCCGAGGATGATCCCTTTCAGGGGTTTCAGGTCACCGGAGACGGGTTCGCCCGGATCGGCGCCGCCATTGCCGGGGCCGGTCTGCCCACCCTGTTCGTGCAGGAAGGCGGTTACATCTGCGACAGTCTGGGTCATAACCTGACCCGTGTGCTGGGCGGCTATCGCGACGCCGCAGTCTGACACCCTATCAACCCTCACTCAGATCGAGACCAAAATGACCGAGATTACCTATTCCCACACCACCCAGCGCATGAGCCAGATCGTGACCCATGGCGATACGATTTATCTGGCCGGTCAGGTGGGCACGGCAGGCGCCAGCGTGACCCAGCAGACGCAGGATTGCCTTGCAAAGATCGACGCCTTGCTGGCCGAGGCGGGCTCTTCCAAGGCGCGTATTCTGCAGGCGACCATCTGGCTTGCCGATATGGCTGACTTTGCCGAAATGAATGCGGTTTGGGATGCCTGGGTGCCCGAAGGCCGTGCCCCCGCCCGCGCCTGTGGCGAATCCAAATTGGCGACGCCGGATTTCACGGTTGAGATCCTGATCACCGCCGCCAAGGGCTGATCCCGGCGCCATTGGCACGCCTCTTCCCGTCACAACACCTGCGTTTGCGGTCTGCGCGGACGCAGGGACCCTTCTTTCGATTGCAGGAGCAACCCCGATGTCCGAAATCCTGGTTCTTGGCGCCGGCATGGTGGGCATGACAACGGCGCTGGAGCTGCAATCGCGGGGGCACAGGGTGACGGTGGTCGACCGCAAGCCTGCCGGGCAGGAGACCAGTTTCGGCAATGCCGGCCTGATCCAGTCCGAGGCGGCAGAACCCTATGCGATGCCCCGCAGCCTGCCGGAATTGCGCGATCTTTTGCTGGGCCGCAGCAATGATGTGCTGTGGTCGCCCGCCGGCGTCTGGGGGCAAATGCCTGCTCTGTGGCAGTATTTTCGAAACTCTCACCCTGTGCGCCATCTTGCGTTGTCGCGTCCGCATGCGCAGTTGATTGCCACGGCCAGTCGCGATCAGGAGCGCTGGATTGCCGCCAGCAAGGCCCAGGACCTGATCGCAAAGACGGGATATATCTCGATCTTTGACGACGCGCGCAGTTTTGACAGGGCGGCGGCGGATCTGTCGCGGCTCAAGGATCTTTATGACATCGCGGCGACACCGATGGATGGCGCCCGCTTCTGTGCGATGGAGCCGTCCTATCTGCGCCCGCCCGCCGGGGCGATCCATTGGCAGGACACCTGGAGTTGTTCCGATCCGGGCGGGCTGGTGGCTCGCTACGCGGCGCTGTTTCAGCAGCAGGGCGGTGCGTTGGTGACCGGGGATGCCAGCAGCCTGCAGCGGCGCGGCGACCGCTGGGACGTGCAAACGGCGGCAGGAGTGATCGCGGCCGAGCAGGCTGTCATCGCTCTTGGGCCTTGGTCGCCGGATCTGTTGCGGCGTCTGGGCTACCGGGTGCGAATGATCCGAAAACAAGGCGCCCATCGCATGTATGACACGCCAGTTCCGCTGCGGCGGCCGGTGTTTCATACCCGATACAGCGTGGTTCTGTCGTCGATGCGGGGCGGCACGCGGATGACCTGCGGGGTGGCGCTGCATGGGCGCGCGCGGCGTCCCGATCTGCGCCAACTCGACCGGGCGGCGGCGGGGCTGGCAACAGAGATCGATCTTGGCATACCAACAGCCGATGCACCCTGGCACGGCACCCGCCCGTTCATGCCTGACATGCTGCCGATGCTTGGGGCGGCGCCACGCCATGATCGGCTGTGGTTCAACTTTGGCCACGGACATCAAGGGTTTACGCTCGGGGCGACGACGGCACGCCATCTTGCGGATATGGTCGACGGGCGTGTCAGGCCTGGCGGGGGGGCAGAGACCTGGCTGGAGGCACTGACCCCGGCCGCGCGGCCCAAGGTGATTGCGTGAGGGTCAGCTTGCGCCGGTCTCAGCGCCGTATCGCTGCGGGATTTGCTGGCTGATCAATTGGATGACACGGCGCGCCGCGGGCGAGGCTTTGGTGTTGCGCAGGTAGATCAGCGAAAACGGCACAACCTCCATGTCATCTGCAATCTCCAGACGTCGTATCCGCCCGCCAAAGGCGTTCTGCGACGCATAAAAATCCGCAGCGGCCCGCGCGATGGGGGCAATGGCATTGGTTTCACAGATGATCGCCAGGGTCAGCAGCAGCGACGAGGTACTGAGAATGCGCGCCGGTGTCCGGTAGCCGTTGCGCAGCAGATAGGCCTCGGCCGTGCGTCGCAACAGCCCGCCTTCTGGTTGCATCACCCAATCGTATTCCAGACAGTCCTCGACCTTGAGATTGCTGCGGCGGGACAGCGGATGCTCCAACCGGGTGACCAGCGACACCGGTTCGCGGCCGATCTCTTCGAGTATGATGGCCCCGGCGTCGACGCCATCCGGCAGCCGCCCGATGTAGAAATCTAGATCTCCGGCCAGCAGCGCATCGCCGAGCTTGTCGCTGGTATCCACCAGAACCGAAATTTCGATCTCGGGGAAGGTCACCCGCAGCTCCCGGATCACCGGCAGAACCAGCTGTACTGCTGGCCCGGTGACGCTGCCGATCCGGACCTTGCCGCGATCGCCGCTGGCGAGAGATGCAATTTCGTGCTGCACCTGATCCAGACCATGCAGCATGTCGCGGGCTCTCTGGGCCAGCACCGTCCCCGCCGCCGTCAGGGTGACGCCCCGCGCATGCCGGTCATAGAGCGGCGCGCCGATTGTCTTTTCCAGCTCGGCCAGCTGCCGGGAGGCTGCCGGTTGGGTCATGGCCACTTGCGCGGCGGCACCGGAGACCTGGCCCGTCTCCAGCAAGGCAACCAGAAGGCGTAGTTGCGGCAGCCGTAAACCGCGCCGGATCAGCTCATCACGCAGGGCGTGGACCTTGGGGGACGTAGACGTGGAGGGCATGGCGGTATCCCATTTATGGTATAACGATTGATGAAATCTGAATTTGATTGATATAGCCGCTTGGCGCAATGTCCAGCACGACTCGGAAAATGGGTCGTGAGTTACCAATAAAACCCGGACTGGTCGCTGAGGGAGCGGAGCCGCGGGTTCAGGGAGGAAAGTCATGAACTTCACCAGACGTGCCCTTGGCGCGACCGCGCTTGCGCTTGTAACTGCCATGCCCGCCTTTGCGCAGGACAAAGGCTATGTCGGCATCGCGATGCCAACCAAATCGTCCGCGCGTTGGATCGACGACGGCAACAACATGGTCAAGCAGTTCGAAGAAGCGGGCTACACCACTGATCTGCAATATGCGGACGACGATATTCCGAACCAGCTGGCCCAGATCGAGAACATGATCACCAAAGGCGCCGATGTGCTGGTGATCGCGGCAATTGATGGCACGACGCTGACCAGCGCCCTGGCCAATGCCGCCGCCGCAGACATCAAGGTTGTCGCCTATGACCGCCTGATCCGGGACAGCGGCGACGTTGACTATTATGCGACCTTCGACAACTTCAAGGTTGGCGTTCAGCAGGCCGAGACGCTGGTCGCCGGTCTGGAAGAGCGTTTTCCCGATGTTGCGCCCTGGAACGTTGAACTCTTCGGCGGCAGCCCGGACGATAACAACGCCTATTTCTTCTACAATGGCGCGATGTCGGTCCTGCAGCCGCTGATCGATTCCGGCAAGATCGCAATCCCGTCGGGCCAGATGGGTATGGACACCGTCGGCACCCTGCGCTGGGACGGCTCCGTGGCGCAGGCCCGGATGGATAACCTGCTGTCCGCCAACTACACAGAGCAGGCCGTGAATGGCGTCCTGTCCCCCTATGATGGTCTGTCCATCGGTATCATTTCGTCGCTGCAAGGCGTCGGCTATGGGTCCGGCGACATGGCCATGCCCATCGTGTCCGGCCAGGATGCCGAAATCCCGTCGGTCAAGGCGATCCTGCGGGGCGATCAGTACTCCACGATCTTCAAGGATACGCGCGAACTGGCACGTGTGACCGTCAGCATGGTGAACGCATTGCTGGATGGGGGCGAGCCCGAGATCAACGACACCGAGACCTATGACAACGGTGTCAAAGTGATCCCGTCCTATCTGCTTGAGCCGCTTCCGGTAACCGAAGCCAATTGGGAAGAGGTCCTGATCGGCAGCGGTTACTACGAAAAAAGCGAAATCGAATAAGGCAACCTCCCGATCGGCTGGTTAGCCGGTCCACTTTGGCCCGCCGGACTCTTCCCGGCGGGCATTTTTAGAATGCGTGAGTAAACGGATGCCCCCAATTCTTGAAATGCGCGGGATCACCAAGGAATTTCCAGGTGTGAAGGCGCTGGACGATGTAACCCTTTCAGTGGCCGAAGGCGAAATACACGCGCTTGTCGGCGAAAACGGGGCGGGTAAGTCCACGCTGATGAAGGTGCTGTCCGGGGTCTACCCCCATGGCAGCTATGACGGCGAAATCTTCTTTGACGGCGCGCCGCGCGCCTTTCGCTCCATCCGGGACAGCGAAGACCTTGGCGTGATCATCATCCACCAGGAGCTGGCCCTGATCCCGCTCCTGTCGGTGGCCGAGAATATCTTTCTTGGCAACGAACGGGCCACCAACGGTATCATCGACTGGAAAGAGACCCACAACCGGGCGGCGGAGCTGCTGGCGCGGGTCGGTCTGGAAGAAAACGCCGAGACGATTGTGGACGATCTGGGGCTGGGCAAACAGCAGCTGGTCGAGATCGCCAAGGCCCTGTCCAAGAATGTGCGGCTGCTGATCCTGGACGAGCCGACCTCGTCCCTGAACGAAAACGACAGTGCCAAACTGTTGGATCTGCTGATGGATTTCCGCGAGAAGGGGATCACCTCAATCCTGATCTCGCACAAGCTGAACGAAGTGTCGAAAGTCGCCGATACCATCACGGTTCTGCGGGATGGATCTGCGGTGGCGCGCATGGATTGCGCCGATGGCGTCGACGAAGATGACATCGTCCGCAACATGGTCGGGCGCAACCTCGAAGATCGCTACCCGCCGCGCGGCACCCATGCGCCGGGCGAGGTGGCGATGGCGGTCAAGAACTGGACCGTGCACCATCCGCTGCACCCGGAACGCAAGGTCGTCAACAATGTCAGCTTTTCTGTCCGCAAGGGCGAGGTGCTGGGCATTGCCGGCCTGATGGGCGCGGGGCGGACCGAATTGGCGATGAGCCTGTTTGGCCGCAGCTATGGGCGCGATATCAGCGGCGAGGTGGAGATCAACGGCACGCCCGTGGATCTGTCGACGGTGCGCAAGGCGATTGATGCCGGGCTGGCCTATGCCACCGAGGACCGCAAGACCTATGGTCTGGTGCTCGATGATACCATCCGCCGCAATGTGCCGCTCGCCAATCTGCCCGAAATCGCCAAAAATTGGGTGGTCGACCATGGTCGCGAGGCCGAGGTGGCGACGCGCTATCGCAACCGGTTGGCGATCAAGTCATCGTCGATCGAACAGGTCACAGTGAACCTTTCGGGGGGCAACCAGCAAAAGGTGGTGCTGTCGAAATGGCTCTTTGCCGACCCCGATATTCTGATCCTCGACGAGCCGACCCGCGGCATCGACGTGGGCGCGAAGTTTGAAATCTACACGGTCATCCGCGACCTCGCAGCACAGGGCAAGGCGATCATCGTGATCTCGTCTGAATTGCCCGAACTGCTGGGGGTGACGGATCGGCTCTATGTGATGAACGAAGGCCAGTTTGTCGGTGAAATGCCGACCATCGAGGCCAGCCAGGAAAAAATTATGTCGAGAATTGTCAAATCGGGAGAAGATGCATGACCGATACAACCCCGTCCACGTCAGGGCGTGCAGAGACCCGCACATCTAAATCCGGTTTGCAGTTCCTCAAGGGGCACCTGCGTGAATATGGTATCCTGATCGCGCTGGTCGTGATCATGGCCTTCTTTCAGGTGGCGACGGGCGGCATCCTGCTGAAGCCGGTCAACCTGACCAACCTGATCCTGCAGAACTCCTATATCGTCATCATGGCGGTGGGCATGTTGCTGGTGATCGTCTGCGGCCACATCGACCTGTCGGTCGGCTCGGTGCTGGGCTTTATCGGTGCCCTTGCGGCGGTGATGATCGTGCAATGGGGCCTGCCATGGCCGCTGGCTGCAGTCATCTGTCTGGCCTTTGGCGCCATCATCGGCATGGCGCAGGGGTTCTGGGTGGCCTATTTCCAGATCCCGTCCTTTATTGTGACCCTTGCCGGCATGCTGGTCTTCAAGGGGCTGACCCTCTGGTTGCTGGCAGGCCAGTCCGTGGGCCCGTTCCCGCCGGACTTCCGCTTGATCTCCTCGGGTTTCGTGCCGGACGTCTTTGGCGGTGAGAACCTCAACCTGCTGACGCTCTATACCGGGATCGCGGTGGCTGCGCTGCTGCTGTGGCTGTCCATCCGGGCGCGGCAGCGCCAATTGGGCACCGGGGCCGATGTGGAACCCTTTGCCTTTTTCGCGGGGCGCAGCGCGCTGATCTTCGGGGCGCTGGTCTATATGTCCTGGCTGATGGCGGATTTCCGTGGCCTGCCCAACGTCTTTGTGGTCATGGCGCTGCTGATCGCGGTCTATTCCTTCCTGACCAGCCGCACCACCTTTGGCCGCCGGATCTATGCCATCGGCGGCAATGAAAAGGCCGCGTCGCTGTCCGGAATCAACTCCAAGCGTCTGACCTTCCTGACCTTTGCCAACATGGGCATGTTGGCTGCCCTCGCCGGGCTGGTGTTTGCGGCGCGCCTCAACACCGCAACCCCCAAGGCCGGCGTCGCCTTTGAACTGGACGTGATCGCGGCCGTGTTCATCGGTGGGGCCTCCATGTCGGGCGGTGTCGGCACCGTCGTCGGCGCTGTCGTCGGGGCCTTTATCATGGGGGTCATGAACAACGGCATGTCGATCCTCGGGATCGGCATCGACTGGCAACAGGTGATCAAGGGCCTCGTCCTGCTGGCCGCCGTCATTTTCGATGTAATGAACAAGAAGAAAGGGTAACGTCATGCTGCTTTCGCAATATGCGCGTGAAGACGGGTCGGCGCAGATCGTCGCCCGAGACGGAACCGAAGCCTATCAGGTCGATACCGAACTGAGCCTTTATGGCCTGGCGATGGACTGCATCGAAAAGGGCCAGTCGCTGCGTGACCGGATCACCGCACTGGGTCTGCGCGGGGCGGTCGATATGGAGGCGCTTTATGCCGCTGGGCGTCTGTTGCCGCCGGTCACCCATCCGGACCCTGCGCATCTGCATCTGACCGGAACCGGGCTGACCCATCTGGGCTCCGCCGCGACCCGCTCGGAGATGCACAAGAAAAACACCGGGGACGAGACCGACAGCATGAAGATGTTCCGCATGGGCGTCGAAGGCGGCAAGCCCGCCGACGACACCGCCGGGGCACAGCCTGAATGGTTCTACAAGGGCAACGGCAGCGTTGTCGCGGCACCCGGCGGCACGCTCAAGTCCCCGGAATTTGCCGAAGACAGCGGCGAAGAGCCGGAAATCGCAGGCATCTACCTGATCGCGCCCGATGGCACGCCGGTGCGCCTTGGCTGGGCATTGGCCAATGAATTCTCCGATCACATCATGGAGCGCCGCAACTATCTTTATCTGGCGCATTCCAAATTGCGCCCGGCATCCTTCGGGCCAGAGTTGCTGATCGGTGACCTGCCGGAGCACGTCGAAGGCACCTCCCGCGTGCGGCGCGGCGACGAGGTGATTTTTGAAAAACCGTTTGTCTCTGGCGAGGCAAACATGAGCCACACGTTCGCCAATCTCGAACATCACCACTTCAAATACGATCTGTTCCGGCAACCGGGCGATCTGCATGTGCATATGTTCGGCACCGCCACGCTGTCCTTTGCCTCCGGCATCCAGACGCAAGACGGCGACGTGTTTGAAATCGAGGCCGCGCCCTTTGGCCTGCCTCTGCGCAACCCCTTGTCGTTCAAGCCGCTTGGAAAGCCCGAGCAGCGTGTCACTGTCCGTAGTCTCTGAGGTTTATCATGGCGTTCACACCGGCCGAATGGCCCCGCAAACTCAGATCGCAGGAATGGTATGGCGGCACGTCGCGCGATAGCATCTATCACCGTGGCTGGCTGAAAAACCAGGGCCACCCGCACGACCTGTTTGATGGACGGCCGGTGATCGGCATCCTCAATACCTGGTCCGACCTGACCCCCTGCAACGGTCACCTGCGCGACCTGGCGGAAAAGGTAAAGGCCGGCGTCTGGGAGGCCGGTGGCTTCCCGCTTGAGGTGCCGGTTTTCTCGGCCTCTGAAAACACGTTTCGCCCTACCGCGATGATGTATCGCAACCTTGCCGCCATGGCGGTCGAGGAAGTGATGCGCGCCCAGCCGATTGATGGCGCGGTGCTGCTGGTGGGCTGTGACAAGACCACGCCCTCGCTGATGATGGGGGCGGCTTCGACCGATATTCCGTCGATTGTCGTCACCGGCGGGCCGATGCTGAACGGCTGGTTCCGTGGCGAACGCGTCGGCTCCGGTACGGCGCTCTGGCAGATGTCCGAGGACATCAAGGCCGGCAAGATGAGCCAGGAAGATTTCCTGGAAGCGGAACAGGCCATGTCGCGCTCGTCCGGCACCTGCAACACCATGGGCACCGCTTCCACCATGGCCTCCATGGCGGAGGCCATGGGCATGGCGCTCTCTGGCAATGCCGCGATCCCCGGCGTCGATGCGCGTCGCCGCGTGATGGCGCAGATGACCGGTCGCCGCATCGTGCAGATGGTCAAGGATGATCTGAAACCCTCTGACATCATGACCCGGGCCGCCTTTGAAAACGCGATCCGCACCAATGGGGCCATCGGTGGGTCCACCAATGCGGTGGTGCATCTGATGGCGCTTGCAGGCCGTGTCGAGGTGGATCTGACCCTCGACGATTGGGACCGGCTGGGGCGCGATGTGGCAACCATCGTCAACCTGATGCCCTCGGGTAAATACCTGATGGAAGAGTTCTTTTATGCCGGCGGCCTGCCTGTCGTGCTGAAACGCCTCGGCGAGGCAGGGCTGTTGAACAAAGAGGCGCTCACGGTCTCTGGTGGCGAAATCTGGGACGAGGTCAAAGACGCGGTCAACTGGAACGAGGATGTGATCCGCCCTGCAGAAAAGGCGCTGACCTCCTCGGGTGGGATTGCGGTGCTGAAGGGCAACCTCGCCCCCAAGGGGGCGGTGCTGAAACCCTCCGCCGCCTCGCCGCATCTGATGCAACACCGGGGCCGGGCTGTCGTGTTCGAGGATATCGACGACTACAAGGCCAAGATCAACGACGATGGGCTCGATATCGACGAGACCTGCGTCATGGTGCTGAAAAACTGTGGCCCGCGCGGCTATCCCGGCATGTCCGAGGTTGGCAACATGGGTCTGCCGCCAAAGGTGCTGAAACGGGGCATCACCGACATGGTGCGGATTTCCGACGCGCGCATGTCCGGCACCGCCTATGGCACCGTGGTCTTGCACACCTCGCCCGAGGCCGCGGTCGGCGGACCGCTGGCGATTGTCCGGGACGGTGACATGATCGAGATCGACGTGGACGCGCGCCGCATTCACCTCGACCTCACGGATGAGGAAATCGCGGCCCGCCTGGCCGACTGGCAGCCGCCAGAGGCGCCACCGAAACAGGGCGGCTATACCCGGCTCTATCATGACAATGTCGAAGGGGCCGATACCGGCGCTGATTTTGGCTTCCTCAAGGGATGCCGCGGACGGGAGGTGCCACGTGACAGTCACTAAGATCGCATTGGTCGGGATCGGCAAGATCGCGCGGGACCAGCATGTACCCGCCCTCGCGGCCTCTGATGCCTTTGAACTGGCGGCAACCGTCAGCCGCTCCGGCGGTCTGGAGGGGGTCGAGAACTACGGCACCATCGAGGCGCTGCTGGAGGCGCGGCCCGATATCTCCGCCATCAGTTTTTGCACCCCGCCTCAGGTGCGCTATGACGGCGCGCGGGCGGCTCTGGCGGCGGGACGGCATGTGATGCTGGAAAAACCGCCCGGTGCCAGCCTGTCGGAGGTGCACGCATTGCAGGCACAGGCCGCCGCGGCCAACCTCAGCCTCTATGCGACATGGCACTCGCGCCATGCGGCCTCGGTGCCGGCCGCACGGGCATGGCTGGCGGACAAGACCATCAAATCGGTTCGGATCGACTGGAAAGAGGACGTGCGCGTCTGGCATCCCGGCCAGCAATGGATCTGGCAGGCCGGCGGTCTCGGCATCTTTGACCCGGTGATCAACGCGCTGTCGATCCTGACAGAGATCCTGCCGGTTCCGGTCTATGTCACCGGCGCCGACCTGCGGTTCCCCAGCAATTGCGAGACCCCGATTTCAGGCAGGATCCAGATGGGCGGCCCGGATGGACCGCTGGTCGAGTCGGATGTGGACTTCCTGTTCGAAGGCGAGCCGCTGTGGCGTCACGTGGTCGAAACCGACGCAGGCACGCTGACCCTGAACGAAGGCGGCGCGGTGCTGGACATCGACGGGACAACCCCGGCAACGAACGGCGCCGAGGAGGCAAAGCTGCATGGCGAATACGACGGGCTCTATGCCGCCTTCGCCAACCTTCTGGCAACCGGATCGTCCGAGGTGGATCTGCGCCCGATGACCCTGGTTGCCGATATCTTCACGCTAGGCCGTCGCCTTGAGGCGCCGGAATTCATCGACCCCACTCTCCAGGAGAATTGACATGGCCGACAGCGCAGCCCTCACGGGACATCATTTGATAGCAGGCGAATGGGTCGCCAGCAGCGCAACCTTTTCCTCTGATCCGGTCACCGGCGAGGCGGCAACCTTCTGCTCTGGTGGCGCTGCGGAAATTGATGCTGCGGTGAAGGCCGCAGAAGAAGCCTTTGCCGTCTACGGCTGGACCGACCGCGAAACCCGCGCAGGTTTTCTCGAGACGATCGCGGATGAAATCGAGGCGCGCGGCGCCGATCTGACCGCCTATGGCGCCGCCGAAACCGGCCTGCCCACCGCGCGACTGGACGGCGAACGCGGGCGTACCACGGGGCAGCTACGGATGTTTGCGGACCATATCCGCAAGGGCGATTACCTGGATCGCCGTCACGACAGCGCCCTGACGGACCGCGCGCCCCTGCCACGGCCGGACCTGCGCATGATCCAGCGCCCTGTCGGGCCGGTGGGCGTCTTTGGTGCCTCGAATTTTCCGCTGGCCTTCTCGACCGCTGGCGGTGATACCGCCGCCGCCCTCGCGGCAGGCTGCCCTGTTGTCTACAAGGGCCATCCCGGCCATCCCGCCACTGGCGAGTTGGTGGCACAGGCGATTGCGGCAGCTGTCACCAAATGCGGCCTGCCGGCCGGGACCTTTGGCTTTGTCCAGTCCAACACCAATGAGGCCGGCGAGGCGCTGGTGCGTCACCCGCTGATCCAGGCGGTTGGCTTCACCGGGTCCTATCGGGGTGGTAAGGCGCTGTTTGACATTGCCATGTCCCGCCCGGTTCCGATCCCGTTCTTTGGCGAGCTGGGCTCGATCAACCCGGTCTTTGTCCTGCCCGCGGCGCTTGCGGCACGGGGCGGCGAAATTGGCACCGGCTGGGCCGGGTCACTGACCATGGGGGTTGGCCAGTTCTGTACCAATCCGGGCGTTGTCATCGTACCGCAGGGGGCCGAAGGCGACGCGCTGCGCGATGCCGCCCTTGCCGCCCTTGCCGCGGTCGGTCCGCAGCCGATGCTGACCGCAGGCACGGCCAAAGGCTATGCCGCGGCCGTCGCCCACACCGCCAAGGCGGCCACTTGCCTGACCACGGCGGGGGAGGCACCGGCCCGTCACGCGGTGCCGGCGGTGTTTGAGGTCACCGGCGCCGAATGGATCGCCACGCCAGCACTGGCCGAGGAGATGTTCGGCCCGGCGGCCATCCTGATCCGCACCGCATCGCCAGAAGAAACCCTTGAGGTCGCGAAATCCTTTGACGGGCAGCTCACCGTGACCCTGCAAATGGACGCGGGCGACACCGAAGCCGCGCAGGCGCTGATGCCGACGTTTGAACGTATGGCCGGTCGCATCCTCGCCAATGGGTTCCCGACCGGGGTCGAAGTGGCCGATGCGATGGTGCATGGTGGCCCGTTCCCCGCATCCACGAATTTTGGCGCAACCTCGGTCGGGAGCCTCGGCATTCGCCGGTTCCTGCGTCCGGTGTCGTTCCAGAACATCCCCGAGGCCTTGTTGCCAGGCGATTTGCGCGACAGCTGATCGCGTCGGGGGAAAGCATGTCAGCGGCGAATGGTTCGCCGCTGATCGACAGGGTCTTGGGAGGAACCTGACCCGTCACCCAGGAGGAGGAAATACCATGAAATCACTTATGATGACCGTGGCTGTCTTGGCGCTCGGCGCGACTGCGTCCATGGCGCAGACCGTTGGATTTTCGCAAATCGGATCCGAGTCCGGCTGGCGCGCGGCTGAAACCACATTGACCAAACAGCAGGCCGAAGAACGCGGCATTGATCTGAAGTTCTCCGATGCGCAGCAGAAGCAGGAAAACCAGATTGCCGCGATCCGTTCCTTCATTGCGCAGGGCGTCGATGCCATCTTGCTGGCGCCCGTTGTGGCCACCGGCTGGGACAGCGTTCTGCAAGAAGCACATGAAGCTGAAATCCCCGTTGTGCTGCTCGACCGCAGCGTCGACAGCGACAAGGCCCTCTACCTGACCGCCGTTGGCTCCGACCTCGTGCATGAAGGGGCCGTTGCGGGCCAGTGGCTGGTCGATACCGTTGCCGGCAACGACTGCCGCGTTGTCGAACTTCAGGGCACCACAGGCTCCTCTCCGGCCATCGACCGCAAGGCCGGCTTTGAGAGCGCGATTGAAGGCCATGACAACATCGAAATCGTGCGCAGCCAGACCGGCGACTTCACCCGGGCGCAGGGCAAGGAAGTCATGGAGTCCTTCCTGCAGGCCGAAAACGGCGGCAAGGACATCTGTGCGCTTTATGCCCATAACGACGACATGGCCGTTGGTGCGATCCAGGCGATCAAGGAAGCCGGCCTGAAGCCGGGCGAGGACATCCTGGTCGTGTCCATCGACGCGGTTCCGGATATCTTCCAGGCGATGGCAGCGGGCGAAGCAAATGCCACGGTGGAGCTGACACCGAACATGGCGGGTCCGGCGTTTGATGCGCTCAAGGCCTATATGGAAGATGGCGCAGAACCTGCAAAATTCATCCAGACCGAATCCAAGCTCTACACCCAGGCAGACGATCCGGCTGGCGAATATGAGCGCCGCAAAGATCTCGGGTACTGATTGAATTTGACCGGCACGGGGCCTCCTCGTGCCGGTCTTTTTTTACCGCAGGACATATGCGGCAGGCACCTAATTTGCGGGACCGACATGCTTTTGACAATTCGTTCACTGACCAAGACCTTCCCCGGCACCCGGGCGTTGGATGGGGTTGATTTTGATCTTGCAGCGGGCGAGATCCACGCGCTTTTGGGGGAAAATGGCGCTGGAAAATCGACCCTGATCAAATGCCTGACCGGAGCCTATGCCCGCGATGCGGGCAAGATTTCGCTGGACGGGCAGACCGTGTCCCCCAAATCGACCTCCGAGGCGCAGGAGCTGGGCATCGGCACCGTCTATCAGGAGGTCAACCTGCTGGCGAACCTCACCGTGGCGCAGAACCTGACCTTTGGACGTGAACCGACCCGGTTTGGCATGGTCGACGGCCGCGCGCAGCGCCAGCAGGCGGAGGCGATGCTGGAGGGCTACGGGCTTGATATCGACGTCTCCCGCGATCTTTCGACCTATTCGGTGGCGGTGCGCCAGATCGTTGCCATTGCCCGCGCCGTGGCGCTGTCGGGCAAGGTCCTGATCCTGGATGAACCCACTGCCAGCCTTGATTCGCGCGAGGTCGAGACGCTCTTTGGCGTGATGCGCAAGCTGCGCGATCAGGGCATGGGCATGATTTTCGTGTCGCACTTCCTCGATCAGGTCTTCTCTCTGACCGATCGGGTGACGGTGCTGCGCAACGGGCGCAAGATCACCACCGAGCGCACCGCTGATCTCGACCGGGTGCGGTTGATCGAACATATGCTGGGCCATACGCTGGAAAACGAAGTGGCTGGCCACCGCAAGGCCGATCACGGCCTGCCCCGCTCCGAATTGCTTCGGTTCGAGGACTTTGGCCGCCGCGGTCATATCGAACCGTTCAACCTGTCGGTGGGCGAGGGCGAAGTCCTTGGCCTGGCCGGGCTTCTCGGCTCTGGCCGCACCGAGAGTGCCGAGCTGATGTTCGGCGTCGCCTCGGCCCATAGCGGCAGCGCGCAGGACAAATCCGGCGCCATCGATCTGTCGTCGCCACGGGCCGCCATCGCGGCCGGTTTTGGCTTCGCACCCGAGGAACGCAAGGCAGACGGCATCGTCGCCGATCTGTCGGTGCGCGAGAATATCGCGCTGGCGATGCAGGCCCGGCGCGGCTGGGCGCGTCCCATTTCGCGCAGTGAACAGACCCGGCTGGCGCAGGACTATATCGCCCGGCTGGATATTCGCACCTCCGGCCCGGACCAGGTGGTGGGCGATCTGTCGGGCGGCAACCAGCAAAAGGTCGTTCTGGCCCGGTGGCTGGCGATGAACCCGCGTTTCCTGATCCTGGACGAGCCGACACGCGGCATCGACGTCGGCGCCCATGCGGAAATCCTCCGCCTGATCGACGAGGTCACCAAGGAGGGCATGTCGATCCTCGTCATTTCCTCGGAACTGGACGAGCTGATCGCCGTCGCCAACCGGGTGATCGTGGTCCGGGACCGCCGCCATGTGGCAGAGCTGACCGGGTCCGAGATCACCACCGAAACGATTGTCCGCGCCATTGCGGCGCCTGAGCAGGGGGAGGACGCGGCATGACGGCCCTGCTTCGTATTACACCGCAGTTGCTGACACTGGCGGCCCTGATGGCGATGGTCACCCTGTTCTTTCCCGGGTTTCTCAAGATCGAATTCGTCGATGGGCGTCTGGTCGGCCCGGTCATGGATATTCTGAAACGCGGCGCGCCGGTGGGGTTGCTGGCCGTGGGCATGACGCTGGTGATCGCAACCCGGGGCATCGACCTCAGCGTCGGTACGGTGGTGGCCATCACCGGAGCCGTCACCGCCTGGGCCATCACCAATGGCTATGGTCTTGGCGGTGCGCTGGTGCTGGCGCTGGCGGCGGGTGCGGTTGCCGGGATCTGGAACGGCTGTCTGGTGGCGATTGCGGGCATTCAGCCCATCGTCGCCACGCTGATCCTGATGACGTCGGGGCGCGGCATTGCGCAGCTGGTCACCGAGGGGCGCATTCTGACCTTCTCGCATGACGGTCTGGCCTTCTTTGGCTCCGGCGATCTGCTGGGCATTCCGGTCCCGGCGCTGATCTGGCTGGCGACGGCGATTGGCGTGACGCTGCTGATGCGGCGCACCGCGCTGGGGCTGCTGGTCGAGGCGGTGGGGGTCAACCGGGCGGCCTCGGCGCTGGCGGGGGTCAACGCGACCGTTCTGCTGATCGCGGTCTATGTCGCCTCCGGCCTCTGTGCGGCATTGGCGGGGATCATTGCGACCGCCGATATTCGCGGCGCGGATGCCAATAACGCAGGCCTCTGGCTGGAGCTGGATGCGATTCTGGCGGTGGTGATCGGGGGCAACTCCCTCTTGGGAGGGCGATTCTCGATCGCGGCGGCGCTGCTGGGCGCGCTGATCATCCAGACCATCGACACTGGTATTTTGCTGGCCGGTTTCCCGTCCGAATACAACCTCGTGATCAAGGCCGCGCTGGTGCTGGTCATCCTCGTGCTGCAAAGCCCCAATCTGGCCGGCCATTGGTACGCGCTGCGGCGCACATTCGGTCGTCAACCGGCGGCGACCACCGCGACTGCAAAGGGGGCAAAGCAATGAATCCTCGTCTTTATCCGCTGGCCGCGACCATCGCGATCTTTCTGGTGGCCTGGGTCATCTGTGTGCTGCAGTTTCCCTATATGCTGTCCACCCGCGTGGTCGGGAACCTGCTGACGGACAATGCCTATCTCGGGATCGTTGCGGTGGGCATGACCATCGTCATCCTGTCCGGCGGCATCGACCTGTCGGTCGGCTCTGTGATCGCCTTTGCGGGGGTGTTCATCTCGGTGATGTTGCGCGATTCCGGCCTGCATCCGCTCGTGGTCTTTGCGCTCCTGCTGGTGCTGACGACAGCGTTCGGGGCGGCGATGGGCTGGCTGATCCATACCCTGGCGATGCCGCCCTTTATCGTCACCCTGGCCGGCATGTTTCTGGCCCGTGGCCTGGCCTATATGCTCACCATCGACTCGGTGCCAATCAACCACGGCTTTTACAAGTTCCTGAACGACGCCTATTGGCTGATGCCGGGCAAGGGGCGGCTGACCCTGATCGGCGTGGTGATGTTGCTGACCGTGGCGGTTGGCATGGTCGTCGCGCATCGGACCAAGTTCGGCGCCTCGGTTCTGGCCCTCGGCGGCGGCGAGGCCACGGCGCGGCTGATGGGGGTGCGCGTCGGCGCCACCACGGTTGCGATCTATGCCTTCTCCGGCTTCATGGCGGGACTCGCAGGCATTGTCTTTTCGATCTACACCAGTTCCGGCTACCCGCTGGCGACGGTCGGCACCGAGCTTACCGCCATCGCGGCGGTGGTGATCGGGGGCACTTTGCTGACCGGCGGCGCGGGGTTCGTCTTTGGCACCCTGATCGGCGTGCTGACCATGGGGCTGATCCAGACCTTCATCGTCTTTGACGGCACATTGTCGAGCTGGTGGACCAAGATCATCATCGGCATCTTGCTGCTCAGCTTTATTCTGCTGCAAAAGGGCCTGATGCGTCTATCAACCGTGGGACAGCGCGCATGACCGCGCTGTTCGACATCACATCGCAACCCGCAGGAGCCCGCCCCCATGTCCGTTGACCTCTTTGGTACCTTGCCCGATGGGCGCACCGTTGACCGGATCACCATCGCCGCCGGCGATATGGAGGCTGCCGTTCTGACCTGGGGCGCGACCGTGCAGGACCTGCGGGTCGGCGACCAGCGTGTGGTGCTCGGCGCGGACCATCTGGACACCTACCTGGGCGATCTGCTCTATGCCGGTGCCATTGTCGGCCGTTTTGCCAACCGCATCGGCAACGCGCGGTTCTCCCTGGGGTCAAAAACCTATCACACTGATGCCAATTTCCGTGACCGTCATTCGCTGCATGGCGGTAAAGGCGGCACCGGAGAGTTGCTCTGGACGCTGGCGGAGCACGGCGCAGATTTCGCACGGCTGCGCCTTGTTCTGCCGGATGGCGACATGGGCTTTCCGGGCGAGATGACGGTTGACGCCACCTACCGGATCGAGGCGCCAGCGACCCTGCGGGTCGACATCACCGCGCAATCGACCAAGGCGACGCCCTGCAGTTTTGCCCACCATGGCTATTTCGTGCTCGATGACAGTGGCGACATTCTCGGCCATCAGTTGCAGATCGAGGCCGACCATTATCTGCCGGTGGACGCGGATCTGATCCCGACGGGGCAGATCGCGCCGGTTGCGCAGACCGATTTTGATTTTCGCCGTGCCCGTCCGGTGGGCGGTGCCGACTATGACCATAATTTCTGCCTGAGGGGCAAGGCCACCGCGCTGCGGGATGTCGCGCGCCTGACCAGCGGCACGGGCGGCCTGTCCCTGACGGTGGCGACGGTCGAACCCGGCCTGCAGGTCTATGACGGTGCGCATCTCGGCGGTGCCACCGGTCACGCGGGGGGGCGGCTGCGCTCCAATGCCGGCCTGGCGCTGGAAACCCAGGCCTGGCCCGATAGTCCGAACCGGCCAGAGTTCCCGCCCTGCATCCTGCAGCCGGGCGAGACGTACAAGACCGAAACCCACTACCGGTTCGAACGCAGCTAGATCGCGTCGGGCCGCCGCTCCGACCTTGGTTTCTGGATCACGCCGTATTGCGCGTAGCCGCGATAGAGCTGCCGGTGCGTGACCTTTGCGCCATGCGGCGCGGCGATGCGGGTCAGGACCCGGTCCAGATCCCTCCGGGGCGCGACGTGGAATTTCTGCAGCCACCGGTTCAACGCTGCCTCGAACCAGCGGGGCCAGCCGCTTTGATCGGAAAAATCGACAACATGCAGTGATCCACCCGGCGTGAGATGGCGATAGGCCATCCGCAGGGCCGCCTGCCAGTCGGGGATCATCGACACGCCATAGGAAATGAATATCCGGTCGAATTCGGCCCGGCGAAACAATTGGCCCGCGTCAAAATCACAGGCATCCGCCTGCGCCAGTTGCACCCGCGTGCCCAGCTTGGCGCGGGCGGAGGTCAGCATCTCGGATGAGATATCCAGCCCGTAGAATGCACAATGCGGATAGGTCCTGGCCGCCACCTGCAGGTTGCGCCCGGTGCCGCAGGCCACCTCCAGGATATGCGCACCCGCCTTGGGATTGAGATCGGCAATCAGCCGGTCGCGTCCAAAGAGATAGTATTTGCGGGTCAGGTCATAGATCAGCCGTTGGCGGCGATAGGTCTGATCCATCAGCGCGGCATGCGATTTTGGTGTGGAATCAAGCATCTGTGTCAGCCCTGAAAACGATAGAGGTGAAAGCCGCCGTAGATGGCAGACCGGTCCTGCGCCGTGCCCCGTGCCGAGGCGTCGGCATCGTACCGCCAACGCGACAGGATCTCTGGCCGGACCCGACCGGGCAGGATGTCCTCGGTGCCGCCGGTGCGAAAGATCACCCGCGCGCCGGGTGTCGCGGTCCGTGTGATTTCGCCCCACAAGGCGTTCAGCTGGCTGTCGTTCATCCAGTCCTGCGCATCCAGCAGCACATAGCCCTGTTTCGACCCTTCGGGCGCCTCTGCCAGCAGATCGGTCAGCGACCGGTTCACGATCTGCCCGCGATTGGCAGCCGCGCGCAGGGCTTCGAAATTCTCGCGCTGCAGATAGGGCGGCAGGGCGCCGTCCGGTGCCGGGTCATAGCTGCGCGAAAAGGCCTGCCAGGCAAAATAGTTCTCCCGCACCGGGAAGTCGCACATCAGCTTGCGCACCCGCTCGCGCAGGACAGGCAGCACATCGCCGTCGCCGTCCGCGGCCAGTTTGTCATATTGCGCCGGTGGAATGCCAAGCCCGAACAGCGAGGCGCGAAATCCGGCCAGCTTGCGCACCAGCCACATGTCGAAAAGGGGTGCGATTTTGCTGTCGAAAAAGACCTGCTGCTCTGCCAGCGTGCGCGCCGCCAGGAAAGGGGCGAAATCGACCCGCCCCAGCCGCGCCACCAGATGCGCCGCACCAAGGAACCGCCCCAGCAGGCCAAACCGGTAAAATCCGCGCTGAAACACCGAAATCCGTTGCCGCAGCGGCTGGCGGGCCTCCCAGAAACGGCGGCTTTCGGCATCCAGTTCTGGCCGGATGTACCGTGCGTATAGCACCGCGTTGCTGGCCATGTCGGCGCGGGCAAAGAATTGATAAAACGCCGCGTGATCGGGCAGGGCGCGCGCCGCCGCCAGCTTCAGCCGCCCCAGCGCCACATGCGCCGGCGACAGATCAACCGCCGTGATCGAGGCCGGCCCGGCAGTGAGATAGGACATCAGGTTGCAGCTGCCGGAGGCAATACAGATCAGGTTGTCGCCGGGCGAGATCTGCAGCGCCTCCATATCGACAACCGGATCCTCCCAGATTTGGGGATAGACCAGGCCCAGGAAAAGCCGCGAAAACAGCTGCTCAAGCCGCCCGGTGGTGGCATCCGTGTCTTGCAGAACAGCGGCATCCAGTTGCGCCTGCGTGGAGATCGTCATCGGTCGGGCCTCATTCTACATCTTCTAGGTGTTTGTTTTTCCGACGCGCCCGGCGCAGCCGAAGGCGGCTCTGGCGGGTCGCGCGCTCCCAGTCGATCAGGGCCAGTGTGCCATCGTCCATTTCGACAACGGCGGTGCAGCTTTCGACCCAGTCGCCTGTATTCACATAGGAAATCCCATCCATCTCGCGGATGGCGGCGCTGTGGATATGGCCGCAGATCACCCCGTCATAGCCCCCGCGCCGGGCTTCGGCGGTCAGGACGTTTTCATATTCGCTGATGAAATTGACGGCCTGTTTGACCTGATGCTTGGCCCATTTCGACAGCGACCAATACTGCCCGCCCCACAGGTGCCGCATCCGGTTGATCCCGGTGTTCAGCCACAGGATGAATCCATAGGCCCGGTCGCCAAGATGGGCGAGCCATTTGGCGTTCACCACCACGGAATCGAACTGATCGCCATGGGTCACCAGATACCGCTTGCCGTTTGCTGCGGTGAAATCCGCCGAATGCACCACTTCGATCCCGCCGAAATGGGTGCCCATGTAAGAGCGCAGAAATTCGTCGTGATTGCCGGGAATCAGATAGATGGCCGCGCCGTCATGGGCCTTGGCCAGCAGGGCCTGGACCACGTCGTTATGCGCCTGAGGCCACAGGAAACCACGCCGCCGAATACGCCAGGCATCCACAATATCGCCCACCAGATAGTAGTTTTCCGCTTCATGCTTGGCGAGAAAATCCAAAAGCAGCCTAGCCTGACATCCCGGTGTGCCGAGATGGATATCGGACAAGAAGATGGTACGGTATTTCATGCTTCGTATCCGGCTCCTATACGTGGCACAGACCCTAGCGCGGCTCGATAACAGAACCGTGACACAGGGTGACGTAGGGTTAGCACAAGCCTAGCCCAAACCCATGCAAATCACGACAGGGAATTCGCTCTCTTGCCGGTTTCTTGATGGGGGCGCCTCCTGCGAAGGCGACGAAAAGGTCGCTTCTGGCCGATCCTCGGCGGCGACAGGGAAAAGGGCTGCGAGGCGATCATCACACCGCAAAGGCGCGGATCACGGCAGCATAGATTTTCGAAGGAAAACGGCACCCCTCTGCGCGGCAGAGGCAAATCCTCTGACAAGAAAGGCAGAACTATCTGGTGCTTTTCAAAGGGATGATGGTGGAGCCTAGCGGGATCGAACCGCTGACCTCCTGCATGCCATGCAGGCGCTCTCCCAGCTGAGCTAAGGCCCCATCTTACCCCGGCGGAGCGCTGCGCTCCTTCGGTGTGAGAGGTCGTTTAAGGGAGGATCAGAGAGGCTGCAAGTGGAAAATGCAGCGGCGGGTTCAGTTTTTTGACCGGCGCGTCTGTCCGTGGTGCGGGGCCGGAAACAATGGCCCGCGCGGCTGTCTGCAGGCAGACCGCACCCCCACGCCCCTGATGTCAGGCGCGCGGGGAAGCGGGCAGGGCTTCAGGTTTCCTCGTCTTCCGAGGCAACATCCGCGATTTCGTCGAGGGAGACATTGTCCTCGTCGTCGTCATCTTCCAGAACGTCGTCGCCGAGGTCCAGATCTACGGATTCTTCATCATCCTCCAGCACGACCTCGTCAGCGCTGTCATCTTTCTTGGCCTTCAGGCTTGCGGCGTCTTCTGCGTCGGCTTCGATCATCCGGCTCTTGGATGTGTCGATCACCACGACATCGCCCGTATAGGGGCTGACGATCGGGTTCTTGTTCAGGTCGTAAAAGCGTTTGCCGGTGGTCGGGCAGACACGTTTCGTACCCCATTCTTCCTTGGGCATGTGGATCCCCTTGATAAAAGCGTGAGTCGGTTCGACGATTCAGGTGCCTTGCCATATGCGGCGGGGCCTGTCAAAGCCTTTGCGTGCCTGCTTCGGGAGAGGGTAAACCATGTCAGAACTGTGCCTGCCCGGCGATCCAGAGGTGCGGGTCCGACTTCGCCGATCCCCGCGCGCGCGTCGCTTGTCGCTGCGGGTCTCTGCGCTCGACGGGCGCGTGACCCTGACCTTGCCGCAGCGGGTGCCGGAACGGGAAGGGCGCGCCTTTCTGGCCGAAAAGGAAGACTGGATCCGCAGCCATCTGGCGCGGCAGCCCGATCAGATCTACATCGCCCCCGGCCAGGTGTTGCCGCTGGATGGGGTCGAGACCGAGATCCGCCCCGGCATCGGGCGGCGCGTCCTGTGGCACCCAGGCCGCCTGGAGGTGCCCGGCCCGGCCCCGGCACGCCGGTTGGAACGGTTCCTGCGCGAGCTCGCCCGCGACCGTCTGGCCGCTGCATCGGATCACTACGCGGCCCGGCTTGGCCGCCGCTATCAAAGCCTCACCCTGCGCGACACCCGGTCGCGCTGGGGGTCCTGTTCCTCTGCCGGGGGGCTGATGTATTCCTGGCGGCTGATCCTCGCGCCGCCCGAGGTGCTGCGCTATGTCGCCGCGCATGAGGTCGCGCATTTGCAGGAGATGAACCATTCGCCTGCGTTTTGGGCTGTGGTGACCGATCTCTATGGCGATTACGCATCGGCGCGGGCCTGGCTGCGCACGGATGGCAATACTTTGCACAGATACCGGTTCGAGGACGCGCCCGCGGGCGAAAGGGATTGATCTCACCGATTTTTGTGATCACATGTCGAAATGGACAAAATACTGACCGGCAACCGCCCGATTGCGGAAAACACAGGCTCGGCACATGATCGGGTCTATCGGGCGTTGCGCACCCGGATCATGCATGGGGCAATTGCGCCGGGCGAGGCCCTGACCCTGCGCGGGATCGGCAAGGAATACGGGGTTTCGATGACCCCGGCCCGGGAATCCGTGCGCCGTCTGGTGGCCGAGGGGGCGCTGTTCCTGTCCAGTTCGGGCCGGGTGTCGACCCCGGAACTGTCCAACGAGCGGATCGAGGAGCTGGCCGCCCTGCGGGCGCTGCTGGAGGTCGAACTATCGAGCCGCGCGCTGCCGCGTGCCCATATGGCCCTGATCGACCGGTTGCAGGCGATCAATGGCACCGTGGCAGAGATGATCTCCAAACGCGATGCCATCGGCTATATCCGCACCAACCTGGAATTTCACCGCACCCTGTACCTGCGGGCGCAGGCGCCGGCCATGCTGGCGATGGCGGAAACGGTCTGGCTGCAACTGGGCCCGACCATGCGGGCGCTCTATGGTCGCCTCGGGCGGACCGAGCCGCCGCATAACCACAAGCTGATCATCGCCGCGCTCAAGGCCGGCGATGAACCGGGCCTGCGGCTTGCGGTGCGCACGGATGTCACCCAGGGGCTGCGGCTGCTGGCGGGCTGAAGGCGCGCAGCAGCCGGCCCGCCCCGTCAAGCCCGGCTTGACCAATCTGCTCAGGTCAACCCAGCCGGACCAACCCGGCCGGACCAACCCGCCCTGACCAACCCGGCTTGAACGCGCGGGCCGGGATGCGCCCGGCCCGGTGGCGGATTTGTTACGCTTCCAGCGCGGTGATCATATCCACGCGGGTGCCGTGACGGCCGCCTTCGAACTCTGCCGACAGGAAGGCGCCCACGATATCCAGCGCCAGCGCCTCGCCGATCACCCGCGCGCCGAGCGACAGCATGTTGGCATCGTTGTGCTGGCGGATCATCCGGGCCGACAGCGCATCGCTGCAAACACCGCAGCGGATGCCCTTGACCTTGTTCGCGGCCATCATGATGCCCTGTCCGGTGCCGCAGAGCACAATGCCCAGCTGACAATCGCCAGAGGCCACGCGTTCGGCCGCCGCCGCGCCGTGTTTGGGGTAGTGGGTGCTTTCGGGCGTTGTGGGGCCGATATCGACCACCTCCCAGCCCAGATCGGCGATATGCGTGGCCAGGGTCTGGCGCAGCGCAATGGCGGCGTGGTCACTGGATAAAACGATGCGTTTGCGGGTGGTCATAACAAAGTGTCCCTTTTGAAAAGAGCGGTCAATCGCAGGAGGAGGGGTTCCGGCCCTCCTTAATCCGACCGGGCCAGTTCGTCGACAGGGGAATGCAGCCCACCCCGATGCAAAACACCCCCGCCGGTGAAGCGAGGGTGCGGGTCATTTTTGATCTGCGGCCGTGTCGCGTCAGGCGGCCAGACCCTTGGCCCCGATGTCGAGGAACTTCTTGCGGCGATCCGCAATCAGCGCAGCCGGGTCGAGGTCTTTCAGCTCGCCGAGCATTTCACGCAGCGCTGCTTCGACCGCGCGATAGCTGGCTTGCGGGTCGCGATGGGCGCCGCCCATGGGTTCCGGGATGATCCGGTCGGCCACGTCCAGCGCCTTCAGGTCCTGCGCGGTCAGGCGCAGCGCCTCGGCGGCCTCGCGCATTTTTTCGGCGTCCTTCCACAGGATCGACGCGCAGCCCTCGGGCGAGATCACCGAATAGACGGCATGTTCCAGCATCGCGACCCGGTTCGCCGTGGCAAAGGCCACCGCCCCGCCAGAGCCGCCTTCGCCGATGATGACAGACACCACCGGTACACCGATCTTCAGGCTCATTTCGGTCGATCGCGCAATCGCTTCGGACTGGCCGCGCTCTTCGGCGCCCTTGCCGGGATAGGCGCCGGTGGTGTCCACCAGCGTAATCACCGGCAGGCCAAACCGGCCGGCCATCTCCATCAGGCGCACCGCCTTGCGGTAGCCTTCGGGGCGCGCCATGCCAAAGTTGTGGGTGATGCGCGATTTGGTGTCAGAGCCCTTCTCGTGCCCGATCACCATCACCGGCTGGTCGTTGAACCGGGCCAGCCCGCCCATCACCGCCAGATCGTCGGCAAAATTGCGATCGCCGGCCAGGGGTGTGTATTCGGTAAAGAGCGTCTTGATGTAGTCCTTGCAATGCGGACGCTCGGGATGCCGCGCCACCTGGCATTTGCGCCAGGGCGTCAGATCCTTGTAGAGATCCTGCAGCAGCTGCGCGGCTTTCTTGTCGAGCGCGGCGGCCTCGTCATCCACATCCATTTCTTCGTTGGTGCGCGCCATCGCCCGCAGCTCTTCCGCCTTGCCTTCGATTTCGGCCAGCGGTTTCTCGAATTCCAGATACTGGGTCATGCTGTCTCTACTGTCACGGTTTGTCCGTTATATGGACGTCCGTGGCGTCCGATGCAACTCTCCGTGTCAGTCCAGCGGCGCGCGCGTGCACGTCGCCGCAGCCCGCGCGGGCGCTCAATGCGGCCAGATCACCGGGTAGAGCGAGGCAACAAGCAGCGCTGCCATGGTCCAGTTGAAGACGGTCAGTCGCCTGGGACTGGTCAGAAACCGGGCCATTTGCTGGCCAAGAACGGTCCAGGAGCCCACCGAGGGCAGGTTGATTGCGCCAAAGATCGCGCCGACCAGCAGGATCGACCAGAGCCGATGATCCGGCGTGTAGGCGCTGATCGCGGTCAGGGCCATGGCCCAGGCCTTGGGGTTCACCCATTGAAACGCCGCCGCCTGCAGAAAGGTCATCGGCGTGCCGATGTCGTCTCCGGGGCGGGCCGGGGTCGCATGGGCGATCTTCCACGCAAGGTACAAAAGATAGATCACCGATCCGGCCTTCAGCACCGTGTAGGTCACGGGAAAGGCGTCAAAGACCTGCACCAGCCCAGCCCCGACCATCAGCACCATGAACACAAATCCCAGCGCCACCCCCAGCATATGCGGGATGGTGCGGCGGAATCCGAAATTGGCGCCCGAGGCCATCAGCATCAGGTTGTTCGGTCCCGGCGTGATCGACGAGACAAAGGCAAACAGCGCCAGCGCCGCAAGAAGGTCATAGGTCATCATGCGCAATATTCTGCGCCTATCTCGATGGAATGAAATTGCGTTTCTGCGAATATCTCCGCTATGTTCGCAACAAATGGCGAAGAATGACAAAATAGACCAACAGATATTGCGTGAGTTAACGCGCGATGGCCGCCTTTCCAATCTGGAGCTGGCCGAGCGTGTGGGCCTGTCTCCCTCGGCCTGTCTGCGCCGGGTGCAGGCACTGGAGCGGGACGGCGTCATCACCGGCTATCGTGCGGTGCTGGACCGGACCGCGATGGGGGTGGGGTTTGTCACCTACATCGGGGTTGGTCTCGGCGAACACACCAAAGAGGCGCAAGAGGCCTTTGAGCGCGCGATGGCAACCGCGCCGGAAGTGGTGGAATGTCACAATATCACCGGCACCATCGAATACCTGTTGCGGGTCGAATGCGCCGATTTGCCGAGCTACAAGAAATTCCACACCGATATCCTCGGAACATCGCCCTTTGTGACGGCGATCACCACCTATGTCGTCATGGGCTCGCCCAAGGACCTGCGGGCCTGACCGCGCGGCGGGCCCGCGACAGAAAAACCTGCAAAAAAACGATCCGATTAAGATCTTCCAAAGGGGCCTGCCCCTAGGGTCGGTCCGACGTTAAAAGAGTGGAGCCGCGGCGAATGTTATCAAAGAACAAACAGTTTCTCTTTATTCACGTGGTCAAGACGGCCGGGACCTCCATGCGGGAGGTGCTGAACCCCTATGACTGGGCGCAGCATCCAAATGGTCCCCATGCGACGATGGCCGACTACCAGGACTACCTGGGAGAGCGGGCCATGTGTTTCTTCAGCTTTGCCTTTGTGCGCAATCCCTATGACTGGATGGTGTCGCTTTACGAATATATGCGGTGGGAAGTGGACCATCATTCGCATGCGCAGGCGAGCCAGATGACCTTTCCGGAATTTGTCGAATGGCAGGCCGTGCAGGTGGGAACGCTGCGGCAGACCGACTGGCTCTACAATGATGGCGCGCGTCAGGTTGATTTCCTGGGCCGGTTTGAGACTCTGGCGGCGGATTTCGACAGGTTGCGCACTTTGCTGAACCTGCGCGCTAACCTACCACATGCGCTTGGCAGTGACGGTCGCGGCCAGTGGCGGGAGTACTACACGCCCGAGGCGCGCGACATCCTCTGCGAGGTCTGGCAAGCGGATTTCGAGAATTTTGGTTATTCGATGGAGCTGGAGGTCACGCCGCCGGACGCGCTGCCCCTGCTCAACGACACACAGCATGTGCACCGCCGCCTGGGCGAGGTGGCGCAGACCGATGTCGCACAGATGGTTGGCTAGCTGGCTGAGCTGTACTGCAGAGGCCGCTCGCCAGCAGGGGTGTTGCGCGGTCACCGTGCGCCCGGTTGTGAAAATGGCAAAACCTCTCTGCGATAGTACCGGTAATCGCGATTGCCGACCGGACTGACACCCCGGTCACCCCAAAGGACCCGGCTTTCCTTGTGAAAGCGTGCAGAGACAACGTTTAGCGCGCGGGCGGATACGCCCGTCCAACGTCCGTTTTGGCGGTGCCGCCACCCTAATTCCACGACGCGGATGCCTTGAGTGACCTAGAAGACACCGCCGCCCCCGAGCGGCACGGCGTCACCCTCCAGATCTCAGGCCTCGGTCAGATGATCCGACCGCAGCGGGCCCTCTTGCAAGAGGCGCCCGCCGCAAGTGTGGCGTGATGTTTTGCGCTGCGCTTTGCGCAACGGCTGTGAGGTTTTGCGCTGCGCTTTGCGCAACGCCGGGGGCCGGGGACGCGCCTGCGGCGCGCGCCCGGCCGGTCTCCGATTGTGGCGGAGCAGCGGGGCGGCGCCGGCTACCCGGCCTGCGCGATCAGTTCGGATTGAGCGACCACCACCTCGGCCTGTTTGATGGATGCGATGTCGACCAGACGTCCCTTGTAGACCGTCGCCCCGGCGCCGCTGGCCTTGGCTTCTTCCATTGCGGCGAGGATTTCGCGGGCTTCGGCAACGGCGGCGTCAGAGGGGGTGAAGACCTCATTGGCCAAGGCGATCTGTTTCGGATGGATCGCCCATTTGCCGACCATGCCGAGGGTGGCGGAGCGTTTCGCCTGGGCGATATAGCCGGCGTCGTCGGAGAAATCGCCAAAGGGGCCATCGACGGGCAGCACACCATGGGTGCGGCAGGCGGCGACAATCGCGGTCTGGGCCCAGTGCCAGGGATCGGACCAGTGCTGCACCCCGTCGCGCAGCATGTAGTAGTTTTCCTGGGTGCCGCCGATGCCGGTGGTCTGCATCCCCATGGAGGCGGCGAAATCGGCGGCGCCGAGGCTCATGGCCTGCAGGCGTGGCGAGGCGGCGGCGATGGCCTCCACATGGGCAATGCCGGCCGCCGATTCGATGATCACCTCAAAGCTGATCGGCCGGTCACGGCCCTTGGCGCGTTCGATCGCGGTGACCAGCGCATCGACAGCATAGACATCCTCGGCGCAGCCCACCTTGGGGATCATGATCTGATCCAGCCGGTCGCCGGCCTGCTCCAGAATGTCGACCACGTCGCGATACCACCAGGGGGTGTCGAGGCCATTGATCCGCACCGACAGCGTTTTGCGGCCCCAGTCGACAGTGTTGATCGCCTCGATCACATTGGCGCGGGCCTGATCCTTGTCCGTGGGGGCGACCGAATCCTCAAGGTCGAGGTTGATCACATCCGCCGCCGAGGCGGCCATTTTGGCGAAGAGTTTGGTGTTCGACCCCGGACCAAAGAGCTGGCACCGGTTTGGGCGGGCAGGGGCGGTGGGCTGGATCCGAAAGCTCATACGTGGGTTCTCCGGGTTCAAATGTTCCAATAATATTGCCAATTTGGTTATTTCGTTGCGCGCCAGAAAGCAAGAGGCGATTTGCACTTGCAGCATTCGTCCGCCGCAGTGCGACGCGTGCGCCGGTGCGACGGGCCAAATGCAGCGTATCGTCTGGGCAGTCGGGGATATTCTTCGAGCAATACCAGCTTTGAGCGCAGAATCTTCGCCCGATCCGCGCGGCAGCTGCAAATTAGAGAGGAACTTGCAGTCGCTTTGCCGCAAGCTGGCGCGGACTCTGACGATTTCCAAAGAAGGACGCTGGATATGATCGAGACCCCCTATCTGCTGTTTCTCGGCGACGCGCCCGACATGCTGGCCGCCAAAGTGGCCATCGGTATTCGCGACTGGCGCCCGGACCATGCGGTCGGCCAGATCAGCCTGCCGGGCTGCGGCGCCAACCTCGGGCTGACCGAGATGACCCTGGCCGAGGCCAAGGCGGCCGGCGCCAAGACGCTGGTGATCGGTGTCGCCAACCGCGGCGGCAAGATCAGCCAGGCCTGGAAAAAGGTCCTGGTCGAAGCGCTGGAAGAGGGCTTTGATCTGGCCTCCGGGCTGCACAACCTGCTGCGCGACGAGCCGGACCTGGCGGCGGTGGCCGAAGCGACCGGGCGCGCCCTGCATGATGTGCGGGTGCCGTCGGTGCAATACCCCATCGCGGATGGGGTGAAGCGCAGCGGCAAGCGGTGTCTGGCGGTTGGCACCGATTGTTCGGTCGGCAAGATGTACACGGCGCTGGCGATGGATGCGGAAATGCAGAAACGCGGCATGAAGTCTTCGTTCCGGGCCACCGGCCAGACCGGCATCCTGATCACCGGCGAAGGTGTGCCGCTGGATGCGGTGGTGGCGGATTTCATGGCCGGGTCGGTGGAATATCTGACCCCCGACAATGATGCCGATCACTGGGATCTGATCGAAGGGCAGGGGTCGCTGTTCCATATCTCTTATTCCGGGGTCACCCTGGCGCTGGTGCATGGCGGTCAGCCCGACGCGTTGATCCTGTGTCACGAGCCGACCCGGACCCATATGCGCGGTCTGCCCGATTATGCCGTGCCGACGCTGGAGGAGCTGCGCGATGTGGCGCTGCCGCTGGCGCAGCGGGCCAATTCCGCCTGTCAGGTTGTCGGGATCTCGGTCAACACCCAGCATCTGGGCGAAGAGGAGGCGGTGGCCTATCTCAGCGAGGTCGAGGCGCGCATGGGTCTGCCGGCGGTTGATCCCTACCGTCACGGGGCAGGCCGTCTGGTCGACGCGCTGGCGGCGATCTGATCGGCCCCTTGCGGCGGAGGCGCCTGACGCATCGTCGGGAGCCTCCGGCGGAGGTATTTTGAAAAAGATGAAGAGAGGGCGGCGTGGCTGCCCGGAGGGAGTGCCCATGCAGATTACCGTCACGGCAGATGTGTTCAAGCTGGCGCAGGTGTTCACGATTTCGCGCGGGTCGCGGACCGAGGCCAGGGTGCTGACGGTTCGGATCGAGGACGGCGGTCATGTGGGCTGGGGCGAATGTGTGCCCTATGCGCGCTACGGTGAGACGCTGGACAGTGTCACGGCGGAGATCGAAGGGCTGCCCGAGGCGTTCAGTCGCGCCGACTTGCAGGATCTGCTGCCCGCCGGGGCGGCCCGCAATGCGGTGGATTGTGCGCTGTGGGATCTGGCGGCGAAACAGGCCGGCAAGCGGGTCTGGGAGCTGGCTGGTCTGGCGGCCCCGGGACCGGAGATCACCGCTTATACCCTGTCGCTGGCGGAACCGGAAGAGATGCGCGCACAGGCGGCTCTGAATGCCCATCGTCCCCTGCTGAAGATCAAGCTGGGCACGCCCGAGGATATGCCGCGTCTTGAGGCGGTGCGCGCCGGGGCGCCGGAGGCCCGGATCATCATTGACGCGAATGAGGGCTGGTCGGCCGAGGTCTATGCCGATCTGGCGCCGCATCTGGTTCGCCTTGGGGTGGAGCTGGTGGAGCAGCCCTTGCCTGCCGGTGAGGACGAGGCCCTGATCGGCATGGATCGCCCGGTGCCGGTCTGCGCGGATGAAAGCGCGCATGACTGCGCCAGCCTGGCTGATCTCAAGGGCAAATACGATGTGGTCAACATCAAGCTGGACAAGACCGGTGGCCTGACCGAGGCGTTGAAACTGCGCGATGCGGCCCTGGCGGAGGGTTATCAGGTGATGGTCGGCTGCATGGTCGGGTCGTCCTTGGCGATGGCGCCCGCCACGCTGGTGGCGCAGGGGGCATTGGTAACGGATCTTGACGGGCCGCTGCTTCTGGCCGAAGACCGTCCCGAACCGCTGACTTTTGACGCCGACGGGGTGCATCCCCCTCGGTCCGCGCTTTGGGGCTAAGGAGAAAACCATGACTCGTACCGTATATGTGAACGGCGATTACCTGCCGGAGACGGAGGCCAAGGTCTCGATCTTTGACCGTGGCTTCCTGATGGCGGATGCGGTCTATGAGGTGACGTCGGTTCTGGGCGGCAAGCTGATCGATTTCGAGGGGCACGCGCTGCGCCTGAACCGGTCGCTGAGCGAATTGGACATGGCGGCGCCCTGCAGCAAAGAGGCGCTTCTGGAAATCCACCGCAAGCTGGTTGAGCTGAACGGGATCGAGGAAGGGCTGGTGTATCTGCAGGTCACCCGTGGCTCTGACGGCGATCGCGATTTCCTGTTTCCCGGCGAGGAAACCCAGCCGACGCTGGTGCTGTTCACCCAGAACAAGCCGGGGCTGGCCGACAGCCCGGCCTCCAAGACGGGCATCAAGATCATTTCCATCGAGGACGTCCGCTGGGGGCGTCGCGACATCAAGACGACGCAGCTGCTGTATCCGTCGATGGGCAAGATGATGGCGAAAAAGGCCGGGGCGGATGATGCCTGGATGGTCGAGGATGGCCATGTCACCGAAGGCACCTCCAACAACGCCTATTTCGTCAAGGACGGTGTGATCGTCACCCGCCCACTGTCGACGGAGATCCTGCATGGGATCACCCGCAAGGCAGTGTTGCGGATGGCCGAGGAAGCACAGCTGAAGATCGAAGAGCGGCTGTTTACGATTGATGAGGCCAAGGCGGCGGATGAGGCCTTCTGCACCTCTGCCTCTGCTTTTGTGATGCCGATCGTGGAAATCGACGGCGTGATGTTGGGGGATGGCGCGCCCGGTCCCATCGCCAAGCGGCTGCGCGAAATCTACCTTGAGGAAAGCATCAAGGCCGCAGTCTGAACGCCGCCTGATATGATCTGACGGGTCTAAACAGGGCCGCTCCGGTTGGGGCGGCCCTTTTTAATTGCCGGGCGGGGAGGCGCAAGGCGGGTGGGGTCGACTCTCAGCCGAAGCGATACCCGGAGGCGGTGACGCCGCCGAAAATGCCCGTCTGGTGGTAGATCCGCGTCGCGGCGGCATCCTCGGCCGCGCCAAGGGCGGCAAAGATCGGCGCGAAGTGGTCCTCCTGCACGTGGCAATCGCGGGCGTGCGGGGCCTGTTCCCAGTTCATCAGCGCGGCCTTGCGTTCTGCCGGGGGCAGGGCGAGGGCCGTGGTCAACCAATGGTCAAAGGCCTCTGACGGAGCTTTGGCACCGGGGCCAAAGGCGCGCAGATTGTGATAGCTGAGGCCGGACCCGATGATCAGCACGCCCTGATCACGCAGGGGGGCAAGCGCGCGGCCAAGCGCGAAATGGGCGGCCGGATCATAGCCTTTTTGCAGCGAGACCTGAAACAGCGGCACATCGGCCTGCGGATACATCACCGCCATCGGCACAAAAGTGCCGTGGTCAAACCCCATGGTCGGATCCAGCCGTGTGGCAAGGCCCGCCGCCGCGATCAGGTCGCGGGTCTGTTCGGCCAGCGCCGGCGCGCCGGGCGCGGGATAGGTGATTTCAAACGTCTCGGGTGGAAAGCCGGAATAGTCATAGACCATCGGCGGCTGGGGGGCGGACATCACCGCAAAGGCCTCCGTTTCCCAATGGCCGGAGATCATCAGCACGGCGGTGGGGCGGGTCGGCAGCTGCGCTGGCATCTCCCGGAGGGAGGCTTCGAGCGGCGCGAATTCGGCGCGCCAGTCCGGCATCCAGGGCCAGGGCCCGCCCCCGTGAGAAATGAAATAGCTTGGCATGCGGGTCATGGGCGGGCCTCCTTGGTTGGGACGTGTTTGCAACACTCTGACCCGGTCAACCTAGGACCCCGCCCGCCCGACGCCTAGCTGCGGCGCTGCACAGCCCCTGTGCGGCCGCCCGCCAGTCGAGGGCACGCGGTCAGGATGACTTGGGCCCGACGTTTTCCGCAAAGGCCTTGCCAAAGGCGGCCTGTTTGTCGGCGCCGGCCTCGGTCTGGTGGTTGGCCTTCCACTCCGCCATGGTCATGCCGTAGAAGATTTCGCGCGCCGTGTCCTTATCCAGATCGATACCTTTGGCGTTGGCGGCCTCCTGGTACCAGCGGCTCAGGCAGTTGCGGCAAAACCCCGTCAAATTCATCATGTCGATGTTCTGCACATCGGGGCGATCTTCCATCAGGTGTTTGCGCAGGCGGCGAAAGGCGGCGGCTTCGAGTTCCAGCTGGGTCTGGGGATCGATGTCTGGCGGGGTCATGGCGGGCATCCTTCATGTGGTTTCACCACAGGTAGCAACCGGGGCATAGGCCGGCAAGATGGCTGGAATGCGAGATTTTCAGGCAGGCGGCGGCGGCCGGGCGCTGGCGGGCGCGTGGATTGCGCCAGAGATACCACATACGCCGCCCGAAAGAGCGGCGTGAACCGGGGGCTGTTGCAGGTCGGGGCAGGGGTGAAATAAGCTGCCAGTGTCATGGGGTCGTCGTGGTCTTGTCGTCATTTGGTCGCGCCGTTTCAGAAGAGTTGCGGCACAAAGTGAATTGAGCCATAAGACCGATAGCAATGTTTGCGGTAACATCACTTGGGCGGCAAAAGCCTTGCCCGGCGTTGTTTTCGCAGACCAGATCGCGGTGACATCACCGCCCGACCCCTAGAACCCGACCCAATTGAGTCAGAGGAAGAGTGAGTCCATGAAACGCACGCGTAACGTCAAAATCGTGGCCACGCTTGGCCCGGCGTCCGAAACATACGAGACGATCCGAGCATTGCATGAGGCCGGCGCCGATGTGTTCCGCCTGAACATGTCCCATGGCAGCCACGCCGAAATCGCTGCAAAGCACAAGATCATCCGCCAGATCGAAGCCGAGCTGGATTCCACCATCGCCATCCTGGCCGACCTTCAGGGGCCAAAGCTGCGCGTCGGCGTGTTTGCCAACGGCTCCGAAGAGCTGGTCGAGGGCGCGAAATTCCGTCTCGACCTCGATCCCGCCGAGGGGGACGTGAACCGGGTCTGCCTGCCGCACCCGGAGATTTTTCAGGCGCTGGAGGCCAATGCGCATCTGCTGGTCAATGACGGCAAGATCCGCCTGAAGGTCGAAGACTTCGGCCCGGATTTCGCCAATTGCGTGGTGATCACCGGTGGCACGATTTCCAACCGCAAAGGCGTCAATGTGCCGGATGTGATCCTGCCGCTGGCCGCCCTGTCGGAAAAAGATCGCGCCGATCTGGAATTCGTCTGTGAACTGGGGGTCGACTGGCTGGCGCTGTCGTTTGTGCAGCGGGCCAAGGACGTGTTCGAGGCCCGTCAGCTGGCCGATGGCCGCGCAGCGGTCCTGTCGAAGATCGAAAAACCCTCCGCGGTGGAGAATTTCGCCGAAATCCTTGACGCCTCTGATGGCATCATGGTGGCGCGTGGCGATCTTGGCGTGGAACTGCCGGTGGCCGCCGTGCCGCCGATCCAGAAACGCCTGATCCGCAAATGCCGCGCGGCGGCAAAGCCGGTGATCGTGGCGACCCAGATGCTGGAGAGCATGATCGAAAGCCCGATGCCGACCCGCGCCGAAGTGTCCGATGTGGCGACCGCCATCTATGAAGGCACCGATGCGATCATGCTGAGCGCCGAATCAGCGGCCGGCCAGTACCCGATCGAAGCGGTGCAGACCATGGACCGGGTCGCGACCGAAGTGGAGCAGGACCCGACCTACCGCGAAATCATCTCTGCCTCGCGCCATTCCAAGGGCGACACCATCGCGGACGGGATCGTTTCCGCCGCGCGTGAAATCGCCGAAAAGACCGAGATCAAGGCGATCTGCTGCTTTACCCAATCGGGCACCACCGCGCTGTTGACGGCGCGCGAACGTCCGGGCGTTCCGATCATCGCGATGACCCACCTGCAGGGCACCGCCCGGCGTCTGGCGCTGAGCTGGGGCTGCAATTGTGTGGTCACGGCGCGGGTGGACCGGTTCAAGGGCGCGGTTGTTTCGGCGGCACGCGCGGCACGGTCGGGCGGTTTTGCCACCGAGACGGATCAGGTCGTGGTGACGGCGGGTGTGCCGTTCAACGTGCCGGGCACCACCAACATCCTGCGCATTGCGCCCTGCGACGAACGTCTGATTTACAACACCGACCCGGAATAATAGGCTGCCCTTACAGTTGGGTAAGGGGGTCGCGGGATGGATACGGATGCAGTCTTGGTGATCGGCCTGGTCCTGGCCTGGATTGGAATTCCGTCGTTTTTCTCGGCCTATGCAAATCGCCGCAGCCCCCTGGCTGCGGTGTTTATGCTTGTGGGGGGCGGGGCGTGTATCGTCTGGGCGGTGATGGTCCATCCTGAGGGCTACGCCGTGTCGGAGGTGCCGGATGTGTTCTTTCGGGTCATCGGCCGGCTGCTTTGATGTGAAAATGGGCTTGCCCTTGGCGTGGTGCTGCCGTAAAGGGCACGTCTGATCGCGAGACCGGCCAAAGTGGCATGCCGAGTCGCGTGGGTAGCGAATCTACGAATAAGGAGACGGAAATGCCCAAGATGAAGACAAAATCGAGCGCCAAGAAGCGCTTCAAGGTGACCGCGACCGGCAAGGTCATGGCAGGCCAGGCCGGCAAACGGCACGGCATGATCAAACGTCACAAGAAATTTATCCGTGATGCCCGTGGCACCACGACCCTGTCCGCCCCCGACGCAAAGATCGTCAAGGGCTTCATGCCCTACGACCGTTAAGAGGAGATAAGATATGTCCCGCGTAAAAGGTGGTACCGTCACTCACGCCCGTCACAAGAAGGTTATCAAGGCAGCCAAAGGTTATTATGGCCGCCGCAAGAGCACCTTTAAAGTCGCCCGTCAGGCCGTCGACAAGGCGAACCAGTATGCAACCCGTGACCGGAAGAATCGCAAGCGGAACTTCCGTGCCCTGTGGATCCAGCGGATCAACGCCGCCGTCCGCAGCCACGACGAAGCCCTGACCTACTCCCGCTTCATCAACGGCCTGACCCTGGCCGGTATCGAAGTGGACCGGAAGGTTCTGGCCGACCTCGCCGTGCACGAGCCCGAAGCCTTTGGTGCCATCGTGCGCCAGGCCCAGGACGCGCTGGCCGCCTGATTTCAGGTGCAGCCAAGCTGATTTGACCCGCCGGAGCGATCCGGCGGGTTTTTTGTTGTTCGGAACGCGTTGGTCGGTCTACTGCGGTTCGTCCGCCTGCGGGGCAATGCCACGGCGCAGAAGCGAGACCAGAAACAGGCCGCCAATCGGCCAGAGCGCCCAGAAATAGCCGCTCCAGCTGAACATATTGACCAGAAACAGAAAGCCGCCGATGATCCAAAACCGCAGGGGCAGGGAGAGGAAGGCGTTCCGGTCGAACATCCGTGGCCCCTCGCGCAGCAGAAACAGCATCACCAGCACCAGAATCGGCCAATGGGCCCAGATGCCACGTCCGGTGACGATGTCGAGCAGAAAGAGCCCCGCCGCCGCGCCTGCGATCATCTTGCTTGGTTTTTCACAACGTCTGAACCGGGCCTTGTAGCCTTTGAGGTCGAATCCGTCCTGCTGCTGGTCCCCGTCGGCCATGTCGTCGCCAGCGGGGGCGCGAAAGTCGCGCTGCGGCGCATCGGCAAACGGGTCCGGATCCAGCCAGACCCGCGCGCTCTGGCTGGGATCCGCGGGGCGTTTACGCTCTGCCGGGCGGCTGGGACGGGGGGCGCCCAGCGACACGCGATAGACCGCCACATCCTCGGCCAGGTTGCGGGGCCGCCGGTCGCCGAGGTATTCAAAGCCGATGGTCAGTTTGTTTTTCACATGGTCATAGACCTGCTGAGAGATCAGCACGCCGCCGGGTTCCGCCATGGTTTGCAGGCGCGCCGCCAGATTGACGCCCTCGCCGATCAGGTCCGGCCCGTCGCAGATCACGTCGCCAAGATGCACGCCGATGCGAAAGGACAGCGCCGCGTCCCGTGCCGCCAGTTCCTGCTGCACTTCGATGGCGCATTGCACCGCTTCGACGACCGAGGGGAAATCCGCGATCAGCCCGTCGCCAGCGGTATTGGCGACCCGGCCGCCGTGATGGGTGATCAGTTTGAAAAACACATCCCGCGCCGCCTGAAGCTCGGTAAAGGTGCCGACCTCATCCGCCGTCATCGCCGCGCTGAACTGCTCCGCATCGGCGGCCAGAATGGTGGTCAGTTTGCGGGTAATGCGGTCACTCATAAAATCAAGCCCAAGCTAGGATCTGGCCCTAAAGTGGGCCTTTGTCGGCGCGCATGCAAGAGGCATGGCGCCTTGTCGTTGACCCTGCGGCAATTCCGCCCTGTCCTGAGGGCGGCGCGGGCGTGGGCCTGACGCGACAACCGCGCGGCATCTGGGCGCAAGCGCCGCGCAGGTGCTTGCTTTCGTCGGCTCGTGTGGTAGCAGGTCCACAAAGCGAGACGTGAGGGGCCGTCATGGACGATCTTAAAGCAAAATATCTGACGCAGATCGCCGAGGCCGGCGATGAGAACGCGTTGGAAGCGGTGCGACTGGCCGCCGTTGGCAAAAAGGGCGAAGTCGCGCTCAAGATGCGCGAACTGGGCAAGATGAGCGCCGAGGAACGCCAGGTGGCCGGTCCCGCGCTCAATGCGCTCAAGGATGAGATCAACTCCGCGCTGGCAGCGAAAAAGGCCGCGCTGGGCGATGCCGCACTGGATGAACGCCTGCGCACGGAATGGCTCGATGTGACTCTGCCGACGCGGCCGCGTCGCCAGGGCAGCCTGCATCCCGTGAGCCAGGCCACCGAAGAGCTGACCGCGATCTTTGCCGAGATGGGGTTTTCGGTGGCCGAAGGGCCGCGGATCGACACCGATTGGTACAACTTTGACGCCCTGAACATCCCCGGCCATCACCCTGCCCGCGCCGAGATGGACACCTTTTATATGCACCGTGCGGAGGGCGACGACCGCCCGCCCCATGTGCTGCGCACCCATACGTCGCCGGTGCAGATCCGGTCGATGGAAAAGATGGGCGCGCCCCTGCGCATCATCTGTCCCGGTGGCGTCTACCGGGCCGACTATGACCAGACCCACACGCCGATGTTCCATCAGGTCGAAGGACTGGCGCTGGATGAAAACATCTCGATGGCGAACCTGAAATGGGTGCTGGAGGAATTTGTCAAATCCTTCTTCGAGGTGGACAGTGTCGAGCTGCGCTTCCGCGCATCCCATTTCCCCTTCACCGAACCTTCGGCCGAGGTAGACATTCGCTGCAGCTGGGACAATGGCCAGCTGAAGATCGGCGAAGGCGACGACTGGATGGAGATCCTCGGTTCCGGCATGGTGCACCCCAAGGTGATTGCCGCTGGGGGCATCGACCCCGACAAATACCAGGGCTTTGCCTTTGGCATGGGGATCGACCGGATCGCGATGCTGAAATACGGCATCCCCGACCTGCGTGCGTTTTTTGACAGCGACCTGCGCTGGCTGCGCCACTACGGGTTCAGCTGCCTCGATGTGCCGACTCTGCATGGCGGGCTGAGCCGCTAAGCGATTGCTGGCGATGTTTTAAAGAGCGCGGTCCACTGTTGCGGTGGGCCGCGCTTTTGCATCTGCCGGTTCTGTTGTGGGCCATCGCGGGCTTGTCTTTCGGCGCGGCGCCACTAGCCTCTGCGCGGCAACTGCCCGTAGCCGGAGGATGAAATGCTGTTTGACCGCGACCACCAACACGGCAGCGCCGCCAAGCGCCGCAACTATGCCCGCTTCGAGATCGCCTATACGTTTGTGGATTTCGGGGCCGCGCTTTGCTTTGTGCTCGGGTCGGTGTTTTTCTTCTTCGACAGCCTGATGACGGCGGGAACATGGTTGTTTCTGATCGGGTCCATCCTGTTTGCGGCCAAGCCGACGATCCGGCTGACCCGGGACATCAAACTGGCCGCCATGGGCGAGGATGAGGCGCTGGCCGACCGCTTTGACCGCTGAGCTCGCACCGGCAGGGCGGCATTCCTGTCGCACCCGGCCTGTCGCCCGCGCCCCGAGGCGTGCCAAGGCTTGAACCCCGGGGAAATCTTTGCCATTGCCTTTGGCAAACCTGATGATTTTGCCAAGGGGTCTCCGACCGATGAAATTCACGCTTTCCTGGCTCAAGGACCACCTCGACACCGACGCTTCGGTGGCCGAGATCACCGAGACCCTGACCGACCTCGGGCTGGAGGTCGAGGAGGTCGTGAACCCGGCCGATGCGCTGTCCGCCTTTACCCTGGCCAAGGTGGTCGGTGCCGAGCAACACCCTGATGCGGACCGGTTGCGGGTCTGCCGGGTGATGACGGATGAGGGCGAAAAACAGATCGTCTGCGGCGCGCCCAACGCCCGCGAAGGCATCACCGTGGTGCTGTGCAAACCGGGCGATTACGTGCCGGGGCTGGATTTCACCCTGTCGGTGGGCAAGATCCGTGGTGTCGAAAGCCACGGCATGATGGCCTCCTGGAAAGAACTGACGCTGGGCGAAGATCACGATGGCATCGTGGAGCTGCCCTCGGGCGAGGTGGGGGACAAGCTGGTGGACTGGCTGGCCGAGAATGATCCGGCCAAGGTCGATCCCGTGATCGAGATCGCCATCACCCCGAACCGACCCGACGCGCTGGGGGTCCATGGCATCGCCCGCGATCTGGCGGCGCGGGGGCTGGGCACGCTGAAGGTCACCGATTACACGCCGGTCGAGGGGCAGTTTGCCAGCCCGATCAAGGTCACGATCGACGACGATACCCTTGATGGCTGTCCGCTGTTTACCGGGCGTCTGATCCGGGGTGTGACCAATGGCCCCAGCCCCAAATGGCTGCAGGACCGTCTGACCGCCATCGGCCTGCGTCCGATTTCGGCCCTGGTGGATATCACCAACTTCTTCACCTTTGATCAGAACCGGCCCTTGCATGTCTTTGACGCTGCAAAGGTCGCGGGCAACCTGCGCATCCACCGCGCCGTCGGTGGCGAGGAGCTGCTGGCGCTGGACGAAAAGACCTATACGTTCCAGCCGGGCATGATGATGATTTCGGACGACAACGGCTGCGAAAGCGTCGCGGGCATCATGGGCGGCGAGGAGACGGGCTGCACCGAGGACACCGTCGATGTCTTCCTCGAAAGCGCCTTTTGGGACCATATCCAGATCGCCACGACGGGCCGCGCCCTGAAGATCAACTCTGATGCGCGGTACCGTTTCGAGCGGGGCGTCGACCCGGAATACACCTTTGAGGGGTTGGAACGGGCGACCCAGATGATTCTGGACCTTTGCGGCGGCGAGCCGTCAGAAGTTGTCAGCGCGGGCGACGTGCCGGATCACGCGCGAACCTATCGGCTGAATGCGGAACGGGTGTCGTCGCTGGTGGGCATGGAAATCCCCGAAAGCGAGCAGCGCCAGACCCTGACCCGTCTTGGCTTCCGTCTGGAAGGCAACCTGGCGCATGTGCCGAGCTGGCGTCCCGATGTGCAGGGCGAGGCGGATCTGGTCGAGGAAGTGGCGCGGATCGCGTCGCTGACCAAGCTGGAAGGCAAGCCGCTGCCGCGCCTGACGACCGGCGTCCCGGCCCCGGTGATGACCCCGCAGCAACGCCGCCTGCAACTGGCGCGCCGGACCTGCGCGGCGCTCGGCTACAACGAGGTGGTGAGCTACACCTTTATCGACAAGGCGGCGGCGGCCCTGTTTGGCGGTGGCACGGATGCGACCATGCTGGCCAACCCGATTTCGTCGGAAATGTCCCATATGCGCCCGGATCTGCTGCCGGGGCTGCTGCAGGCCGCGGCCCGCAATCAGGCCCGTGGCATCGCGGATCTGGCGCTGTTCGAGGTCGGTCCCGCCTTTACCGGCGGCGAGCCGGGCGAGGAGCGGATCCAGATTTCGGGTCTGATGGTGAACCGGGACGGCCCCAAGGACGTGTATGGCGCCTCGCGGGTGATGGATGCCTATGACGCCAAGGCCGATGCCGAGGCGGTGCTTGCCGCGATGGGCGCGCCGGCCAAGGTGCAGGTGCTGCGCGAGGGCGATGTCTGGTGGCATCCCGGACGCCACGGGCGGATCTGCCTGGGCCCGAAGAAAACGCTTGGCGTGTTCGGCGAATTGCACCCCAAGGTGCTGAATGCGCTGGGCCTCAAGGGGTCTGCCGTGGCCTTCACCCTCTATCCCGAAGAAATCCCGCTGCCGCGCAAATCCGGCGCCACCCGCCCCGCCATGGTGATGAGCGATCTGCAGGCGGTCGAGCGTGACTTTGCCTTTGTGGTCGATGCCGAGGTCGAGGCGCTGACCCTGGTCAATGCCGCTGCCGGCGCCGACAAGGCGCTGATCGAGGACGTTCGGGTCTTTGATGAATTCATCGGCGGCAGCCTGGGCGAGGGGCAGAAATCGCTGGCGATCGCGGTGCGTCTGCAGCCCACCACCAAGACTCTGACCGAAAAAGACATCGAAGCGGTGAGCGAGAAAATCGTCGCCAAGGTGACCAAGGCGACCGGCGGCACGCTGCGCGGCTAAAGGCCTGATAATATGACTGAAAACAGGCGCGTCCCGATCTCGGGGCGCGTCTTTTTGCATGCGGCGGTCACTCCGGGGTGCTGAGCACCTCTGCCAGCAGATCGAACACCAGCCGGATCTTGCGGCTGGTGTGCAGTTCACGGTGGCTGGTCAGCCAGAAGGGAAAGCGGATGGTCTCGACCCAGGGCATCACCCGCTCGACCCCTTTGGTCTGCTGCGCCGCCCCGTCGTACATCGGCGAGATTCCAAACCCGCTGCGTACCAGCTCCCAGGCGACCAGACCGTTGCTGGAATTGATCGAGAATTGCGCGGGCGAAAGGGTCACGCCGTGGTGCGCCGCATGGGCGATCATCTCGGCATTGTTGCCAAAGCCGACAAAGTCATGGGACGCCAGATCCTGCTGCGACTGCGGACGCCCGCGCCGGTCAAGATAGCTGGTCGCGGCGTAGAAATGGGCGGTGCCTTCCCGCACCAGTCGGGCAATCAGCTCGGGCTGGTCGGGGCGGACATGGCGGATGGCGATATCCGCCTCGCGTTTCATCAGGTCGCGGATGTCATTGGTGGCAACAACGTCGATTTCCAGTTTCGGCGCCATCTGGCGCAGCCGGTGCAGAACGGGTGGCAGCATGAAGGACGACAGCAGCTCGCTGGCGGTGATGCTGACCCGGCCCTCGATCCGGTTGGCCTGCCCGGTGGCCGAGAGGGACAGCGCGGTGGCGGCCGCCCCCATCTGGCGGCTATGGGCCAGCAGTTCGTGCCCGGCCTGGGTCAGGGCCAGCGCCCGGCCCGGACGTTCAAACAGCATCACCCCAAGCGCCTGTTCCAGCGCGGCCACCTGACGGGACAGGGTGGGCTGGGTCAACCCAAGCCGCCGGGCCGCAGCGGACAGAGAGCCTTCCTCCGCTGTGGTGAGAAAGGCACGGATGTGGTTCCAATCGGGTGAGCGCGTCAAATCCATACATATATGTATAAGTAACCTGCGAAATTAGGCAATTCTTCTGGTAATCCTGCATGTGTAGGTTGACCGCAGCCAAAGGAGAGACCCCATGCCTGCCGATGCCCTGTTCTGGGACAAGATTGCCGAAAAATATTCCTGCAGCCCGATTTCGGATATGGCGGCCTATGACCGGACGCTGGAGCGGGTCACGCATTATTTGCGGCCCGACCACCGGGTGTTGGAGCTGGGTTGCGGCACCGGGACCACAGCGGTGAAACTGGCGCCCCATGTGGCGGATATGATCGCCACGGATGTGTCGCAGAAGATGGTCGATATCGGCATCGGGCGGGCGCGGGAGGCGGGGGTCGGCAACCTGCGCTTTGCGGTGGCGCAGCCGGGCACCGCGCCGGAGGGGCCGTTTGACGTGGTGACTGGCTTCAATCTGTTTCACTTGCTGGCGGATCAGGACCAGATCCTGGAGGCGGTGCGGCAGCGGCTGAAGCCGGGTGGCATGTTCATTTCCAAAACGCCCTGCCTCTCGGATACGCGCAGCGCCGTCAAACGGCTGGCGATCCGGCTTGCGTTGCCGGTGATGCAACGCCTGGGCAAGGCGCCGTCGGTGGTGCAGTTCATGACGGTCGCGGCGTGGCAACGCCAGATCGAGGCCGCCGGGTTCGAGATCGTCGAGACGGGCAGCTATCCCGACGACATCCCGAACCGGTTTGTGGTGGCCCGCCGCTGCTGAGGGCGCGGGGCGGGTTGGCGCAGGCGGTCCGGTCGGTTAGGTCTGGGGCAAACCCATGCCCCACAGGGGGCGCTTGTGACAGGAGACAGCCCCATGACGCTGACCGTTTATCTTTCCGGCGAAATCCACACCGACTGGCGTGACCAGATCATCGACGGCGCCCGGGACCTCGACGTGCGGTTTGACAGCCCGGTGACCGACCACGGCGCCAGCGACGACTGCGGTGTTGCGATCCTCGGGGCGGAGCCGGACAAGGTCTGGCACGATCACAAAGGCGCCAAACTGAACGCCATCCGCACCCGCAAGGGGATCGAAGAGGCGGATGTGGTCGTGGTCCGATTTGGCGACAAATACAAGCAATGGAACGCTGCTTTTGACGCAGGCTATGCGGCGGCGCTGGGCAAATCGCTGATCGTACTGAGCGGCCCGGACCATCAGCATGCGCTGAAAGAAGTCCATGCAGCGGCGCTTGCCGTTGCCAGCGAACCGCGCCAGGTGGTCGAGATCTTGAGCTATGTGCTGACCGGCAAATTGCCCGCCTAGCGCGAACTGGGGGCTGCGGTTCGGGCCTGCGCCGGGCGGCGCGGGCCCGGCGTCCCCATAAAAGCAACGTCTATCCTGACGAAACTTTTGCGTTCGCGGCCAAGGGTTGAACGATTTTTTAACGGTAGCCTTGCTATCCATGCTGGCGAGGCTGAGTCAGCCATTTTCTCTGTTCATCTTCTCTGCTGTGGTGCCATGACCGACATTCCTTCCCAGGACCGCCGAAGATCCCGATTTGAGGTTACGCCTGAAATCGAAGATCGCGGATTGTTCAAACGGGGGGTGACGCAGATCGCGGCGATCCTGGTGCCGGTGTTCAAGAAAACGCCGCGCGGCGACGTTGCGGTGCGCGCCTATGTCAATCAGGGCGAAGAAATCACCGTCCTGTTCGCAGGGCGACGGCTGCAGGAATTTGGCCCCCTGCATGAGGAGCTGGTGCGGCTGCTGACCGAGGCGAATTACTCGGCTGCGCGGCAACGGAAAGATCCGCCGCCGATCAACAGCATTCAGGTGGCGGTCCAGATCGAAGGCGCCTGGCGGGTGCGTTTTGAACGCAGCAAAACCGGCGAAGACCTCCGGGTGTTGCAGTTCATGGCCGCACGCTGGGGGTTTCAGGACCGCAACGGCAAGACTGTCACCAGCGGCAAACGCGCGCTTTTTGGTCAACGCAGCCTGGATGCGGGCGCGACCTGACCCCGGGCGATCCGGCAGGAAGACAGGCGTCGGGCAACCGACGTCTCTCTGCTGTTTGAATTTGAAAAATCAACATATACAATTTTTCATTTGTGACAGCCACGCTGTTATCTGCATTGCGATATGTGATATCTTTTCTTAAGAATTCAATCTGATAGTTGTCATCGAAGTGGGCCTATGCTCTTGATCTCACCATCGAAATTTGACGACATGCTGCCAGAAATTCCAAAAATCGAACGTCGTGCCAGCGACAACATCACCCCCGAACAGGAGGATGCCGGCCTGTTCAAAGGCGGGCTCATCTCGGTGCAACTTGCATTGGTTCCGGTCTTTGCCGTGACCTCGCGCGGGGATTGCAGCGTGCGGGCGTTCAATGCCGAAGGCAATGCGGTCATGGTGCTGTTTGCCGGCCGTCGCCGCGCGCATTTCCAGCCGGTCTATTCGCAACTGCGCTACATGTACCTGCAAGCGGAGCATTTTGACGCCGCAAGGGGGCGAGAGATGCGCAACATCAATTCGATCCAGCTGTCGGTGCAGTGCGAGGGCACCTGGCGGGCGGTGATCGAGACGGAAGAGGATGGCACGGAACAGCGGGTGATGAATTTCCTCTTGGCGCGCTGGGCGTTCAAAGGGCACGACGGGTCGACGCTGTCGTTTGGGACAGCGCCCCGGCTGCCCAAGAAACCCGCCGGTCCGAAACGCCCGGTCATTACACCAGAGCATGCCTATGCCGCCGTCGGGGCGGGGTGGTCCTCTGCCCTGAGGCAGAGGTCCGGGCTTTAGAAGATAAGAGCGCGCGGCGGCTTATCCGTCTTTCTGGATTTCCACGCTGTGGGGGTAGGGGATGGAGATCCCTTCGGCATCAAAGGCTTCTTTGACGCCTTGGATCATCGCCCATTTCAACTCCCAGTAGTCGCTGGCCTTGCACCAGAGCCGGGTGGTGATATCGACCGAACTGTCGCCGAGATTGGTGACCCGCACCCAGGGTTCCGGGTTGGGCAGCACGCGGCTGTCGGCCTCGGCCAGGCGCAGGATCACGGCCTTGGCCTTTTCCATGTCGTCACCGTAGTCGATGCCATAGGTCAGATCCAGGCGACGGGTGTCATGGGCCGAGAAGTTGGTGATGATCGCACCCCAGGCGGCGCCATTGGGGACGATGATCTGGACGTTGTCCGCGGTGACCAGTTCGGTGAAGAACAGGTTCAGGTCCTTGACGGTGCCCGAGGTGCCGCCAATGTCGACGAACTGGCCCAGCTTGTAGGGGCGAAACAGCAACAGCATGAACCCTGCGGCCAGATTGCTGAGCGTGCCCTGCAGCGCCAGACCAATGGCCAGCGTTGCCGCGCCAAGCATGGCGACAAGGCTGGTGGCCTCGATGCCAAAGATCCCCAGAACCGCGACCAGCACGATAGCCAGCAACACCCAGCGCACCATGCTGGCGGCAAAGCTGCCGAGGGTTTCGTCGATCTGCGGTGTCTTGTTGATGCGCGCGCGGATGGCGCTTGCAATCGCGCCTGCGGCGATCCAGCCGAGCACCAGAACCAGGAGCGCCTTGATCCCGCTCAGCACCAGTGGCCACATCGCGCCGGCCTGTAAATACATTGTTTCCATAACTGTCCCCACGTTTCTGTCAGGTGCCCTTGGCTGTCCGGGGGAAGTCCGGCTGGCAAAGGGCCTTGGCGACGGACAGGTCCGATTGCCCGGTCCGCTTCATGTTCCTTTTTGCGCCAGACCTGTCAGAAGAATCGAGAGGAAATGCTGAAAAGAGAGAGAAATCTTCGCCCGTGGCGGTGATTTTGCAGCGGTTCCATCCTGCGGCCGCCGCCTGTTGTGCAAGGCGGGGGGGGCCGCAGGATGGCGGTGATCCGCGCCTAGGCGCCCTCGCGCAGGGCGAGGCTTGGGGACAGAACATCCAGACCCAGCGCCTTGCCCACCGCGTAATAGGTCAGCTTGCCGGCGTGGACATTCAGCCCGTTCAGCAGATGCGGGTCATCGGCGCAGGCCTGTTTCCAGCCCTTGTCGGCCAGTGCCAGCAGGAAGGGCAGGGTCGCATTGCCAAGCGCCTGCGTCGAGGTGCGGGCCACGGCGCCGGGCATATTGGCGACGCAGTAATGCATGATGCCGTCCACCTCGTAGATCGGGTCCGCATGGGTGGTGGCGCGCGAGGTCTCGAAACAGCCACCCTGGTCGATGGCCACATCCACCAGTGCAGCGCCCGGTTTCATCTCTGCAAGATCGGCGCGGGACACCAGTTTGGGCGCCGCCGCACCGGGGATCAGCACCGCCCCGATCACCATATCGGCGGCGCGGATCAGCTCTGCCGTGGCGCCGGCGGTGGCGTAGCGGTTCTTGAACGTGCCACCAAAGACATCGTCGAGGTATCTGAGCCGGGGCAGCGACCGGTCGAGCACGGTCACATCCGCGCCCATCCCGGCGGCGACCTTGGCGGCATGGGTGCCGACCACACCGCCGCCCACCACCACGACGCGGGCCGGGGCGACGCCGGGCACGCCGCCCATCAGCACGCCACGGCCGCCATTGGCCTTTTGCAGCGTCCAGGCGCCGACCTGCGGCGCAAGGCGGCCGGCAACCTCGGACATCGGCGCCAGCAGCGGCAGGCCGCCGCGATCGTCGGTCACGGTTTCATAGGCGATGGCGGTACAGCCTGAGGCCAGCAGGTCGTGGGTCTGTTCCGGGTCCGGCGCCAGGTGCAGATAGGTGAACAGCAATTGGCCCGCGCGCAGCATCTTGCGTTCGCCGGCCTGGGGCTCCTTCACTTTGACGATCATCTCGGCCTTGGCAAAGATTTCCTCGGCGGTGTCGATCAGCACGGCGCCGGCGGCGGCGTAATCCGCATCCGGGAAACCCGCGCCAAGGCCGGCGCCGGTCTGGATCATCACCTGATGTCCATGCGCAATGGCCTCGCGCGCGGCGTCCGGTGTCATCCCGACGCGGAATTCCTGTGGCTTGATCTCCGTGGGGCATCCGATCTTCATGGGGCGTCTCCTCCGTTCCCTTTGATATAGAGCGTTGCATGCCCGGTTTCAAAAGAGCTGCTTTTTTGGGCAAATGAGAGCGGTGACATTCGAAGGATCTTCGAATAAAGCTCATGCTCATGCAAGAAAAGGTGGCTTGAGTGTCTATAGATCAGTTGGATCGTCGAATCCTGGCGGTTCTGCAAAAGAAAGGCCGGATCTCGAACGCGGAGCTGAGCGAGACTGTGAACCTGTCCGCTTCGGCCTGTCACCGGCGGGTGCAGCGGTTGGAAAGCGAAGGCTACATTCGCGACTATGTGGCGCTGCTGGATGCCCGGAAACTGGGGGTGCCGACCACGGTGTTCGTGGAGATTACCCTGCAGACCCAGGCGGACGAAGTGCTGGATGCCTTTGAAAAGGCCGTCGCCCGTATCCCGGACGTGCTGGAATGCCACCTGATGGCAGGCACGGCGGATTACATCCTCAAGGTGGTGGCCGAAAACACCGATGATTTCGCCCGCATCCACCGCCAGCATCTGACCCGTCTGCCGGGGGTGGCGCAGATGCAGTCCAGTTTTGCCCTGCGCACGGTGTTTAAAACCACGGCGCTGCCGGTGGGCTGAGGATCAAGGCGCGGGCAACACTCAGCTTTTGAGCGTGTGAGCAGAAAATCAATCGCCTCTACCTTGCTCAAGGACGAGAATCGGCGGCAGAATGCAGACGAAAGCTGGCAGATGCGTCGAAAAACGCAGGGTTTTTCGGCCGCTCGTCGCCAACTGACACCAAAGGATCACATGGCGTCGCTATGTGAGGACCAAACCCTGTTGAACCCAAAGGAGACTCGAGTGTGAGCAGCGACCAGGAAAATACATCCTTCGATTGGCTGGAAGCCGAGCTGCAGGACACGCTGGACGAAGACATCGAGATCGAATTCGCCGAACCCATGCTGTCGATGGAACTGCGCAAGATCTACCGGGCCCAGCATCCTGAAATGCTGGACCGCGAGGTCTACTTCCGCAACCTGCTGCGCCTTCAGGCCGAACTGATCAAGGTGCAGGATTGGGTGCAGCACACCGGCGCCAAGGTCTGCATCCTGTTCGAGGGCCGCGACAGCGCCGGCAAGGGCGGCGTGATCAAACGGATCACCCAGCGCCTGAACCCGCGCGTGGCCCGTGTGGTGGCCTTGCCGGCGCCATCGCGCCGCGAACAAAGCCAATGGTACTTCCAGCGCTACGTGCCGCATCTGCCGGCCGCGGGCGAAATCGTGCTGTTCGACCGCTCCTGGTACAACCGCGCCGGGGTCGAACGGGTGATGGGCTTTGCCACCGACGACCAGGTCGAACAGTTCTTCCAGGACGTTCCCGAATTCGAACGCATGCTGGCGCGCTCCGGCATCATCCTGTTGAAATACTGGTTCTCGATCACCGACGAAGAACAGCAATTGCGCTTCCTCATGCGCATCCATGATCCGATGAAACAGTGGAAACTGTCGCCAATGGATCTGGAAAGCCGCATCCGCTGGGAGCAATACACCAAGGCCAAGGAGGACATGTTCTTCCGCACCAATATCCCCGAGGCGCCCTGGTATATCGTCGAAGGCAACGACAAGAAACGCGAACGGCTGAACTGTATCGAACACCTGCTGACCCGCATCCCCTATCACGATGTGCCCAGCGAAAAGGTCGCTCTGCCGGATCGGGAGTATAATCCCGACTACGAACGCCGCGTCCTGCCGGACGAGCTCTACGTGCCTAAAATCTACTGATCTTACCCGCGTCCGGGCGGGCGCGGGCCCCTTCATCTTTTTGCAAATACCTCGGGGAGCGCGAGGGGCAGAGCCCCTCGCTGGCATCGCCGGCCGCCATCGTCGGCGGCCAGGCTATATCGCCAGCGGCCAGGCAAAATGAAACCCCCGTGGCAGGACCGCGGGGGTTTTATTCTTGAAACAGTATCCAGAAGAGAACTGGAAACGGCGAGGGGTCTTCGGCAAGATGCCTTAGAGGAGACCTTCGCGCTGTGCTTTCTTACGTGCCAGTTTACGGGCCCGACGGATAGCTTCAGCTTTCTCGCGCGCTTTTTTCTCGGACGGTTTCTCGAAATGTTGCTTGAGCTTCATTTCACGAAAAACGCCTTCGCGCTGCAGCTTCTTCTTCAGGGCACGGAGCGCCTGATCGACATTGTTGTCGCGAACACTAACCTGCATGTGGTTTTCACCACCTTTCTAAGTTGAGTTGCAAGGATTTGCAGGAGCTGGCCGTATAGCAAGGCGGGCCTAGATTGTCTAGTAGTGGAGAAACAGCGCCAGAGGAGACCGCCCAGAATGACGCAAACACAGGAAAAACAGCCAGATCCGGTCCAGGAGCTGCAGAACAAGGTGCTGGATGCCGCATTGGCCCATGTGGTGTTCGATGGCTGGAGCGCATCTGCCTATCAGGCGGCTCTGGCCGATTCGGGGGTCGATCCGGCGTTGGCGGCTGCGGCGTTTCCGCGCGGGGCGGTCGATCTGGCGATCGCCTTTCACCGGCGCGGCGACGCGCTGATGCGGGAGCGACTGGCGCAGACAGACCTCGGCGATATGCGGTTTCGCGACAAGGTTGCGACGGCTGTACGGGTGCGGCTGGAGGTGGTGGAGGACAAGGAAGCCGTGCGTCGTGGGGCGACCCTGTTTGCGCTGCCACATCATGCTGCCGACGGATCCGCCCTGATCTGGGGCACCGCCGATGCGATCTGGAACGCGCTGGGCGACACCTCGCAGGATGTCAACTGGTATACCAAGCGCGCGACCCTCTCGGCGGTCTATTCCGCGACTGTTCTCTATTGGCTGGGCGATGACAGTCCGGATCATCAGGCGACCGGGGCCTTCATCGACCGGCGCATCGACAATGTGATGCAGTTTGAGACGCTGAAGGCCAATGTCAACAAGAACCCGCTGTTGAAACCGTTGCTGGCCGGGCCGCACTGGCTGTTGAGCCAGATCAAGGCGCCGTCCCGTCGCGACGATCTGCCCGGTCGCTGGCAGCCCCGCGCCGACGGTTGACCCCGCTGCGGCCGTTGCATGCGCGGGGCCGGGCCTGTGTTGCATGGCTTGGCCAAGGGGCGCAGGGGTGCTACCTCTGGGACACCATGCAAACCACAGGAGCCCCCGATGCGCCAGCCGAAGACCAAGGCCCTGCCCGAGACCATGCGGGCCATTGAGATTTCAGAATTCGGCGCGCCGGAGGTGCTGACGCCGGTGACCCGCCCGGTGCCGCAGCCCGCCTATGATCAGGTGGTGATCCGGGTCGCCTATGCCGGGGTCAACCGCCCGGATGCGTTGCAGCGGGCCGGCGCCTATGCGCCGCCCAAGGGCGCGAGCGACCTGCCGGGACTGGAAGCGGCGGGCGAGATTGTTGCGGTGGGCTCCGGGGTCACCAGCTGGCAGCCGGGCGATCTGGTTTGCGCGCTGTTGCCCGGTGGCGGTTATGCAGAATATGTCGCCACGCCTGCAGCGCATTGCCTGCCGATCCCGGAGGGCCTCAGCCTGAAAGAGGCGGCCTGCCTGCCGGAAACCTGCTTTACCGTCTGGTCCAACGTTGTCACCCGTGGCGGGTTGCGCGCGGGCGAGCGGTTCCTTGTGCATGGGGGCTCTTCCGGGATTGGCACCACGGCGATCCAGATTGCCGCGGCGCTGGGCGCGCGGGTCTACGTCACCGCTGGCAGTGATGACAAATGCGCCGCCTGCGTGGGCCTGGGGGCAGATGTGGCGATCAATTACCGCGACGAGGATTTCGTGGCGCTGATGCAGGCCGACGGCGGTGCGCATCTCATTCTGGATATGGTTGGAGGCGACTATATCCCGCGCAATATCAAGGCCCTGGCCGATGACGGGCGGCTGGTTCATATCGCGTTCCTGCAGGGGCCCAAGGCGGAGCTGAACTTTGCCCAGATCATGGCGCGGCGCCTGACGGTCACGGGCTCGACCCTGCGCCCGCAGAGCGATCTGGCCAAGGCGCGGATCGCGCGGGATCTGGCCGAAGCGGTCTGGCCGATGGTGGAAGCAGGCAAACTGCGCCCGGTGATGGATTCGACCTATCCGCTGGCGGAGGCGGCAGCGGCCCATGCGCGGATGGAGAGCTCCACCCATATCGGCAAGATCGTGCTGGAGGTCGCAGGCGCGGATTAGGTCGCACCTGCGGAAGCGTCAGGCCACCGCGCGGCGGTAGAAATGCCAGGTGGCATGGCCCAGCACCGGCACCACAAAGATCAGCCCGGCAAAGAGCGGCACCGACCCGACAACAAGGGCGGTGCCGACCAGCGCGCCCCAGGCGAGACAGACCAGGCGGTTCTTGCGCATCACCTCCAGTGAGGTGGCGACTGCAACCGGCAGGCCGACGTGACGATCCAGCAGCAGCGGAAACGACACGATACTGACCGCCAGAGCCGCATAGGCAAAGGCCGCGCCAACAGCGGTGCCGACGATCATCATGGTCCAGCCCGCGCCGGTGGTGAAGATCTGCGCCAGAAAGCCGCCGACTGACCCCGGCGCATCGGGGCCGAGGGTGGCGTTGAAAATGGCCTCTGCCACCATGATCCAGATCACGAAGAGGGCGGCCAGATAGAGCGCCAGGGACAGGATCGCGGCTAAGGCCGGGGAGCGCAGCACCGCAAAGGCGGCCATCCAGCCGATTGCCTCGCCCGCCTCGCGGCGGCGCGACATCTCGTACAGGCCGATGGCGGCGGCGGGGCCGACGAGGGCAAAGCCCATCACCATCGGCACCAGCAGCGGCAACACCGCAAGGTGAAAGCCGCTGATGATCATCGCGATCCCGATCAGCGGGTAGATAAAGACCAGAAACATGGCATCCGAGCGCGCGGCCTTGAAATCCGACCACCCCGCCTGCAGGGCAAGAGGGATGTCAGAGAGCGCAAGCTGGCGCACCTGCGGCTGGGCCCGGCTGTCTGTGCTGCGGATGTCGTCGAGGGCATGAACGCTGCGGCTGCCTGCTGATTGCAGGGACCGTAACGCCCAACTGGCGGGGTTTCCTATGGTCCGTGGCATGGGTCTGCGACCTCCTGTTTCGCGTGGCTGGACGCGCGGCGCGAGGGGACAGGTCTGCAGTCTGGGCCGGGACCAGGCCAAGGGGGCGCTGACATGGCGCGCAGGGTCTCGGTGTGGTCCCGGTGGCAGTTTCCTGAACTGGGCCGTCGCGCCGCATGTCTGCCCCTATCCTAGCACAGTGCAGCGAGTCGCGCGGTCACAGTCGCGGGAGCTGTCTGGCTGCGGTCCGGGGGAGGCCGTGGGGGCGCGCTTGGCTGCGCCCCGGGGGCTAGCGCACCGGTTCGAACAGGGCGTCCGTCTGGGTGCAGTCGCGGATCACGTCGCGGCCACAGGGCACCGGTGTCAGGTCGCGGGACAGGCAGATCCGGGCCTCTTGAATGTAGCCGTTGCGACAGGTGATGGTCAGGCCGTCCGCGCTCAGTTGGGGATTTTCCTTCAGGAATGCCTCTTCCACAACGGCGGCGGGCAGCTGCACCGCCTTGTCCAGCCGGCGAAAGATCTGCGGCCGGGTGACACTGTCATAGGCCCGGCGCGAGAGGGCGAAATAGTCCTGGGCCGAAAGGCCGGAACAGGTGCCGTGTTTCTTCCACTGGTGCCAGGCGAGACCGGAGGTGCCCATGATGTCGGTCATCTCGCCGGTCTGGCGGCGGGTGGGGGGCGGCTGTGTGGTGCTGCAATAGCTGGGCCAGCCGCGGTGAAACTGCGGCCAGAGACCGTGCAGGGTCCAGCCGTAGTCATGCCGGTCTTCGCATTGCTCGGATCCCTTGGCATCGCCCTCGATTGCGCACCAGTTCGGCGACCAGCTGAGCGCCATCACGTAATAGTCAAACTGGCCCGCCGCGTCGCCCTCGGCCCGTGCCAGAGGCGCAAAAACCAGCAAAACGGCCCATATTGTGAACAAAACCCTGCGCATTCGCCTCTTTCCTTATGATTTCAAGGCGACTATATAGTCCTGAAGTTCCCCGACAACGGAAACCCACCCCGAGACCCAAGGGGCCGCCGATTTCTGGCGACGGGAGAGGTTTACCCGCCGGGCAATCCAACAAGTCGGGAACAGACGTGTTTAAAGGAGAAGAGCACATGGCAAAACCGTTGATGGCCAAGGCGACCGCCGTGTGGCTGGTGGACAATACGACAATCGGCTTCAAGCAGATCGCTGATTTTGTGGGTATGCACGAACTGGAGATCCAGGGCATCGCGGATGGCGATGTGGCGGCCGGGGTCAAGGGCTTTGACCCGGTGTCCAACAACCAGCTGACCCAGGACGAGATCGCCGCCGCCGAAAAGAACCCGCTGCACAAGATGAAGCTGAAGTTCAACGCCGCAGCAGCGGGCGAGGAAAAACGTCGTGGCCCGCGCTATACACCGCTGTCCAAGCGGCAGGACCGCCCGAATTCGATCCTGTGGCTGGTCAAGTTCCACCCGGAACTGTCCGATGGCCAGATTGCCAAGCTTGTGGGCACCACCAAACCGACCATCCAGTCGATCCGCGAGCGCACGCATTGGAACATCTCCAACATGGAGCCCATCGACCCGGTTGCGCTGGGCCTGTGCAAACAGTCCGAACTGGATGCCGCCGTTCAGAAGGCCGCGCAGAAGCGGGCCGCCGAAGGTGGTGTGATGAGCGATGACGAACGCCGCAAGCTGGTGTCGACCGAACAGTCTCTGGAGATGGACGCGGAGCCGAAAATGCCCACCGCCATCGAAGGGCTGGAAACCTTCACCCTCGGGTCCACTTTCAGCACCGACAAGAAGGAAGCAGAAGAGCCGATCCGGGATGCCGACAGCTTCTTCAACCTGCCGGCGGGTGATGATGAGGACGACGAAGACGACAGCGACGATCCGCGCTACTGAGCGCGCGATCGTCCGCGCCTATCGCAGGGATGGCGCCGCCGGCCTTTGGGTTGGCGGCGTCTTTTTTTTGCCCCCTTGCAATTCCTGATTAAATAAGTCAGATAAACCGCACCCAGCCATCCGGGCAATGATCCCAGACGCGCCCGGTCCAATTGGAAACCGCCAGCCGGATGCGCTGGTGGGGCAGGCATGAGGCAGATCACGATGACAATTCAGGTTTCCATTCCACAGGGCAAGCGCGTTGGGACGGGGCAACGGCCCCTGGCCACCTTTGGTTTCGACGCCTTTGAGGCGCAGCTGCTGGCACCGCTGCGGCATTTCCTGACCACCTCGGCGGCGCCGGATTGCCAGGCGTGGCACCGGGCCTTTGTGATCGCGGCGGAGAACTGGGGCGAGGCCCATGGGCTGGCGGTTGCCTATGCGCTGTGGCCGGTGGTGCGCGAGCTGCGGGCGGTGCGTGGGGGCGATCTGTCGTATAACGACCCGTTGGATCTGGACACGCGCGGGGTGCTGACCTCGGATGAGGCATCGCTTCTGGAGATGCTGCATCACATGCGCCGCGACGAGACATGGCAGGCCCGCGACAGGGTAGAGGCGCTGACCCTGGGGCGGATGGAGCCGGAGCTGATCCGGGCGGGATTGTCCTTTGCCGACCGGTTTCCCTGTGGCGCCAAACACCGGCTGCGGGGCACCCCGGCGTTGCATCTGGTTGGCTAGTCCGCAGGCGCCAGGGGGGATTGCCGCCAACCGGGCGGCGGAAACGGTCCCGTCGCCTGCGAATCCCCGCAAGCGGCCTTGCGTGACCGGGGCGTGGGTAGTAGGCATTTCGCCAACGCATGTCCCGGGAGGCGTTGAGCATGGACGATCCGAAAAACCTGGTTTCCACCGATTGGTTGGCAGCGCATCTGAAGGATCCGGATCTGCGGATTCTGGATGCGTCCTGGTATCTGCCGCAGATGGCGCGCGATGCCAAAGCCGAATACGCCGAGGGTCATATCCCTGGCGCGCGGTTCTTTGACATCGACGAGATTTCGGACCATCGCTCCGATCTGCCGCATATGGCGCCGCCGGTCGAGAAATTCCTGTCGCGCCTGCGCGCCATGGGCGTCGGCGATGGGCATCAGGTGGTGGTCTATGACGGCGCCGGGTTGTTTTCCGCCGCCCGCGTGTGGTGGCTGTTCCGGCTGATGGGGCAGACCAATGTCGCCGTTCTGGATGGCGGCCTGCCAAAGTGGAAGGCCGAGGGCCGCGCGCTGGAAGATCTGCCACCGGTGATCCGGGACCGCCATATGACGGTCCGGCTGCAGAACCATCTGGTGCGCGATGTGACGCAGGTGTCGTCCGCGGCCAAGCTGGGCGATCACGAGATCATTGATGCGCGCGCCGCTGATCGGTTCCGGGGCACCGCGCCAGAGCCGCGACCGGGCATGCGCGCGGGCCATATCCCCGGCTCCAAGAACGTGCCCTTCACAACTCTGCTCAGTGCCAATGGAACCATGAAGGATGCCGACGGCTTGCGTGCTGTTTTTACCGCCGCCGGCGTTGACCTTGGCAAACCTGCCATTACCTCCTGCGGATCCGGCGTCACTGCCGCCGTGCTGAACCTCGCGCTGGAGCGGATGGGGAAACACGACCATGCGCTTTATGACGGGTCCTGGTCCGAATGGGGCGCCTTTCCAACTCTTCCCGTTGCAACCGGAGACGACTGATGTTCGAGAACCTGAAACCGCAGCCCGCTGACAAGATCCTGGCGCTGATGCAGATGTACCGCGACGATCCGCGGCAGGAGAAGGTGGACCTCGGGGTTGGTGTTTACAAAAACGCCGAAGGTGTGACCCCGGTCATGCGCGCCGTCAAAGCGGCCGAGCATCGCCTGTGGGAGCAGCAGACCACCAAGGCCTATACCGGGCTTGCCGGCGATCCGGCCTATGCCGATGCGATGATTGAACTGATCCTGGGCAACGCGGTCGAGCAGGACAAGATCGCCGCCGTCGCCACCCCCGGTGGCACCGGCGCGGTGCGTCAGGCCTTTGAGCTGGTGCGCATGGCCAACCCGGCGGCGCGGGTGTTTGTGTCCGATCCGACCTGGCCGAACCATGTGTCGATCCTGAAATACCTCGGCATTGAAACGGTGCCCTACCGCTATTTCGACGCCGAGACCCGCGCCGTGGATTTCGACGGCATGATCGAGGATCTGAAAGGCGCCAAGGCCGGCGATATCGTGCTGCTGCATGGGTGCTGTCACAACCCGACCGGCGCCAACCTGAACCAGAGCCAATGGCAGGCGGTTGTCGAGCTGTTGAACCAGGGCGGTTTGATCCCAATGATCGACATTGCCTATCAGGGGTTTGGCGACGGCCTGGAAGAAGACGCGGCGGGCGTGCGCATGGTTGCCTCCTCGGTGCCGGAATGTCTGATCGCGGCGAGCTGTTCCAAGAACTTCGGGATCTACCGCGAACGCACGGGCCTGTTGATGGCGATCAGCCAGCAGGGGGATGCGCAGGCGCTGAACCAGAAGACCTTGGCCTTTCTCAACCGCCAGAACTATTCATTCCCGCCGGACCACGGCGCGCGGGTGGTGACCACGATCCTGACGGATGATGCGTTGCGGGCCGATTGGAAGGCTGAGCTGGAAGATGTGCGTCTTGCGATGCTGGGATTGCGCCAGCAACTGGCTGACGAGTTGCAGCGGCTGACCGGCTCCGACCGGTTTGGCTTCATCGCGCAGCACCGTGGCATGTTCTCGCTGCTGGGCACCACGCCGGAGCTGGTGGAGCAGATGCGGGTCGATCATGGCATCTATATGGTGGGCGACAGCCGGTTGAACATTGCGGGCCTCAACGCGCAGAGCGTGCCGATCCTGGCCAAGGCGATTGTCGACGCGGGGGTCTGAGCCCGAGCTGAGCCTCGGAACCTCTGAAGCACCTGGAAAACGCGCCCCGACCTCGGTGGCGCGTTTTTTGCTGCGATCCCGCCGGGCTGCGGCGCGGCTTGTTGTCGGCAAGGGGGCGTTCTCCCGCCCGGGGAGCCTGCATTTGAAATGCAGCCGCCCCCGTTGGGCCGGGCGCCGCTGCGCGGCGCAACAAAAACGTCCCTGCTGCAATGTGGTTCTACGGCGCCGCAGGCCGGGCACCGCGTCAGCGGTGCCCGGCCCAACGCCTGGAGGGGGCTGTCTGTCGGCAGACAGGCCCTGATCAGGGGGCGGGAGCTCCCGCCCGCCATGGGCGGTTTTGCCTCCCGCACCGGAGGGCAAAGAAAAACGCGGCCCGCCGAGGGGGGCCGCGTTTCGGATCTGTCGCCGTGGAGTGGCGGGGCGTTTAGCCTGCCTTGAACTCCGGGTAGGCTTCCATGCCGAGTTCCGCCATGTCGAGGCCGTTGATCTCGTCCTCTTCGCTGACGCGGATCCCCATGGTGGCGTTCAGGATCAGCCAGACGATACCGGAGACCACGAAGGTGAAGCCGCCGATGGCCACAAAACCGATGATCTGGGTCACGAAGGAGGTGCCATCTGTATAGAACGGAACCGCAAGTGTGCCCCAGAAGCCGGCAAGCAGGTGGACCGGGATGGCGCCGACAACATCGTCGATTTTCAGCTTGTCGAGCATCGGGACGGTGAAGACCACGATGACGCCGCCGATGGCACCGATCCAGAGCGCGCCAAACAGGCTGGGATCAAGCGGACCTGCGGTGATCGACACCAGACCGGCCAGCGCGCCGTTCAGCACCATGGTGAGGTCCGGTTTCTTGAACAGGATTTGTGTCAGGATCAGCGCCGTGACGGCACCGGCTGCGGCGGCCATGTTGGTGTTGGCAAAGATGCGCGACACGTCAGTGACATCGCCCACGGTGCCCATCGCCAGCTGCGAACCACCGTTGAAGCCGAACCAACCGAGCCACAGGATGAACGTGCCCAGGGTGGCAAGCGCCAGGTTGGAGCCGGGCATTGGCACGACGCGGCCGTCTTTGTATTTGCCGATACGCGGGCCGAGGATCAGAGCACCTGCGAGGGCGGCAAAGCCACCAGCGGCGTGCACCAGGGTGGAGCCTGCGAAGTCAGAGAAACCCATTTCGGAGAGGAAGCCGCCGCCCCACTGCCAGGAGGCTTCGATCGGGTAGATGACGCCGGTCAGGATCGCGACGAAGATCAGGAAGGGCCAGAGTTTGATCCGCTCGGCCAGGGTGCCGGACACGATCGACGCGGTGGTGGCGCAGAACATCAGCTGGAAGAAGAAGTCCGAACCGACGGAGGCATAGTCCAGCGAGGCATCTGCCGCGTCGAGACCAACGGTTTCAAGCGAGGTGATGGAGAACCAGGGGCCCATCACACCTTCGATCATCCATTCGCCCGGATACATCAGGTTGAAGCCGATGAGCCAGTACATGATGGCGGCGATAGAGAACAGCGCGACGTTCTTGGTCAGCTGCATGGCCACGTTCTTGGACCGCACAAGGCCGGCCTCGAGCATGGCAAAGCCTGCCGCCATCCAGAACACCAGGAACCCGCCGATGAGGAACAGGAGCGTGGTAAAGATATAGGGGTTGATGTCGGGCGTTTCCGCTGCGGCCTCCTGTGCGAAGGCCAGACCCGGCAGGGCCGCCAGCGCCGTGGCGGCAAGTGTCACTGTCAGTTTCTTCATTGTTTTGGGCTTTCCTTTACGGAGGGCGCGTCAGAGCGCGTCTTGATTGGTTTCGCCGGTGCGCACGCGCACGGCCTGTGCCACGTCGAGCACGAAGATCTTGCCATCACCGATCTTGCCGGTGCGGGCGGTCTTGGTGATCGTTTCGACGACCTGGTCGGCCAGATCGGAGGGCACCACGATCTCCAGTTTCACCTTGGGAACGAAATTCACTTCGTATTCCGCGCCACGGTAGATCTCGGTGTGGCCGGCTTGTGCGCCAAAGCCCTTGATTTCAGTTACCATCAAACCGGATACACCGAGTTCGGTCAGCGCTTCGCGGACCTCCTCCAGTTTGAAGGGTTTGATGGCTGCAATGATCAATTTCATCTCGACACCCTTTCCCGGGCTCCCCGCCCGCTGTTGCAGGGGCAGAAGACCGTCCCTCCCGAGTCGGGGGAACGTTTCTGAGGTGGTCAGACGCCTGCTTTCTGGGCGCTGGCACAATAAACTCGCTCAAAAAAGGTGCTTTGCTTATTATTTAGGCTTAATGGGAATGGGGTTTGGCGAGAATCCGCCTCTCTACAATGGCGGCCAGAGCCGCTATTCTGTGCAAAACGGGCAGGGCATAAGTCCGCTCAAGAGCAGTCAGGACAGGATTTAGCATGACGCAGGGGCGCAATTCCGGGCGTGGATCACAGGGGCGCGGTCGGGGATCGCTGGTGGCCGACAAACGCTATGCCGCCGGTGGCGGACGCAAAGAGGTTAAGAAACCGCGTCGCAAGGCCTCCGCTTCCACCCGCAAGGGCTGGAGCCTGTTCGGACGCCGCAAGCCGAAGGTGGTGCGCAAACCGCGCGGGATTCTGGGCTGGCTGCTGGTGCCGGTCCGGCTCGTGGGGCGTGTGATCTGGGCGGTGTCCTGGCGCATGGGCGTGTTGGCGGGTCTGGCGCTCGCAGGGGCGGTGGCGTTTCACTATACCAAACTGCCGGATTACCAGGCGCTGCTGGATGGCCGAAACCAGGGCTCTGTCACTTTGCTGGACCGCGACGGTGACATATTCGCCTGGCGTGGGGATCAGTTTGGCGGTGTCGTGACCACGGATACGGTATCGCCCTTTCTGAAGAACGCGATTGTCGCGACCGAGGACAAGCGGTTTTTCCGCCATTTCGGCGTCAGCCCGCGCGGCGTGGCCAGCGCGGTCCGCATCAACCTGAGCGAAGGGCGCGGGCCGTTGTCCGGGCATGGCGGCTCGACGATCACCCAACAGACGGCCAAGCTGATGTGCCTCGGGGTGAACTACGATCCCGCGATCTGGAAAACCGAAGCCGCCTATGAGGCAGATTGCCGCCAGTCGTCCCTGTGGCGCAAGGCCAAGGAAGCGATCTTTGCCATGGCGATGGAGGCGAAGTACTCCAAGAACGAAATCCTCTCCATCTATATGAACCGCGCCTATATGGGCGGCGGGGCCTATGGCGCCGAAGCGGCGGCGCAGCGGTTCTTTGGCAAGTCGGCCAATGAGGTGGACGCAGCCGAGGCCGCGATGCTGGCCGGTCTGCTCACTGCACCCTCGGCGCTGGCTCCGACCAGCAATATCGAACGGTCCCGCAATCGCGCGGCCACGGTGCTGCGACTGATGGAAGAACAGGGCTATCTGAGCGAGGCGGAACGGCGGGCCGCAATCAACGATCCGGCTGAGCTGAGCGAGGCTGCCGCCGCGCGGGCGGGGGGCTATTTTGCCGATTGGATCATGGATACGGTGCCTTCGTTCCTGGGCGATCAGACCACCGAGGACGTGGTGATCCGCACAACTCTTGACCAGCGTTTGCAGCTGGCGGCGGAGGATGCCGTCAACTTCGTGTTTGAAAACAAGGTGCGCGAGGAATCAAAAGCCCAGGCCGCCGTGGTGGTGATGAGCGCCGACGGCGCGGTGCGCGCCATGGTCGGCGGCCGCAAGGTGCGGGCCTCCGGGGTGTTCAACCGGGCCACACAGGCCAGCCGGCAGACCGGGTCTTCTTTCAAGCCCTTTGTATATGCGGCGGCGCTGGAGCTGGGGTATTCCCCCTATGACCGGGTGCTGGATGCGGAATACTGTCTGGATATTCCCGGCTCTGGCCCCTGGTGTCCGAAGAACTATACCAACAAACATTATGGTCAGGTGACGCTGGCGCAGGCGCTCCGGGATTCGCTGAACGTCCCCGCGGTCAAGATTTCCGAGGCGGTCGGGCGGGACACCGTGCGCCATGTGGCGGGCGAGTTCGGGATCGAAAGCAGTCTGGCGGATGGCCCGGCCCTGGCGCTGGGCGCGTCCGAGAGTACCCTGATCGAGATGACCGGGGCCTATGCGGGCATCCTCAACGGGGGGTCGTCCGTGACGCCTTATGGGGTCGAGGCACTGACCATTGTCGGCGACAGCGAGCCACTGATGGGCGCATCGGGCGGCATGGGAGAGCGGGTGATCCGCCCCGAAGCCGCGCAGGAGCTGATCTGGATGATGGAAAAGGTCATCGCAGGTGGCACCGGCCAGCGCGCCCAGATCCCCGGTTGGGAGGCGGCGGGCAAGTCGGGCACCACATCGGCGGCCAAGGACGCCTGGTTTATCGGCTTTACCGCTGACTATGTGGCCGGGGTCTGGATGGGGTATGACGACAACACCCCCTTGACCGGTGTCACCGGTGGCGGCCTGCCTGCGGAAATTTGGCGCGAGACCATGGTGCGGGTGCATGATGGCCTGACCCCGAAACCCTTGCCGATGCGTGCGCCGGAGCCAATTGTTGTTCCGCAACAGGATCAGCCCCAGCAGCGTGCGCCCTCTGGCGGCGGCGGGCTTGGTCGCGAGATCGAGCGCACCCTGAATGGGGTGCTGCGCGGTATCTTCGGCAACTGAGGCTTTTGGCCGATGGTTCCTGCCTGTCCCGGGGGGCTGCGGTGGGATCAGCAGGACCGGGTTTGTGCAGGCTGCAGCGATGTTGCCCGCAGCGTGGTTGAAAGATCCGCCATGCGGGCGCCCTGCAGACCGGGGAAGGACTGCGGCAGGTTGCGCAGGTCAACCTGTGCCGCCGGGGAGAGACAGGACTGCGGCACGCTCTGCAGCAAAGGCTGCGCTGTGGCACAGGCGCTGAGACAGCTCTGGCCGCGCGCCAGGGTTTCCGCCGCCTGCGCCCGCAGGGTGGTGATCCGATCAAACAGGTTGCTGGCCGACGCGGTGGCCGTCGTCTGTGCCAGGGCGCCGGAATGGGCGTCAGTGTCGGCCTGTGGCGCGAAGGTGGCCGCATTTGCGTAGGGCGCGAAAACCGCCAGTGCAGCGACGGTTGCCAGGCTGGCCGCCAGTCCGCGCAACGAGGTGCTGCACGGCTCAAGCGCGCTGCGGGTGATCAGAGAGATTTGCGTGCTGCGGGTGCTGTTTGCGGAAAATGCCATGGTCCGGTCCTCGTTCAGGAAAGTCTGCTTGCGAACAGGGATAGCGGCGGGCTGAGAAACAGCTGCGATCAAGCTGTGGCGGAAATGCGGAGCTTTGCGCCACTTTAGCAAGAATTTTTTCAATTCCCCCGCCGACGGGCGGGGCGGCTTGGGCCGATTCTGTTGTGTACAGGGCCAGAGCCGACAGGCGGTCAGCTGAGCGAGATCAAGGTGGTGCAGACCTCGGTGGGATCATAGCGATCCGGGCGGTCCTGTCGCGCCAGCGGATAGCGGTGACAGCTGACGCCGTGCGCGCGCTGGGCGCGGTCCAGCTCCGGGGCGGGGGTCTGGCTGTCGCAGATGACATGGGTCAGCAGGGCGTCGGTCGGAACGGAATGTCCCAGATCCGCGCGCAGGGGCGCCAGCAGCGCCGCAATCTGGTCGGTCAGCTGCATGCCGTGACACTCGGGATCGACACCGAGGCTGGGAATATAGACCTTGGGCACCCGGCGGGCGGCGATGGCGCGACCGACGCCGGCAGGCAGCAGATTGGCGATGACGCTGGAAAACAGGCTGCCGGGCGGGTAGCAGATCAGATCGCTTGTCTCGATCAGTTTCTGGTTGCGCTTGGGCAGACGGACCGCGTCGGCAGGCAGCGCGTCGATGCCATCCGACAGAAACAACCGGGTGATCCGGGTGCCGAGCGGCGCGCTCTCCTTGCCTGTCATCTGGCGCTGTCCGATGACGCGCCGCCCGTCTTCCAGCTCAGCGCCGATCTGCAGGTTCACATCCGCAATCGGGCGCACGGTGCCGCGCACATCGACCATCTTGGACATCAAAAACAGCACCGGCTCCAGCACCCGGTCATTGTCGAGATAGCCCCCCGCGAGGATCAGGTTGCCGATGCTGGCATTGCGGTAGTCCAGATCGGCCGGCGCGGCCGCTTTGAAATGGCGCAGATAGCCGACGATCAGCTGCCGCATCGGTTTCGACAGCGCCTTGAGCAGCGGGTGGCTGCCATCGAAGAGCCGCGCCACCTCACGGGCGAGCACCTTGTCTTTTGCCTCTTTTGGCAACCGGTGCGAAAACAGCCGGTAGATGTCGGGCTGGCCCAGTTCGGTTTCGTCCGCCAACGCCATCAGGCGGGAGCGCAGATCGCCGACCGCAGGCATGCCGAAGGCCTCGCGCAGCACCTGCGACGAGCCACCGCTGTCGAAGGGCGTGATCAGATGGGCCGAGTTGTGGGTATATTGCTTGAGCGTGCGGGAAATGTCGTTCAGCGCGCTGCCGCCGGAGAAAAACAACAGCCGGGGCCCGAGATTCGGGGCCGCACGAGAGCGCGCGAGGCGCAGGTTGTCGGGAACCGTGGCTTGGCGTAGGATCGCGATATCGGACATGGTCACCCATTCGTGCAGCTCGCGGCGACCATGCCATCCCCTGTTTCAAAACACCACAGACTTGCCATGACTTCTCGACACTCTGCGTTTCTCGATGTGATCCGGGTGACCGCGCGGGCGGTGATCTGGCGCGATGGCAAGCTGCTGGTGCAGGTCAAACGGGCCGCAGATGGCCGGATCTACCTCGGTCTGCCGGGCGGTCGGCTGGAGCCGGGCGAGACCCTGGCCGACGCCGCCTGCCGTGAGGCCTGGGAAGAAACAGGCGCGCGGGTCACCGCTCCAGAACTGGTCCGGGTGGCTGAAATCTACAAGTCCCGCCCAGAAGGATTGCGCCACCAGGTGGAACATCTGTTTGTCTGTCATGTGGATGACACATATGTACCCCAGATGGGAAAACAGCCGGATTCCAAACAGATCGGTGTACGGTGGGCAGATCCGGTGACGGAGGCGGCGCTTTTTGATCCACCCTATGCCGCCCTGTTGTCGGACAAAACCGCCGGGATGTACCAAGGGGTCATACAAGATGAAACTGCCTGAGGCCGCACAGGAGAACCTGGCATTTCTTCTGGCAGAACTGGACAGTCAGATGGCCTCGCTGTTGGCCTATTTTAAAGACCCCTCTCCGGAGGGCGCGCAAAAGGTCGTGTTGCGCGCGGGCTATGCGCATAATCTGTGGTCGCGGGTGCAATCGTCCTGCCGCAGTGCCGCATCGCGCGGCAAGCCGTCGCAATCGCGCCGCCTGCAATTACAGAATGTCGATACCATCGCGCGCAATCTCGATCAGATGTCGCGCCTGTCGCGGCTGGCCCTGGTGCATGCCGAGGACGTGCAGCGGATCAAGCTGTTGCGCCCCGAGTCCTATCGCAAGGTGTTGCGGGGGGTGGCGGATGCCCTGCAGGAGGTGTTGCCCGCGCTTGCCGCCAGTGACAGCAAACGCGCGATCGAGATCGGCCAGACCAAGGCCGAGGTCGATGCCTTCTACGACCGGATGTTCCGCACATATACGCGCGACATGCGCGACACCCGCCACACCGAAGATCTGGCCAACGCGCTTTTGGTGCTGAACGAGGTGCGCCGGATGGGCGAAAGCCTGCAAGGCATCAGCGAGGCGCTTTTGTCGATTAGCATCGGGCAGAATGTGCAGTTCGAGCGGTACTTTACCCTGCGCAGTGTCCTGTCGGGTTCCAAGGTCGGGGGCGATGATCTCGTCCTGAAACCGCTGGCAGAGACGCGCTCCGGCAGCGCGATCTCCTCTGTCAGCACCCGCGATCAGGGCGGCGATCTGATCAACGCCGTTTTCAAGGATGGCGAGAAGAACAAGGTCAAGGAAGAGCGCGCCGGGGTCAAAAGCTGGCATGCGATTTATCCGGGGCTGGCGCCGCGGATCCTGTCCTATGAAAAACGCGGCCAGTCGGCGGCGCTGCTGATCGAGCATTTGCAGGGCTATACCTTCGAGCATGCGCTGTTGAACGAGGACGATACATCCCTTGCGGCCGCGCAGCGGGCGCTGCATCGCACGCTGACCGATATCTGGACCCGCACCCGCATTGAAAACCCTGCCGAAATGCGGGCCATGCGGCAGCTGTCACAGCGGATGACGGACGTTTACCGGGTGCACCCCGGTTTTGACAGGGGCGAGACCGCGATCCAGGGGCTGTGCCAGCGAGGATTTGGCGAGCTGTTGAAGGCTGCCGAAACCCGCGAGGCTGAAACACCCGCCCCGTTTTCGGTCTACATCCACGGGGATTTCAACCTCGACAATGTGATCTTTGATCCCGGCGAAAAGAAGATCCGCTTTATCGACCTGCATCGCTCGCGCTACATGGATTACGTGCAGGATGTTTCTGTCTTCATGGTGTCGAACTACCGGTTGCAGGTGCAGGACGGCCCGGCGCGGGTCCGCATTCGCGAGACCGCCGTCACGATGCACAGGATGGCGGCGAAATTTGCCCGCGCGCAGCAGGACGAGACCTTTGAATTCCGGCTGGCGCTTGGGCTGGCGCGCAGCTTTGCCTCTTCGACGCGGTTCGTGTTCGACAAGGAACACGCCCGCCGCATGTTCCTGCGCGCCCGCTATCTGTTGGAGCTGGTCCTGGCCGTTCCCGAGGGGCGCGAAGGACGATTGAAATTGCCGATCAAGGAGCTGTTTGGTGACTGAACTGAAAATCGGGGTCGTGGGTATCCCGGGAAAATGGTCGACCGAGGCCATTGCCGATGCCTTGGAGGCTCGCACCGGGTTTCGTCTGGTGATCGATATGGCAGAGGTGACGCTGGATCTCGGCAGCGGCGCATTGATCTATCGCGGGCAGGATTTGTGTCAGCTGGACGGGCTGGTGGTCAAGAAGATTTCGGAGATCTACAACTATCACGCGCTTGACCGGCTCGAAATGCTGCGCGTGGCTGAAGCGCGTGGCGTCAAGATCTTCAGCCGCCCCGAAGCGATGCTGCGTCTGATGGACCGGCTGGCCTGTACCGTGACCCTGGCCAATGCGCAGATCCCGATGCCGCCAACCACCATCACCGAGGATGAGAGCGCCGCGTTGGCGGCGGTGACGGCCTATTGCAGCGCGGTGTTCAAGCCGCTGTTTTCCACCAAGGCGCGCGGCATGTGCGTGATCTCGGCGGAGGACGAAGACCCCGCCGCGCAGATCGCGGCGTTCAAGGCGGAGAACCCGGTGATGTATGTGCAGGCCAAACGCGAGCTGTCCGGGCAGGATCTGGGCATGGCGTTTCTCGGCGGCACCTATCTGTGCACCTATGCACGTGTGAAGCAGGATGCGACGAGCTGGAACACCACCATTTTGTCCGGCGGCAAATACGAGGCGTTTGAGCCGGATGCCGAGCTGATCGAACTGGGGCGGCGGGCGCAGGCGCCTTTTGGGCTGACCTTTACCACCGTCGATGTGGCCCTGACCGATGCGGGGCCGATCGTTTTTGAGGTTTCCGCCTTTGGCGGTTATCGCGGGGTCCGGGACGGATGCGGGATCGACGCGGCGGCCCGGGTGGCCGACCACGTCATCGCGGGAGTGGCCACATGACCCTGACACATGTTGCACAGCTGCGCGGGCGGCTTGATCTGACCAGGGCGGAGGCGGCAGAGCCGCTTGATCTCAGGGTGGGCGAGGTCACCCTGCGGATCTATTGCGAAAGCGGCGAGTTGGAGGATGAGCTGGCGGATTATTTCCGCGCCGCCCGCGGTGCCATTTCCCAGCCTGACATTACCATTTTTGTGGTCGAGGGGCAGAGCCTGGATCCGGCGCCGGACTGGCAGGCGTGGGCGCGTGAGCCGGGCAAATCCGGGCGCAAGGATGCGATCCATGATCTTGTCGACGGTCGATTGGTGCACAAGGTCCGCACCGGCGTGACCTTTGTGCAGTCGCCAGATCTGATGGTGGCCTTTGGTCCGGTGACGGCCAATCCCAACCAGGTGGTGAATTTCGTCAACACCCAGGTGCTGAGCCTGTGTCTGCGCAACGGCTGGGACATCTGCCATGCGGCGGCTGTTACCGATGGCACCCGCAGTCTGGCGGTTGCGGGACTGTCGGGCGGCGGAAAGTCCACGTCGATCCTTCGGATGATGGATCTGGAGGGCACCGCCTTTGTCACCAACGACCGCCTGTTGTGCCGCGCCACGGAAAGCGGGGCCGAGGGGCTGGGCATTCCCAAACACCCGCGCATCAATCCCGGCACCATTCTGGGCAATGCGCGGATGGCGGGCCTGTTGAGCGAGACACGCCGGGCAGAGCTGATGGCGATGCCCGCCGATGAGCTGTGGGATCTGGAAGAGAAATACGACCTGATCATCCCGCAGATCTATGGCCCGAACCGGATCCGTTACGCGGCGCCGCTGACGGATTTCTGGGTCCTGAACTGGAGCCGGGGCGCGGATCGCGTGACGATGATCCAGGACGTGGATCTGGCATCCCGGCCCGATCTTCTGGGCGCGATCATGAAAAGTCCGGGGCCGTTTTTCCAACGCTCGGACGGGCAGTTCCAGCAGGATGATGCGCAGCCAGATCCGGAGGGCTACCTGAGAGCGCTGCGCCACGTGCGGGTGCAGGAAGTGACCGGGCGGGTCGATTTCGACGCACTCGCCCATCTTGGGCGCGACCTGTTTGATGGCTGAGGCAAAGCGATATGTCGCGCTGATCCGCCACGGGGCCTATCACCAGAAGGCCGCGACCCCTTCGGCCCTGCAACCCTATCCGTTGACCGAGGAAGGGCGGGCACAGGCAGCAGAATGCGGTGCCGCCCTGGCCGAGATCCTGCGGCGCGAGGGTTGGAGCCTGGCTCCGGTGATCCACTGCTCGCATCAGCTGCGGGCCTGGCAAACGGCGGATGCGCTCGCCACCGTGTTGCGCGCGGCGGGGCATTCGCCTGGCGATCTGTCGGAAACACCGGCGCTGGCAGAGCGCAGCGTCGGTGCGGTGGCCAATCTGACCACATCGGAAATAGAGACGATCCTGGAGGCGGACCCGAGGTATTCGTCGCCGCCGCCGGGGTGGAAATCCGACAGCCATTACCGGCTGCCGTTTCAGGGCGCGGAATCGCTGTTGGAGGCGGGGGCGCGCGTGGCGGCGCATTTGACCGCGACAGCCGCCGCTGCCACACCCAATTCGCTGACGCTTTGTGTCGGCCATGGCGCGTCGTTCCGGCACGCAGCGCATCACCTTGGCCTGTTAAAAATCAGCGAGATTCCAAGGCTTTCTATGCATCATGCCCGACCGTTACTGTTCTGTTACGAGGGGCGGGCTAGATGGAGCCACCTTGGCGGTGCCTGGAAACAGCGCCAGAGCCAGGAGGCCCATCAGGACTAGGGACAGACGCCTTGCAGATTTGCCATTCGGACCGTTCACCGCTGTTGCCGACCGTCTATGACCCCGTCGGAGAGTTGCGCGATCTGCCAAAGGAGCTGGAACCCTGGCCTGTCACATCTGCCCATTCCGGCAGTGGTCGGCCGGGCAGTGCCGCCGCCCTCAGGGCCTGTCTGGCCCGGGCTGCCGCCCATGGCGGCTGGCGCTGGCCGGAGCGCCCGGTGGTGTTCCTGTCCGACACCCATGCCGACGCCGAGGGGTTCCTGCGCTCGCTGGTGGCGGCAGGGCTGATCTGGCGGAGTGCGCGGGCCCGTGGCGGATTCAGCCCCACCCGATTTGGCCGATCCGCAACGATCCTGATCGGTGGGGATTGCCTCGACAAGGGGCCAAGCAACCTCGATATGCTGGATGCCCTGGGGGCGTTGCGGGCAAAGGGGCTCGACCTGCGCATACTGGCGGGCAACCACGATTTGCGCCTGCGCCTGGCGGTCTCGGCTCTGCATGCGGCGCCGACCGCGCTGACCGAACATTTGTTGGTGCGGATGGGGCGCAAGATTATCCCGCTGCTGCGGGAAGTGCGCGACCGTTACGTGAGCGATGCGGATCTTGCGGCGTTGCCCGACGAGGCCGCCTGTCGCGCCCGCCTGCATCCGCGTCCGGACTGGGCGGCGCGGTTCTCTGTCGCGGCGGTGCGGTATCTGAATTCGGCCGCGGTGGCGCGCGAGGTCGCAAAGTTGGCCACCAAGGCCGCGCAGTTCGACGCCGAGGTGGCGCGTTCGGGCCTGACCGCCCGCGAGGTGCTGGCGGCGGCGCTGAAGTGCCGGGAGGTGTTCTTCTCGCCCGGGGGAGATTACGCTTGGTTTTACGAGGGCATGGATGTGGTCTGCCAGCTGGGGTCGCTGCTGTTTGTGCATGCCGGCGTGGATGACAGCATGTGTCGGCTGCTGGCCGAAGGCGGTGTCGCGGCGGTCAATGATCGCTACCGGACGGAGCAGGGCACGCATCCCTTTGCCTTTTACTTTGGCCCATTGGCCAATCTGGTGCGCACCAAATACCGCGCAACGGATGCGGCGCTGACCGACACTGGCGTGGCCGCCCTGCATGGTCTGGGCATCCACATGCTGGTGCAGGGGCATGTGAACAATCAAAGCGGCCAGCGCCTGTTGGCCAAAAAGGGCCTGCTGCATCTGGAAGGGGACGTGACCCTGGACCGGGTCTCGCGACGGCTGGAGGGGCTGGCAGGGATCGGGGCGGGCGCAACCTTGATCTTTCCGACCGGGGATGTCATCGGGTTGAGCCGGGACTACCCACGCGCCAAGCATTTTGCGCCAGAGCGGCAGTTCGAAGTCAACTGATCCAGTCCGGAAGATGGAGCCCAGGGGCGATGGCAAAAGACGACAAGACACGCGAGGACGCGCGGTTCCGTCATGACTCGCTTCAGGATCGCAAGACGATCAAGGCGCTGATTGATGCAATCGGCAAAGGCCTGGCCAAGGGCGAACTCAGTCTCAGCGATGATGACAACGATATTGTTCTGACACCGGACGGGTTGATGACCCTGCGCATTCGGGCGGAACGCAACGATGGCCAGTGCAAGGTGGATTTCCGCGTCAGCTGGACCGAGCGCGATGATGATCTGCGCGAGAAACCGGCACCAAAGGTAAAATCGCGCAACTGAGCGGAGGATACCCCTCTCCCGTGATCTTGCCGGTGGTGCTCCCGCTCGTTTTTCAGCGCCTGAAGGCTTGTCAAAACGGTTGGGCCTGGCGCCGCGCGCGCCCCGCAGGGA
>NZ_LPUY01000055.1 GCF_001518015.1 Tritonibacter horizontis
GGGCGGCAGCGGATGACCTGCTGGCGCGGCTGGCGGCGCGCGGGGGGCAATCCCTGCGGATCGGTCTGTCGGGCACGCCGGGGGTGGGGAAATCCACCTTCATCGAGGCGCTGGGCATGATGTTGATCGGGCGGGGCCTGCGGGTTGCGGTGCTGGCGGTGGATCCCAGTTCGGCGCGCTCCGGGGGGTCCATTCTGGGCGACAAGACCCGGATGGAACGGCTGAGCCGCGAACGTGGGGCCTTCATCCGGCCCAGCCCGAGCCAGACGCATCTTGGCGGTGTGGCGCGGCGCACCCGTGATGCCGTGGCGCTGTGCGAGGCGGCGGGGTTTGACGTGGTTCTCGTCGAAACCGTCGGGGTCGGGCAGTCGGAAACCGTGGTGTCGCAGCTGTCGGATCTGTTTTTGCTGTTGCTGGCCCCGGCCGGCGGGGACGAGCTGCAGGGGGTCAAGCGTGGCATCATGGAGATCGCCGATCTGATCCTGGTTAACAAGGCCGATGGTGATCTCAAAGCCACCGCGACGCGAACCTGCGCGGATTATGCGGGTGCGCTTCGGCTGCTGCGCAAACGGCCGCAGGATCCCGAAGGGTTCCCAAAGGCGCTGACGGTCTCCGCGCTGGAGGAAGCGGGGCTGGAGGACAGCTGGCAGCAGGTGGAGACGCTTGCGAACTGGCGCCGCGAGACCGGCCACTGGCAGCGCAACCGGGCGCAGCAGGCGCAATATTGGTTTGCCGAAGACGTGCGTCAGGCGCTTTTGGCCCGGCTGGAGACCCCCTGGGCGCGCAGCCGCATGGCCGAGCTGTCCGATGAGGTGGCGGCGGGGAAACAGACGCCACAGGCCGCCGCACGCGACATCCTCGCCGGGCTTGGCGTTTAGGTGGCGGCCTTGGGTGGGGCGTTTCGGCGAGGTTGATCGCCTGCCCCAGCGGGCCAAGGGGCGAGCCGGGGCGGGAATGTTCGAACAGCGCAATAAAAGCGTCGCATATGGCTTGACCCCTCGCGTGATTCCTCCTAAACGCATCCAACCAGTTTTCGGGCGCAGCCAATGGCAGCGCCCTAGTAATTTGGCGACTGATTCGAACCGGCCAGGTAGGCTGATACAGGATCGGGGCGCCGCAGATACGAAGGATAACACCATGTCGCGCCGTTGCGAACTGACCGGAAAAGGCCCGATGACTGGCAACAATGTCAGCCACGCCAAAAACAGAACCAAACGTCGTTTCTTGCCGAACCTGAACGATGTCACGCTGCAGTCCGAGACCCTCGGTCGTGGTGTGAAGCTGCGCATCTCCGCGTCGGCCCTGCGTTCGGTTGATCACCGTGGCGGACTGGATGCCTTCCTCGCCAAAGCCAAGGACGACGAGCTGTCCGATGGCGCGTTGAAAGTCAAGAAAGAGATCGCCAAGGCGCAAGCCGTTCAGGCCTGATCTGTTTCGACAGAGATTTTGATCTTCTGACCGCCGTGCGCCCTGCGTCACGGCGGTCTTTGCATGTGCGCTGCCATGATCCGGCGTGCCGGCCCGGTCGCACACCCGTCGGCAACGATGATCGGGCGGTGACAGTTTGTCCCAGTTTGGCCCGCGGCGCTGCATAGGGCTTGAGTAGGCCATTGCTTCCTGTGATATCTGGCCCTGATGATGCAGCTGCGACGTTTTATTGGCCTCCTTCTGGTCCTGGCCCTTCTGGTCACGGGCCATAGCGCAACGGCCAGCAGGTTTGCCGGTGCCACGACCGGAGCGGTGATCCTCTGTACTGGCATGGGGCCGGTGCGTGTTCTTGTCGATGCCGACGGCAGCCCGACCGGGCCATCCCATTTCTGCCCGGAGTGTGTGACGCATCTGCTCGACCTGGTTGCAGAGCGCGAGGTCTGGATCGGGCACCTGCCGCGGGGGCGTCAAGCGCCTGCGCTTGCCCCGCGCGCGCAGCACAGCCTGGCAACGGGCGCCATCGCCCGGGCGCGCGCGCCACCCTTGGTCTGATCCCCCCGCATCCCTTCAGCCGGGCCGCGATTGATCCGGAATTCTTCCTATTTTCCAAGGAGACATCAGATGTCTTTCAAGTCTTTTACCCTTTCTCTGGTGGCCACTCTGGCGCTGACCACGGCGGCCTCTGCCGAGATGGCCAGCATGATGGTGCATGACGCCTATGCCCGCGCGTCGAACAAGATGGCCGGCGCGGCATTCATGCAAATCAAGAACACCACCGAGCGCGACGACCGGCTTCTGGCGGTACGGTCCGAAGTGGCCAAGAAGGTGCAGCTTCATACCCATGCAGAGGATGCCAATGGGGTGATGAAAATGCAGCATGTCGAAGAGGGGTTTGAGATCCCTGCCGGCGCGACGCATCTGCTGGAACGCGGCGGTGACCATGTGATGTTCATGGGCCTGAACCGAGAGCTGGCCGAGGGGGACATGATTGATCTGATCCTGGTCTTTGAGCAGGCGGGCGAGGTGAGCGTCACGATCCCGGTAGACCTGCACCGCGCGCCGCAGGGGCATGGCGATCACGCAACCCACTCTGACTGAGAACGGGGACTGCGGCGGTCCTAGGGCCGCAGCTGCCAGCATGTGAAGCGATGCAGCCCCGGTCGATGGCCGGGGCTTTCTCGGTCCGGGCTGTCACCCCTCGGGGCGCAGAAGTTGCGCGACCCAGGCCGGGACCAGCTCTGTCGCCGGCCCCAGTCGCCGGATGTCAAAGGCGCGGCTGATTTCGGACGGTTCAAGATTGAGCTCGACCGTCTGGGCGCCCTGCGCGGCGGCCTCCTGCACCAAGCCGGCGGCGGGATGCACCTGACCGGAGGTGCCGATGGAGGCAAACAGATCGGCCTCCTGCACATGGGTCAGGATCTCCTCCAGATGATAGGGGATTTCTCCGAACCAGACCACATCGGGGCGCGCGGTGGCGGCGGTGCAGGCCGGGCAGGTGGTCTGCGGCGTCATCTCCGCCGGTGCGGGCCAGCGATGCCCACAGGCCGTGCAAAGCGCCCCCGCGAGCACACCATGCATGTGCAGCACCCCCTCGGCGCCAGCGGCTTCGTGCAGCGCATCGACGTTCTGGGTTATGATGACCACGGGGCCGGACCACCGGCGCTGCAATTCTGCCAGGGCCAGATGGGCCGCATTGGGCACCGCCTTGGCGGCCTGCGTGCGGCGGGCGGAGTAGAACCGGTGCACCAGGTCGGGATCGCGGGCGAAGCCTTCGGGGGTTGCGACATCCTCGATCCGGTGCTGCGACCACAGGCCGCCGTCGTCGCGAAAGGTGCCAAGCCCGCTTTCGGCGGAAATGCCGGCCCCGGTCAGAATGACGATCTTGCGCATATTGGGGCTCCTTCGCTGTGAGCGGTTCGGGCAGGCCGGTGACCCCTTGCACCCTGACACAGGGGCTGGCAGTCGTAAATCGACCCTGATCGAACCCTGATCGAACCCGCTGGCCCGAAGGACCCCGTAATGTCGAAAATCCTGTTTGTCTGCCTTGGGAATATCTGCCGGTCGCCTGCGGCCGAAGCGATCTTTCGCAGCCTTTGTCCGGAGGTCGAAACCGACAGCGCCGGGACCTCTGACTATCATATTGGCGAGCCGCCATATGGGCCTATGGTCGCCGCAGCCGCGGCCCGTGGCATCGCGATGTCGGATCTGCGGGCGCGTCAGGTCCGCCGCCAGGATTTTACGGCCTTTGACCTGATCGTGGTGATGGACGACCAGAACCGGAGCCACGTCGAATCGCTGCGCCCCGAGGGGGTGGATACCCCGGTCGTGCTGATGGCGCCGCTGGCTGCGGGCTGGGCCAGCCAGGAGGTGCCGGATCCCTACTACACGCGGGATTTCGACGGCTGTCTGGATCTGCTGGAGGCCGCCGCGCGGGGTCTGCAAGCGCATCTGGCCGAGCGCGGCTGAAGATCAGCCCTCGACCACGCGCAGCTCTCCGGCCAGCCAGGGCAGGCGGGTGATCGCCGGGCTGATCATCTGGCTTTGCACCAGGCTGCGCATGGTGCTGGCCACGTCGAGCGGCACCGTATCGGGCCAGTCAGATTGTGAAAACAGCGAAATGCGCCGGGAAAAACCGGCAAAGGGCAGCGCGAACACGTCGATGTCATCGTGAAACCGGAGGGCGCGCATATATCCCAGCGGCGTGGTGATGGCCCAGCCGATCCGGCGCGCCACCATGGCCATCAGCGCCAAATGCGACCCGATTTCAAACCGGTCGTCGAATTCGATCTTGTTGCGGTTGAGATGCGATTCAATCTGCTGGGAAATCAGCTGGTCGCGCGCGTAGCGCAGCAGCGGCAGCTGGTTCAATTGATTGCCGACATCCTCCGGATCGGTAATCGCCCCCCGAGGCGCCACGAGAATAAACGGGTCTTCGACCAGCGGGTATTCGGTCACGTTTTCACGCAATTCCCCGGTGGAGGCTGCGATACCGATATGCAGCTCCTTGGCCTCCATCGCCCGATAGATGTCATGGCTGGAGGCGGTCACCATCTTGAACCGGCAATTGGTCAGGTTATCCGCAAGGATGGTTGCAAGCCGTGGCGTCAGGTCATTGTCGAAATCATCAATCAGCCCCAACGACAGCGCGGGCAGATGCGACAGGTCCATGACCGTCAATTCGCTTTGCGCCAGGCGCAATTCGTTCAGAACAGCTTGGGTCCGGGCCAGAAAGTTGCGCCCCGCTGCCGTAAGCACCATGGGGCGGCGGCCATGATCGACCAGTTCCGAGCCGAGCGCCTTTTCAAGATTTCGAAGCTGCTGGCTCACGGCTGGTTGGCTCAACCCGGTGATAAAGGCCGCCTGCGCAACGGAACCCGATTTGGCCAAGGCTTCAAAAACCTCCAGCCCTCGAAGGGTGACGCCTTTCATCAGCATGTGTGGGCTCCAAAAAAATTCAAACTGTTATAAACATCTGCATCCGAAACAACGTGCGGATGGACTACTTGAACTCTGAACGCTAACGGGATTTCTCCGCGTCTTTACTGGAATGTATTTTCTTCTATTTTTATTTATTAAGTTTGAAAAGAGTAAATATCTTCAATTTTCAAACTTTGCTGAAAGTTTGGATTTTTACGCAGGGCTGCGAATAAATAAACGAAATATTAACCATTTCGGCATGTGCGGTGAATGGGAGCCGTGATTCAGCCGCAGATCCGTTCGGCGTCCGATCCGAATACCTGGTATTTCTGCCAAAGCTGCGCATCGCTGCTGCGACCGGATTGACGAACCTCCTGGGCGCGGTGTGGATCCTGGAACCAGGTCGCAACGGTGCGTTGTTCGGACCGGGTCAGGCGCTGCTCGGCCACTTGTCCGATGCAATTGCACAATTGGGCGCTTGCCGCGCTGCCGGAGGCGCTGCGGCAGGCGCGCTCAATCGTGCCGGCCACGGCCTGAGGGGCGGTCAAGACGGGGAGGGCACCAAAACCGCACAGCACGGTCACTACGACAAATCGAAACACGACGTTCAAACTCCTGAGCCAGGGCGCGAGACACACGGATGAGACGTGGACGCACCGGTTTTGCGCGGCATATTCCATATTTCCAAAGGGGATTTCAATCACGATGCGAGGTTTGTTGCCTGATGCCGCCGATAGGCGGGGCAAAGCGGCATTTAGCAGCGGTTCCAACGCATGATCCACCTTGACCAAAGGCAAAATCCCAATCATATGCGCTTGCATGACAGAGCTCTCAAAGATCCGCAATTTCTCCATCGTTGCTCATATTGACCACGGTAAATCCACGCTTGCCGACCGCCTGATCCAATCGACAGGAACGGTCCAGGATCGTGACATGAAAGAGCAGCTGCTCGACGCCATGGACATCGAGCGCGAGCGCGGGATTACCATCAAGGCCAACACGGTGCGCATCGACTATGTCGCGGACGATGGCGAGCACTACGTTCTGAACCTGATCGACACCCCCGGCCACGTCGATTTCGCCTATGAGGTGTCGCGGTCGATGCGGGCGGTCGAGGGCTCGCTGCTGGTGGTGGATTCGACCCAAGGTGTCGAAGCGCAGACCCTGGCGAACGTCTATCAGGCGATTGATGCGGATCATGAAATCGTACCGGTGCTGAACAAGATCGACCTGCCGGCCTCTGAATGCGACCGGGTGGCAGAGCAGATCGAGGATGTCATCGGCATCGACGCCTCTGAGGCGATCCGGGTGTCCGCCAAGACCGGCATCGGCATCAAGGAAACGCTGGAGGCCATCGTCACCCGGCTGCCCGCCCCCAAAGGGGACCGCGATGCGCCGCTGAAGGCGATGCTGGTGGACAGCTGGTATGACGCCTATCTCGGCGTGATCGTGCTGGTGCGGATCATGGATGGCGTGCTGAAAAAGAATGACCAGATCAAGATGATGCAGACCGGCGCGCGCTATGGGGTTGACCGGATCGGCGTTTTCCGTCCCGCCATGCAGGTGGTCGACGAATTGGGCCCCGGCGAGATCGGCTTTATCACCGCGTCGATCAAACAGGTGCGCGACACCAAGGTGGGCGATACGATCACCCATGAAAAGAAGGGCTCCGACACCGCATTGCCGGGCTTCAAACCGTCGGTGCCAGTGGTGTTTTGCGGTCTGTTCCCTGTGGACAGCTCTGAATTCGAGGATCTGCGCGACGCGATTGAAAAACTGGCGCTGAATGACGCGTCTTTTTCCTACGAGATGGAGACCTCGGCGGCGCTGGGGTTCGGCTTCCGCTGTGGCTTCCTCGGGCTGCTGCACCTTGAGGTGATCCGCGACCGCATTGAGCGCGAATATGACATTGACCTGATCACCACCGCGCCGTCGGTGGTTTATCACCTCTTTATGAAAGACGGGGAGATGCTGGAATTGCACAACCCCGCCGACATGCCGGACATGTCCAAGGTCGACCACCTGGAAGAGCCGCGGATCAAGGCGACCATCCTGGTGCCGGACGATTACCTTGGGGATGTGCTGAAGCTTTGCCAGGATCGGCGTGGCATCCAGATGGATCTGTCCTATGCCGGGTCTCGCGCTATGGTTGTGTATGATCTGCCGCTGAATGAAGTTGTTTTTGACTTCTACGACCGGCTGAAATCGGTGACCAAGGGCTATGCCTCGTTCGACTATCATCTGATCGGCTATCGCGAGGACAATCTTGTGAAGATGTCCGTTCTGGTCAATGACGAACCGGTGGATGCCTTGTCGATGATGGTGCATCGCGACCGGGCAGAGATGCGCGGCCGGGCGATGTGCGAAAAGCTCAAGGATCTGATCCCGCGCCATATGTTCAAAATCCCGATCCAGGCGGCGATTGGTGGCAAGGTGATTGCCCGCGAAACCCTGTCGGCCCTGCGCAAGGATGTGACCGCGAAATGCTACGGCGGCGATGCCAGCCGAAAGCGCAAGCTTCTGGACAAGCAGAAGGCGGGCAAAAAGAAGATGCGCCAGTTCGGCCGGGTCGAAATCCCGCAGGAGGCCTTTATCTCCGCGCTGAAGATGGACGACTGACAGGCCCCTCTGCCGGGGGCGTCCTGACTGCGCCAAGTGATATCGCAACATTGAAAGAAGCCCGCCGATGCGGGCTTTCTTTTTATGCGGATGCGCGCGGTCAGGGGGCCTTGACGGCATTTATGGGGACAGGGTTCTGGGTAAATACTTCGAGTGGAAAATTAATTCATCCGAAACGGCCATAGGCTGGATCGGAAATTAAAACGCTCAAATTTTATGATGAATTGATTGGTGCTGAGATAGAGTGCGCGATCTGTCAGGATGGCGAAGCCCTTTAATTCATTAGATCAAATTGTCAGCACCCAGACATCGGTATTGATTGAGCTGAAAACGCAGATATTGGATGTATCTTTTCGTCGGCGTGTGGATTGCAACGTAGTTGGTGCAGCCAAACACCCGCCATCTGCGGCAGATCCAGAGGCGCGGGCAGGCTATAGGCCTGCGATCTTCCGGGCAGGGGGGCAATCGGGCGGTTCAAAGACCTGCGGACTTTGCCCTGTCAGTCCGGCGTGGCAAATGGGGGTTTGGTGGTTTCCATGCAATCCGGCGCAATCGCCGCCGCGTCGCGGTTGCTCTGGCCGACGCGATCACAAGACGCCGTTGGCGCCGCGCCCCTGACGGAGCCAAAGAAATCAAACCACCCCCGCGCACGACGCCACCACCCGCGAGCGGTGGCCCTCATCAGCCTGCCGGATGCGACGCCCGTCCGCGACTCAAAGAGAGTTCTGAACGTTCTGAGCAGTGTTCGAAATCGCTTGTCCGGCTTGCTGCAAGTCTCGGCCGGCCCCTTTGGTGGTTTCACACGCGGCGAGGCTCAGCATCATCAGGATAAAAAGAAACGGGCGGATCATCGGCGGGGTGTCTCCGTAATGTGACCAGTTCGTTAACGGAACCTGTTCTGACCACTCATAAATCCTCGATTGTCGGACAAATGGCAAGGGGCATCCGTGCTGCAGTGCATCCAAATTACACTGCTGATGCAGCGACTTTTTGGCGGTGCTTTATCGCCCAAAGGTTGTATGTTGGGACTATCCTGAATGAGGGGGTGGCGGATCCTGGCCGAACATCGGGGTGATGGGAGGCATGCGGCTTGATCGCGGCGACAGGGGGGCCACATTGAAGAGTGTCTGCTTTGGGAGGTTGCAATATGGACTATGTGGTTCACAAAGAACGTCTTGAAACGCGTCTCAGTGCGCTGTCCGCGGGGATGTTGGCCGGGCAGGGGCTATCTGCCCTGTCGCCCGACGTTTTATCGTCGCGCGACCTGACGGACCAGCCCTCGGGGGTGACCCCGAAGCTGGGCGCCATTTTGACAGCGCTCGATCGGTTGCAGTCCGGTGACTATGGGTATTGCCGGATTTGCGGGGCGGATATTTCCTCTGATCACCTCAATGCGCATCCAGAATCACCGTTCTGCGAGTCCTGTTCGGCGTGACAGGCGGAGCGGGCCGTGGGCGCGATTGCGTCACAGTCGGCTCAGATCGCATGCGGTGACCGGGCTGCTGCGGCGGCAAGACGGCGCAAACCCCTGGTGAAAATGGCCCCCATGGACGGATCGCGTCCGGGGGCCATTTGCCGTTTTAGGGCATCAGATCGTCCTGTCGCGGCGTCCCGTTCCGGCACGCAGCGATGCACGGGCGGCACATTGCGGCGACTTGTGTCAAAGGGGCCGTTGCCGTAGCGGGTGTGATGTGGCAGAACGGCGGGCGAATGTCTGAACATAAGAGTTTAGCAGATGACAGATTTCCAAGATCTCCGCCGTATGATGGTCGACACCCAAATTCGTCCGGCTGACGTGACCAAGTATCCGATTATCGAAGCCCTGCTGGCGGTGCCGCGCGAAAAATTCGTGCCGGATGCAAAGGCGGAAGTGGCCTATGCCGACCAGGCTGTGCCGCTTGGCGACGGGCGTGTCGTCCCGGAACCGCGCACCCTGGCCAAGATGCTGGATGCCTTGGATGTGCGCGAAGACGAGCTGGTGCTGGATGTGGCCTGCGGGCTTGGGTATTCCACCGCCGTGATCGCGCGCCTGGCGCAGATGGTCATTGGCGTTGAGGAAGACGAAACTCTCGCCTCCGAGGCGCAGGATCTGCTGAGCGAGAGCAACGCCGACAATGCGATTGTCCACCAGGGTGCGCTGGTCGACGGCGCGGCGGAACATGGCCCCTATGATGTGATCATCGTCGAAGGCGCGGTGGAAACCCTGCCGGAGGGCCTGGTTGCGCAGCTCAAGGAGGGCGGGCGCATTGCCGCGCTGTTCATGTCCGGCGCGCTTGGTGAAGTGAAGATCGGCTACAAGAGCGGCGGTCGGATCTCCTGGCGGTTTGAGTTCAACGCCGGGGCACCGGTGCTGCCAGGATTTGGCAAAACGGTCGAGTTCGCGCTCTGAAACCGGGCGTGGTCTCGGTGCGGAACATTATTTTCTGAAGGAAATTCAAGTCAGGCATTTGTCAACACCATCGGACGTTCACATATGTCTACCACAATGACAAAGTGAAATGGGTCAGAAGGCCCCAAGAAACTGAGGCGACAGCATGCGAGTAATTTTCAAATTGAACCGGATCAGGGCGTTAGCGGCGTTTGGCGTTCTGGCAAGCACACTTGCCCACGCCCCTCTGGCTCAGGCGGATAATGTGACCGACGCGATGATCGGGGCCTATACGTCCAGCGGGCTTCTGGAGCAGAACCGGGCGTTGCTGCGGGTCGCGGACGAGGGGGTTGCACTGTCGATGTCCAGCCTGCGTCCGGTGATCAACACCGCGCTGTCGATTGCACGGTCTTATGATCGCACCGGTCTGGGCCGTCTGGGCGCCAATTCCAGTCACAGCACGTCGGCCTCGCTCCGGCTGTCGCTGGAGTGGCTCTTGTTTGACAATGGTGCGTCGAAACTCAGCACGATGGCGGCTCAGGAGGCGGTTCTCGCGACCCGCCAGACGCTGCTGGATGTCGAACAGCAGGTGCTCTTCTCCGCAGTTGATGCCTATGTGAGCGTCCTGACGCAGCAGGACAATGTGGCGTTGCGCCAGAACAACCTGCGGCTTTTGCAGGAAGAGATGCGCGCCGCCAATGACCGTTTCGAGGTTGGCGAGGTGACCCGGACCGATGTGGCACTGGCCGAAAGCCGGGTTGCCGAAGCGCGGGCCAATCTGACCGATGCCCAGGGCGCATTGCTGACCGCACGCGCGACCTACGAGGAAGTCGTTGGCCGGGCGCCGGGGGCGATCACCGCCTATCCGCCGCTGCCCCGCCGGGCGAGCAGTCTGGATGCAGCACAGGCGCGCGCGCTCAACTCGCACCCCAGCCTGCGCGCCCAGCAGCATGCGGTTCGCTCCGCACAGTTGACGGCGGACAGTTCGTTGCGGGACATGGGCCCCTCGATCAGCTTTAGCGCGAGCACGACCCACCGCGAGATCCACAGCAGCGAGACCGAAACCGATTCGTTCGACCTCGGTCTGGAGCTGTCACAGACCCTGTATGCCGGCGGGGCCCTCGCGGCGAGCCGTCGCCGCGATCTGGCCAATGTGGATGCGGAGCGCGGCCGGCTGCTGTCGACTCAGCGCAGCATCACCAGCAACGCCGCCAGCGCCTACACCGCGTTTGACACGGCGGCCGCAAGCCTGGTGTCCTCGAACGAGCGGGTCCGGGCGGCGCAGGTTGCCTTTGACGGCATCCGCGAAGAAGCGACACTCGGCGCGCGGACGACATTGGACGTCTTGCAGGCGGAGCAGGAACTCTTGGATGCACAGACTGCGCGGCTCAATGCGCGGGCGCTGCAGGCACTGGCGGCCTATGATCTGCTTCAGGCACAGGGGTTGCTGACGGTCGATAACCTCAACCTTGCGGTGGAGCGCTACGACCCTGAAATCTATTACAATCAGGTCCGCGCCGCCCCTGCCTTTGTTACCAAGCGGGGTCAGGATCTGGACCGGGTGCTCAAGGCTCTGAGAAAGAACTGATATTCTGACGTTACTGTTGTGTGAACGGGGCAAGCTGGCTAAGCTTGCGCCTAAGAGGTGAGCTTGGCCAATAAAAATGTCTGAACCCGTTACACACGCAGAAATCGAAGATGTCCTGTCCTCCATTCGCCGTCTGGTCCGCGAGACCGACCGGAGTGAAGAGGGGCGGCAGATGGCTGCGAAAGTGGCAAAACCCGCCACCCGCCTGGTGCTGACACCGGCCCTGCGGGTGCAGGGGGATGAAACAACGTCGCCGCAGGCCGCCGTCGAGCGGGCTGACCGCGACCGCCGCGCCCCCGTGGTGATGGACCAGCTGGTCGGCGATGCCGCGCAGGATGCGCTCTCGGAAACCGACGCGCGCGTCGAGGATGTCGAGGCCGTTGCCGCATCGATGACCTCGGGCGCGGATCGCGCGACGTCTGACGTTGCAGATACAGGTCTCGATACAGGTTCAGCTTCAGACACAGCGAGCCCGGACGCCGGCATCCCCGTGGACACAGCAGCCAGATCCGCCGAGCCGAAGGTGTTTTCCTCGCAGGAGGCGACACGTATTCTGGCCTCCGCATTGCAGGCTGCGCCGAATGCGTCTGATCCGGTCACGGGGGAGGCCGATGCGGATCTGCCGCCGGAAGATACAGCGGGCCCTCCGTTGGAAACGGCGGATCCTCAGTCGGCTGTCACCGCGCCGGATGACGCGCCCTGGCGCGATCCTGCCGCGCGGCTCTATGATGTTCTGGCCACAGAGAATGCGCCTGCGGCGCCCGCTGCGGCGGACCAGCCCGAGCCGGATCAGTCTCACGCCGATCAGCCCGACGCGGAGGCGCAGAGTGCGTCGGCCCCGGCGCCTCGCGAACAAAGTTCGCGCGTGGCCGCTGTGGTGCGCCGGATCGCGGAATTGGAAACCGCTGGACGGATCGAGGCCAACGCCCGTGCCGCGCTGAACGGCAGCTTCGTTTCGGACGTGAACGAAGACGAGATCGAAGCCGTGCCGCCCAGCGGACCTGCGGTCGAGACCATTCAATGGGAAGATCATATCCTGCAAGACGATGGTGCGGAGGCTGCAGCGCCTCTGGATGCGCCGGACGAGCCGGTGCGGTCCGGCGCAGGGACGCCAGCCGCCAGTCAGGACAAGCCCGAGGCGGCGGCGCTGGACGCTTTGGAGGCCGAGGAAGGCTTCCTCGATGAGGAGAGCCTGCGCGCATTGGTCGCCGACATCGTGCGCGAAGAGCTGCAGGGCGCCTTGGGTGAGCGTATCACCCGCAACGTGCGCAAACTGGTCCGTCGCGAAATCCAGCGTGCTCTTGCTGCGCAGGATCTCCTCTGATTTCTGGCCCTGTCTGCCCTGTCTGCCCTGTCTGCCCTGTGCGTGGGGCTTTCGCTGCGGGCATCCTGCGCGATGAAACCGGTGGCCCCGACCCGGCAGTCCTTATCGGCCTGACCACATCTCGCTGACCAGCCGGGCCTGATCCAAACTGGCCCGATCCCAATTGGCATGACCCGGACAATCCTGACCCAGACCCGGCGCCGCCACGGTCCCTTGGCGCTGTGCAATCTGGCGAGCAGGCGGGCGAGGCAGCCCGGAGGTCGTTACAAAACCTGTATCTACTCAGGCGGCAGGCGAACCGGTTTCGACATTGCCAGCAGCCGGTCGATATCCAGATAGCGTTCCAGATGATCGGCCAGGGCATCCAGCGTTGCTTCGACGCCGCTGTCGTATTGCGCTGATCCGCTATGGCCAAGCTCCGCGAGGAAGGCGCTGCGAAACGCATCGGAGCTGAACAGCCCGTGCAGGTATGATCCCCGCACCCGACCATCGCCGGACACCGCCCCTTCGGCCCGCCCGTCGAGGGTCAGCCAGGGGCGGGCGCAATCCGGCCCTGTGGTGCGGCCCATGTGGATCTCGTAGCCTGAGACCGGCAGCCCCCCCTCGCAGGTCTGTGCGGTGCTGAGCGTCACGCGTTTGTCCCCGGCCATCACCGTCTCGACATCAAGCAGCCCCAGACCCGCCACCTTGCCCGGGCGACCGTCCACGCCGTCCGGGTCGCTGATCGTCTCGCCCAGCATCTGGTAGCCGCCGCATAGCCCGATAACATGCCCGCCGCGCCGATGGTGCGCGCGGATGTCGATGTCCCAGCCCTGCGCCCGCAGATAGGCCAGATCGCCGATGGTGGATTTCGACCCTGGAATCAGCACCAGATCCGCATCGCCGGGCAGGGCGCGCCCGGGGGGGACGATTTCCACCGTGACGTCGGGCTCTGCGGCCAGGGGATCGAGATCGTCGAAATTGGCCATTCGTTCCAGTTGCGGGACCACGATTTTGCAGGCGCCGCCGGCATGCGATGCGATATCCATCATATCCTCGGCAGGCAGTTTCCAGGCCTCGGGGAACCAGGGGATCACCCCAAGCGCGGGCCAGCCGGTGCGGTGCGCGATGTCGTCGCGCCCGGCGTCAAACAGGCTCCGCTCGCCGCGAAAGCGATTGACGGCAAAGCCCGCGATCCGGGCGCGATCTGCCGCGTCCAGCACGGTGTGGGTGCCGACGATCTGAGCGATGACGCCGCCGCGATGAATGTCGCCGACCAGCACAACGGGGATATCCGCCGCCTCGGCAAAACCCATGTTGGCGATGTCGCCTTGGCGCAGGTTGGTTTCAGCCGGAGAGCCGGCACCTTCGACCAGGATCATGTCATATTGGGCGGCAAGCCGGTGAAAGCTTTCAAGCGCGGCCTCCAGCAGGCCGGATTTGTCCCGCATGAAAGAGCCCGCCGACCGGGTGCCGCGCCGCTTGCCCTGGACGATCACCTGGGCGCCAGTGTCGGTTTCCGGCTTGAGCAGCACCGGGTTCATATCGGTATGTGGCGCCAGCCCCGCAGCGCGCGCCTGCAGCGCCTGAGCCCGCCCGATCTCGCCGCCATCGGCGGTGACGGCGGCGTTGTTGGACATGTTCTGCGATTTGAACGGGGCCACCTTCAGACCGCGCCGCAGCAGCGCCCGCGCCAGGCCCGCAACGATCAGTGATTTTCCGACATTGCTGCCGGTGCCCTGGATCATGATCGCCTTGGAGGTCATCGCCGCCGGTTCCCGTCTGTGCTGTTTCCGGCACGACAGTTGCCGCGCAAACCGGGCAAGGTCAATCCACGTGACCCGGTGTCGGGGCGCCCCAAAAGAAAAACGCGCCCCCCAGGACGCGTTTTTCTCTAACGTAACGTGGCAACTTGTTTGGTACGGTCAGGCCGCTTCGGCCTGCGCCGCCGTCCGGCGTTCGCTTTCTTCGCGCGACAGCGCGACAGAGGTCCGGACCCCACGGCCAACAAAACCCATCAACCCTTCGACGACCCGCTCGTTCGGGTCAATGCCTGCGCAGGACAGCACTTCGCGCCCGTCGCGCGACCGTGCCCAGCGGGCGATCTGTTCGGGACCATTCCCGTATTTCTTGTCATCAGCGATGGCATCGTCCAGAGCGGCCAGCACAACCGCCGCAAAAAGTTTGCGGGCCCGGTTGCCCTGCTCGTTATTGTACGCGGTGCCGTCAACGAAATCTCGCATCTCGTTTCCTTTGTTGTTCTTGCTATTGCAATTTCGGCGTGACGCTCCTTATGACGGAACTATGACGATTCGGGTAGCCCTCAGATGCATATCTTTTATGCATCTTGTGCATGCCTATTTCGTGGTCATACCTGCCCTGAAACACGACATATCGTCGTCTTGCCAGCCTTACCTCTGAGGGATATAGGGGGATCCAAGCATTCATCAACCACCCGAAAGAGTTTTACATGCCCAAGATCAACGGCAATGAAATCCGCCCCGGCAACGTTCTGGAGCACAACGACGGACTTTGGGCCGCGGTCAAGGTGGACCATGTGAAACCCGGCAAGGGCGGTGCGTTTGCACAGGTCGAGATGCGCAACCTGCGCAACGGTTCCAAGCTGAATGAACGCTTCCGGTCCGCCGACAAGGTGGAGCGGGTGCGTCTGGAACAAAAAGACCAGCAGTTTCTGTATGAGACCGACGGCATGCTGGTTTTCATGGATACCGAGACCTACGAGCAGATCGAACTGCCTGCCGATCTGTTGGGCGACCGGCGTCCCTTTCTGCAGGATGGCATGACCATCGTTGTGGAATTCTATGACGCCGAGGCGCTGAATGCCACCGTCCCGCAGAAAGTGACCTGCAAGATCGTCGAGACAGAGCCGGTGGTCAAAGGCCAGACCGCGGCGAATTCCTTCAAGCCTGCGATCCTCGACAACGGGGTAAAGGTCATGGTGCCGCCCTTCGTCGGCCAGGATGAGCTGATCGTGGTCAACACCGAGACCATGGAATATTCCGAACGCGCCTGAGGGTCGCGTCGAAGGGGGCGCTTCGGATCGGGACCGTCTCCTGGACCACAGCCTGATGCGGCCACAGTCCGTCGCAGGCTGGCGCCAAACACGATCAAAGCCCCGGAGCCTGCGCTGCCGGGGCTTTTTGTCGGGTGTTGAGGACCGGGGGCGTGGTCAGATGGCGGTCGCCCGGTTGCGCGCGGGTCCGCGCCGCGTCAGCGGCGCCCGGCCCAACGGGATGCGCGCCCATCCGGGCGCAAAGACGGGCGGGAGCCTGCCCTGCCCGACGCTCGGGAAGCTCAGGTTGCAATGGCCTTAGCGCGGGATCTCAATCGAGTGACCGCAGCTGTCCATCATCTTGCCATAGGCCGCTGTGAAGCCGCGCATCGAAGCCACATAGGCCTCTGTGCTGGCCTGATAGGCATCCAGTGCCCGCACCTCCATTTGTTGCGAGGCCTGCATCCACAACAACATGTTCCTGGTATCCTGCCAACGCGGCGCTGCGTTGGCCCAGGCGATCCCGTCATCGCCATGTCCCGCTTCGGCCACGGTGAAAAACACGCCCTGGCGGTCAAACACAAAGGCCACGCCCTGGGCGTTGCCGATCTGGGTCCGGTACCCGCGGGGAGCTGTCGTGGCGTAGGTCGGGGACGGGTAGCCATGCGGCGGCCCGGCGTCGCCATCGCTGATTTCAAGCCAGATCACCGGCATGCCGTCGCCGCCAGTGCTGGCCCGGCAGATAAGGCGGTCATGCTCGGTGCTGCGTTCCAGCGTGACATTGACCCGCCAGTCGCCATATTCCCAATACTGATCTGCGGCAGCGCCAATTCCGGGCAGGCACAGGATCAGGGCGCCCATCACGATGCGCAGAGACATTTTGATATCCTTCCTTTGACCTTGCTGGAGGCAAGTGCGGTCAGGATATGCGTGAGGCCTGAACAAACATCTATCAAACGCCCATCGGCGGCCAGAAATTCTGCGAGGGGCAGCCCCACAGGGCAGGGCGGAAGGGATCGCCGCGCTCCCGACCGAGCAGGGCAGGGCAGGACTGGATTGCGCCCGATCGGGCGGGCCTTGGCGGTCAGTCGGTGCCTTGCCAGACAAGCCGCGCGCCGCCCTCGGCTTCCAGCGGCCCTTTGGCCCGATCATAGCGCAGATAGGCAATCGCGGCGCCATTTGCCTGGGTGAATACCTGCCCGACCGGTTTGTCGTTTGCGGTGATCGTCGCCCCCAGCGGAGCGGTGCCGTCGATCTCAACCCGCTGCAACCCTTTGCGCAATTCGGTCTTATGCTTCATCCGCGCGGTCACTTCCTGGCCGACGTAGCACCCTTTGCGGAAATCCACGCCGTTGAGACGCTCGAACCCGACCTCCAGGATATAGCTGTCCGGGGTCAGCTCGACCCCCGTTTCCGGGATGCAATGGGCGACGCGGATCGCGTCCCAATCGCTGCCATCGTCGCCGTCCTGCACCCCGTAAAGCCGCCAGCCCAGGGCCGGATGGCGCGGGTCGTCAAAGGCGCCATCGGGTTTCTCCCCGGTTCCGCGGCGCAGCTTCAGGTCGGTGTCTTCAATCTGCACATCCGCGCGCAGCCGGTACATTGCCAGCCGTTTGGCCAAAGGCGCGGCCAGCGTTTCGGCCACATCAAACAGCACAGCGTCCCCCTCGGGCACCAGGAAAAAATCCGCCAGATATTTGCCCTGCGGGGTCAGCAGCGCGGCGTAGACCAGCCCCTGATCCAGCCGCCGGACGTCATTGGTGACCAGCCCCTGCAGAAAATCGCGGGTCTCGGATCCACTCAGTCGAAGGATATGGCGGTCGGACATTGGGGTCTCCTCTTCGGGTGCGACGGGTCGGCTCAAACTCAGATGTGACCTCGCACCGGACAAAGATCAAGCGGTCAGGCGCTCCGGCTCAACCGAACAGGCGGCGCGCGAAACGCCGCAGCAGCCCGGCCTGTTCCTCATCACCGCGCGGATCCCCCCCCCGCGAGATCTGCGCATGCACCCCGTCGGTATCGATCAGGGTCTTGCCGTCCTGAAACTGCAAGCGGTAGAGGTCCGCATAGATGCCGCCGCGTTGCAGCAGGTCATCATGGCGGCCCTGATCCATCACCTTGCCGCGCTCCATTACGATGATCTTGTCAGCGGCGCGTATGGTGGACAGGCGGTGCGCGATAACCAGGGTCGTGCGGCCGCCCGACAGGTTTTCGAGCGCCTTTTGCACTACTTTTTCCGACTGCGCATCCAGGGCAGAGGTGGCTTCGTCCAGCAGCAGGATCGGTGTGTCGCGCAGGATGGCACGGGCAATCACCACCCGCTGGCGCTGGCCTCCCGACAGGGCTGAGCCGCGCGGTCCCACGCGGGTTTCCAGCCCATCGGGCAGTTTATGCAGGAAATCAGATACATGCGCGACGTCCATCACCTCGCGCAGGCGCTCGTCACTGACATCGGTGCGACCAAGGAGGATGTTTTCCTTCAGTGTTTCGTCAAACAGCAGCGCATCCTGGGTGACCACGGAAAACAGGTCACGCAGATCGCCGAGGTCAAGATCGCGCACCTCGACCCCGCCAAGGGTGACGGAGCCTTCCTGCGGATCGACGAGACGGGTCAGCAGGTTGAAAATCGTCGACTTGCCAGCACCTGATGCGCCCACCAGCGCGGTGGTCTTGCCCGCCTCCGCCACCAGCGACAGGTCGCGCAGGATATGGGCCTCGCCATAGGACAGGTTGACCTTGTCGAGGCGGATTTCCGGCAAGCCGGTGGGGGTCGGCTTGGGATCGCTGGGCGACACCAGCGAGATCGGCGCCTCCATCAGCTCCTTGATCCGCTCCATTGCGGCTGCGGCCGCCTGCCAGATCCCCATGATCGAGGCCAGCCGCCGCATCGGATCAAAGGCGAGCCCGATGGCGGTGAAAAAGCTCATGAATTCGCCGACGGATTTCTCGCCGGAGATGATCTCGCGACCACCAAACAGGATCACGCACATGACGCCGACACCGGCCATCAGATCCACCAGACCGGAGGTGGAGGACGCCCCGAAGGCCGAACGGATCTGGGCCCGGACAAAGGCGGCAGTGGCGGTGGCATAGCGTCCGGTTTGATAGTCCTCCAGCCGGTTCAGCTTGATCGGGACAATGCCGTGAAAGACCTCATCCAGCCGCGTCGCCTGCACCGCGCCGAGGTCACGTGCCTGGCTGGCTTTCTTGCGCACGTAGCGCTGCGCAATCGACAGCGGCAGCACCAGCGCCGGCACGCCGACCAGCATGATCGCCGTCCAGCGCCAATCGACACTGATGGCAACCCCGAGCACGGCCACCAGCTGCGCCACATCGCGGCCAGAGCCGGTGATCAGCGCCTGCCAGACCTGGTTGATCGCGGCGACATCGGTCTGCACCCGCTGGATCAGAAAACCCGGCGGATGGGTCTGGTGAAAGCTCGCATCCTGATGGATCAGCCGGTCGAGCATATCGGTGCGCATATGGGCTTCGGACCGTTGGTTGATCGTCGCAAGGATCACCTTTTGCGTGACCGAACTGACCCCGCGCAGCAGGAAGATGCCAAAAAACGCCAGGCTGACCCAGACCAGCGCATTGGCGCTGCCGTTGACGAAAACCAGATCGAACATCGGCTGCATCATATAGCTGAGCGCGCCGACAGACGCGCCTTCAAGCAGCATGAAGAACAGCGCGATGGCCAAAAGCCCGACATGATGGCGCAAATAACCGCGCCACAGCCACCGCATCAGCACGCGCGAGGAGGTGTATTTCGTACTCATTGTCGTCGTCCTCGGTGCCCACGGATGCGAAAGAACCGCTAAAGCTGCGGCAAGCCTCGACATTTAAGCAGCTCCGGGGATGGGTGCAACCCGCGTGGGTCCGGGGTGATCGTGTGATTGACGTCAGCCCAAGCGGCGCTAGGCTGCGCGCAGATTGAAATTGTCCCGCAGGTCTGCCCGTGGAATGGCGCGCCGGTGCGGGGGCTTGTCAGGACTTCTTGCTATGCGCGATTCTGTGAAACTTTCTTCTGGTCGGTCCTACCTGGCGATTCCGGGTCCATCGGTGATGCCGGACGCGGTGCTTCAGGCCATGCACCGCGCGTCCCCCAATATCTATGCAGGTGAATTGGTGGATATGACCGCGACGCTGCCGGGGGATCTGCGCCGGGTGGCGCGCACGGCGCATCATGTGGCGATCTACATCGCCAATGGGCATGGCGCCTGGGAGGCGGCGCTGTCCAACACGCTGAAACCGGGCGACAAAGTGCTGGTGCCCGCCTCGGGGCGCTTTGCCTTTGGCTGGAGCGAGATGGCCGAGGCGCTGGGGATCGAGATCGAGATCCTCGATTTCGGGATGCAATCGCCCTTCGATCCTGACCGGATTGCCGATGTGCTGCGGGCCGATACGGCCGGGCAGATCAAGGCGGTGCTGGGGGTGCATGTCGATACCTCAACCTCGATCCGCAACGATATCAGTGCCTTGCGCGCTGCGATCGACGCGGCGGGCCATCCTGCCTTGTTGATGGCAGATTGCATCGCCTCGCTGGGCTGTGACCGGTTCGAGATGGATGCCTGGGGCGTCGATGTCATGGTCACCGGATGTCAAAAAGGCCTGATGGTGCCGGCGGGCATGTCCTTTGTGTTCTTCAACGACAAGGCGGCAGAGGTTCGCGCCACCCTGCCGCGTGTCAGCCGCTACTGGGACTGGGTGCCGCGGGCCCATCCGGAATGGTTCTACCAGTTCTTTGGCGGCACCGCGCCGACCCATCATCTTTATGGTCTGCGGGCGGCGCTGGATCTGATCCATGCCGAGGGGATAGAGCAGGTCTGGGCCCGTCACGAAATTCTGGCGCGCGCGATCTGGGCCGCCTGTGCCCGCTGGAGCGAGGGCGGCGCCTTGGCGATGAATGTCACCGACCCCGGCCTGCGGTCTCATGCGGTGACAGCGCTGCGGCTGCCGTCGCCCCGTGCAACAGAGCTGCGCAACTGGTTGGAGCAGAACCTGGGGCTGACCCTGGGGATCGGCCTCGGCATGGCGCCGCCGGACAGCCCGGAATGGCACGGATTTTTCCGCCTTGGCCATATGGGGCACGTCAACGGTCACATGATCATGGGCTTGCTTGGCGGGATCGACACCGGTCTGAAGGCCCTGGACCTGCCACATGGGACCGGCGCGCTGGACGCGGCGTCCCGGATCCTTGCGGGCGGCGACGCGGCCTAGCCCCTCAGGCGCAGCCAGATGTTGGCCTGGTCCAAACCTGCGAGGGCCAAAGCTGCCGAAGATCAAATCTGGTGAGGGGCAAATCTGGTGTGAGGGTCAAAGGCGGCAAAGAGGCTACCTGCCGAGGATCACGGCTCGGCAAGGGCAAAGCGCCAGCGCAGGCCCGAAAGGGGCCATCTCTGTCGCGAGGCCCGAGCGGGCCTGCGTAGTCATCAGAAAGGGGGCGGGCATCGGAAAGGGGG
>NZ_LPUY01000056.1 GCF_001518015.1 Tritonibacter horizontis
TCCCCCATCAGCCCCCTCACGGCGCCCCGGCCAGTTGGCGCAGGCCTACAGCCGTTCAATCGCCACCGCGATGCCCTGGCCACCGCCGATGCACATGGTGATGATTGCCCGCTTGCCGCCGGTCCGCTCCAGCTCATACAGCGCCTTGACCGTGATGATCGCGCCGGTGGCTCCGACAGGATGGCCCAGCGCGATCGCACCGCCATTGGGGTTCACCTTGGCCGGATCCAGCCCCAGCACCTTGTTCACCGCCAGGGCCTGCGCGGCAAAGGCCTCATTCGACTCGATCAGATCAAAATCATCCGCCGTCATGTCAATCCGCTTCAATAGCTGCTCGACTGCGGGGATCGGACCGATGCCCATGACCTCCGGACGGACACCGGCATGGGCATAGCCAAGGATACGCGCCTTTGGTTTCAGACCGGCCCTCTCTGCCGCATCTGCCCGCGCCAGAACCAGCGCGGCGGCGCCGTCATTGATCCCGGAGGCATTGCCAGCCGTCACCCGACCATCTTTCTTGAACACGGCCCGCAGCCCGGCCAGCGCCTCCAGCGAGGTTCCCTTGGGGTGTTCATCGACCTCAAAGGGCACCATGTCGCGTTTCACACGCACATCGACCGGCACGATCTGGTCGCGGAAATACCCCGCCTCGATGGCGGCGGCGGCGCGGGTCTGGCTGGACAGGGCAAAGGCATCCATGTCTTCGCGGGTGATTTCGTTCTCATCAGCGACGTTTTCCGCCGTGACCCCCATGTGACCGGTGCCAAAGGGACAGTTCAGCGCCCCCAGCATCATGTCGAGCGAGGCCACATCGCCCATCTTCTGACCCCAGCGGGTCGACGGGGTGATGAATGGGCTGCGCGACATGCTTTCGGCGCCGCCGGTCAGCGCAAACTCCGCGTCCCCAAGCATAAGCGCCTGAATTCCAGACACAATCGCCTGCGCGCCCGAGCCGCAAAGCCGGTTCACATTCATCGCAGGCGTGCTGTCCGGGACACCGGCCTGCATCGCCGCCACCCGCGACAGATACATGTCGCGCGGTTCGGTGTTGATCACATGGCCGTAGACGACCGTGCCGATCTGTGCCGGCTCCACCCCGGCCCGCTCCATTGCGGCCTGCGCCACGATGGTGGCAAGATCAATCGGCGGCGTCGCCGCCAACGACCCGCCAAAGGTCCCGATTGCGGTACGCGCGCCATCCAGAATCACGATATCCGTCATGTCTTTCTCCTCATGTTCGTCCCGCCCACTATGCATTCGCAGAAACGCCCTGTCGCGCGCTACGTCCCGTCATTGACAGGCTGCACACACCACGCCACTACTCCGTTATGACGGACACGACAGACGATATCCTGACCCTTTTGCCCGCCCGCCTGAAAGAGGCACGTCGCGCGCAGGGTCTCAGCCTGGAGGCGGTGGCCAACCTCTCCGGGGTCAGCCGCTCGATGGTGAGCCAGATCGAACGGGGCGAAAGCTCTCCGACCATTGCGACACTCTGGAACCTCACCCGCGCCCTGCAGGTGGACTTTGCCGGCCTGCTGGAAACCCGCGATGCCGAGGACCGGGTCGAAGTGCTGCGCGCGCGTGACGTGCCGGTGATCGACAACAAGATGGCCTATTGCAGCATCGCCATCCTCTCGCCGCCCGAAGACGTCGGCGGTCACGAGGTCTATGACATCCGGTTTCAGCCGGACGGCGCCCTGGTTAGCGCCGCGCATGGGCCCGGAACGGTCGAACATCTCACCGTGCTGGAAGGGACTGTCGTGGTGACGTCCGGCACCGCAAAAGACTACCTCTATCCCGGTGATACCGCGCGCTATGCCGCTGATGTCGGACATGCGATCATGGCACCAGAAGGCGCCGCGCGGGTGTTCCTGATCGTCAAGACCGGCAAGCCAAGGCCCCATGATGGCCCGCCGCCCCCACCGGGGGACGCCGCAAAAGACGCACCTGTGAAAAATCCGTAATCACGGAATTTTTTCCACTAAACCGTAATTTCCATCTTTACGGACACATATCCACTATGACAGACTTCCGGAAACAACCGGAGTCGTGCTCATGTCCAATGCCTTTCTCAGCCACATCAGCGATACCCTGACGCAGATTGATGCCGACGGCCTGTACAAGCGCGAGCGTATGATCACCTCGCCACAGGGCGGCGAAATCCGGGTGAGGGACCGCGCGGTCATCAACCTCTGTGCCAATAACTATCTCGGTCTGGCCGATCATCCAGCGCTGATCTCCGCCGCCCAGGAGGCCATGACGACCAAGGGCTATGGCATGGCGTCGGTCCGCTTCATCTGTGGCACTCAGGATCTGCACCGGGCGCTGGAACAGCGGCTCGCGCAGTTTCTCGGCACCGCGGATTCGATCCTTTTTGCGGCCTGTTTCGACGCCAACGGCGGATTGTTCGAACCCCTGCTTGGGCCAGAAGATGCCATCGTCTCTGACAGTCTCAACCATGCTTCGATCATTGACGGCATCCGTTTGTGCAAGGCCCAGCGCTATCGCTACGCCAACAATGACATGGCGGATCTGGAGGCACGGCTGAAAGAAGCGCGCGCCAAGGGCGCCCGGCATATCATGATTGCGACGGATGGGGTGTTCTCGATGGATGGCACCCTCGCCAAGCTGCCGGATATCCGTGAAATTGCCGACCGTTACGACGCCATTGTGATGGTGGATGACTGCCACGCCACAGGGTTTATGGGGCCACGCGGCGCCGGCACGCCGGATCATTTTGGTGTCGGGATCGACATTCTGACCGGCACTCTGGGCAAGGCGCTGGGCGGGGCGATTGGCGGCTATATCGCGGGTCCGCAGCCGGTGATCGACCTCTTGCGGCAACGGGCCCGGCCCTATCTGTTTTCCAACGCCCTGCCGCCTGCGGTGGTTGCCGCCGGGATTGAGGCGATCCGGCTGGTCGAAGAGGGCGCCGCGCTGCGGACACAGTTGTTCGAGAACACCAAATTCTGGCGTGCCGGGCTGACCGAACTCGGGTTTGATCTGTTGCCCGGCGAACATCCGATCATTCCGGTCATGCTGGGCGACGCCAAACTGGCGCAGGAAATGGCAGCACGTCTCTTTGACGAAGGCGTCTATGTCTCCGGTTTCTTCTTTCCGGTGGTGCCAAAGGGCCAGGCCCGTATCCGCACCCAGATGAATGCCGCCCTGACCCGTGACGAACTGACCCGTGCCCTCGGCGCGTTTGAGCGGGTCGGCAAGGCCTGTGGAGTGATCTGACATGAGACCTAACACGATGAAAGCCCTGGAAAAATCAAAGCCCGAACCGGGGCTTTGGATGGTCCAGGCGCCGGTGCCGGACATCGGCCCGGACGAGGTGCTGATCAAGGTCAACACCACCGGTATCTGTGGTACCGACATCCACATCTGGAACTGGGACGACTGGGCCGCGCATACCGTTCCCGTGCCGATGATCACCGGCCACGAGTTTGCGGGCGAGATCGTCGAGATCGGCCGCGATGTCACCGGGCTGTCGATTGGCCAGCGCTGCTCTGGCGAGGGGCATCTGATCGGCAAGGACAGCCGACAATCCCGGTCCGGCAAGTTTCACCTTGATCCCGGCACCCGTGGCATCGGCGTCAACGAACAGGGGGCCTTTGCCCAGTATCTGCGGCTGCCCGCCTTCAACGTGGTGCCGCTGCCCGATGATATCCCGGATGAAATCGGCGCCATCCTCGATCCGCTTGGAAATGCGGTGCATACGGCGCTGAGCTTTGATCTGCTGGGCGAGGATGTGCTGATCACGGGGGCAGGCCCCATCGGCATCATGGCCGCCGCCGTCGCGCGCCATGCCGGCGCGCGCCATGTGGTGATCACCGATGTGAACCCGGACCGACTGGCGCTGGCGACCGAGGTGGCCAAGGTGCGCGCGGTCAATGTCGCGCAGGAGGATCTGAACGACGTCATCCACGAACTGGGCCTGAAACAGGGGTTCGACGTCGGGCTGGAGATGTCAGGCAGTCAGGCCGCCCTCGACCAGATGGTCGAAGCCCTGGTGATGGGCGGAAAGATCGCCCTGCTGGGGATTCCGCCCGGAAAATCTCCGGTCGATTGGTCCCGCATCGTGTTCAAGGCGATCACCCTCAAAGGCGTCTATGGCCGCGAGATGTTCGAGACCTGGTACAAGATGATCGCCATGCTGCAAAATGGCCTCGATGTGAGCCGGGTGATCACCCATCGGTTCGCCGTTGACGACTTTGCCGCGGGATTTGCCGCGATGAAATCCGGTCAGAGCGGCAAGGTGGTGCTGCACTGGACCGGCGGCTGAGCCGCCGCCCAAGACGCGCCCCAAACGCGCCCCCGACCCGACCGAAAAAGGCAGGCCGCCGGGCGCACCGGGGCCTGCCGAGTTGGGGATGAACTACGCACTGTGGCGTGCGACGCAGCGCCCCCGGTCAGGGAACCGGCCCGCGGGAGGACGCGGAGAAGACCTGCAATCGCCACCGCTCCACCATACAACCATCACGCTAGTAAACTCAATAACGCTCGCGCATAATGACGGCGCGTTTTTTCAGCTGCCGGGTTCAAGTCTGACGCGTCCCCCGGGCGTCAGGCACCAGGACTCACGTCCCTCAAACACCACCGGTACCAACGTGCGCCCGTAGCCCGCGCCACAATCGATATCGACCCGATTGCCATAATGGACGGGATGATCCTCGGCGGTATGGCCATGCACAACCAGCCAGGGGTGTTTCCTTGGATCGTCGAGAAAGCCCTGACGGATCCACAACAAATCCTGCTCTTCCTGGTCTGCCAGGGCGACAGCGGGGCGAATACCGGCATGCACGAACAGCAGGTCTCCGGCCTGGTGATAATGTGGCAGGTCGGCGAGGTAATCCAGATGCGCGGGCGGCACGGCGGCGCGGGCGGCAGCATGGATGTCCCATTTCCGGTCGCGGGGCCCGCATTCCACACCATAGGACGCCAAGGTCGCGCCCCCTCCGATGCGGTCGTTCAGGTAATAGAGCTCCACCGGCAGATAGGGATCTTCGCGCGGGAAGGGTTCCATGAACCAGGTGAACATGCGGTCGTGGTTGCCCTTGAGACAGGTCCAGTTGCGCCCCTCCGCCTGGCCCCGCATCAACCGGTCGATCACCCCCCGGCTGTCAGGGCCACGGTCGACATAGTCGCCGACAAAGACAATTTCAGCCTCCGGCCCGCCATCCGCAGCGATCAGCTCCAGCGCGCGTTCCAATTGGCCGGTTTGCCCATGGATGTCACCGATGGCGTAGATTGGTTTGGTCATAACAGGTCTTCTTTCACATTTTATGCCATTTCAGCACGTTTTCAGCTAACATACGGACGCACTAGCGGCTTGTTCCGGCAAACAATGTCAAACGGGGCACCACGGACAAGGCGAAAAGCCCCATGTTTCAGGGAAAGAGTTTATTATGAAGGGAATTTCATTCGGGTTTATGACACTGGCCGTTTGTATAAGCATTGTTGGTATGGTGTGGGGCATCCAGATGGCCGCATCCAAGAACCATCTGCTGGCCAACGCACATGCACATCTTAATCTGATCGGCTGGGTCGGGTTCGCAATTTACGGAACCTATTACCACATCGTCCCCGCAGCGGCGCAGGGCCTGTTGCCGCGCATTCACCTGGCCCTGTCGGTTGTGGCAGTGGGCACCATCGCCCCCGGTATCGCCATCGTTCTGAGCGGCGGCACCGACGGGTTGGCGATTTTGGGCAGCGTCCTGACGCTGGCCAGTGCCATCCTGTTCCTGGTGATCGTCTTGCGCAGCCGCGCCAGCTGACCGAAAAACGCGGGCCCGCACATGGCGCGCCCGCGTTGATCGTCATCGGTGGTTCACACCCGGTCAGGCGACGTCGAATTCCAACGGCTTGATCTGGGTGAAAAGACCGGTTTCCGCCAGTTTCGCCCGGGCCTCTGCCGGCACCGGCGCATCCACATAGAGCAGCGCGATGGCCTCGCCGCCAACAATGGCGCGACCGAGGGTAAAGTTGGCGATGTTCACGTCCATATCGCCCATGGTGCGGCCCAGCGCACCGATGATGCCCGGCTTGTCGTTGTTGGTGGTGTAAAGCATGTGCTGACCCACCTCGGCGTCGATGTTGATGCCCTTGATCTGGATGAACCGTGGTTTGCCATCCGAGAACACGGTGCCCGCGACAGAGCGTTCCCGCTTGCCCGTCACCACCGACACCTTGATATAGCCATCAAAGGCACCGGATTTGTCCTGATTGGTGGTGGAGATCTGGATGCCGCGCTCTTTGGCGACGACCGGGGCCGAAACCATGTTCACGTCCGGGTTCACGTTTTTCATGATGCCGGCGATGACAGCGCAGTTCAGCGCCTCGAGGTTCATGTCGGCAACCACACCGTCATACAGCACATTGATCGCGGTGATCGGCTCGTCCGAGAGCTGGCCCGCGAAAGAGCCAAGGTGATCGGCCAGCTTGATCCAGGGGCCCATGACCTTTGCCTCTTCGGCGGTGACCGATGGCATGTTCAGCGCATTTTCGACCGCACCGGTCAACAGGTAGTTGGCCATCTGGTCCGCCACCTGAAGGGCGACGTTTTCCTGTGCTTCGGTGGTGGCCGCGCCCAAATGCGGGGTGCAGACCACGTTGGGCAGGTCAAACAGCGGGTTTTCCTTGGCCGGCTCCACCGAGAAGACGTCAAAGGCCGCGCCCGCCACATGGCCGGATTTCAGCGCCTCTGCCAGCGCCTCTTCGTCGACCAGACCGCCACGGGCACAGTTGACGATGCGCACCCCTTTTTTGGTCTTGGCGAGGTTTTCACGGCTGAGAATGTTCTTGGTCTGATCGGTCAGCGGCACATGCAGGGTGATGAAATCGGCGCGGGACAGCAGCGCGTCCAGCTCGACCTTCTCGACCTGCATTTTCTTGGCCTTTTCTTCCGACAGGAAGGGATCATAGGCCACGACCTTCATTTTCAGGCCACGGGCGCGGTCGCAGACGATGCCACCGATATTGCCCGCACCGATCACGCCGAGCGTCTTGCCGGTCAGCTCGACCCCCATGAATTTCGATTTCTCCCATTTGCCCGCATGGGTCGAGGCAGAGGCCTCAGGGATCTGACGGGCGACCGCGAACATCATCGCAATGGCGTGTTCCGCCGTTGTGATCATGTTGCCGAAGGGCGTGTTCATGACAATGACACCCTTCTTGGAAGAGGCTTCCTTGTCGATATTGTCGGTGCCGATGCCGGCGCGGCCGATCACCTTGAGGTTGGTCGCCGCCTCAAGAATGGTGGGCGTCACCCGGGTGGCGGAGCGGATGGCAAGGCCATCATACTGACCGATGATCTCGGCCAGCTTGTCCTTGTCCTTGCCCACGTCGGGCAGGAAATCCACGTCGATGCCGCGATCGCGAAAGATCTGTACGGCGGCGTCGGACAGTTTGTCGGAAATGAGTACCTTGGGGGCCATGGTCTTGGTCCTTTGTCTGCGGGGGCCGGAGGGCGGCCTGAAAAGGGGGGAAGTCTTGCCCGACGTCGCCGCCGGGCAGTCAGGATCAACGCTGTGCGGCGATCTCGGCCTCAAAGGCCCAGGCGAGCCAGGGCAGCATTGCCTCGATATCCGAGGTTTCGACCGTGCCACCGCACCAGATCCGCAGACCGGCGGGCGCGTCACGATAGGCGCCAATGTCCAGCGCGATGCCTTCGGCCTCCAGCCGCTTGGCCACCGCCTTGGCAAAGCTCGCGCCATCGGCGATCCGCTTGTCGGTGAACTTCAGGCAGACAGAGGTATTGGAGCGTGTCGCCGGATCCGCCGCGAGGTTTTCGATCCAGTCATTGGCATAGGTAAAGGCATGGATCGCCTCGGCATTAGCATTGGCGCGACCGATCAGCCCCTGAAGGCCACCGACCGAACGGGCCCAGTCCAGCGCAAAGAGGTAGTCTTCGACCGCCAGCATGGACGGCGTGTTGATCGTCTCGCCACGGAACACGCCGTCGATCAGCTTGCCCCCTTTGGTCAGGCGGAAGATCTTCGGCAGCGGCCATGCCGGGGTGTAGCTTTCCAGACGTTCAACGGCCCGCGGGCTGAGCACGATCATGCCATGCGCCGCCTCGCCGCCCAGCACCTTCTGCCAGGAGAAGGTGGTCACGTCGAGTTTCTGCCACGGCAGATCCTGGGCAAATGCGGCAGAGGTCGCATCGCAAATGGTCAGCCCGTCGCGGTCATCGGCGATCCAGTCACCATTGGGGACTTTCACACCGGATGTGGTGCCGTTCCAGGTAAATACCACATCATGCGCGGGGTTCACAGTCGACAGGTCGACAATCTCGCCATAGTCGGCGGTCTTCACCTCGGCGTCGATTTTCAGCTGCTTCACCACATCGGTGACCCAGCCCGCGCCAAAGCTTTCCCAGGCGATCATCTCGACCTTGCGCTCACCGAGAAGGTTCCAGAGCGCCATTTCGACCGCGCCAGTGTCCGACGCCGGCACGATGCCGATCTTGTACTCGGCGGGGATGCCCAGAATCTCGCGGGTGCCTTCGATGGCGGACAGGAGTTTTTCCTTGCCGACAGCAGCGCGATGGCTGCGACCCAGAGGCGCGCCAGCGAGTTTTGACAGGTCAAATGTGGGGGGTTTGGCACAGGGGCCAGAAGAAAAACGCGGATTGGCCGGCCGCGTTGCCGGTTGTTCAATAGCCATTTATGCTATCCTTCCAGATAAGCGCCCCTCGTTGGGGAGGGGTGTCCCGCCGACACCGATATGCGGGCGCTTGATTCCGTGCAACTGCAAAAATTGCTCAATTGCGTCGCTTTGGCAAAATAATGCGACTCCGTGTGACGCCAATCGGAAACTTTGCCCTGCGTTTCCCTGGCCTCTGGCGCGTCTGACACGCGCCGGTTATGAGAGGGCAACCCGAATGCCACCGGAGCAACCTCATGTTCGTCGCCACGCTGCTCGTGAATCCTGCCACCCCGACGCTGGAGCCCAGCCTGGTCGAGTCGCTCCGGAATGCCTGGGGCGGCGGCGAGGCCGACTGGCTGAACCCCGGCATCGCTGCGGAGTTCACGCTGCAAACCCTGCCCGACAACCGCTGGGACGTCTGGGCCGACCTGCAGAAGATGGCCGTCGATCTGGTGGTGCAACCCGCAGAGGGACGCCGCAAGAAGATGCTGCTGGCGGATATGGATTCCACCATGATCCAGCAGGAATGCATCGACGAGCTGGCTGATGAGGCCGGCGTCGGTGCCCGGGTCAAGGACATCACCGCCCGTGCGATGAACGGCGAGCTGGATTTTGAGGGCGCGTTGACCGAACGGGTCGGCCTGCTCAAAGATCTGCCCGAAGCCGTTATCGCGCAGGTTCTGGACACTCGCATCACCTATATGCCCGGCGGCAACACGTTGCTGGCGACGATGAAGGCAAACGGCGCCTATGCGGCGCTGGTCTCTGGCGGCTTTACCGCCTTTACCACCCGGGTCGCGGCGGTGCTTGGGTTCGATGAACACCGCGCCAATACGCTGATCGTGGCCGACGGCAAACTGACCGGCGCGGTCAGCCGTCCGATCCTGGGTCGCGCAGCCAAAGTCGAGGCGCTGGAACAGATCACCGCCCGCCTTGGCCTGACAGACGCCGATGTTATCGCGGTCGGGGATGGCGCCAATGACCTTGGCATGCTGGGCCGGGCCGGCGCGGGCGTTGCCCTGCACGCCAAACCCACCGTTGCGGCGGAATGCGACATCCGCATCAACCACGGCGACCTGACGGCGCTGCTTTATGTTCAGGGCTATGGCCGGGACGCGTTCAAAGGATAAGGCCACAGATGTTCGAAGTGACTTTCGAGGTCCTGCTGCTGTTGATGCTGGCAGGATTTGCCGCTGGTTTCATCGACGCGGTGGCGGGCGGCGGCGGCCTGATCACCGTGCCGGTCCTGCTGATTGCCGGTGCCAACCCGGTGACCGCCCTGGCCACCAACAAGATCCAGGGCCTGTTTGGCGCAGCCACCGCGGCGCTCTCTTATGCGCGCGGCGGCCATGTGGATTTTCGCACCCAATGGGGATCGGCGCTGATCGCCTTTTTCGCCTCCATCGCCGGGGCGCTGCTGGTTTCGGTGCTACCCGTCGATCTGATCCGCTATGCGTTGCCGGTGCTGCTGATCGGCATCGCGGTGTTTTTCGCCACCAAGAAAGGGCTGAACGACGTGGACCGCGCCCGGCGGATGTCACCGGCAGTGTTTGCCGTCACGCTGGTGCCGCTCTGCGCCGCCTATGACGGGCTGCTTGGTCCGGGGGCGGGCAGTTTCTATATGCTCGCCTTTGTCGGGCTGGCCGGTTACGGCGTGCTGAAAGCCACAGCCCACACCAAACTGCTGAACTTCGCCTCCAACGCCGGGGCGCTCTGTGCCTTTGCCGTGGTGGCGACGCCCTGGTGGTTTACCGGCCTCGCGATGGGGCTCGCCCAGATTGCCGGTGCGCAGGTCGGGGCCGGTTTGGCTCAAAAGAAGGGCGCAAAGATCATCAAGCCATTGCTGGTGCTGACCACCATCACGCTGGCGGCAAAACTGATCTGGGACATGACCTGACCCCCACCCCGTGACTGTTGCTGATTCGACGAAAACCGGCCTACCCTTCCGGCGACGTCATCAAGAACGCATTCAGTGGGAGGACCTTCATTGCCACAGTTCATTTTCGCCTATCATGGCGGCAAAGCGCCCGAGACCCCCGAAGCACAGGAAAAGGACATGGCCGCCTGGATGGGCTGGTTCAACGACATGGGCGATGCGGTCGCCATCCCCGGCAACCCCGTCGGCCTGTCCAAGACGGTCAGCGCCAGCGGCATCGTCGACAATGGCGGTGCAAACCCGTTGTCCGGGTTCACCGTGGTCGAGACCGCCACCATCGAAGAGGCCTGCGCCCTCGCTCAGGGCTGCCCGAGCGTTATTGATGGGTCCGGCACCGTCGAAGTGGCCGAAATCATCGAACTCGACATGTAGATTTGACGGGGCCGACGCCGATCAGGCGCGGGCCAACAGTTCTGCGGCGGGGCGCATCTCGCCGCAGTGGATACCATTCCAGTTGGTGATCGGCGCGTTGAGATAGGCCTTGGCCGACGGGCTGTTCTTGTCGAGCGCCCCCAGGCGGACCAGCAGCGCGGCAATGGCGCATTCCGCAGCACGCGTCGCCCCATCCACCACCTTGAGGGCAATGCCCAGTTCCTGCTCCGGCAGGATGGCGACAAACACGCCCTCGGCACCGGTCTTGACCGCGACCTTGCCGCCCATGTCACGCATCAGCGCCGTACAGGCCCGCCCCTCGCCGGCCACAAGCTCCGGGTGGGCGGCCATGGCGCTGCGCAGGGCAACAGCGGCCTCATCCTCGCGCCCGCTGCGCCGATGCGCCGAGGCAAAGCGCCCCATGGCGCGGGCCAGTCCGGTCACCGTGCAGGCAAAGTTGGGCGCCGAACAGCCGTCGATACCATAGGTCGGACTGTCTTCGCCGGTGCTGTCCTCAAACGCAGCGCGACAGGCCTGCTGCACCGGGTGGTCGCTCTCCACATAGTCCGGCCCGGCCCCGAGATGCTGCGCCAGTGTCAGGAAACCTGCGTGTTTGCCCGAACAATTGTTGTGGATCTGACAGGGGCTGTCATCCGATTTGATCAGCGCGTGCAGAACCTCGGTGTCGCGGGGCATCTGCGCACCGCAGCGCAAATCCCCTGCGCCCAGATCAAGCTGGTCGAGCCAGTCCCGGACCCGGTCCACATGGATGCGCGCCGCGTTATGAGACGCACAGGCCAGCGCCAGCTGTTCGCTGGTCAACCCATAGCGCGCAGCCGCGCCCGAGGTCAGCAACGGCAAGGCCTGCAGCATCTTGCATGAGCTGCGCGGATAGATCAGCGTCGCCGGATCGCCCCAGCCCTGCACCACCTCGCCGGCGCCATTGCAGACCACCGCATGGCCCAGATGCAAGCTCTCCAGCAGCGTGCCGCGCCAAATCTCGGTCAGGGGGGCGGCGGTGGCAGTCAGGGAGGGCTGGGACATCAAAAGGCTCGTTCGATCAGGAAAGTTTGCGCCACCAGACATCGGAACGGGTGGGTTTTCAAGGAAAAGGCGGCGAAATCCTGCCAAACTGGACATTTGCGCATGGCCCTTGTTTCGCTAATATGCTTGTGTCACGCATCATGAGATGCGGACAAAGACAGTGTACAAAACACTGCGAAGGCCGTGGGACACTAAAGACAAGAAGTCTTGGAGGCGGGACGAATGGCATTGAATTTTCGTCGCTTGGCAGGCGCGCTTTTGCTGGTTGGCATGGCCACCTCCGCAGGCGCACAGCAGGCAACAACCGAAAACCGCGTCGGCGCACATGTGGATTGGAGCGTCTTTGAGGAGACCTCTCCGCGCGAGTGCATCGCGGTATCGGCACCAAAGGAAATGGTGAACACACGGGATGGCCGCGTCGTTGCCGTGCGGCGCAGTGAAATCCGCCTGTTTGTGTTCTTCAGGCCCGACAATGAAAACAAGGGCCAGGTTACCTTTACCGGCGGCTATCCCTTTGCGCCCGGCTCGACCGTCAACATGACAATCGGCGATGCCGAATTCGAGCTTTTCACCGAGGGCGAATGGGCCTGGCCGGCCACACCGACCGACGACACGAAAATCATCACCGCCATGAAACGCGGCACCGATGCGGTGCTGACGGCGCGTTCGTCCCGCGGGACGCAAACACAGGATACGTTTTCGCTTCTGGGCTTTACCGCTTCGATCGAAGACGCGGAGAAACGCTGCGCGGGCTGATCCTGCCGGACAGATCCCTCCTGGCGCGCACCGGGATTATCAAACGGCGGGGCCTTGGCTGCGCCGTTTTTCTTTGGCACCGGCCGGGTCACGGGCCATGCGGGCCACGCATGCCCGATAGCCGATTCACCGATTTCCAGAGTTTCCTTTTGATCTTGCGCCAATCTCCTATATAGAGCCGCATCCACCTGACACTTTTCTCCAAGCCAGCGAGTCCCGTCTCATGACAGCCTCAGCGCCGATTACCCAAGATGTCCTGACCCTGCCCCGCAAGGTGCCGGAGGGGGACAAGATCAACCTCGTCGGTCTGACGCGGGACCGTATGCGCGAGGTGCTGATCGAAAACGGCACGCCGGAAAAACAGGCCAAAATGCGGGTCGGTCAGATCTGGCAATGGATCTATCAATGGGGCGTGCGCGATTTCGCCTCGATGACCAACCTTGCCAAGGGCTATCGCGCGCAGCTGGAAGAGCTGTTCGAGATCCGCATCCCCGAGGTGGTGTCCAAGCAGGTGTCGACCGATGGCACCCGCAAGTATCTGGTGCGGATCGCCGGCGGTCACGAGGTCGAGGTGGTTTATATCCCCGAAGACGACCGGGGCACGCTGTGCATCTCGTCGCAGGTGGGCTGCACGCTGACCTGCACCTTCTGCCACACCGGCACCCAGAAGCTGGTCCGCAACCTGACCCCGGCCGAGATTGTCGGCCAGGTGATGATGGCGCGGGACGATCTGGACGAATGGCCCACCCCCGGCGCGCCCAAGGACGAAACCCGGCTGCTGTCCAACATCGTCCTGATGGGCATGGGCGAGCCGCTTTATAATTTCGACAACGTGCGCGATGCGATGAAAATCGCGATGGACCCGGAGGGGATTTCACTCTCCCGCCGGCGCATCACCCTGTCGACCTCTGGCGTGGTGCCCGAAATCGCCCGCACGGCCCAGGAAATCGGCTGTCTGCTGGCAATTTCCTTCCACGCGACCACGGACGAGGTGCGCGATGTGCTGGTGCCGATCAACAAACGCTGGAACATCGAAACGCTGCTGCAGGCGCTGGCTGATTATCCCAAGGTGTCGAACTCCGAGCGGATCACCTTTGAATATGTGATGCTGGACGGGGTGAATGACAGTGACGAGGATGCGCACCGGCTGCTTGATCATATCAAGAGCCACAAGATCCCGGCCAAGATCAACCTGATCCCCTTCAACGAATGGCCCGGCGCGCCCTACAAACGATCCTCGAACAATCGCATCCGCGCCTTTGCCAATATCATCTATCAGGCAGGCTATGCCTCGCCGATCCGCAAGACGCGGGGGGATGACATCATGGCGGCCTGTGGACAGCTGAAATCCGCAACAGAGCGCGCCCGCAAGAGCCGCCGCCAGATCGAAGCCGAAGCCGGCGTCACCAAGTAACCCACTCAGCCCCGGCAATGGCCGGGGCGGTGGTGCAATCAGAAGATAAAGTGATCGTCGGTCAAGGTTTTGGTGAAATCCGCCAGCCGGATGTCATAGTCGCTCTCGGATGCGGTGAACGAAATCACCGTATGTTTGCGCCCGGTCTCGATGGTCAGATCCTCGATGCTATCAAGGGCGAAATCAAACCACGACACATCGATCACATCCTTGCGCCGGTTGAAATCCTTGATCACATCGACGCTGTCGAGGTCGGCATAGGTAAAGACAAACCTGTCCGCGCCTGCGCCGCCGAACAGAACATCACGGCCGCGCCCCCCGTACAGAGCATCGGCGCCCTTGCCGCCATTCAGCAGGTCATTGCCGCCGTCGCCATACAGCGTGTCCGCGCCGTTTTCACCATACATTTTGTCACGGTGATAGCCGCCGGTCCCCGCAGAACCGAAATCGCCAAACAAGAGGTCTGATTTGTCCCCGCCAAGCAGACGGTCCCTGCCAGAGCCGCCATAAAGCGTGTCGTCCCCATTGTCGCCATAGAGCACATCCTGGCCGCCTCCCCCACGGAGGGAATCGCCGCCGCCGCCGCCATGCAGCCAGTTCCGCTCCGACCCGGAATACCCTGAACTGCTGGTGCCTGCATAAAGAACGTCGCTGCCAAGGCCGCCGAACAAATGGTCACGACCAAGGCCACCGGTCATCGTGTCATCACCGTTCCCGCCATGAAGCGTGTCATTTTGGTTTTGGCCGACGATACTGTCTTCTCCGCCCAGACCCTTCATCAGGGATCTGTGGTACGGGGCAAGAATGACGTCATCGCCCTGGGTCGCGACCACCCGGACATGCCCCGCGGGCATCGCCTCGATCTGCCAGCCGTCAAAATAATCCGCCTTGCCATAGATATGCTGCAGCGCCTGGATATCGAGCGACTTGAGGGATTGCGAATAGGACGAGCCAGAGGTGTAGGACATCACCGTGTAGTCTTGATGATCCATTGCCGAATCGAGGGTAAAATCGCCGTCGTGCGGATGCTCCAGACCGACGGCATGGCCGATTTCGTGCAACAAGACCTGAAATTCAAACCGCCCGGGGGAAACGTTATGCCCGACCCCGCCGCTGAGCTCCATCACAAGATCGCCCTGATCCGCGGTCGTCGAAAGGACCCATGGATAATGCGCCCACCCGGAATAACCATCGAGGTCATTTGCACCAAAAAGGTTGATCATTGCCCGCCCCTCGACCTCGACAAAGGTCAGGCCTGCGGCTGCCGCATATTTCTGGATGGCCAATCTGGCGTAATATTGCTGGGTTGCGCCGAAGGCCAGATACCGATCCGCCCCATAGGGATCGCCATTCGGATTGGGCAACTGGAACGTGTCGGGGAAATTGTAGGTAATAATCGCGCCGGTACCAAGGCTCTCGTTCGCGTTCCACCGCGATGCGTAATATGTCTCGTAGGCAAGAAGCGCCCGGTAATCACTGACAATGGTCATTCAAAATCCACAGCAAACAGAATTCAACCAGAAGTATCAACGACGCGCGGAATGCTTGCAACCGTGAAACGAGCACCTCGGCCCGCCACGCCATGTCCCGGCGCGCGGCCAAAATCGCGCGCTGCCCCATTCTTACCCAAATTAAGTAAAATTTGCGCCACGACCCGCCGACAATCTCGGAATCGGAAACAGTGCTCAGAAAGAGCCGCAACAACCACCGAGGGCAGAACAATGGCTGGACAGCAGGTCGCAACAATGGACGATGGCATCTTGACGATGGTGCGCGAGGAGCGCCGCAAGGCGCTCAGCCCGCGGGAATGGCGGTTCCGCCTGCGCGGCTACGGGCTGGCCATCCGGGACGAAAACGGCGCCCAGGTGCTGACCCGATTGCCGCGCGGCGAGGCGCTTGGCGTGTTGCCGGCAGATATGGCCTGACCCAGCGCTCCGCCAGCCGCGCCGCCCGGATACCGGGCATGGCGCGGGCGGATTTAGGTCAGCACAACGCGCGGCTCAGCGTTCCCGCCCCGGCAGGTTCTGCCGGGCAGGCACCGGGTTCCAGGCCTCGATCACCGCGAGGGCCTCGTCAGCGTTTTCGACGAATTTGAACAGGTTCAGATCCTGTTCTGAAATGGTGCCGGCATCGGCCAGCGCATCCCAGTTGATGATCTTTTCCCAAAAATCCCGCCCGAACAGCAGGAAGGGCACCGGCTCCATCCGGCCAGTCTGGATCAGGGTCAACGCCTCGAACAGCTCGTCCAGCGTGCCAAAGCCGCCGGGGAAGACGCAGATCGCCTCTGCCCGCATCAGGAAATGCATCTTGCGGATGGCGAAATAGTGAAAGTTGAAACAGAGCTCCGGCGTCACGTATTCATTTGGCGCCTGCTCGTGCGGCAGCACGATATTGAGACCAATGGACACGCCGCCTGCATCCACCGCGCCCCGGTTTCCCGCTTCCATCACCCCCGGTCCGCCGCCGGTCACGACCACATGACGCCGGTTCCCCGTGGCCTGTGATTTCTCGGTCATTTTGCGGGCAAACACCCTGGCCTCGTCATAAAAATGGCTGAGATCAGCGAGTGTTTTGGTGCGCGCCTTGGCCTTTTCCGCAGGCGCCGGAATGCGGGCGCCGCCAAACATCACCACCGTGCTTTCGACGCCTTGCTCGTCCAGCATCAACTGCGGTTTCAGCAACTCCAGCTGCAACCGGACAGGGCGCAGTTCCTCGCGGCACAGAAACCCCTCGTCCGCAAAGGCCAGCTGATAGGCCGGCGATTGGGTCTGCGGCGTTACGGGCACATGTTCGGCCCGGCTTCTGTCTGCGCTGGCGTCCGGAAAACGGCTGTGGCGGTCGTCACTCATAATCAATATTGCCTATGTTGCGGAAGGAACAATCAGACCTCTTCTTATCGCGGATACCGGCGCCGAACCAGCGCTGAAACTCCGGCGGCCTCTTGCCTCTCCCCGATAAACGCGTAGGGTTTGCTGCAACTGCAAACAGATGAGGCATAATGATGGACTGGAAGCCCCTGATCTCTGGCGCGCGCAGCCGGATAACATCGCACCTCGTGGAAACGCCGACCCTGACCGTGCAGAGCTTCGGGCTTGGATATCCGGTTCAGATGAAGCTGGAGCACTTGCAGCATACGGGCAGCTTCAAGGCGCGCGGCGCCTTCAACACGCTGCTGTCCCAGCCGGTGCCCAAGGCGGGTCTGGTCGCCGCCTCTGGTGGCAACCATGGCGCGGCGGTGGCCTATGCGGCGCGCGCTCTTGGTCACTCCGCCAAGATTTACGTGCCGGAAATTGCCGGTCAGGCCAAGATCGACCTGATCCGGTCCACTGGCGCGGATATCGACGTGGTGCCAGGCACTTATGCCAACGCGCTGGAGTCGGCGCAGGTCTGGGAACGGGAAACCGGCGCCATGCAGATCCACGCCTATGACGCCCCGGCCACCGTTGCCGGACAGGGCACCTTGTTCGCGGAATGGGACTCCCAGGGCCTGGACGCCGATACGGTTCTGGTCGCAGTGGGCGGCGGCGGGCTGATCGCCGGGGCGCTGGGCTGGCTGCAGGGCAAACGCAAGGTCGTCGCGGTGGAACCTGCCACATCCTGCGCGCTGAAAGCGGCCCTTATGACAGGCGCGCCGGTCGATGTGGAGGTCAGCGGCATCGCCGCCAACGCGCTGGGCGCGCGCCGGATCGGTGATCTGTGTTTCGAGCTGGCCCAAGCGGCCGACATGCAGAGCCTCATTGTCTCCGACGCCGCCATTGAAACCGCGCAACATGCGTTGTGGCGCGACCATCGGCTGCTGGTGGAGCCGGCCGGCGCGACGGCCCTCGCGGCGCTGATGTCCGGGGCCTATCTGCCGGAACGGGGCGAAAAGGTCGCCGTGCTGCTGTGTGGTGGCAACATCGACCCCGAACCGCTGAGCGATCCCGCCACACAGCTGGACGTCTCCTTCGCCTGATCCGCACAAACGCTTGCGGGACGCCTCCCGGCCCCCTATCGAACGGGCATGACAGAAACCACAGCCGACAAGATCTTTCGCGCCCTGATGGAACGGGTCGTCACCGGCGATCTGGCGGCGGATCAAAAGCTGCGGCAGGATCACATCGCGCGCGAATATGACACCTCGCATGTGCCCGTGCGCGAGGCCTTGTTGCGGCTGGAGGCCAAGGGGCTGGCGAAATCCATCCCCCACAAGGGCATGCGCGTCACCGCATTGGAGCCCACCGAAATCCGCGAGGTGATCGAGATGCGGGTGGCGCTCGAAGTGCTGGCGCTGACTCATGCCCTGCCCCGCCACACAGCGGCATCGCTTGCTGCGCTGGAGCGCGCGCGCGACGAGTGCGACACCGCGCCGGACATGATCACCTGGGACCGCTGCAACCGGCGGTTTCACCTCGCATTGCTCATGCCCTGTGGCATGCCGCGCCTGATGGCGTCGATCGAGGACCTGCATATCACCGCCGCGCGCCACCTGTTTGCCTATTGGCAGGACCGCTGGACCGCCCGGCCCGACAGCGACCACGCCGCCCTGATCGCGGCGGTGCGCGCGCAGGACCTGACATCGGCCTGTGACACGCTGCGCCACCATCTGCGCCGGGTCAGCTAGGGTCGCGCGGTCGCGCCTGTCCGGCACATCGGCGCGTTCGGGACATGACCTCCTGCCTGAATGCGGCTATAAGCGCCCGAATCCAATCAAAACCCGGAGCTGGAACATATGTCCAACGCGCAGCTGGAAACCGCAATCGAGGCCGCCTGGGAGGCCCGTGATACCATCACCCCCGCCACCACCGGCGAAACCCGCGACGCGATCGAGCAGACCCTCGCCGCGCTCGACAGCGGCAAACTGCGCGTCGCGGAAAAGCTGGACAGCGGCGACTGGCACGTGAACCAATGGGCGAAAAAAGCCGTTTTGCTTGGCTTTCGCATCAAGGACATGGAAGAGCAATCCGGCGGCCCGCAAGGCTCCGGCTGGTGGGACAAGGTTGACAGCAAGTTCAAGGGCTGGGGCCCGTCCGACTGGAAAACCGCAGGCTTTCGCGCGGTGCCGAACTGCGTGGTCCGCAAATCCGCCTATATCGCCCCCGGCGTGGTGCTGATGCCCTCTTTCGTCAACCTCGGCGCCTATGTCGACGAGGGCACCATGGTTGACACCTGGGCGACCGTCGGCTCCTGCGCGCAGATCGGCAAGGGCGTGCACCTGTCCGGCGGCGTCGGCATCGGTGGCGTGCTGGAACCCATGCAGGCCGGCCCGACCATCATCGAGGACAACTGCTTTATCGGGGCCCGCTCCGAGGTGGTCGAAGGCTGCATCATCCGCGAAGGCTCGGTGCTGGGCATGGGCGTCTACATCGGCCAATCCACCAAGATCGTCGACCGGGAAACCGGTGAGGTGATGTATGGCGAGGTGCCGCCCTATTCCGTTGTGGTCTCCGGCACGATGCCCTCCAAGAACGGGATCAACCTCTATTGCGCGGTGATCGTGAAGCGCGTCGATGCCAAGACCCGCTCCAAGACCGGCATCAACGAATTGCTGCGCGACTGAGCCACCGGCCAGCGCCAACAGCACACCGATTTTACGGAACAGGCGGCCCCGGTCGCCTGTTTTTTTGGTTCAGAAACATTGTGCTCGTGGAAAAATTGGAAAATCCCGCTACGTTTCACAAAGGGCCATCAGAAAACGGCCGGGTGTGTTTTTGCAGAAGGAGCACGCGGAATGCCAGCATCCTGGAAACCAAACAATTACCCATCGGTAAGCCCCTACCTCGTGTGTCACGATCCGGAAGGCACCATCGCCTTCCTGCAGCGGGCCTTTGACGCGACTCTTTTGCGACGACACAATCGCGACGATGGCAGCCTGATGCATGCGGAACTGCGCATCGACGACAGCGTGGTGATGATCGGCGGCCTGCCCGAAGCTGCGGATTGCGACGCGCATGTGCATCTCTATGTGCCGGATGCGCAACTGGCCTTTGACCAGGCCATCGCGGCCGGCGGCATGATCGTGCAGGAACCAATGCGCAAACGCCCGGACGATGACCTGCGCGGCGGTATCAAGGAACCGAGCGGCTCAACCTGGTGGCTGGCCACCCAACCCGCCCAGGTCCCCGCCTGAACCGCCCCTGAACCGCGTCTGCCCGACCCCTGAACCTGGGGGAAAAGGCCGCGAAACAGTGCTCGCCTTGTGCGGGGCCGCGCTCGCTTAGCCGAGGATGCCCGGCAGGGTCAGCCCATGGTCGCGGGCGCAATCCTGAGCGATGTCATAGCCGGCATCCGCGTGCCGCATCACGCCTGTCGCCGGATCGTTCCACAACACCCGGCCGATGCGGCGGTCGGCATCCTCGGTGCCGTCACAACAGATCACCACGCCCGAATGCTGCGAGAACCCCATGCCGACGCCACCGCCATGGTGCAGCGACACCCAAGTCGCGCCAGAGGCGGTGTTCAGCAGCGCGTTCAACAGCGGCCAGTCTGACACCGCGTCCGATCCATCTTTCATCGCCTCTGTTTCGCGGTTGGGCGAGGCGACGGACCCACTGTCGAGGTGGTCGCGCCCGATCACCACGGGTGCGGACAATTCGCCGGTGCGGACCATCTCGTTGAAGGCGAGGCCGGCCTTGTGGCGATCGCCCAGACCGATCCAGCAGATCCGGGCCGGCAACCCCTGAAAGGCGATCCGCTCCTTCGCCATGTCCAGCCAGCGATGCAGACCTTCGTTGTCGGGGAACAGCTCTTTCATCTTGGCGTCGGTCTTCCTGATGTCCTCGGGGTCGCCGGACAGGGCCACCCAGCGGAACGGACCGATGCCGCGACAGAACAGCGGCCGGATATATGCGGGCACAAAGCCGGGAAAATCAAAAGCGGTCTCCAGCCCCGCGTCCAGCGCCACCTGCCGGATATTGTTGCCATAATCGACCGTCGGAATCCCCATGGCGTGAAACGCGCACATGGCCTCGACCTGCGCCCGCATGCTGGCGCGGGCGGCTTTTTCCACCGCTTTGGGGTCTGTGTCGCGCTTGTCTTTCCATTCGGCCATGGTCCAGCCCTGCGGCAGGTAGCCATTGACCGGATCATGGGCCGAGGTCTGGTCCGTCACGATATCGGGACGCAGACCGCCCGCTTTGGCGCGCGCCACCAGTTCGGCAAAGACATCCGCCGCATTGCCCAACAGGCCGACGGATTTCGCCTCGCCCGCTTTGGTCCAGCGGTCGATCATCTCCAGCGCCTCGTCCAGCGTCTCGGCCTTCTCGTCGAGGTATCGGGTGCGCAGGCGGAAATCGATGCTGTCGGGGTTGCACTCCACCGCCAGACAGCAGGCCCCGGCAAAAACCGCCGCCAGAGGCTGCGCGCCCCCCATGCCGCCCAGACCTCCAGTCAGGATCCATTTGCCGGTCAGATCGCCGTCGTAATGCTGTCGCCCCGCCTCGGCAAAGGTCTCATAAGTGCCCTGCACGATGCCTTGGGTGCCGATGTAGATCCAGGACCCGGCGGTCATCTGGCCGTACATCATCAGCCCCTTTTTATCGAGCTCGTTGAAGTGGTCCCAATTGGCCCAATGCGGCACCAGGTTGGAATTGGCGATCAGCACCCGGGGCGCGTCCTTATGGGTCTGGAACACACCGACAGGTTTACCGGATTGCACCAGAAGGGTCTGGTCGTCCTCAAGCGCGCGGAGGCTGTCGACGATCATGTCGAAGTCCTTCCAGGTGCGCGCGGCCCGGCCAATACCGCCATAGACCACCAGTTCGTGCGGATTTTCGGCCACATCGGGGTGCAGATTGTTCATCAACATCCGCAACGGGGCCTCCGTCAGCCAGGATTTTGCGGTCAGGTCCGTGCCCGTCGCAGGGTAGACATCACGGGTGTTCTTGCGCGGATCGCTCATGCGGGCCTCCATTGGGTCAAATCGGCGAGTAGGCGGGACAAATGCGCCCGAAGTCGGTCGGAGCGGGCGGGGTCATAGCGCCAGGGCGGGGTCTCGTCGCAGTAGGTCGCCTGTGCCAGCTCCATCTGGATCGCGTGCCAGCCCTGCGCCGGGCGGCCATAGTGGCGCGTGGTCCAGCCCCCCTTGAAGCGACCGTTCAGGACCGCGCTATAGCCCGTGGCCTGTTGACAGCTGTCAACCACCAGCGCCTCGATCCCGGGCGCGCAGGTGGTGCCCATGTTGGTGCCGACGTTGAAATCCGGCAGGCGGCCCTCGAACAGAAACGGAATTTCGCTCCGGATCGAATGGCAATCATAGAGGATGGCAAACCCGTGAATGGCCGCCACCCGCTCCATCTCTGCCGTCAGCGCGGCATGATAGGGCGCGTGATAGGCGTCGCGACGGCGGGAGATTTCCGCCGCCTCCGGCTCACGGGACCAGATCGAATTGCCATCAAAATCCGTCAGCGGCACCAGCGTGGTGGTGTTCTGACCGGGATAGAGGCTGTGGCCTGCAGGGTCCCGGTTCACGTCGATGACATAGCGATGGATGGGGGTGCGCACGGTGGTCACACCCTCTACCAGATCCGCATAGAGGTCGTGAATATGCCAGTCCGTATCGGCAAGACCAAGACCACGTTCATTCAGATCCTTGGCAACCTCTGCGGGCACCTCGGTCCCCGTATGCGGCAGGCCAAGGACCAGTGGCGAGGACCCTTGCGTGACGTCGATCATACCGCGATCTCCACGCCCGCGGCCCGGGCCACGCGGCCCGCACGGACCATGGCGCTGGCGGCTTCGATCTCGGGCGCAAGGTAGCGATCTTCGCCCAAGCTGGGGATTTCGCTGCGCAGCATGGCCAGCAGATCCTGCAACCGCGCCGAAGTCCTGAGCGGCGCGCGCGCCTCGACCCCTTGGGCGGCACAGAGCATCTCCACCCCGAGGATCACCGACAGGTTCGCCGTCATCCGCGCCAGCCGCAGCGCGCCATGGGCGGCCATCGACACGTGGTCCTCCTGATTGGCAGAGGTCGGCGTCGAGTCGGTAACGCAGGGGTTCGCCAGATGCTTGTTCTCGCTCATCAGCGCCGCCGTCGTGACCTCGGCGATCATGAAGCCGGAGTTGAGGCCGGGGTTCGGCGTTAGAAAGGGCGGCAAGTCGTGGCTCAGGGTCGGGTCCACCATCAAGGCGACCCGGCGCTGCGCAATCGCGCCGATCTCTGCCACCGCCAGCGCGATCTGATCGGCAGCGAAGCCGACATATTCGGCATGGAAATTGCCCCCCGAGACGATCCGCCCCTGTTCGACCAGAACCAGCGGATTGTCGGTTACGGCATTGGCCTCCACCTCCAGCGTGCGGGCCGCCATGCGCAACACATCCAGCGCCGCGCCCAGCACCTGCGGCTGGCAGCGGATGCAATACGGGTCCTGAACGCGACTGTCGCCTTCCCGGTGGCTGTCGCGGATCTCGGACCCCTGCATGATGGCGCGCATCGCAGCAGCCACATCAATCTGGCCCGCATGGCCGCGCAGGGTGTGGATCTCGGCCACCAGGGGCGCGGTCGACCCCATGATCGCATCCGTGGTCAGCGCGGAAATCGCGACCGAGGCCCGCGCCAGGTCCAGGGCCTGAAACAGCCCGGCAAGGGCGCAAGCGGTGGAAAACTGGGTGCCGTTGATCAGCCCGAGACCCTCTTTCGGGCCGAGCACAATCGGTTCGATCCCGGCGCGGCGCAGGGCCTCGGCTCCGGGCAGGCGCTCGCCCTCGAAGGTGGCCTCTCCCTCGCCGATCATCGCGGCGGCCATATGGGCCAGTGGCGCCAGATCGCCGGAGGCCCCGACCGACCCCTGCGAGGGCACCACCGGGATCACGCCCCGCGCCAGCATCTGTTCGATCTGCTCGATCACCGCCCAGCGCACACCGGAGGCACCGCGCCCGAGCGAGAGCAATTTGAGCGCCATCATCAGCCGAATCTTATCCTCCGCCAGAGGCGCGCCCACGCCGCAGGAATGGCTGAGGATCAGGTTGCGTTGCAGCGTTTCGGTGTCGTCGGCGGCGATCCGGGTCGAGGCCAGTTTGCCAAACCCCGTGTTGACACCATAGACCGGTGCCGCGCCTGCGGCCGCCTCTGCGACCATCGCGGCGGCGGCCTCCACCCCGGTTCGGGCTGAACGGTCAAGCCGCGCCGGGGTTCCGGTGGCAAAAATCCTCTCGAGCGTGGCGAGAGTCACGGTGCCGGGGATCATGTCGATCATCTGCGGGTCTCCAGTTTGCCGCCGTGAACGCGGGCATAAAGCGGGTTAAAGCCAATCCGATAGGCCAGCTCTGCCGGGCGCGTGACATCCCAGATCGCCAGATCGGCCCGCAACGTCGGAGCGATGCAGCCCCGATCCGCAAGCCCCAGCGCGCGGGCCGCATGAACGGTCACCCCGGCCAGAGCCTCCTGCGGGGTCAGGCGAAACAGGGTGCACCCCATGTTGAGCGTCAGCAGCAGCGAGGTCAGCGGCGAGGAGCCAGGGTTGCAATCGGTCGCCAGCGCCATCGGCACGCCGTGGGTGCGAAAGTGCTCTGTCGGCGGCAGCTGGCTTTCCCGCAGCGTGTAAAACGCACCGGGCAACAACACCGCGACAGAACCCGCCGCCGCCATCGCGCGGGCATCCTCTTCGGTGGCATATTCGACGTGATCCACCGACAGCGCACCGCGTGCCGCTGCCAGCCTTGTGCCGCCCTGATGGGACAGTTGTTCAGCGTGAAGCTTGACCGGCAGGCCCAGCGCCGCCGCCAGATCGAACACCCGACCGATCTGCGCAGCCGAAAAGGCGATCCCCTCGCAAAACCCGTCCACCGCATCCACCAGCCCCTCGCCATGGGCCGCGCGCAGGGTGGGCAGGCAGACCTCCTCCAGATAAGCATCGGAACGCCCGGCATACTCTGCCGGCACCGCATGCGCCCCAAGAAAGGTCGTGGTGACCGTCACGTCCCGCACCGCCCCAAGACGGCGCGCGGCCCGCAGCATGGTGCATTCGGTATCGCGATCAAGCCCGTAGCCCGATTTGATCTCGACGGTGGTGACCCCTTCGGCGATCAGCGCATCCAGACGCGGCAGCGCCCCCGCGACCAGCGCCTCCAGGTCCGCCGCCCGCGTCGCTGTCACCGTCGAGACGATCCCGCCGCCGGCGCGCGCCACTTCCTCGTAGGACGCGCCGTTGAGCCGCATCTCGAACTCGCCCGCGCGGTCGCCGCCAAAGATCAGATGGGTGTGACAATCAATCAGCCCCGGCGTCACCAACCGACCGCCAAGATCCTGTCTTGGCCAGTCCGCATAGGCCTGCGGCAGCGCCGCCTCCGGGCCGCACCAGGCGATCCGCGCGCCCTCCACGGCCACCGCGCCGTCCTCGATCAAACCGTAGGGTGTCCTCGGGTCCATCGTCGCCAGCTGAGCGCCGCCCAAGACGTATCTGTCGCGCATGTCGCCCTCGTCCGAATTTTCTTGCCCGCCAAACGCTATGCGCTTAATGTCATTATGTCTATACATAAGAGGGTCAGATGCAGACAATTTTTGCCGCCACCGCCTGCTTGCCCCAAGGCTGGACCCAGAACGTCCGCCTGACCATCGACAGCGGCTATCTGACCGCGATTGATCCGGGCGTGGAGGCACAGGCGGGCGACACCCGCGTCGACCTGCTGCTGCCGGCCCTGGCCAACCTGCATTCCCACAGCTTTCAACGGGCGATGGCCGGCCGCACCGAATATCGCGCCGGTGGGGCGGACAGTTTCTGGACCTGGCGCAGCCTGATGTACCGGTTTCTCGATCATCTCACGCCGGACACATACGAAGCCATCGCCGCGCTGACCTTTCTGGAGATGCTGGAGGCCGGCTATGCGGCGGTGGGGGAATTCCACTATGTCCATCACCAGCCCGGCGGCACCCCCTACGCCAACCTGGCCGAGCTCAGCCAGCGCGTGATGGCCGCTGCGTCGGAAACCGGGATCGGCCTCACCCATCTGCCGGTACTCTATACCTTTGGCGGCGCCGGACGGCAGCCGCTGTCGGGTGGGCAGCGGCGCTTTGGCAACGATACGGATCGCTTCGCGCAGCTTGTCACCCAGGCCCGCAGCGCGGCGCAAGAGCTCGGGCCCGACACGCGGGTCGGCATCGCGCCGCATTCCCTGCGCGCCATCTGCCCCGAAGACCTCGCGGCGATTCTGCCCCTGGCCGAGACAAACCCGATCCACATCCATATCGCCGAGCAACCCCGCGAAGTGGCCGAGATCAAAGACTGGCTCGGCGCGCGGCCCGTGGACTGGTTGCTGCACAACACCCAGGTGAACGCACAATGGTGCCTGATCCATGCCACCCACATGACCGCGACGGAAACCCAGGTACTGGCCCGCAGCGGCGCCGTTGCGGGGCTGTGTCCCGTCACCGAGGCGAACCTTGGCGATGGTACGTTCAACGGGGCGCCCTATCTTGCGGCCGGGGGGCGGTTCGGGGTTGGCTCTGACTCCAACATCCGGATTTCGCTCGTCGAGGAATTGCGCACGCTGGAATATTCCCAGCGCCTGCGCGATCTGGCCCGCAATGTTCTGGTGGCCGACACGGGATCGGTGGGACAGACCCTCTACCTTGGCGCGGCGCGGGGTGGGGCGCAGGCCCTCGGGCGCGATTCTGGCCGGTTGGCGGTCGGCGCTCTGGCGGATCTGGTGGCCCTCGACCGCAGCCAGCCTGCGCTTTTTGGCCTGCCCGACGCGCACGTCCTCGACGGGCTGTGTTTTGCCGCCGACGACCATACGGTGACCGATGTCTGGGCGGCGGGGCGCCATATGGTGCAGCAGGGGCGCCATATCGGGCGGGACGCAATCCTGAACCGCTATCGCAGCGCCATTACCACGCTTCTGGCAGAGCTTTGACGGCCCCGCGCTCCCGGCGCCCCGTCGGCGGCGCCTTTACAATCGTCAACGCCTCCAGACATATGGCCATTAAGCCAGAGTTTCAGCCCAGATAGGAAGGTCCCGCGTGCAACAGCCGAAAAAGACCGGTTTCCAGGATGTCCGCGACGAGGTCATGCGGCGCATCGAGACCCGCGTCTGGGACCAGGGCGCGCTATTGCCAACCGAGGCGGAGCTGGCGACGGAATTCGGCTGTGCCCGCGCCACGGTCAACCGGGCCCTGCGCGAACTGGCCGACCGGGGGGTGATCGACCGCAAGCGCAAAAGCGGCACCCGTGTCACCGCGCTGCCGGTCAAACAGGCCAAGCTGGAAATCGCCACCGCCCGCAGGCTGGTCGAGGAACGCAATGCGACCTATCGCTATGCGCTCGTGTCGCGCCGGATGCAGGCTGCGCCGGGCTGGCTCGGGTCCCAGATGGGGCTGACACCGGGCACAGAGGTGCTGCATCTGGAAGCCATGCACTATGGCGACGGGCAACCGTTCCACTTTGAGGATCGCTGGATCAATATTGCCGCGGTTCCGGGCTGTGCAGAGGCTGATTTTGCCCTTAAACCGCCCGGCGAATGGCTGCTGGCGGAGGTGCCGTTTTCCAACGCCGATGTCAGTTTCACGGCCACGGCGGCGGATGCGGCACTGGCGGATTACCTCGCCTGTGCACCGGGCGCGGCCTTGTTCCAGATGGAGCGGTCGACATGGTTCCAGGACGCGCCTGTGACCTTTGCCCGGATGACATTCCACCCCGGCTACCGGATGCGAAGCCGTTACTGATCCGCGGCCAGCAGCACCCGTGTTTCATAGGATTTGAGCGTCGGACGCGACATCGCCGCATAGCTTTTCCAGCTGTCGCCCATCAGGTCAAAAAACTCGGCGCGGGTTTCGGCATCCAGCCCGCCGAGGCTGTCCTTGCCGGGATGATAGCTCTCGCTGTCCAGGCCATTGCCGCGAATGATCTCGTGGCGGTCGAACAGGAGATGGAAATAGACCACCGGCCGCCCGTCCGCGCGCCGCCGGATCGTGCTGTCATTGACCAGGTGATGCGCCGGCACCAGCACTTCTTCAGCCCCAAAGAGCACATCCGCCGTGGCCGAGCGCAGCAACACTCGGTGACTGGGCGAGACCTCGATTTCATCGTGCTGCCCCAAGGCATTGGCGGCAATCCGCACCGGCGCATGCGGGCCGGTCGCAAGACGGCTGCTGCGGCCGATCCAGCGGATTTTCTGGCCGCCGTGGTCGCGGGTGCGCACCTTCATGCCGACTTCAAGCTCTTCGACCGGCAACGGGCCGGCGAGCGTGTCGATCAGGGTCCCCGCCACGAAACAGGGCGTGGTGGTCAGATCGACATACCCAACGTCCGAATTGCCCTCGTCATCCGCCACCGTATAGGTAAAGACCGAGGTTTCATTCTCATCAACATCATCCTGACCGGTGATATCGAAGGTGCCATCGTCGTTCAGCGTGACCACTTCGCCCGACGCCAGGGTCACGGAACTGCCTGCCGTAACCGGCTGGTTGTTGATGTGGGTGATCGTCAGCTGGCCACCATTGGCCTGCGCGTCATTTTCCAGCACATCGACCTTGACGGTTTCACCTTCGCGGACCTCGACCTCGTCATCGCCCGCAATCAGGGCGGTCTGGATCGAATCTCCGGCGATCAGCAGGTTGGAATCGTATTTCGCATCACCGGTGTCGGCGATCGCGATCTTAATGGTATTGACCTCACCGGGCGTCACCGGTGCGGTGAGTTTCAGCGTGACGGTAAACCCATCCATTTCGGTGTTGTAGAGGTCGGAATCCGCAGGGTTGTCGACATAGAGGTTTTCGTTCGATTCATCGTTGATATTATTGATGGTGATGTCGCCATCCCCCACCACCAACTGGGCCTCGACCCCATTGACCCAGACCGACACCGCATCGTTGAACCCGGTGCCGACGTATTCCAGATACTCCTCCGAGGAGAACACGAACTGCATCGACAGGGTGGAGCCATCGGGAACGAACTCCGCCTCGAAAATGGCAGCGTCATAGGTTTTTCCTCCGGCGATCTCATCCAGATCGGAATCGCCCGCGGTGCCGTGTTCGGTGGTCGTTCTGGCCGAGGTATTGGTGTCCGACGTGCCAGAGCTGTTGGTGAAATCGCTGGCCTTGCCGGTGGACAGAATGACGCCACTGTCTGACGGGGTCACATTCGGCGCCACGGTGTCGCCGTCGCTGTAAATGCCCGAAGCCGAATCCGCCCCAGTGTAGGTCGCAGAGTTGATGGTGATGCCGTTGCCGAACATCGCCTCCGCCATCTGCTCGGCCGAGGCACTGGTATTTATGGGCAATTCCTGCGCTGTCGCCATCTCGGTTCACCAAATCTATTTTCAAATTTCGTCTTTCTAGGCACGAAAGACCCACCGTCCCGTTAACACTGGACAAAAAAAGTGGAAAAACTGAGACAACAGTTAGCTCAAATTGAAGTCAATTTGGTTTGACCTCGCCCCATGCTCCCGTCTAATGCAGGGCGATGACACAGAAGAAACCCTCCCGCCAGCAAGTCTATACGCTCTTGGTTCAAATTGGCCGTAAAGACGGTGATGGCCTGCCCGCCGACGCCACGGGCGCGGCGTTGATGATCTATGCCTCTGGCGTGGACGAAGCCGAAGCGGTGCGTGAAACCGTCGCGATCCTGAAACAGGCGGATACCGCGCCGCTGGATGTCACCGGTTATGGCACCATCGCAGAGCGCGAAGAAGAGGGGCACGAGATCGACGCCGACGAACGGGCGCTGATGCAGCGGGCACTGGACGAAAATTCCGTGATCGTGGCGCAGATGACGCCCTTTTTCGGCGATGAGCCGGAAACCGACGACAGCCCGGCACACTGACCGGGCCGCACCGGCCGGGCTGCACTGACTGGCACCACGCGGGGGGGGGCACGGGCCTGTCAGGACCCGCCGCCGCCGAACCATTTGCGATAGAGCGTCGCATAGCTGCCGTCTTCCTGCATCGACAGCAGCGCCCGGTTTGCAGGCTCCACCAGCGGCGAGCCTTGCGGGAAGATGATTCCATAATATTCGGTCAGGAACTTTTCGCTCATGACCTGACCGATCCTTGCCCCGTCCGTTTTTACATAGTGGTTCAGCACCGGCGCATCAAAGACCACGATCCGGGTTTGCCCCGCTTCGAAATCCGCCAGCAGCTCGTCAAGACCGGGAAAGGCGGCATAGTCGATGTCGCGGCGGTCCAGAAATCCCGCAGCGGTCGACCCCTGGATGGTGCCGACGGCCTTGCCATAAAGGTCATTGACGGAATTCACCGATCCGTTGATCGCCTCGACGGTCATTGCGGCCGTGATCTTGGCCACAAACACCGACACGATGAACAGCGATGACACCACCAGCACGACCCCAAAGATCCGCCCCAGAAAACTGCGCGGCACCCGTTCTTCGAACCCGCCGTTGACCACGAGGTTGAGCGCCCACCAGAAGGACGGAAACCAGGCTTCGTTCAGCGGACGGTCGAAATAGGGCTGGGCCCGTCGTTCAAAAACCCACATCAGCATGCCGCCGACCAGCAGCAACACAAAGGCGATGCCGATTGCCGCCAGAAGATCCCAGGACAGCAGCGCCGACACCAGGCTGGGCGAAACAACATCATCGACGTGCAACATGATCTGCAGGCCGCTTTCAAAGATCGGCTGACTGAAGTCCATCACCGCCTCGCGCCCTGCCGTGATGGAGATATTGGCCGCCGCCATATCGACCCGGCCCTGCTCCACATCCTCGAGCATCTGGGAAAAGCTTTCGACGCGGTTGACCCGCAGATCCCAATTCAGCCGCAGGGCGAGGTCGCGCATCAGCTCCATGGTGAAGCCCGCCTCCTGGCCGCCAACCGGCATCGAGAAGGGCGGCCGCGTCACCGTGTTGACCGTAACCTCCTGCGCGCGAAGCGCCGGCGCGGCCAAAGACAGCAAACTTGTCATCAGGCAAAAGCAAAGGTAGCGCAAATTCATGGCCAGGATCTTTCGAGCAACGATATCATTGCCATAAAAGGATTGGCCTATTGGTTACAAGCCTTTGCGCTTAGGCGCTGCGCTGTTCTGCCAGAACTGCGGCATCAAACGCGCGCACCACAGGCAGCGGCGATGTGGCATGCTCGGGCAGGCTGTTGCGGTCGATATCCGCCAAAAGACTGGCCGAAAGCCGCGCCCGGTCCCGGCGGATACGACCGAGAAACAGGCTTTCGACCGCAAGCCCGGCGACGATGGGTGCCTCATTTCCCGGCAGGACGACCTGAAAATAATCGACCAATGTGTCGGTACGAGGCGCCATGGCGCCGATCCGGGTCGTCGCCAAAGTTTCGGCTGCGGCCAGAACCGCCTCGCAGCCAAACAGGTATTCCACCTCCGACCCGGTGAGCAGAACCCGCTGTGACGGGGCGACGAACAGATCTTCGGACAGGCCGAAGAACGGCGCCCGCAGCTGCACCGGTCGAAAGGCGCCAAACGCCGGAACCCGCCGCCGCACCACATGCAGCACCGGCACCAGATCGCCGCCCGCGACACGCAACAGATCGCCGCGCTGCAACTGCGCAATCGGACGCGGACCATGGTCTGTTTCCACGGGGGTCTGCGCCGTCAGCCCCGGCATCGGGCCGGTCGGTTCCTGCTGCGCGGAAAGCGCCACATAGGTGACCGTCGGTGCCATGGACGCCTCTGGCGGGCCCGACAACAAGGCGCGCAGATCGTCCAGTCGCCAGGGGCGCGGCGCCTGAAGCGCAACATGCGCCGATGGTCCGCCTGCCAATCGCTCCACCGTCAGTTGGCCGCAAAAAGCGGGCGCATTCCAGCTGAGCGTCAATCGCAGCCGATCTCCCCGGCCCGCGCCGACGGGATGAACCCGCTGGTGCTGCAGATGCCCGTATTGGTCGAGCTGCAAATCTACCGCACCGTCTGGATCGGCGTTGAGTTCGAACAGCAAGGGCCAGTCGCCCCCCCGCGCAAACCGGATCACCGGATCCGGGGTTGGGCGCATCGGCAGTTCGAATTCAACCACCAGCGATCCGGCGGCAAGCAGGGCATCCGGCTCGCGCAGCAGCAGGCGGGGGTGTTCGCCCTGTTCGGTCAGACCGGCCGCATCGAAACAGCGCCGCTCCCGGTGCCAGACCCCGATCCAGCTCATGCGGTCACGCGCCGGATCAAGGCCAGATCGCCGCAGATTGGGGCCGCCAAAATCATACCTGTCATCCTGCACCTCGCCGCGGTCTTGTGTCGTGCCCCGGGCGGCACGTTGTTCGGCCTTTTTGCCCGGGGCGTCCCTCAGTTCAAATCACAAGGTTCTGGAAACAAACACCGCCCGGCGGGCCTCGGCAATGCCAAAACGGAAATGATTATACCGGTAGATTCAACGATCTATCGGTCTCCGTCCGGATATGTTGCCTGTCCTGCTCGGCCTGTGTTGGGGCGCTCTTGCTGTCGCCGCCATCCTTGCCTCGATCTGTTATTGTGGCCAGCCTAGCACGCCGATCCGCCCCTGTCAGGACCGCGATTTTCCCGTTTTTGCCGGTTTGCGCATTTCGGTCACAGCTGGCGGGCCAATTGCGTCCGGCCCCGAAACCGCGCTAGGTCAGATCCCGAAGACCTCAGGAGGACCAAAGATGACCGCCACCGACCCCGTCGCGCTGACTTCTGCGCTGATCCGCTGCCCCTCTGTCACGCCGGCAGAGGGCGGTGCCTTGACGCTGCTGGAGCAGGTTCTGAGCGACGCCGGCTTTACCTGCACCCGCGCGGATCGGGACGATGTGTCGAACCTGTTTGCCCGCTGGGGCGACAAGGGGCATGAAAAAACCTTTGGTTTCAATGGGCATACCGATGTGGTTCCGGTTGGTGACGCGGCAGCCTGGACCCATGACCCCTTTGGCGCGGAGGTGGTCGATGGCGTGATGTACGGGCGCGGCACCACGGACATGAAATCCGGTGTCGCCGCCTTTGCCGCTGCCGCCATTGATTTTGTGCGCGACACCCCGCCCGACGGGGCCGTGATCCTGACCATCACCGGTGATGAGGAAGGCGACGCGGTGAACGGCACCACCGCGCTTCTGGATTACATGGCGGGCGCGGGCGAAAAGATGTCGGTCTGCCTCGTCGGGGAACCCACCTGCCCCAATCATATGGGCGAGATGATCAAGATCGGCCGTCGCGGCTCCATGACGGCCTGGTTCACGGTTACCGGCGTCCAGGGTCATTCGGCCTATCCGCATCGGGCCAACAATCCGCTCAACGGCATGGCGCGACTGATGGACCGGCTGGCCAGTCACACGCTGGACAGCGGCTCGGAGCATTTTGATGCCTCCACCCTGGCGATTGTCACCATCGACACCGGCAATCCGGCGACCAATGTGATTCCGGCGCAGGCCCGCGCTGCGGTCAACATCCGCTTTAACGAGCTGCACTCCGGCGCGTCGCTGACCGAATGGTTGCAGGGCGAGGCCGATCGCGTCGCCGGGGACTTCGGGCTGAAGGTCGAGATGGAGGTCAAAATCTCCGGCGAAAGCTTTATCACGCCCCCCGGCGATCTGTCCGAACTGGTCAGCCGCGCGGTGCAGGCCGAAACCAATCAGGTGCCGGAACTGTCGACCACCGGCGGCACCTCGGATGCGCGCTTCGTCAAGGCGCATTGCCCGGTGGTGGAGTTCGGTCTGGTGGGCAAGACCATGCATCAGGTGGACGAATGCGTCGAGGTGGCACAGATCCATCAACTCAAGAGCATCTATACCCGCATTCTGAAGGATTACTTCGCATGAGCCTGTCGATTGACGTCACCGAAAAACTCGACGCCTGCCTGACCCTGCGCTTTGAGGTTTTTGTCGATGAACAGGGCGTCCCGGTCGAAGAAGAACGCGATGCGCTGGACGACAGCGCGACGCATCTTCTGGCGCTCAAGGACGGTGTTCCGGTGGGCACCGCCCGCATCGTCTTCACCGAGGACATCGCCAAAATCGGCCGCGTCTGTGTGGTGAAATCCGCCCGTGGCACCGGCCTTGGCGCCAAGCTGATCGAGGCCTGCGTGGCCGAGGCCCGCCGCCGCCCCGATGTCACCACGGCCAAGCTCGGCGCACAGATCCACGCACTGGGGTTCTATGAAAAACTGGGGTTCGAGGCCTTCGGTCCGGTCTATCTTGATGCCGGGATCGACCACCGCGACATGCGGCGTCCCTTGGGTTGAGGCGTTGCACCACGCAGCCGAATCGCAGATATCAGCGCGCGCTGCCCTGGCAACGCCCACATAAAGTATCAGCCCCCCTGACCCATTGTTTCGCACGCGAAACATAAGGTCAGCCTTTCTGACCTTATGCCCGCCCCGTCCCGGCGCTGTCTTGCACGGGGCGGCGCTCTTTTCGGCATGACGTCTCCGCTGCGCCATGCTAGGGCAAATATATGGCGCGCATCCCCACAAAGGCCGAGATTCTGGAATGGATCTCCGCCCACCCGACCCAAACTTCGAAACGAGACATTGCCAAGGCTTTTGGCATCAAAGGTGCTGAGCGGATCGACCTCAAGCGCGTGCTGAAGGAGCTGGAAGCCGAAGGGCATCTGGAAAAGCGCAAGCGCAGCTACACAGACCCCGACCGCCTGCCGCCGGTCTCGGTCCTTCAGATCAAGGCGCCGAACGACGATGGCGATCTTTATGCACACCCGCTGGAATGGCATGGCGAGGGCGTCGAACCCACCGTGCTGATGGTGCTTCGCGCCTCGGATCCGGCGCTGGGAGAAGGCGACCGTATCCTGGCCCGCCTGACCGTGGTGCAGGAAGAGGACCACAACTACGAGGCGCGGCTGATCCGTCGCATCGGCACCAATCCCAAACGCATTCTCGGCATCTATCGCAAGGGATCCGAGGGCGGACGCATCATTCCCATCGACAAGGCCAGCGCCAACGAATGGACGGTGCCCGAGGCGAACACTCATGGCGCCAAGGACGGTGAACTGGTCGAGGCGGAACAGGCCGGCCCCAAGGCGCGGATGGGTCTGCCCAAAGCGCGGATCGTCGAACGGCTCGGCGATCCTTCTGCGCCCAAGGCGGTGTCGCTGATCGCGATCTATCAGCACGGCATCCCCGATCATTTCCCCGACAAGGTCATCGCCGAGGCCGACAGCGCCAAACCGATGGGCCTGAGCGGCCGCGAGGATCTGCGCGACCTGCCGTTTGTCACCATCGACCCGGCGGATGCCCGCGACCATGACGACGCCTGTTTCGCCCATGCCGACGAGGACCCCAAGAACCCGGGCGGCCATGTGATCTGGGTCGCCATCGCCGATGTCGCCGCCTATGTGACCCCCGGCACTACCCTGGATCGCGAGGCCCGCAAACGGGGCAACTCCAGCTATTTCCCCGACCGGGTTGTGCCGATGCTGCCGGATCGGCTGTCGGGCGATCTGTGCTCGCTGCACGAAGGCGTGCCGCGCCCCTGTCTTGCCGTGCGGATGCAGATCGACAGCGCGGGCAATAAGATCGGCCATCACTTCGTGCGCGGATTGATGAAATCCCAGGCCTCGCTGTGCTACGAGGAAGTCCAGGCCGCCATGGACGGCGAGGTCACCGACCGGACCGAACCCTTCCTCGCCGAGGTGATCCAGCCGCTTTATGCTGCCTATGAGGCGCTGAAAACCGCCCGCGACGCCCGCCAGCCGCTGGATCTGGACCTGCCAGAGCGCAAGATCATTCTCGACGACAGTGGCAAGGTGGCCTCGGTCAATTTCCGCGGTCGTCTGGATGCACATCGGCTGATCGAAGAGTTGATGATCCTGGCCAATGTCGCCGCCGCCGAGACCCTGATCAAGAAACGCCAGCCGCTGCTGTTCCGGGTCCACGAGGAGCCCAATGCGGACAAACTGGAAAACCTGCGCGAAACCGCCCGCGCGGCGGGTCTCACGCTCGCCAAGGGGCAGGTGTTGCAGACCCGTCACCTGAACGCGTTGCTGAACGCCGCGGCCGGGACCGACGATGCCGAGTTGATCAACATCTCGACCCTGCGGTCGATGCAGCAGGCCTATTACTTCCCGGAGAATTTCGGCCATTTCGGCCTCGCCCTGCGCAACTACGCGCATTTCACCTCGCCGATCCGGCGCTACGCCGACCTGATCGTGCACCGGGCGCTGATCACCGCCCATGGCTGGGGCAAAGACGGGCTGAGCCCGGAAGAAATCGAGCGGATGGAAGACACCGCCACCCATATCTCCGCCACCGAGCGGCGGTCGATGCTGGCGGAACGCGACACCACCGATCGCTACCTTGCCTCCTATCTGGCAGAGCGGGTGGGCAATGAATTCAGCGGCCGCATCGCCGGCATCGCCCGCTTTGGCGCCTTTGTAAAGCTGGATGAAACCGGCGCGGATGGTCTGGTGCCGGTGCGCTCTATCGGGCGGGAGTTCTTTCACTTCGACGCCCAGGCCGGTACGTTGATGGGCTCTGACACGGGCCTGCTGATCACCATCGGCCAGCGTGTGACCGTGAGACTGACCCAGGCGGCGCCAGTCACCGGCGGGCTGGAGCTGGAGCTGCTGGCGCTGGAGGGAGCCGACCTGCCCAGCGGCGGCGGCTCTGGCA
>NZ_LPUY01000057.1 GCF_001518015.1 Tritonibacter horizontis
GCCGGGGTGGCGGATCGGCTGCGCGCCGCCGGTCTGCTGGTCTTTGGCCCCTCCGAGGCGGCGGCACGGCTGGAAGCCTCCAAAAGCTTTACCAAGGAGGTTTGCGACGCGGCCCGGGCCCCCACTGCAGGTTACGGGCATTTCACCGAGGTCGAGGCGGCCAAGGCCTATGTGCGCAAGATGGGCGCCCCCATCGTGGTCAAGGCCGACGGGCTTGCGGCCGGCAAGGGCGTGATCGTCGCGATGGACGAGGCGACGGCGCTGTCGGCGCTTGACGACATGTTCGGCGGCGCCTTTGGCGGGGCCGGCGCCGAGGTGGTGATCGAGGAATTCATGGAGGGCGAAGAGGCCTCGCTGTTTGTGCTTTGTGATGGCACCGATGTGCTGTCGATCGGCTCGGCGCAGGACCACAAACGGGTGGGTGAAGGCGACACCGGGCCCAACACCGGCGGCATGGGCGCCTATTCTCCGGCTCCGGTGCTGAGCGCCGAAATCGAAGCCCGCGCCATGGCGGAGATCGTCCAGCCGACGATGCAGGTGATGGCCGACCGCGGCACGCCCTATCAGGGGGTTCTCTACGTCGGCCTGATGATCCAGGACGGCCAGCCGCGCCTGGTGGAATACAACGTGCGCTTTGGCGATCCCGAATGCCAGGTGCTGATGATGCGGCTGGGCGGACAGGTGCTGGACCTGCTGCAGGCCGCGGCCGAAGGACGGCTGAACGAGGCGCAGGTGAGCTGGGCCGATGATCACGCGATCACGGTTGTGATGGCGGCGGAAGGCTATCCGGGGAGCTATCAAAAAGGGTCCGAAATCAAAGGCCTGTCCGATCTGCCCGAGGACAGCATGAACATGGTCTTTCATGCCGGGACCAAGGCGGACAGCGGCCGGATCCTGGCCAATGGCGGGCGGGTTCTGAACGTGACCGCGCGCGGTGACAGCCTGCAAGAGGCCCGCGACCGCGCCTATGCAATGGTGGACCGGATCGACTGGCCCGAGGGGTTCGTGCGCCGCGATATCGGCTGGCGCGCGCTGTGACGGCGGGGCCCTTTCGACTGGGGCCCGACGACCCGGCGCTGGGGCAGGTCCTTGCCCTGATCCGGCGCTGCTTTGCCGATATGGATGGGCGGATTGATCCGCCCTCCTCGGTGCACCGGCTGACGCTGGAGACCCTTGCCGACCAGTGCAATCGCGGCGAGGTCTGGGCCATCGGCGCGCCCATCGTTGCCGCGGTCGTGCTGACACCGAAAGACCATTTGCTCAACCTCGGCAAGCTGGCGGTTGCGCCCGCCTGTCGCGGTCAGGGGCTGGCGCGCCGGCTTGTTGAACTGGCCGACGCCCGCGCCCGGGCGCGGGAGCTGCGCGCCCTGGTGCTGCAGGTGCGGGTGGAACTGGTGGAGAATCACCAGACCTTTGCGCGGCTGGGCTTTGTGCAGGTCGCCGCCACGGCGCATCCGGGGTTTGACCGGCCGACCTCGCTGACCCTGCAGCGCGCTTTGGCTGCCGCGCCCTGATCGCCGGCGTTGTCGCGTCTACGCGGCAGCCTGCAGCAGATCGGAACGCCGCAAGGTCGCCGAGCGGCCTCAGGGCGGCGTCTGCGGGCTGGACAGTTCCCGGCGGCAGTGGTCTCAACACAGGTGCAGATCCCATCACGAAAGCACCGCCGATGATTGTCCGCCACAAACCCGGTTTCCTGGAACTCCTGATTGCCACCCATGGCTCTGTCCTGCCCCGGATTCTGCCGCGCATCGCGGTGCTGACCGCGCTGGCGGCGCTGCTGGTCTGGGTCGATGTCGATATGATCGCCCTGCCCCATACCAATGCCGCGCCGTTTGCGGTCTTTGGCGTCGCACTCTCGCTGTTTCTGGGGTTTCGCAACAATGCCGCCTATGACCGCTGGTGGGAGGGGCGCAAGCTCTGGGGGCAACTGGTGGCCGATATGCGCGCCCTGGGGCGGGATGTGGCGCTGTTCCTGCCCGCGGAATACCAACGCCGCCCGCTGCGGCTTGCCCTCGCCTTCATCCACCTGCATCGCGCCAATCTGCGCCGCCTCAGCCAGGACGAGGCCGGCCACGCCTGGCTTGACGACGGCGACGACCTGCGCGCGGTGCCGCATCCGCCCTGCGCCGCGCTGGACCTGATGACCCGGCATATGGTCACGCATGCCCCGGACGGATTTGCCAAAAAGGCGCTGAGCGAGCGGATCGGCTCGATCACCCTGGCGCAGGCGGGCTGCGAACGGATCGCCGCGACGCCGCTGCCCTTTGTCTATTCGCTGCTGGTGTTTCGCACGACCTATCTGTACTGCCTGCTGTTCCCGTTTTCGCTGATCGAGGGCGCAGGCTGGATGACGCCGCTGTTCGTGGCCATCGTGGCATATGTGTTCTTTGGTCTCGCCGAAGTCACCGAGGAGCTGTCCAACCCCTTTGGCAAGACCGTCAACGGCCTGCCGCTGGACGCCATGTGCCGCACCATTGAAATCTCGCTCTTGACGCAAATGGGAGAAGACGCGCCCGCGCCGCTGCAACCCGACGGATACTACCTGAGCTGACGCCGCAAGCTAGAGCAGGTCGCAGGCCAGGGCCGCGTCAAGCCGGGTGGTCGCGTCAAAGGCGCCGATGTCGCGCTGCCGGATCACGCCTGCCTCAAGACGCGACACCATGATCCGCGACCAGTCGGCATTGACGGTGACAATCTCCGGCCCCGCGCCGCAATCGCGCAATCCGGATGTGATGAAATCCTGTCCGATCATATGGTTGGTCAGACCGGGCGCGGTGGCGACCTCTTCCAGCTTGCCGTAGTAGAACCGCCAGATCCGCAGGGTCTTGGCCAGGTGGGGCCGGTCGATATAGGCCAGCTCGATGTGGCCGTCACCGTCAAGATCGGCCGCCCCGATCGGCGCCAGCCACCGGTTGGTCTGGCCGATATGGGGCGTTTGCGCGATCTTGCGACCCTCGCCGTTGTAGACCGCCAGCTGGGCCCCCTCTCCGACCGCAGTTTCCACCACCACGACCTCGGGCGCGCCGTCGCCGGTCACATCCCAGAGCCGCGGCGCGAGATCCTCGAACACCCGGTCCTGGGGCAGATGCACCTCAACCAGCCGTGGCGGATCATCCTCCGCGCCGCGCTCGATCCGCAGACTGGCGTATTCGACCTTGTCGCCCAGAACCCCATGCGGATAGCGCGTCGTCTCGTCGCCAAAGCGGGCCGCGATGATCTCTGCCGCCGCCCCCTGCGCCAGCGCCGCCAGCGCCAGCCCCAGGCTCAACGCCTGCCTCGCACGGCGGGCGCAACGATGCGGGGCAGGAGCCAGCAGACGCCGTGCCACACCCCGCCGCCGCATCAGATCTGCTTTTCAGGCATATGCACGACCAGCCCGTCCAGGGCATCGGTCACCTTCAACTGGCAGGTCAGGCGCGAGCGGGCCGGGTCCGGCTCAAAGGCGAAATCCAGCATGTCCTCTTCCATGTCGTCCTTGCGCGGCAGCTTTTCGACCCAGTCCGGCGCGATATAGACATGGCAGGGCGAACAGGCGCAGGCGCCGCCACAATCCGCCTCGATGCCGGGGATATTGTTGTCGCGCGCACCTTCCATCACGGTCAGCCCGTTGGCCACGTCGACCACATGTTCTGTTCCGTTGTGCTCGATGTAGGTGATTTTAGCCATGATCCGTCTTCCCTTTTTCGGTACTCCGCCCTCGTGTGTAGCGGCCACGTCAGGGCCGTTCCAGCCCCATTTGCGACATCGCAGACGGGGCTTGATATTTCCCTAAGGAAATTCTTCTTTTGTTCCGGCTCTATGGCATCAGGGGCCAAAGGGCCGCCCGACGCCGCCTTTCTGCCAAGCTGTCTTTGCGCCGCTTCGGATTTCGGCTAGCATCGCGCGCAACCGGGACCGGCGAAAGATCCCGGAGCCTGAATTTTCGAGGAACCTGTCCGCGCCGATGTCCGCATTGCCTCCCCTGCCCTTCGGCCCTTCCAGCCTGGGTCTGCGCCCGCTGTCGTCCCGTCTGATCCGGATCAGGTCCCGGGTCGGACCGCAGGTGCGGCTGCGGGCGTTGGGCCCTTCATTGGCGCTGCTGTCGCTTCTGGCGGGCTGCGTGCCGCCGCCGCCGTTTGCCGGCGTCGGGCGCACCGCACCGCCGGGCGCGCCGCCGGGCACCTGTTGGGATACGGTCATTGTCCCCGCACGGGTGGAGACGGTGACCGACCAGGTGATGGTCGCCCCGGCGGTCAAAGCCACCGATGGCCGGGTGCTGGAGCCTGCGAAATTCACCAGCGAGACCCGGCAGGAAATCACCCGCCCGCGCGAGGAAACCTATTTCCAGACGCCCTGCCCGCATGCGCTCTCGCCGGATTACATCGCCTCGCTGCAACGGGCACTGGCGGCGCGCGGCACCTATAGTGGCGCGATCACCGGCGCGCTCAGCGCCGAGACACGGGCCGCGATCCGCGCCTATCAGACCCCGCTGGGGATCGACAGCGACACCTTGTCGCTGCGCGCGGCACGCAGCCTGGGGCTGAGCGCGGTCGAGCTGACCGAATGACATCTCTCCCGGCCGGCACAGTGGGCGGCACGGCGGGCGGCAGGCAGGCGCGACCGCTGTACATCGCATGAATTGCGGCTTATCCGACGGGCGTTTCCGGGTGTTTTCCCCTGTCGCCCTTGCGCAATGCACCCGCAAGGTTGCGCGACGTGGCGGCAACGCCTAAAAACTGCTCGACAACCTGTCTTTTTCAGCCTTGCCCCCGCCGGAGATTGCCCCATGGCCGTAGCGCCCCTTCCTGCCTCCAGCTTCCTTTCCGGAGCCTCGGACCGGCTCAGGGCCATGCTCGACAGCCAGGCCACCGATGTGCGTCTTGAGACCGGCGATGTTCTGTTTGAACGCGGCGACGAGGGCGATGCGCTTTATGCGATCATCTCTGGCGCCTTGGAGATTTCCACCCTGTCGGCCGCCGGGCGCAAGCTGTCGCTGGACATGATGCGTCCCGGAGCGATCTTTGGCGAGATCGCCATGTTCGACCCCGGTGAACGCACGGCCACAGCGATGGCGGCGGAACCCAGCCATCTGCGCCGCCTGCGTCACCGCGATGTCCTGGCCCAGCTGACCCGGCACCCGGAACTGGCCGGTGACATGCTGAAACTGGCCGGCCAGCGGATGCGCTGGATGAACACGCAGCTCAACGAACAGGTATTTCTGCCGATGCCGGTGCGGCTGGCGCGCAAACTGCTGTATCTCACGCCCGCCGATGGCAATGGCCAGCTGAGCCTGTCGCAATCGGAGCTGGCGGAATTTGTCGGCGCCACCCGCGAGGCGGTTTCCAAAACTCTGTCCAACTGGCGCAAGGCAGGTCTGATCGAGATCAGCCGTGGCGGGCTGTTGCTGAAGGACCGGGGCGGATTGGCCGTCCTGGCCGATCCCGAAGGCATCTAGCTGCCGGCCCATGCCGCCCGGTGCCGCCCCATGCTGCCCGGTGCCGCCCCGCAACCTTTTTTTGGAGGTCTCCTGCGAAAAACCGGTCTGAATGTGACCTCCTTCACAGTCATCGCCGCATCGGACTGGGATAACGGGCACAAGGCGGTCATTCTCCTGTCCATCCCAATGATCGTCCGTCCCTTCGGGAGCCATGTGTCTAACGACACATGGCTCTTTTGGTTTTTGCGGCCATTGCAGCCACAGCAGACGACGGCCGCCCCGGCCCGCCGCCCTGCCCGGACCGGGGATCATCGCGCAGACATGACAAAGGCCGACCCCAAGGTTGGGATCGGCCTGCTTGTGGGTTTCTCCGGCGCGGGACGCGCGGAGCGGTCTGGTTACTCGCCCAGGTTCAGCGCCACGAACCGGGGTTCCCCCGCGCGACGCACCATCAGGAACAGCGACTTACGTCCGGCGTCCTGAGCGGCCGAGATCTGCTCTTCGAGATCGGAGATCGACGCAAGCTTGGTTTGCCCCGCCTCGGTGATCACATCGCCGGCCCGCAGACCTTTTTCCCAGGCGCCGGAGGTTTCATCCACCGAAAGGATCACCAGACCCGCCGAGCCCGGTTCCAGGCCCAGTTCCTCGCGCATGTCGTCGCGCACGGCGCTGACGGTCAGGCCGAGCAGCTCTTTTTCCGTCTCGTCGGGGGCAAGTTTGTCGTCACCGGTCGCCGAGGTGTCGCCATCGACGGCATCCTCGCGCCGCCCCAGGGTGACCCGCAGGGTTTCGGTCTTGCCATCGCGGAACACCACCACGCGGACCGTCTTGCCCACATCGGTATCGCCGACGCGGCGGACCAGATCGCGGGTGTCCTTGACCTCGAACCCGTCAAAGCTGGTGATCACATCGCGCGCCAGCAGACCGGCCTCTTTGGCCGGGCCTTCGGGCACATCGGTGATCAGGACGCCTTCTTCCTTGGCCAGCCCGATGGCCTCGGCCAGATCATCGGTCACATCCTGGATGCGCACGCCAAGCCAGCCGCGGCGGGTCTCGCCGTATTCCTTCAGCTGGGCAACAACCTTGGTCACCACATTCGACGCCATCGAGAACCCGATCCCGATCGAGCCGCCGTTGGGCGACAGGATGGCGGTGTTCACACCGACCACATCGCCGTCCATGTTGAACAGCGGACCACCGGAGTTGCCGCGGTTGATGGCGGCATCGGTCTGGATGTAGTCGTCATAGGTGCCCGACAGCGCCCGGTTGCGGGCCGAAACGATCCCGGCAGAGAGCGAGAACCCCTGCCCCAGCGGGTTACCCATCGCGACAACCCAATCGCCGACGAGCGCCTTGTCGCTGTCGCCGAATTTCACGAATTTCAGCGGCATCGCGGCTTCGACCTTCAACAGCGCGATATCGGTGTTGGGATCGGTCCCCACCACGGTGGCCGGCAGCAGATCGGCCGGCTGGCCCGCCCCCGGGAAAAACTCGATCTCGATCTCGTCGGCGCCGTCGATCACGTGGTTGTTGGTGACGATATAGCCATCTTCGGAAATCACGAAACCCGACCCCAGCGCCGAGGACCGGCGGGGACGGTTGCCGCCACCATTGCGGTCCTGGAATTCGCGGAAGAAATCCTCGAAGGGGGAGCCTTCGGGCACAATCCCCTGCGGGCCGGTGCGCCCCTCGACCATGGTGGATGTGGTGATATTGACCACCGCCGGGCTGACCTTTTCCGCCAGGGGCGCGAGGCTTTCTGGCCGCGCGGTCGCCGCCAGCGATTGGATGACCAGAAAGGTGGTCCCCAGGACCGCAAGCCAGAACAGCCGCCAGCCGCCCTGTTCGGGTCTAAAAGCATCTGCCTTGATAGTTGAAGTTGAGTGCACGGACATACTCCTTGAATTGGCCTGTCAACTCTGTCTCCGCCCCACCCCTGTCACAAAGAAACAGGGCGAACCTCTGCCCCTGGCTTCTGTGCCGGAGGTTCACCGACAGGGGCGCTCGGGGATGGGCGACACTGTGCCCAATGTAATGTTTGCGCCGAAGGTCGCAATGGCCCATGCCGTCACCTCAATTCGACGTGAAGGCGAGTGAAGGCTTCGCGACCGCGACCCGGCTGCAACAGGCGGAAACCCGCCCATGGAGAGGCGCGACCCCGTCACCAGGAGAGCAACGGAGCCGCTAACCCGGCAACGGAGGAGGATCGCCAGGCTTCGGTGGAACTGATCTGCCGTTAGAACAATAGATCAAATCATCCGGAAAAAAAGTCCGCATCGGTGACACTCCGCCGCAGGACGCGCCGCCCCGCGCGACGGGCGCCATGACGGACAATACGCTGGCGGCGATGGAGGTCGGCGATACGGGACAACGCCCCAGATCGCTGCGACAGCGCCAAGGTCTCCTGCCACCCTGTCGTGCCACAAACGGAGGTTTGCACAGGAACGAAAAGCGTGGCTGTCAGCCATCGTCCGATTTGAAATAGCCCGGGCGCCACGACAGCCGACCGAAACAGATACGCAACCGGTCCCCCCAGGTGCGGCACCTGCGCATGTCACGCAGTATGTTGCGGTATTCGACGAAATTTATTGTCACCGGATTATTGGTTTCGACCTTCTCCGTCAGACCGTAGGTGACTGGCTCTTCCTCGTGCTGGAAGGTGCCGAACAATTTGTCCCAGACGATCAGGACGCCGCCAAAGTTCTTGTCGAGGTATGTGCGGTTCGACCCGTGATGGACCCGGTGAACCGACGGCGTGTTGAACACCTCGTCCAGCCAACCCAGCTTGTGGACCCGTTCGGTATGAATCCAGTGCTGATATTGTGCCACCAGAACAAGGCCAATAACCGCCTGAAACGGGTTGAACCCCAGCAGGATCATCGGGATCAGGAAGATCCACTCGAACAGACCCTCGACCCAGCTCAGCCGGAACCCGACCGTGAGATTGTAGTCTTCTGACGAGTGGTGAACGGAGTGGCTGGCCCAGAGAATGCGGCGTTCATGTTCGATCCGGTGTAGCCAGTAGTATGTGAAATCCGCCGCGACCAAGGCCAGCGACCATGACCACCACGCCATTGGAATGTCCCATGGCACTAGCCAATAAAATGGCAGCAGACCGATGAGACCGATGGAAGCAAAGACCGTTCCTTCCAGAACCTGACCAACGACAAAGATCGCGCAATTCGCCGCTGTATCTTTCCAGCGTCGTTCCTTTTTCGTCACCAGATCAAGGATCACCTCACCCACTGTGAGAGCGAGATTTATCAGGAACACCGCGCCGATGATGTCCAGAAAAGACGATGTCTCGAAGAGGGTGGTGAGGGTTTCGACACTCATGACGGAGCTCCAGAGGCGAACAGGAAGGGGTCAGCAGAACCGGCAAGTTTGTCCTTTTGCATTTTCAATGGCTCCTGCTCGTGATATCGATTCGATGAACGTTCGTTCACTTAATTACTGATGCACAGAATTGCGCGATAGGGTCAACATGGAAGACGACAGACCGGAACGAACCAACCGGGTGGAAACCACACGCGCCCGTCGCGCGCTTCTGGTCGAAACTGCCATCACGTGTTTTGTCGACCAGGGCATCGCCCGGACCGGCATGCGCGACATCGCGAAAAAGGCCGGGGTGAGCGTGGGAAACCTCTACAACCACTTTCCGGGACGTGACGACTTGATCGCCGAGATTGCAAAAATTGACGCGGCGGGCCTGTCGGAGGTGGTGGCACAGATCGCTGAATGCACCGACCCGCAAGAGGCAATTGACAGGTTTGTCAAAACCTACTTTGCCTATTGTGCGGACCCCGTTTCGGCCGTTCTGACGGTCGAGATCACATCAGAGGCCCTGCGCAACCCGGCCATTGAAGACCTTTTCAGCGGCAACCGGGCGATGCTTGTCGAAACGCTGGCAGCGGCGATTGCGGCGCAGGGGCAGACGAAGACCCCAGCCGACGTCAGCGCCGGTCTGGTTCTTGATACCATCGAGGGCTTTGCCCTGCGTGTGGGGCTGACCGGGAAAAAGCCTCGCAAGGGCGAGACAGAGGCCCTGATGTCCTTTGTCCGCCACGCGTTGACGGCAGAGGAGGACTGATATGGGCCGTTGGCTCATTCGGCTGGCTGTGCTGGCTGCCCTTGGTCTGATCGCTGTTGGGCTGGTCCTCACAGTATCGCGGATCGGCGATTTCGATCTGCCGCAGGCGGCGCAGCGGCCCGTGACGTTTACCCACGGCGATCACAGGCTTGACGGTACGCTGATCACCGCGTCTGAGGCGGGCGGGGTTGTGTTGCTGGTGCATGGAGACGGACCGCAGGACCGGTGGGCAGATGGCGGTTATCTGCCGCTCGTCAACACGTTGCTTGATGCGGGGATTTCAGTGTTCAGCTGGGACAAGCCGGGTGTCGGCGCCTCGACCGGCAACTGGCTGGACCAATCCATGCCGGACCGCGCAGGCGAAACCGCCGCCGCGCTTGCGGCACTGCGGCAGCTGCCGGGCATGGAGGATCGCCCCATCGGTCTGCTTGGGTTTTCGCAAGCGGGCTGGGTTCTGCCGCGTGTGCCGACGTTGACAGACGAGGCGTCGTTCCTGGTCCTGATGGGCGGCGCGATCAACTGGCAGGCCCAGGGCCGGTACGCCGCGATCCGCCGGATGCAGAACGACGGCCAGCCCCCTGCCGCGATCGAGGCAGAACTGGCCCGACAAGCGGTGGAAAACCGCGACTGGTTCGAGGGGAGCAGGACATATGAGGCCTATCTTGCGGCGCAACGTGCCGCTGGGCGGGCAGAGGCGCGGATCCTCTCCGAAGACAGGTTCCGGTTTGTCCGGAAAAACGCTCAGGAAGATGCCCGCGCCCCCATTGCCGAACTGACCCTGACGGTGCTGGTGATTTCCGGGGAGGAGGACCTGAACGCGGACGCACGGGACACGGTGTCGGTCTACAGGTCGCTGCTGAACGGCGTGCACCCGCGAAGCCAGTTTCACCTTGTGCCGAACGCCACGCACGCTCTGCTGTCGGCGGACCGGTACAACTATCAGCTGCCCGGGCAATGGCCACGCACGGCCCAGGCAAGGTTTATCCTGTCCGGCCGCAATGCATATGAAGGGGATGTACTGGAAATCGTGACAGGCTGGATCAACGATGTCGCCGGGCGGGCACCATGATATGGTGCGCCGCGCCGGTCCCCCAGACGGCGGGCCAGCCGGCGCGGCGGGCCTGGAATAGGGTCTTCTTAGGTCAGGGTCAGATCGCGGTTCAATCGCTTCATCGAGCCGACAAGATGGCGCAGCCAGCGGTGCATCGGCGAATGCTGCACCCGTTCGTGCCAAAGCTGGTAGAACCTGACCGGCGGATAGATGACGGGAGAGGCCACGATGGTCAGCGGCAGGATCGCTGCATAGTGCTCGGCAAAGCGGCGGGTCACGGTGAAGACAAGGTCGGTCCCCGGCACCAGATAGGGGGCCATCGAGAAATATCCGACCACCACGCAGCGATCCCGGGTCAGGTTGATTTCCGAAAGATAGGTCTCGACCACGCCACGATGGCGGATCGCATAGTCCCCCGGCGCGACATGGCCGGCCCCAAGGTAGTCCTGCAAGCTCGGCGGCTTTTTCGTGAAGGGGTGGTCCCGGTCCACGAGACAGACGAATTCGTCCTCGAACAGCGGTGACATCTTGAGATAGTCAGGCGGCGTCGGCCAGTTGGAAATCACGATATCCGCGGTGCCCGAGGCCAGCGCCCCCTCGAAGTCGAAATCGGGACCGAGCGCGCGGATCATCAGTTTCGCCAGCGGGGCCTGGCGACGGAACTCTTGCATGACGCCATTGAACATCATGGGCAGGATGTGGTCCGGCATCGCAATCGTGAAGGTGGCGCGACTGATCGAGGGATCGAAGTCGGTGGGGCTGACCAGCAGATGGTCGAGATCCTGCAGCATCCGCTTCGCGGCGGCGCGCAGATCATTGCCCCGCTCGGTCCGGACCATGCCGCCGCCGGACCGGACCAGTAGCGGATCCTGAAAGATCTCGCGCAGCTGTTTCAGAAGCAGGCTCGCCGCTGGTTGGGACAGGTTCAGTCGGCTCGCCGCACGGGTCACCGATTCTTCGTCCAGAAGGGTGATCAAGGCGTTCAGGAGATGGCCATTCAGGGGGTTTTGTTGCATTGGCGGTCCGCGGTGCAGCCTCTGTCAGCTCAGGGTGTCGCCAATAACACTATACGGAAATACGAATACCGCCACACTCCAAAGAGGCGGGAAAGGGTTCGACACGATCAGGCGCCCCTATGCGCCATGTTCGCGGCAAAGTGCGTTCATTTCCTGCCTGATTTTCGTGTTACTGAGGCACTTTCGCTCTGTTTTCGGGCATATCCAGCGGCATGCCCGCTGAAGGTGCAAGATGGCTCGCTGCGCAGAGCAGAAACGACTATCATCAAAACAGACGCAAAATCAACATGTTAACACCACATGCGCTGACGCCATTTCCACATCCCTTATAAGCACTATCAGCAGATTGAAATGTTGCAACCCGGGCGATTGCCATAAGCCATTCGATATGAATTCACGTCACATTTATGAGGAAACCAATATGCTCATCACGTTTCGATCCGCCTTGCTGGCGTCGGTGGCTTGCCTCGTGGGCGTCGCTGCATCGGCAGACAGCCTGCGCCTGATCACGCAAAGCGACCCAAGCCGCGCGCAGTATCCGGCAGAGATTGCCGCCCTTGACGCGCTGCAGGGCGACGGCTTTGCAGTCACCCGCAACGAATATCAGGCGCTGGGTGTCAACCTGGCCGACGGGCTGCGGCTGATCAGCTCCGGCGCCTTCGACATGGCAACGATCCAGGTCGGCAGCGTGGCAAAGGACGATCCGTTCCTCGAGGGCATCGACCTGATCGGCGTTTCGACCGACATGGGCGATCTCAAGGGCGCCGTCGATGCCTATCGCGACGTGTTCAATGCCCGGCTGGAGGAAAAGTTCGGCGTGACGGCGGCGGCGATCTGGCCTTTCGGCCCCCAGGTTTTTCTGTGCAATTCAGACATGACATCGCTGGCAGACCTCAAGGGGCTGAAGGTGCGGTCCTTCACCGCGTCGATGTCGACGCTATTGGAAAACCTCGGTGCGACGCCGGTCACGCTGTCCTTCCCCGAGGTCTATCCCGCGTTGCAGCGCGGTGTCGCCTCTTGCGGTGTGACCTCGCCGACCTCGTCGAACTCGGGCAAGTGGCCGGAGGTGACGACCCATCTCTACCCGCTCTCGGTGTCCGGCTCGGTGCAGGCGCATGTGGTCAATCTGGCCTGGCTGAACGGGCTGAGCGCCGAAGATCGGGCGGGCTTTGACAAGGCCATGGCCGCGATGGAAGCCGAACTCTGGAACGTTGCCACCTCCACCAATGACACCGCGCAGGCCTGTTCGACCGGTGGCGACTGCCCCGAGGACGGCATTTACACCTCATATGACATGACGTTGGTGCCGGTGTCGGATGACGACAAGGCCCAGGTGGCCGAGATCGCGGTGTCCAAGATCCTCCCGGAGTGGGCTGCGACCTGCGAATCCTCCTATCCCGGCTGCACGAGCATCTGGAATGAGACGGTCGGCGCCGCGCGCGGCCTGACCATCGAGTGACACGGGCCATGTTGGATCAGCCTTTGCTCCTGCACCGGCTTGAACAGATCGCCGCCATGCTCGCGCTCGGCGCGGGCGTGGCCATCGCGATCCTCGCCGTGCTGATCAGCGTGGATATCTTCGGGCGCGAGGTTCTGGCCGTTTCGATCCAGGGCACCGACGAGATCGGCGGCTATGTGCTGGCCTTTGTCGGCTCGCTCGGCATGTCGCTGACGCTTTTGCGCCGAGGACATCCCAGGATCGACCTCTTCTTCCGGTTCTTCCCGAAGACTGTGCAGGACATGCTGCATGTCCTCGCGCAGGCAACGATGGCGGGTTTTGCGATCTTTCTCGCCTGGCATGCGCTGGGGGAATTCCGCGAGACGCTGCGTTTCGGGTCGATCACCAACACGCCCCTGCAGACCCCGCTCTGGATCCCGCAAGTGGTCTGGGTTGCTGGCATGGGGTTCTTTGCCCTCACCGCCTGCGTGACCACCGCGCATGCTCTGCTGCTTCTGCTCACCAAACAGGCGGCGGTGTCGCGGGTCTACGGCCCGCCCACGGTCGATGAGGAAGTCGGCCACTACGTCGATATGGAAAGGACCGAAGATGCTCGGGATTGAAGGGGCGGCTCTGGGCTTTGGGCTGCTGTTGGTCTTGCTGGTGATCGGCCTGCATATTGCCTCGGCCCTGTTTCTGGTTTCTGTGCTGGGTGCCTATGTCTTTTTTGGCGATGCCATGCTGCGGCCCTTCGGGACCATGATGTGGGGCACGCTGAACAATTTCCTGCTGGTGGCAATCCCGCTGTTCGTGCTGATGGGTGAAATCCTTGTGCGGGGCGGTGTGACCGAACGGATGTATCGCGCGCTGGCCGACTGGACCCGGCCCCTCCCTGGCGGGCTTCTGCACACCAATATCGTGGCGTCGACCGTTTTCGCGGCAATCTCGGGCTCTTCGGTGGCGACGGCCGCCACCATCGGCACGGTCGCCTTTCCGACCTTCCGGCGCCAGAATTACGACGAGGCCTGGGTCGCAGGTAGCGTCGCCTCGGGCGCGACGCTCGGCATTCTGATCCCGCCCTCGATCAACCTGATCATTTATGGCGCGATCACCAATACCTCAATCGGCGCACTGTTCACCGCGGGCATCCTGCCGGGCCTCCTGCTTGCGGCGTCTTTCATGGGGCTGATCGTGATCGCGAGCCTTCTCAACCCGAAGATCGCGGGTCGCCCCGAGCGGCTTGCCCCCTGGGCCGAGCGGCGCAGCCGCCTTGTCGATCTGCTGCCGCCGATCTTGATATTCATCCTCGTCATGGGCTCGATCTATCTTGGGTTTGCCACCCCCACCGAGGCCGCAGGCGTCGGCGTCATCGCCGCCTTTGCGCTGACCGCCTTCTATCGGTCGCTGAACTGGCGGATGCTGCGCGAGGCGATGCTGTCGACGGTAACCACCACGGGGATGACGCTGTTGATCCTTGTCGCGGCCTTCTACCTGAACTTCATTCTCGGCGTTCTCGGGGTTCCCGGACAGGTCTCGAACTTCGTCGCTTCGCTCGATGTGGCACCGCTGACGATGATCCTTCTGCTGGTCGTGCTCTACATGGTGCTGGGGTGCTTCCTGGATGCGCTGGCGATGATGATCGCCACCATCCCGATCGTGCTGCCGGTGGTGACGCTACTGGGCTACGACAGCGTCTGGTTCGGGATCTTCCTCGTGTTGATGTGCGAGCTTGCGCTGATCACCCCGCCGGTGGGGATGAACCTCTATGTCACCCAAAGTGTGCGTGGACGCGGCCATGTCGGCACCGTGATCCTGGGGGTTCTGCCGTTTCTGGTTTGTATCCTGCTGGTTGTCGGCGTCATCTCGGTGTTCCCAGGGGTTCTGAACGGATAAAGTCCGAGCGCGCTTTCGCGATCTCGTCAAAGTGGCGAAGGCCCCAGTCGCTCAATCGCAGCAACTCTTTGCGCAAGGATTCCCCCAGCTGCGTAAGGGTGTACCCGACGCGTGGGGGCACCTCACCATAGTCGCGGCGGCTTACAAAGCCGTCCCGCTCCAACGCCCGAAGCGTTTGGGTGAGCATCTTTTGACTGATCCCCTCGGCAGCCCTCTTAAGCTCACCATTGCGCCGCTCTCCGTCAGCCAGACAGTGAACGAGGAGCAATTTCCACTTATCGGCCAAAAGTTCGATCAGTTGTCTTGACGGACAGTCTCTCGGAAACTGGATGGCCGGCATACAAAGGGTGTCGTTTTTCGCTGTGCCCATGCACGCCTCCGATCTTTTTGATAGGCACCAAAAGGTGCGTACTATCCTGCAAGTTATCAATGCCTGTATCGAGTTGAAAGGATCTCAGCCACAAGGAGAAATCATGATCAACGTCGCTATTATTTACCATTCCGGATACGGTCACACCGAACGGCTTGCACAATCGGTTGCGGTTGGCGTTCGCGACGGTGGCGCTGAGGCTGGTCTCTTTCGCGCCACGGAACTCGCCACACCGCAGAGCGAACATTGGACCACATTAAAAGCGGCGGATGCGCTCATTTTTGGCGCCCCCACTTACATGGGCGCCGCCTCTGCCGAGTTTAAGAAATTTGCCGATACGTCGTCTCACGTTTGGGCAAATCATGACTGGAAAGACAAATTGGCTGCAGGATTTACAAACTCAGGCTCAGTCGCCGGGGACAAATCGTCAACGCTGAACCAGATGTTCATCCTGGCCAGCCAGCATGGCATGATCTGGGTTCCGCCAGCGTTCAAGCCGGGTTTCAGCAAGTCCTCGCAGGAATATGACACCGCGATCAATCGCACAGGGTTTTACACCGGCGTAGGAACGCAATCGTTGGATGATCATGGTCCCGATCAATCACCCAACGCTGCCGACTTGGAAACCGGGCGACGTCTGGGAGAGCGCGTTGCGGTTGTAGCCCATCGCTGGACTGGAGCGCAGGCCGCCTGACCCCAGGCGTTCGGCAGCCCCCTGGCCTGCCGAACGCCTATGTCGCGCGCGACAAGCGGACAGGCCGACACCAATGGCTGCCCCGCTACATTTCCGAAAGCGATGACGAAACGTCGCGCAGCAATTTCGGCCGCCCAAGGTCTGCTGGGCGGGACCAAAGTGAGCTTTCTCGGCAGTCGCATAAACGACAGCTTTCAGGGAAGAGCGTAGGGCAGTTTTCATCGCTTTTCGGCGAGCGAAGGATCTTACCTCAAAAGGCCAAAATCCGGACGGGCGACCATTAGCCAAAGCAAAACAACGATAGCGGAGAACGCGGGAACTCCACAGGCAAACCAGATGCGATAGAGGCGGTTGTATCGCGGTGTCAGAGCGATGTTCTGTTCAACCGATATACGGGCCTCGTCCCGCATCTTGATCTGTATCCAGACAACCGGCAGCCAGAACAGCCCGATGAAGACATAAAGGGCCAGAGAAAGGGCCAGCCATCCCTCGGTGATGCTCCATCCAATGTGCTGCATCAACAGATACCCGGTGATCGGTTGCGCGATAGCGGCGGTGGCAGTGAAGATCGTATCGGCCACGACCACAACCGACGCCGTTTGCGCGACGAAGGACGGGTCGGATGTTTGGTGTGCCATCAGCATGAAGAATGCGATCCCGGAGCCCGTACCAATCAGAATACAGGCACCTAGTACATGCGCGACCCGTATAAACTCGACCCATTCCATCAGCGTGCCTCCAATGCGGCACGCGCCACAAGGGCCAGGATAATCGAAGGCACTACCTTAGCCAATGGGCCTAGTGGATCAACCCAAAGGGATGGCACCGTGACTGTCGAGGCCATGAGATAGAACAGGCTTACACCGACCGCCGCCCAACAGGCCGAAGGCGCATATCTACGAAAGGCAAATGCAGCGCCGATGGTGATATCGACAACCGCCCAAAAGAGCACGCTGCTGACAGCCAGGCTCCGAGCCCACCCCACATCTTCTAAAACCAGCGCGGCATCGCTGACCCGGGCAATTCCGACAATACCGGACGACAGCCAGAAGAGGCAAAGGCAAGCGATGATGACGGGCGAAAGCAGTGTCATTCGTGCAAACAAACGATCCTGCCCCCCAACCGGCATTGTTCCGAGGGTTTCGGCGAGTGACGAGAACGGAGGCAATCCAAACGTGCCTAGGTCTGTCGGCTTGGCCAGAACACCTTCAGACAGCACCTTCAGCGCAGTGGTGCGTAGCGGAGAACGCCACCCAAGCCACGACAGAGCGTCAGCAAATTTCGAAACAGAAAATACGCAAAACCCTGGCAAGGCGATCTCAAACTTTGCCGGAGAGAACCCAAGCCACTGACGCATCTGCGACACGACCTCACGAAGCGAATGGACCTCCGGCTCCACGAGGTCCAGGTCCATCCCGTCCGGGATCTGGCCTTCCATTGCCGCCACGACAGTCGAGGCCATATCGTCAAGCGATACAGTCTGAATCCTTACCTCTGGCGCGGCAATCGGTTGCACTAAGGGAAAGGCCGCCAGCAACCGAAGCATGGTCGTTCCACCATAGGCATTCGATGCAAGGACAAGGCCCGGGCGAAGGATGTGCCATTTGCCTCCGGCGGCCCTGATGGCTGCGTCGCCTCGGCCCTTGGATGCCAGGAAGGCCGTCGAGGCCTGCGGATCGGCACCCACCGCCGATATTTGGATCAAGGCGACCTCTTCAGAAGAACACGCCGCTGCAAGAGCCGCAACAGCATCGTGGTGAAGCGTTTCAAGATCATCGCCGGGGCCATCCTGCAAAGCCCCCGAACAGTTCACGACGGTCGAAAATCCGGTGATAATCCTGCGCCACTCGGCCTCGTCACACAGCGTGCTGACATCGTGTTCGATCCAAGGGATACCTGACAACACCCGCCGCGCCACCTGCATGTTTCGCCCGAGCCCTGTAACGCTGTAGCCTTCCGCGATCAGCCTCCTGGAAATGCCGTAGCCGATAAGACCGTAGGCGCCGATCACGAGGACGTCATTTGTCTGGTAAGTCACGTTGCGTGTTCCAAGATTGCATCGTCAAAAAATCAAATTTTGGCAAGGCGGACATTAGCTGCACCGCGGAACGCCGGCAAGTTGGGCTCGAAGCGGACTTGCGGCGGTGCAGAACGAAGTTTTTCGGGACCTACGACCGATAAGCGGGACGAAGCGCCATTTCGCAGCAGTTGTTCAAATGACGGCTTTGGGAAGCATCCAAGCTACTTGCCCCTCCTATTTTGCCGCTTCAACGACCGACACCCACAACGCAACCGTATTGTGGTCTTCAAGTTGAAGCATTCGCTGGTGGAGCTCCCATTCCCAAGGTCCCGGTCTGGATCGCGCGTTGCGCAAGGCTTGGTCAAATGCTCTGAGCGCTTTTTCTGGTTCTCCTACCTGAGACAGTGCTATCCCTCTTTCCATTTGGATGCGGCTACCCTTTGCTCGTTCTAGAGAAGAGAAACTCATCCAAGCACCCGCGGTAAGTGAAATATTGCAAAACCGAAGCTTCTTGGCGCCTTCATAACGATCATTCCGGCACGCTCCGGCCATCAATCCAGCTGTCATGCCGGTCAGCCACACACAAAAAAAGGCCGATATAAGGACAGCGTAAGCCCAATACTTAAACTTTTGTTTTTTCATACTCCTTGCTACCAAACGCCTAGCAAATGGAAAAGGCTTAATAAGCAGCCCTTCGTGCAACGCGCAGCATCGGTGCATTGGGCTCGAAGCGGTCATTGCGCCCCCAGACGGGTCGCGGGTCGCGCGTGCGCCATGTATTTTAGAACGCTTGGCATCGGGGGGGATCGTTCCGGCGCATTGACGGGCGGCGGGTGTGGCTGGGTTTCGGCGTGCCTGGCGCCGGGTGCGAAATGCAAAAGGCCGCCCCGTTGGAGCGGCCTTTGTTGGATCAGGCGGTTGGCGCGGGCTGCATTGAGACCGGTCCTGGCTTGACCGGTTAAACATTCCCAGCGGGTTCTGCCGCGCCCACGGCGGCCCCACCCGGCCAGGCGGATGGGGCCGCAGCGGTCGATTACTCGTCCGCCGCCGATGCGGCGCTGTCTGCCACCTTGCCGGTCGAGGACTTCAGATAGTTGAAGAACTCGCTGTCAGGCGACAGCACCAGCGAGGAGTTCCCCGCCTGCAAGGAGCGGGAGTAGGCGGTCAGGCTGCGATAGAATTCAAAGAATTCCGGGTCGCGACCATAGGCTTCGGCAAAGATGTTGTTGCGTTCCGCATCCGCTTCACCGCGAATGACCTCTGCCTCGCGCTCCGCTTCGGAGACCAACTCGACTTCGGTCCGGTCGGCAAGCGCCCGCACCCGCTGCGCGGCCTCGTCACCCCGAGCGATTTCATCCGCAGCTTCGCGTTCGCGTTCCGCCCGCATCCGCGAGAAGGTCGCCTCCAGGTTCGCCTGCGGCAGATCGGTGCGTTTCAGACGCACGTCAATCACCTCCAGCCCGAGCGTTTCGGCCTGGGTGATGGCGCCGTTGCGAATGCGCAGCATCAGCGCCGCCCGGTCCGACGACAGGATGTCGTTGGAGCTGACGGTGCCGAGCACCTCGCGCGTCTGGTCCCGCATGATGTTGTCGAGACGGGATTCGGCGGCGGCCACGTTGCCCCCACCGACCGCTTCGCGGAAGCGACGCACATCGGTGATCCGATAGCGTGCGAAGGCATCGACCACCAGGCGGCGATCGTCCAGCGGCGTGACTTCAAGCGGGCCGACTTCGAGGCTGAGAATACGGTCATCGTATTTCACCACGTCGTCGATGAAGGGCAGTTTGAACGCCAGACCCGGCGCTTCCTGCACGTTGACGACCCGGCCAAAGCGCATCACCAGCGCTTTTTCACGTTCGTCGACGATAAACAGCGACGACAGGCCCGCGATAACAAGTGCGGCCAGAAGGACCACAGAGATGATGGTACGGTTCATCAGTTGCCTCCCGAACGGCGAATTTCATTAAGCGGCAGGTAGGGCACAACGTCCTGACCACCAGCGCCACCGGCGGAACTGTCCAGGATGATCTTGTCGACCCGTCCCAGCACCTCTTCCATGGTTTCCAGATAGAGCCGTTTGCGGGTCACTTCCGGGGCCTTTTCATATTCTGTCAGAACGGCCGAGAAGCGAGAGGCCTCACCCTGGGCTTCGTTGACGACCTGGGCGCGATAGGCTTCAGCTTCTTCCAGTGTCTGCGCCGCTTGACCACGGGCCGAAGCCAGTTTGCGGTTGGCGTAGGCGTCGGCCTGCTTTTCCAGACGGTCACGTTCCTGTCCGGCGGATTGCACCTCGCGGAAGGCGTCCTTGACCGGCTCTGGCGGATCGGCACCGTCAAAGTTGATCCGGACCACGTTCACCCCGGAGCCGTAGCTGTCGAGGGTGGACTGGATCAGCTCGCCCAGACGTTGCGAGATCAGACCACGGTCGCGGTTGAGGATCGGCGCCAGTTCGGACTGGGCGATGATTTCCCGCATCGCCGATTCAGACACCGCCTGAATGGTCGCCTTGGGATCGCGCAGGTTGAACAGGTATTGATCGGGGGCGGTGATGTTCCAGACCACCTGGAAATCGACGTCGATGATGTTTTCATCACCGGTCAGCATCAGGCCCGCATCATTGCCGCGCGACCCCGCGCCGATGCTTTCGGTCTGTTCAACGCTGACGGGCACGATCTCGTAGCTGACCAGCGGCCAAGGCGCAAAGTTCAGACCCGGATCTCCCACGGCGGAGAACTCGCCGAGAAACAGTTCGACCGATTTTTCCTCGGTCTTGACGGTGTAAAAGCTGGCATACCCCCAGAGCAGTGCCGCCACGGCCGCACCGATTGCAACGCCGCCCTTGGTGAACAGCGGGTTGCCGCCGCCCGTACCGCCGCCACCGCCGGAGCCGCCACGACCACCGCCGCCGCGACCGCCCATCAGGACGCGCAGTTGTTCCTGGCCTTTTTTGACCAGCTCGTCGATTTCGGGGATCTGGTTGTCTTCGGGGCGACGTCCGCCACCCCCGCCATTACCGTTATTTCCCCGGTTGCCTCCGCCGCCGCCGGAAGAACCGCCGCCCCCCCAGGGGCCACCACTGTTCCCAGACATAAGTCTCCTATCCATATTCCTCCGCCGAACCGGCGGGTATTGTGTACTAACCTGTGGTCAGGGCGCTCGACAATCAAGCGCCAGCCCACGTCAAACAGCGTTGCTGCCTCAGAGAACCCGCACCGGGGTTTTCAGCGTCACCAATTCTTCCGACATGGTCGGGTGAACGGCTACAGTGCGATCAAAATCTTCTTTTGTCGCTCCCATTTTTATGGCAATTCCCGCCAGCTGGATCATCTCCCCCGCGCCGGGGGCGACAATGTGACAGCCCAGCACCTTGCGGGTGGCCTGGCTGACGATCAGCTTCATCAGAACCCGCTGGGCGCGTCCGGCAAAGCTTTGTTGCATTGGTTTGAAGGAGGTCGCATAGACCTCGATGGTTTCCTGCTGCGCGGCATCTTCCTCGGACAGACCGATGGTGCCCATTTCCGGCTGCGTGAAGATCGCGGTCGGGATCAGCTCGTGATCGGGGCTGGTCGGGTTGCCGTTGAACACCGTTTCGACAAAGGCCATGCCTTCGCGGATCGCAACCGGGGTCAGGTTCACCCGGTCGGTGACATCGCCGATGGCATAGACCGACGGCACCGCCGTCTGGCTGTAGGCGTCGACTTTGATTTCGCCGCCGCGACCGCGTTCGATCTCCAGCGCCTCCAGCCCAAGATCGTCGGCATTCGGTTTGCGGCCGGTGGCGAACATCACCTGATCAAACAGGCTTTCCTCGCCATTGGTCGCCTTGACCCGGATCTGGTCGCCTTCTTTGTGCAGTTCCAGCACATTGGTGCCCAGCTGGAGGTCAATGCCGGACTGGATCATCTCCTCGGCCACCAGGGTGCGGGCCTCGTCGTCAAAGCCGCGCAGGATCTGGGTGCCGCGGTAAAATTGCGTGGTCTTCACGCCCAGCCCGTTCATGATGCCCGCGAATTCCGACGCGATATAGCCGCCGCCGACGATCAGGATGCTGTCGGGCAGCCTGTCGAGGTGGAACATCTCGTTCGATGTAATCGCCAGTTCGGAGCCAGGGAAGTCCGGCACCCAGGGGCGTCCACCGGTGGCGATCAGGATATGTTTTGCGGTCTTGCGGGCACCGTCGGACAGTTCGACCGTATGGGCATCCACCAGCTTGGCCCGCGCATCAAAGCTCTGGACACCGGAGTTTTTCAGCAGATTGCGGTAGATCCCTTCGAGCCGGTCCAGCTCAGCGTTGAGCTTGCTCTTGAAGTGATCCCAGTCAAAGCCCTTGTTTTCCAGATCCCAGCCATAGGCCCGGCCATCTTCGACCATGCCCGCGTATTCGGAGGCAAAGACCATCAATTTCTTTGGTACGCAGCCCCGGATCACGCAGGTGCCGCCATAGCGGTCTTCTTCGGCCAGGGCGACCGACGCGCCCCCCGCTGCCGCGACCCGCGCCGCCCGGACGCCGCCGGATCCACCCCCAATGACAAAGAGATCGTAGTCAAAGCTCATTTCTGTCGCCCTTCTTTGGTCTTGCGCGAGGTATCACACAGCGCGCCGTGAATTGCCAGTCTCGCAAGTGGGAAGCGCAGGGCGTGATTGAAATCTCCCATCACGGGATTGTCGCAAATGCGTGACGGCGGCGTGAAGGCGCGCGGGACGGCATTGCCGCGCGGCGCGCGGCGCTGGGGGACCACCAGGAGGGCACAGAAGGAACGGGGCACGGTTTGCGCTGCGCGCGGTCTGCGCCCCTCCTCCCCCGCTGGGTCGGCGACGGTCGACAGGGCGCTAGTCGCTCAGGTCCTTGAACAGGTTGTCGGTTTCGACAAAATCGATGCGGTCGGTTTCAATGGTGCCTTCGTTGATATCGCGCACTTCGACCCGCCCATCGCCATAACCGATCACCACCGTGTCGCAGATATCAATAAAAAGCCCATTGTCCACGACGCCCGGAATCTGGTTGAGAATCAGCGCCAGCTGCCGCGGATTGCCGATGCGCACCAGATGCAGATCGAGGACATGATTGCCTTCGTCGGCGATATAGGGCGACGAATGGCTCATCCGCAGGGTCGAGGTCCGCCCCATCACATCCATCGAGATCAGCGTCTCCTCGACCAGCGCCTGGGTGGTCTGCCAGCCAAAGGGCACCACTTCGATCGGCAGGGGAAAGGCGCCGAGGCTTTCGACCTCCTTGGCCTTGTCGGCAATCACCACCATCTGGTCCGAGGCAGCGGCGACGATTTTCTCCTGCAACAGGGCACCGCCGCCGCCTTTGATCAGGTTCAGATCGCGGTCGAATTCATCCGCGCCATCAATGGTCAGGTCCAGCCAGCGCGCCTCATCAAGCGACAGCACCTCTATCCCGACCTCCCGCGCCAGCTGTGCGGTGCGGGCCGAGGTCGGGACGCCCGAGAAGCGCAACCCGTCCTCGCGCACCATCTCGCCCAGGCAACGCACCAGCCAGGCGGCGGTGGAGCCGGTGCCAAGACCAACCCGCATACCATCCTCGACCATGTCGGCGGCACGTTTCGCGGCCACGAACTTGGCCTTGTCGATAGGGGATAGCTCTCCGCTCATGGCGTCTGACACTCCGGAAGTTGTGAGAGGCGCAAGGCCGGACCCTGCGGTTTACCGCGACCATAGATGTTTTGCCCGCCCCCGGCGAGGGCCGAATGGGGGTGGCGCGGCGCGGGCCGCAGGCCCGCGCCGCGCCGGTCGCTTCGGGCAAAGCCCGAAGCGAAACACCTCTGATCCGGGCCAAGATCGGGGGTTGGAACCAACGTGGATTTCTCTAGGGTGGCAGGCGCGCGTTTCCTATCGGAAACGTCGCAATTGAACCTCTTCTCTGGCCGCCACTGCCGTAGGATCGCCCCATGACCCTGCCCTATCGCCTTCACTATGCTCCGGACAATGCCTCGCTGATCGTGCGCCTGGCGCTGGAAGAGCTGCGCCTGCCCTACAGCACCGTGCTGGTTGACCGAAGCGCGCAGGCACAGCGCAGCCCCGCCTATCTGCGTCTCAATCCCAATGGCACCATTCCGGTGCTCGAAACCCCGGAGGGGGTTCTGTTTGAAACCGCAGCTATCCTGTTGTGGCTGGCGGACCGGAAGGATCGCCCCGATCGGGGCGGGCGTCTTGCCCCTGCGCCCGAGGCCGCCGGGCGCGGCACATTCCTGACCTGGCTGTTCTGGACCTCCAACACCCTGCACATGGATCTGCGCGGCTACTTCTATCCGGAGAAACTGATCGGCGACGACGCGGCCGATCAGGCCAAGCTGCGGCAGGTGCTGCGGGGCCGCCTGCGCGCCGACCTTGTCATTCTGGAACACGCCCTGCAGAGTACCCCCGGACTGGCCGGCGCGGAGTCTGCCACCCTGCTGGATCTTTACCTGCCCTGCCTGATGCGCTGGTGCCAGCTTTATGCCAACCCGCCCCGCGCCGACGGGTCGACCGCCGCCGACGCCGAGCGCTGGTTCGACCTTGCAGTCCATCCCGCGCTTCTTGCGGTCTGTCAAAAGGCCGAGACCCGCGCCAGCACCAAAGCCGCCCAGCAGGCCGAAGGTCTGGGGCCGACGCCCTTTTCCAACCCTGTTCTCGCCACGCCTCCAGAAGGATCCGCCACCTAGATGTTTCTCTCCGTCTTTGACATGTTCAAGGTGGGCATTGGCCCCTCCTCCTCGCACACCATGGGACCAATGGTGGCTGCTGCGCGTTTTCTCGACATGATGCGCGCCTCGCCCTTCGCCTTCCGCGGCCTGCGCGTCTCGCTGCACGGCTCGCTGGCCTTCACCGGGGTTGGTCATGCCACCGACCGCGCCGCCATCCTTGGCCTCGCAGGTTTCCGCCCCGACACCTATGACAGCGAAAAGGCCGAGGCGGTGCTGGCCGAGATTACCAGGACGGGCCGGATCACGCTGGAGGATCTCGGTTCGCTGCAATTCGATCCCAAGGCCGATCTGGTCTTTGACTACGACCACACCCTGTCCGGCCACGCCAACGGCATGGTGCTGATGGCCACCGATGGCCAGGGCGACGTCACCCTGCGGCAGGTGTTCTATTCGGTGGGCGGAGGCTTCGTGCTGACCGAAGAAGAGCTGGCCCAGGGCAAGGCAACGGACGACGGAGCCCCGGTGCCCTACCCGTTCAAATCCGCCGTGGAAATGCTCGACATGGCCGCGTCCTCCGGCCTGACCATCGCCCAGATGAAACGCGCCAACGAGGTTTCGCGCGGCTGCGAACAAAGCCTCGCGCGGGGCACCGCCCGCCTGTGGCAGGTGATGAACGACTGCATCAACCGTGGGCTGGAGCGGGATGGCATCCTGCCCGGCGGCCTCAAAGTGCGCCGCCGCGCCAAGGGCATCCACGACGCGCTGCTGGCCGAACGCGGGCTGAACCAGAGCGCGCCGCACACGATCAACGACTGGATGAGCGTCTATGCCATGGCGGTGAACGAGGAAAACGCCGCCGGCGGTCAGGTGGTCACCGCCCCCACCAACGGCGCGGCCGGGGTGTTGCCGGCGGTGCTGCGCTATTATCTGGACCACGTGCCGGGGGCGTCCGAGCGCCAGATCGAAGACTTCCTGCTGACCGCCGCCGCCATAGGCGGACTGGTCAAATACAACGCTTCGATCTCCGGTGCCGAGGCAGGGTGCCAGGCCGAGGTAGGCTCTGCTGCCGCAATGGCCGCGGCCGGGCTCTGCGCTGTCATGGGCGGCAGCGTCGTGCAGGTCGAGAACGCCGCCGAAATTGCGCTGGAACATCACCTCGGGATGACCTGTGACCCTGTCAAGGGGCTGGTGCAGGTGCCTTGCATCGAACGCAACGGCCTTGGCGCGATCAAGGCCGTCTCGGCGGCCTCTCTCGCGCTGCGCGGCGACGGTCGCCACTTTGTGCCGCTGGACGCCGTGATCGAGACAATGCGCCAGACCGGTGCTGACATGCACGAGAACTACAAGGAAACATCGCTTGGCGGGCTGGCCGTGAACGTGCCCAATTGCTGAGCGCGCCCCCCCGCCGCAGTCCGGCAGCTTGACATCCACATAGACTTCCATTGATCGGCCCGCGGCAGGGATCTGCCTTTGAGCGGGCGCGCTCCCGCCCGACTGCGCCGCTTTGAAAAGCGGCCCCTCCGGTTGGGCCCGGCGCGGCGCGCGCCCCGCAGGGG
>NZ_LPUY01000058.1 GCF_001518015.1 Tritonibacter horizontis
GCCCGCGACGCGGGCTGGCTGCCCGGCCCAACGGCCAAGGGCGGTCTTTGCCACAGGCAAAGGCCCCCGCGGCGGCGGGAGCGCCCCCGGTTGTGGTCCCCAGGCGTCAGCTGCCCGTCAATCCGCAAACACGCGGGCGGCCAGCAGCACCCGCGAGAGGGCGGTCACAAAACAGAGCGTGCCAAAGACATAGGCCAGCGGCACAAAGCCCGCCGGCCAGAGACACAGAAGCACGAAAAAGCCGATCGTCTCAGCCCCTTCCAGCAGGCCGCCGGTGAAATAGAGCGTCTTGACCCCGCGGGCATCGGTTTTCATCTGGCGTTTTTCCGCCAGCACCGCATAGCCAAGAAAGCTAGCGCCATTGGCATAAAAGCTGCAGAGCAAAAACGCCCCCGCCAGGCCATGTGTCGCCGGCGCCAGCGCCACGAAGCCAAGCGGCACCGCGCCATAGAACACAAAATCGCAAACAATGTCGAGATAGCCGCCGAAATCCGATGGCCGACCTGCGCGGGCAACCGCACCGTCGACCCCATCCGCCAGCCGCGAGAGCAGCAGCGGCAGCAGCGCCAACCCCGGCGCGCCCTGCGCGATCAGCAGCGCCGCAAGCAGCCCAAGCGCCAGCCCCACCAGCGTCACCTGGTTGGCGGAGACCCCGCGCGCCGCCAGACCTCGGCCGAGCGCGTTCAGGGGCGGGTCGATACGGGGGCGGATCTTGGCGTCGAACATAGCCGCAGGCTCTAGCCGGAACCGGAGCAAAGATCCACTCACGTTCCCGCGCAACCGCAGCGGCGCCGATCACATCCCCGTTGTCATCGCCTGCCCGCCCGTGCAAATCTGCGCCCATGACACAAAGCCCACGCCCCCCGCTTACCACCCTCGACGGCCAGCCCATCGGCCCCTTTGCCTTTGGTTGCATGCAGTTTGGCGGCCGCGCTGACCACAGCGCCTCGGCCGAGATGTTCGCGGCCTGCCGCGATGCCGGCTTGCGCCATTTCGATACCGCCTGTGGCTATACCGAAGGGGCGAGCGAAAAAATCCTCGGGGCGCTGGTCGCCAAGGACCGCGAGAGCCTCTATGTGGCGACCAAAGTGGGCTATATTGGCGGCGCGAGCGCGGCCAATATGCGGGCCCAGTTCGACACCAGCCGCCAGCGGCTGAACCTCGACCTTGTCGATCTGCTCTACCTGCATCGCTTTGATCCCGAAACGCCGCTGGAAGAAACGCTGACCTGCTTTGCCGAGCTGCAGCAGGCGGGGATGATCCGCCATGTGGGCCTGTCGAATTTCGCGGCCTGGCAGGTGATGAAAGCGGTGGCGCTGGCGGCCCGGCTCGGGGTTCAGATCGACGTGCTGCAACCGATGTATTCGCTGGTGAAACGCCAGGCCGAGGTCGAACTCCTGCCCATGTGCGTCGATCAGGGGATCGTGCCGGTGCCCTATTCCCCGCTTGGCGGGGGGCTGTTGACCGGCAAATATGCGGCCGCCGGCCAGACCGGACGACTGGTCGAGGACCCGCGCTATGCCGCGCGCTACGGGCCGAGCTGGATGCATCAGACAGCCCGCGACCTGTTGGCGCTGGCCGAAGAACAGGGCACTGACGCCGCGACCCTGGCCGTCGCCTGGGCCGCCGCCCATCCCGCGCGGCCGGTCCCGATCCTGTCCGCGCGCTCTGCCGCGCAACTGGCGCCCTCGCTGGCGGCGGCGCGCTTTGACATGACGCCAGAGCTCTACGCCCGCATCGAAAAACTGAGCCCCCGCCCTGCCCCGGCAACGGACCGGCTGGAAGAGAGCGAGACATGAGCGGCCAGCGTCGCCCCGCCCGAGGCAGGCGCCCCTCCGCCGGTTTTGCGGCCGCATTCAACGCGTGTCCGCGCTGATGCCGTTTCGGTCTGTACCCGGACAGGCCTCGGTTGCGAGCGAGGTCGAGGGGGGCAAGCTCTTTGCCCCCAGTGCGGCCCGCAACCTCGCGCCGCTGGTGGATCTGGTGATCCGGGAAGCGCCCCGAAACGGGCGCGCGCTGGAGATTGCCAGCGGCACCGGCCAGCATATCGTCGGCCTCGCCAGAGCGCTGCCGGGCCTTCACTGGCATCCCAGTGACATAGACCCCGCCCGCCGCGCCAGCATTGATGCCTATGTCGCCGAGGCCGGGCTGAAGAATGTCGAGATCGCCGCCGCCCTGGACGCCACCGGGCCGGGCTGGGGCGCGTTGATCGGTCCTTTTGATCTGATTTTGCTATCCAACCTGCTGCACCTGATCAGCGGCGAGGAAGCGCGCCTTCTGCTGGAACAGGCCGCCATGGCGCTGACCCCGGCGGGGCGGATGGTGATCTATGGCCCCTTCGCCCGGGGCGGCACCCTGACCAGCGAGGGCGACCGCGCATTCGACGCAGCCCTGCGCGACCACGACCCGGAGACCGGCTATAAGGATGTGGCCGAGATGCACGAGTGGGCCACAGATGTCGGCCTGTCGCTGACCAAACAGATCGAGATGCCCGCCAATAACCTCAGCCTGGTTCTGACCCGCAGCTCGCATCGGCAACCCGGGCAAACAGACAGAGCAGACTGAGAGAGCAGACAGGCAGCGCAGACCGAGGGCACAGACTGGTTGAGCATTGCTCGTTTTGCCCGCACCCTCAAAATCATCTGGTGGCGTGCCTATCTCTGCAGGGAGAATAGAACCAGAGTCGTGCCAGATGTTGCAGATCTTTCAAAGCGGCGGAGTCCCCGCCGCGCCCCGCGCTGTCCTTTTGCTGGCGCTCAGCCTCGCCTGCGCAGGCCCGGCGGTGCAGGCCCAGCCGAGCTTTTTGCAAAGTCTCGACTTTGACGGGGATGGTGCCGTCACCGTGGCCGAGGCCACCGCGACGCAGAACCTGCAGTTCTCGCGTCTGGATCTGGATGGCAACGGTCGTTTGAGTCCGGAGGAGTTTGACGCGCATCTGCAGGCCACCCGCGCCCGCTTTGCCGAGGTTGGGCAGAGCTATCGCCCCGACAATCCCCGCCCCGGGCGGATTGATGCCTTTACCTTTTCCGATGCCGATGCGGATGGCGGGATTTCACCGCTGGAGTACCACGCGGCCGCAGCGCGCTTTGCACGCAGTCTGGACCGTGACGGTGACGGGGTTATCCGCGCCGATGAAGTCAGCCATTCGTTTCAGGCCAGCCCGCCGCGACTGACAGGCCGCTGACCCGACGCTGACGCCCGCCAGCCATCGCCCTGCCCGCCAGCCATCGCGCGCGGGATCAGGTCGGCACCACCGGCGCTGGCGTATCACGCTGCTCGGGCTCGGCTTGCTGGCGGCTGATCTGGGCGTAGGCCTGGCTCATGGCGGCCTCGAACCCCTCCCATTCCCGCACTTCGGAGACGCCGATCCGAACTGGGGTCTGGGCCAGATTTTCCAACTCGACCACTGCGGTCAGGGACTCGCGGATCTGCTGACCCAGTTCGTAGCTTTCGTAAGACCGCCAGCCGGCAAGCGCGACGAGGAAATCCCCGCCCCCCAGCAGATACAGACGCTCGCGACCGCTGAGCATGGGGATGATCCGGTCTGCGGCGGCCACCAGCAGCCGATCGGCGACCTCGGGTTTGCCCTGGCCGCGCAATGTCATCAGCCCCTCGATCCGCACCAGGATCAGGCCAACGGGCGCCAGTTCCGGGATCAGGTGCAAGTCGCGTTCCAGACGGGAGCGGGTATAGGCGCGGGTCTGCGGATCGCGGCCCTCCTGGCGTTCCAGCCGGGTCCGGATGGTGACCACCTCGCCATCGGCAAGCCAGAGGTACAGCGCCGAGATAAGCCCTGCCCCGAACAGCCGCGCGGCATTGTCTGCGTCGCCCTGAAACAAGACGATCAGTGGCACCAGCACCACCAGCGCCCAGCGCACCGATCCTGTCTGCCGGTCGCCACCGAGAAAGCGCAGCCCGACCAGCGCCGGAAACAGCCAGATCGCGCCCGGCAGCCCCAGATAGGCCGTGGACAGCAGGATCGTCATCGTCAGCGACACCACCATCCCGGTGTCCGGCACCCGCGGCACGCCAGAAAGAATCGACCATCTGGCATTGATCACCAGGATGGCAGACAGCACGACCAGCGCCACCACGAGGCCCCAATGGCCCAGAACGGTATTCTTGACGGCAAGTCCCAGCAACAGGACGACACAGAACAGGCGCGTCAACAGCTCCAGTCTACGGGGCGACATCCGCCCGAAAACGTTCAAAAAACTCTTTGCTATCACTGAATCACTCACCCCGGGCGCGCCGCTCTTTTTGTCCGGGGCACCAAATATGTCGTCAGTATTAAATATTCCCCCTTACGAGCCAATAAAAAATGCCCCCGGCCCGGCCGGGGCGCCTCTGAAAACCCGACTGACCTTGCGTCACTGCGGCCCGACAGCATCGGGCCGCGGTCGGGGATGTCAGCCGTCCTTGCGGATGGTTTCGTTCTTGGGGTCATAGGGGCTGTCGCAGGTGACGACCGCATCCCACAGCTTGTCCTGCATCTTGACCTTCAGCCGTGTACCTTCGACCGCATGCGCGGGCGTCACATACCCCATGCCGATGGATTTCTCAAAAGCCACCGAATAGCCGCCGGATGTCAGCCGCCCGACGCGGGTGCCATCCTCGGCATAGAGCACCTCGCGGCCCCAGGGATCGGCGTCGTCGGGCCCGTCGATCAGCAGGGTGCAGCATTTGACACGCACGCCGGTCTCTTCCAGCTTTGCCTTGCCGTGGAACTCTTTCGACAGGTCGACAAAACGTGGCAGGTCAGCTTCGAGCGGGGTGGCATCGCGGCCCAGCTCGTTGCCGAAGGCGCGATAGGATTTTTCCTGACGCAGCCAGTTCTGGGCCCGGGCGCCGACCAGCTTCATGCCGTGTTTCGCACCGGCCTTTTCCAGCAGGTCAAAGAGGTAGGTCTGCATTTCCATCGGGTGGTGCAGCTCCCAGCCCAGCTCGCCGGTATAGGCGACGCGAATCGCGTTGACCGGGCACATGCCCAGCTCGATCTGGCGTGCCGAAAGCCACGGGAACCGCTTGTTCGACAGAGCTGTCTCCGGGTCGGCGTCCTTGATCACCTCTTTCAGCACATCGCGGGATTTCGGCCCGGCAATGGCAAAGACGCCCCATTGGGTGGTCACGTCCTGCAGTTCGATCCGGCCGAATTCGGCTTCTTTGTCTTCGATCGCCTTTTTCAGGTAATCGGCGTCATATTCAGACCAGGCCCCGGCAGAAACAAGGTAATACTGATCCTCGGCCAGGCGCACGATGGTGTATTCGGTGCGGGTGGTGCCATGCGAGGTCAGCGCATAGGTCAGGTTGATCCGGCCGATCTTGGGCAGTTTGTTGCAGGTGAACCAGTCCAGAAAGGCGGTCGCGCCCGCGCCCTTGACGATATGTTTGGTAAAGGCGGTCGCATCGACGAGGCCGACGCCCTCGCGGATCGCTTTTGCCTCTTCCACGGCATGCGGCCACCAGCCGCCCCGGCGGAAGGAGCGGGCATCATGGTCAAAACTGTCCGGCGCATCCAGCGGGCCGAAATAGTTCGGGCGTTCCCAGCCGTTTACAAAACCGAACTGCGCGCCGCGCGCCTTTTGCCGGTCATAGGCGGGCGCGGTGCGCAGCGGGCGGCAGGCGGGGCGTTCTTCATCCGGGTGGTGCAGAATGTAGACGTGTTCGTAGCACTCTTCGTTCTTGCGGGCGGCGAATTCGGTGGTCATCCAGTTGGAGGCGTAGCGTTTGGGATCGAGCGACGCCATGTCGATCTCGGCCTCGCCCTCCACCATCATCTGGGCCAGATAATACCCGGTGCCGCCAGCGGCGGTGATGCCAAAGGAAAACCCTTCGGCCAGCCACATGTTGCGCAGCCCCGGTGCCGGACCGACCAGCGGGTTGCCGTCCGGGGTGTAGCAGATCGGGCCGTTGAAATCGTCCTTGAGGCCAGAGTCCGCGCAGGAGGGCACCCGTTCCGCCATCGCCATGTACTGATCCGCGATGCGGTCCAGATCCAGCGGGAACAGATCCGCGCGAAAACTGTCCGGCACACCATGTTCAAACCGCGCCGGCGCGCCGCGTTCATAAATCCCGAGGATCCAGCCGCCGCGCTCTTCGCGGGCATAGGATTCGTTGTCGGCGTCGCGCACCACCGGGTGTTCGGGATTGCCCGCCTCGCGCCATTTGACCAGCTCGGGATCCTTGTCCATGACGATAAACGTATGTTCGACCGGGATCGCCGGCATCTTGATGCCCAGCATCCTGGCGGTGCGCTGCGCGTGGTTGCCCGATGCGGTCACCACATGTTCGGCGGTGATCACCACCTGTTCGTCGGATTCGACCAGGTTGCCGCCCTTCTCGACCATCTTGGTGCAGGTGACTTCCCAATGGGTGCCGGTCCAGTGGAAGGCATCCGCCTGCAGCCGGCGCACGATCTCGACGCCGCGCTGCCGCGCCCCCTTGGCCATCGCCTGGGTCACGTCGGCGGGGTTAATATAGCCGTCCTCGGTGTGGTAAATCGCCCCTTTGAGGTCGCCGGTTTCGATCAGCGGCCAGCGGTCCTTGATCTGGTCCGGGGTGAGCCATTCGTATTTGACATCACAGGTTTCGGCAGTGGAGGCATAGAGCATATATTCGTCCATACGCTCCTGCGTCTGCGCCATGCGCAGGTTGCCCACCACGGCAAAGCCCGCGTTGAGACCGGTTTCCGCCTCCAGCGTCTTGTAGAAATCGACCGAGTATTTGTGGATATGGGTTGCCGCGTAGGACATGTTGAACAGGGGCAACAGGCCGGCAGCATGCCAGGTGGAGCCGGATGTCAGCTCGTCACGCTCGATGAGCATGACGTCGTCCCAACCGGCCTTGGCCAGATGATATGCGATCGAAGTTCCGATGGCACCACCACCGACGATCAACGCTTTGACTTGGGTTTTCATTCGCCCGCTCTCCGAGGTCACTGATTCACGATTGCACCGGTTATGACGGAGAGTTTAGCCAAGCCACGAAATCAGGCCGACGCAAAAAATGACAAAACCGACTTCGCATCGGTTTCAGGGCCTGCTTGGGGCGGACCCTGCCTGTTTCATGCGACTTTGGAACCGACAGAAAATTGCGCAGGCACCGCCGGTTGGTCGCCGTCTGCTGACAATTCGGAGGGCCTCAGCAGTTCAGAACATTGTTGCGGCGCACGCAGGGTTTAGAGGGGGCTTCCTCTGCGACGTCCAGCGGTTGCACCTGCGGCTGTGGCAACAGCGGCAGGGGTGCGCGCGGCTCCGGCATCAGGGCGGCCTGTTGTGTCGGCGCCCCCCCAAGGAGCGCCAACCGCGCCTGCAGAACGCCCCGGTAGCCCATCATCGTCGCATCGAGCGGCGTCATCAGATCGGCCGTGATCTCGCCCCGCAGACGGCGTTGCAGGGTCTGGAGATAGGCCACGCGGTCATAGCTGGAGATGTCGCGGCCTGCCGCCCTGGCCTGCATATCCACGTCAACGGCGACGACCATCACGCCGACCAGCAAGACATTCGTATATAGGCGTAACAGCCAGATGGCGCGTCTGACGAAAAACATGCAACGGACCCCCGTCCCGATTTGAACCCAATTCCCCCTAACAGGGAGATGGGGCAGAAATTTGACGGGGGCGCTGGCGTGTTTGCGACCGGGTCAGCCGTCCGAGAGGATCTTGCCCGGGTTGAGGATGTTGTCAGGGTCAAGGGCGGCCTTGATCGCTGCCATGAACCGGGTTGTTTCGCCCAGCTCGCGCAACAGATAGGGCCGCTTGCCCTGCCCGATGCCATGCTCGCCGGTGCAGGTGCCCTCCATCGAGATCGCCAGATTGTTGAGCCAACCGACATAGTCGTCGGCCTTGGCGCGTTCCTCGGCGTTGTCCATGTCGATCAGCAGCAGCGCGTGGAAATTGCCATCGCCGACATGGCCGACCATCGGCGCAATCAGGCCCATGTCCTCGGCCTTGGCGCGCGCGGTGGTGACGCAATCGGCCAGCCGCGAAATCGGCACGCAGACATCGGTGGAGATCCCCTTGGCGCCCGGGCGCAGACCCAGCCCGGCCCAATACATATCGTGGCGTGCCTGCCAGAGCTTGCTGCGCTCTTCGGCGGTGGAGGTCGCGGTGATGTCAAATCCGCCGAATTCTTCGGCGATCTGGGCAAAGATCTCCGACTGTTCCAGCACGCCCGCCTCCGAGCCGTGGAACTCCAGCAGCAGCAGCGGCAGTTCCGGCAGGTCAAGGCCGGAGTGCTGGTTGGCGGCGCGCACGCTCATTTCATCCAGCAGCTCGATCCGGGCCACCGGGACGCCATATTGGATGACGGTCATCACCGCGCGGCAGGCCTCGTCAACGGTGCGGAAGGAACAGCGCGCCGAGCGGATCGCCTCGGGGATGCCCTGAAGACGCAAGGTGATTTCCGTGATCAGCCCAAGGGTGCCTTCGGAGCCGACCAGCAGGCGGGTCATATCATAGCCGGCCGAGGATTTCTTGGCCCGCGACGCGGTGCGGATGATGGTGCCATCGGCCATCACGGCCTCAAGGCTCAGTACGTTGTCCTTCATGGTGCCATAGCGCACCGCATTGGTGCCCGAGGCCCGCGTCGCCGTCATCCCGCCAAGCGAGGCATTGGCGCCCGGATCAATCGGGAAGAACAGTCCCTGATCGCGCAGATAGGTGTTGAGCTGTTCGCGCGTCACACCCGGTTGCACCACCACATCGAGGTCTTCGGCATGCACTGCCAGAATCTGATCCATCCGCATCATGTCGACACAGATCCCGCCGGCCGGTGCGTTCACATGACCCTCGAGCGAGGTGCCGGTGCCAAAGGGGATCACCGGCACGCCAAGTTCGGCGCAGATCTTCACGATTTCGGCGACTTCGGCCGTAGAGGTCGGAAAAACCACCGCGTCGGGGGCCTGATTCTCGATCCAGGTGGTGGTGTGGCCATGCTGTTCGCGCAGGGCCTGACCGGTCTGAAGACGATCCCCGAAACGCTCCGAGAGGGTCTGGACAGCGGCGGAGATACCGCCTTCGTTTCGGGGCAAAGTGGTGGCCTGGGCCATGGAAATCTCCTCCGTCGTATGGGGTACCGCGCCGCGCAAGTGCCCGGCTGGCAGCATATTTGGCGGCACCCTAAGCCGGGATGCAAGCCCCCACAAGACCGGCTCGCAGTCGGACACATTGGCCCGACCGCAGTGGGCCGAACACATTGGCCCAACCGCAGTGGCCGGGGCGCGGCCCTATTCGCCCAGCGCGATCCCCTCGCGGCGCGGATCGGCACCGCCATGCAGCCTGTCGCCGATTTCAATCGCATGCAGGCCAGAGTTCAGATCGCGCGGATTGACCTCGAACCCCATGCCGGTGAGCGCCTCTGCCAGGGCCTCGGCCTCGGTTCCGGCCTCCAGATCATAAGTGCCGAAGCGGTTGATGGCATGCGGCAACGAGATCGCCTCCTGCACGTTCATGCCCCAATCGGCCCAGGCAACAATGGCGGTGGCCACATAGCCAATGATGCGACTGCCGCCGGGAGAGCCGATAGCCAGCACCGGTTTGTCGTCCCGCATCACGATGGTCGGCGCCATCGAGGACCGCGGCCGTTTGCCCGGCTCCAGCCGGTTGGCGATGGGAACACCGTCGCTATGGCTGCGGAAGGAAAAATCCGTCAGCTCGTTGTTCAAGAGAAAGCCATTGGTCATCAGCCGCGCGCCAAAGCCGTTCTCGATGGTGGTCGTCATCGACAGCACGTTGCCGTATTGATCGACGATGGAGATATGCGAGGTCGAGGGGAATTCGAGGCTTTCGTCATCGGCCCAGTTCAGCGCGTGGTCAAAGGTCGGGGTGCCCGGCTCCACCACTTCCAGCGCGGTCTCGCCCGCAAGCAACCTGGCCCGGTCGGCCAGATAGTCGCCATCCACCAGTCCCTTGGTCGGCATTGGCACAAAGTCACTATCGGCCATGTAGCGGCCCCGGTCGGCAAAGGCGAGCCGCGAGGCATCGCCGATCAGCCGCCAGCTGTCGGGGTTGTCGGCGCCCAGTTCGGCCAGATCATATTGCCCCAGCATGCCGAGGATCTGCCCCACGGTGAGCGCGCCAGACGACGGCGGCCCCATGCCGCAGGCCTCAAACGCGCGATAACTGGCGCAGACGGCGGGGCGTTCCTTGACCTGATAAAGCGCCAGATCCACCGCGGACAGAACCCCGGGATTGCCGGCCGCCCCCTGCACGGTGCGCACGATATCGGCGGCGATGGGGCCGGTGTAGAAGGCCGCCGCGCCATCGGCGGCAATCGCCCGCAGCACATCCGCATAGGGCTGGTTGGAAATCACCTGACCGGCCTTCAGCGGTGTGCCCTCTGGCAGGAAATAGGCCGCCGTATCTGGGAACCGACCCAGACGGTCGGCGTCATTGGCGATGCTGTCGGCCATGCGCGGCGAGACGGCGAAACCGGTTTCCGCCAGTGCAATCGCCGCGTTGAACAGGCCGCCCCAATTGGCGCGTCCCCATTTGCGATGGGCCATTTCCAGCAGCGCAGGCGTGCCCGGCGTGCCGACGGAGCGCCCGCCGACAACCGCATCAAAAAAGCCCAAGGGTTCGCCGGCGTCATCCTGGAACAATCGCGGCGTCGCCGCCAGCGGCGCGGTTTCGCGACCATCCAACGTGGTCAGCTGTCCGGTGCGTGCATCGTAGTAGACAAGAAAGGCGCCGCCACCGAGACCAGAGGATTGCGGCTCGACCAGGCCCAGAACCGTCTGCACCGCGATCATCGCATCGGCCGCCGTGCCGCCCTTGCGCAGCACATCGGCCCCCGCCTCGACCGCCAGCGGGTTGGCGGCGGCGACCATCCAGTTCTCGGCCGCCACCGGCCTGCCCGCGTCACGCGCAGCCAGAGCGTCGCGCGCGGCTGCGCTCAGGGTCTGGATGTCACCGCCAGAGGTCGCCACCTCCGGTGCCAGGGCATCCGCGGCCTGCTGGGCCAGAGCCACCTGTGCCGATGCGACCTGCGCCAGCGCCAAACAGAGCGCTGCGCTGCAAAAACTGAACCTCATGATGATACGTCCTCCCAAACGTCCGGCCCTTGCCAAAGGTCAGCGCGGCCGGTTCAAAGCATGGCGGGCACCACCTGATCCGGTGGCCGATGCCCATCCTCGAAGGTCTTGATATTCAACAGAACCTTTTCGCCCATCTCGATCCGCCCTTCCAGCGTCGCCGACCCCATATGCGGCAGCAACACCACATTGGGCAACTCGCGCAGGCGCGGGTTGATGGTGGTGCCATGTTCATAGACATCAAGGCCGGCGCCTGCGATTTCGCCCGCGCGCAGACCACGGGTCAGGGCGTTTTCGTCGATCACCTCACCGCGCGAGGTGTTCACGATCACCGCTTCGGGTTTCAACAGCTTCAGCCGCCGGGCGTTCATCAGGTGAAAGGTCGAGGGCGTCGAGGGACAGTGGATCGAAATCACATCCATCCGCGCCACCATCTGGTCGAGGCTTTCCCACCAGGTCGCCTCCAGTTTCTCTTCGGTTTCGGGGCGCAGGCGGCGGCGGTTGTTGTAATGGACCTGCATGCCAAAGGCGCGGGCGCGGCGGGCGACCGCCTGTCCGATCCGGCCCATGCCGAGAATACCAAGGCGACGGCCAGCAAGTCGCCCCCCCAGAAGCGCGGTCGGCGCCCATCCGTCCCATTCGCCCTTTTGCATCAGCGCCAGACCTTCGGGGATGCGGCGCACCACCGCCATGATCAGCGCCATCGTCATATCGGCGGTATCATCGGTCAGCACGCCCGGCGTGTTCGAGACCAGAATCCCCCGCTGACGGGCGGTGGCCACGTCGATGTTGTCGACCCCTGCACCGTAGTTGGCAATCAGCCGCAGCTGGTCGCCCGCCTGTCCCAGCAGCGCAGCATCTATGGTATCGGTGACAGTGGGCACCAGAACATCGGCCTCCTTCATGACGGCGGCGAGTTCGGCGCGGGTCATCGGGGTATCATCGGTGCGCAGCCGCACGTTGAACAATTCGCTCAGGCGGGTTTCCACCGGCTCTGGCAACCGTCGCGTAACAACAACACTCAGGCGTTCTCTGGGCACTTGCCTTCTCCCTCCGCTATGCAGGTCGGTCATTTCCATGGCATCGTGTCGCAAGAAAATTGCGGGCACAAGCACCCTTCCGCCTCCGGGTCCGATGCGTTAAGAGCAAATATTGGATCCCGACGCGTCGAAGGCATAAAAACAAGGCGTCCGTGGCAAGAATAGGCAAACAGGCCGTGCAAAATAGTTCAGTTCCTTCGGGTCGCTCACGCAGTGCCCTGGCTGCGGTGTCACGCAGCCTTCTGGTGATCGCGATCCTGCTCACCTCTGGCGCAGGCGCCATGGCGCAGGATGCGCAGGATCCCGCCAATGCCGAACAGCCGACCACCGGCAGTCTGGAGGGTGGCGAGGTCGCGACCGCCGCCCCGCCCGAGACCGCTGCGGAGGCCGCAGAACAGACCCAGAAACGCGGGCCTGTCACGACGCTGCCGCTGCCGCGATTTGTGTCGATGAAAGCCTCGGTCGGAAATGTGCGCCGCGGACCTTCGCTGACCCATCGTATCGACTGGGTGTTCAAGCGGCGCGGCATGCCGCTGGAGATCACAGCGGAATACCAACACTGGCGCCGCGTGCGCGACCGCGACGGCGCCGGCGGCTGGGTGCATTATGCGCTGTTGAGCGGCACCCGCACCGTCATGGTCGAAGAAGACATGCTGCGGGTCCGTGCCCGCCCCGAAGAGAGCGCCCCCGTCATGGCCGCGTTCGAGCTGGGCGTTGTGGCGCAACTGGGGGCCTGCATTGCGGATTGGTGCGAGATTTCCGCCGGCGGGCACAGCGGCTGGGCGCTGAAGGAAAAGCTCTGGGGCGTAGCACCGGACGAGCTGCGCGACTGATTGCGCCGCCGCGCCCGCCGCGCCCCGTCCCTTGCGATCAGCAGGCCCGCCGGGCTGCGGCGTCCAGGGGCCTGTCAAAGCGGCGAAATCCGCTCAAGGATAGTCAAATCCTAAAAAACTTGCGGCTCAGGAGCGGTGAAAGCCCATCGAGACAATTGCCTTGGGCTGCCCTGTGGTCTAGGAGGTGCGTGTAAACATCGTGCATGTCCGGGGCCAAGCCTGTCCCGGATCAGCCACAAAGTGCCGCGGCCTCAGGGCGGCAGAGACGACGAAACAACAACTTCCGTATTCGTAGAAAGGTTGTGGAACATGGCAGAAAATTCAACGCCGGACATTTTGTATACCATCGTAGACGAAGCGCCCGAGCTGGCCTCGGCATCCTTCCTGCCGATCATTCGCAAATTTGCGGATGCTGCGGGCGTGACCGTCGGCACCAAGGATATTTCGCTGGCGGCGCGGATCCTGGCGACCTTCCCCGAGACCCTGACCGATGCCCAGAAACAAAGCGACGATCTGGCCGCTTTGGGCGAGCTGGTCAAGACCGCCGACGCCAATGTCATCAAGCTGCCAAACGTCTCCGCCTCGGTGCCGCAGCTGGTCGCGGCCGTGACCGAGCTGCAGGCGCAGGGCTATGCGCTGCCGAACTACCCCGAAGAGCCGACCACCGACGCGGAAAAAGACATCCGCGCCCGCTATGACACCATCAAAGGCTCTGCCGTGAACCCGGTGCTGCGCGAAGGCAACTCGGACCGTCGTGCGGCCAAGGCGGTGAAAAACTACGCCCAGAACAACCCGCATTCGATGGGCAAATGGGCCTCTGACAGCAAGACCAAAGTCTCGTCCATGCCGGGCAACGACTTTTACGCGAACGAAAAATCCGCGACCCTCACCGCCGAGCAGGCCGGTGACGCGAAGATCGAATTCGTCGCGAAAGACGGCAGCGTTACCGTGCTGAAGGACGTCTGGCCGCTGGCCGAAGGCACCGTGGCCGATGCCACCTTCATGTCCGTCAAGGCGTTGTCCGCCTTCCTAGAAGGCGCGATTGCGGATACCAAATCCGACGGCACCATGTTCTCGCTGCACATGAAGGCGACGATGATGAAGGTCTCCGACCCGATCATTTTCGGCTATGCGGTCAAGGCCTGGCTGAAGCCGGTCTTTGACAAATACGCCACCGAGCTGAAGGCGCTGGGCGTCAATGCGAACTCCGGCATGGGCGACCTTCTGGAGCGGGTGAAAGGCAATTCCGAGATCACCGAAGCCATCGCGGCCCTGCGCGCAGAGCGGCCCGAGATGTATATGGTGGACAGCGACAAAGGCATCACCAACCTGCATGTGCCGTCGGATGTGATCATCGACGCCTCCATGCCGGCAGTGATCCGCGCCGGCGGCAAAGGCTGGGATTCGCAAGGCAACAAGGGCGACGTGAACTGCGTCATCCCCGACAATTGCTATGCAACCGTCTATGACGAGACCATCAACTACTTCAAAGCCAATGGCGCGCTGGATGTGACCACCGCCGGTTCCGTCGCCAACGTGGGCCTGATGGCGCAGAAGGCCGAGGAATACGGCTCTCACCCGACCACGTTCGAGGCGCCTGCCGATGGCACCATCCGTGTGGTTCTGGCCAATGGCGACACGCTGCACAGCCATGAGGTCGAGGCCGGCGACATCTGGCGCGCCTGCACCGTCAAGAAAGCCCCGATCGAGAACTGGATCCAGTTGGCACTGGACCGTCAGCGTCTGACCGGTTCCGAGGCGATTTTCTGGCTGGACGCCAACCGCGCCCATGACGCCGAGCTGATCAAATACGTCCGCCCCGCGCTTGAGGTTGCTGGCGTGGCCGACAAGTTCCTGATCCTGGCCCCGCGCGAGGCAACCCGCCAGTCGCTGGAGACCATCACCGCAGGCAAGGACAGCATCGCCATCACCGGCAACGTGCTGCGCGACTATCTGACCGACCTATTCCCGATTCTCGAACTGGGCACCTCGGCCAAGATGCTGTCGATCGTGAAGCTGATGAACGGGGGCGGCCTGTTTGAAACCGGGGCCGGTGGCTCGGCGCCGAAACACGTCCAGCAGCTGGTTGAGGAAAACCACCTGCGCTGGGATTCCATGGGCGAATTCTGCGCCCTCGGCGAGAGCCTGAAGTTCCTCGCCGATGTCAAAGGCAACGCCAAGGCGGGTGTGCTGGGCGAAGCGGCCGAAGTGGCAACACAAGGCATCCTCGACAACAACAAATCCCCCTCGCGCAAGGTCGGCGAGCCGGACAACCGCGACAGCCACTACTGGTTTGCCCGCTACTGGGCAGAAGCCCTGGCCGAACAGAAAGACGATGCCGAGCTGGCAGAGTATTTCGCCCCGATTGCAGGGGCTCTGGCCGCCAGCGAAGGCGCGATCCTGTCGGAACTGGCCGCCGCCCAAGGCAAGTCTGCCGATATTGGCGGCTACTATCACCCTTCGGTTGCGAAAAAGGCCAAAGTCATGCGCCCGTCCGCGACGCTGAACGCGATCATCGACTAAGTTCTGAGGCCCGTCTTCAGATCTGCAAAACGCCCGGCTCCGTCCGGGCGTTTTTGTGTGCGGCACCTGCGGTGTTTCGGGGCAATCCCGTGCCGGGCGACCGCCGACATCCATAAAAACCAGATTTTTTTCTCCGCGACGCAGCGGCAGCGTAAATCTCCCGTTAGCGAATTTGGCGCAAAGAAGAAGGAAACCCAAACACGTAAGGCCTCTGTTCATGCCCGCCGCATTCTATGGTATTTCGACCCGAATTTATGCGCTGGTCGCGCTTGCTCTGATCACCGCCGCCAGCCTGACGTTTTTCATCCTCAACAGCGCCTCCAACGGGGCCTATGCCCTGCGGATGGGCGAGTTGCAGCATATCACCGATATCGGCCGCAGCCACATCGAGGCCTATGAGGCCCGCGTGCAGGCCGGTGAGATGACGCTGGACGAGGCCAAGACCGCCGCGGCGCAGATCCTCAACGACCTGCGCTATGGCGACAACGGCTATGTCTATGCCTTTGACAGCGAAATCATCTATGCGGTGCATCCGTTCCGCCCGCAATGGGTCGGCGCCGAGAGCCAACGCAACCTCAAGGACGTCAACGGCAACTTGATCATGGAAATGATCCTGGATGCGCTGGACGAAAACGGGCGCTCCGAATCCACCATTTTCTTTGAAAACCCAGCCACCAAGACCGTCGAACCGAAACTGACCTTCGTCCAGTACTATGAGCCCTGGGACTGGTATATCGGCACCGGCGCCTATGTGAATGACATCGAAGCCGATATTGCGCTGATGCGCATGGAGGCGCTCGGCGGGCTTGGTGTTGTGCTGGCGCTGCTGATCGGCGTGTCCTATGTCATCATTCGCAGCACCCTGCCGCCGCTCAACGCCCTGAAGGACCGCATGGGGACCATGTCCGATGGTGACCTGGAAAGCGACGTGCCGGGCCTGCAGGACCGCAGCGAGATCGGCCAGATGGCACAGGCTGTTGCCAATTTTCGCGACGGGCTGCAAATGCAGGCGGCGATGGAAATCGAAGCCCGCACCAAGGACGAGGAACGCCAGCGCGTTGTTGCAATTCTGAGCCAGCGACTGGCGAAATTTGCCAGCGGCGACCTGACCGTCCGCGTCGAGGACGCCATGCCGGACGAGTTCCGCCAGGTTGCAGAGGACTTTAACGCCACGGTGACGCAGATTTCCGACCTGATGCGCACGATGATTGCCGGGGTGGTCCAGATCGAAACCGAAAGCGAGGCGCTGGATGCGTCCTCCCGCGAGTTGGGCATGCGGACCGAAACCCAGGCGGCCTCGCTCGAGCAAACCTCGGCCGCGCTGACCGAACTGTCGGCCTCGGTGCGCAACTCCGCCGAAGAAAGCCGCGCTGCCTCGGACCGGGTGAAACAGGCCAGCGAACGCACAGAGCGCGGCGCGCAGGTGGTGAAACAGACCATCGACGCCATGCAGGGCATCGAGGAAAGCTCGCAAAAAATCTCCAGCATCACGTCGCTCATCGATGATATCTCGTTCCAGACCAGCCTTTTGGCGCTGAATGCCGGGGTTGAGGCCGCCCGCGCGGGCGAGGCCGGGCGCGGGTTTGCGGTGGTCGCAGGCGAGGTGCGGGCACTGGCCGGCAAATCCTCGGACGCGGCGCGCGAGATTGCCGAGCTGATTTCCAACGCCAGCCGCGAGGTCGAGACCGGGGTTGCCCTGGCACGGGATTCCGGCGCGGCACTGGATGAGATCAACGAGCATATTGCCGCGATCAATGAAACCGTCAGCGCCCTGGCCGATGCCGCACGCGAACAGTCCACGGGCCTGCAGGAAATCACCGCCGCCGCCGATCAGCTGGATCAGGTGACGCAACAGAATGCCGCCATGTTCGAAGAAACCTCGGCCACAACCCAGCGTCTGCGTGACGAAGCCGGCACCCTGGCGCAAAACGCCCGACGGTTCCAGCTGGAGGACAACGGCAGCCGCCCCCTGCGCCGCGCTCTGTGCG
>NZ_LPUY01000059.1 GCF_001518015.1 Tritonibacter horizontis
CACCCGCCCCGTCGTCCGAAGGGACGATGGGGAGCCGAGAGGCGATGCCTTTGGTCCCCGCCCGCCAGCGGTGCGACCCCGTGACAGGAGAAGACAGGCGATGAACGCGGATTATGTGATTGTTGGGGCCGGCAGTGCGGGTTGTGCCCTGGCCTACCGTCTGAGCGAGGCGGGCAAATCGGTCCTGGTGATTGAACACGGCGGCAGCGATGTCGGCCCGTTTATCCAGATGCCCGGTGCGCTGAGCTATCCGATGAACATGGCGATGTATGACTGGGGCTATAAATCCCAGCCAGAGCCACACCTGGGCGGGCGCGAGCTGGTCTGCCCGCGCGGCAAGGTGGTGGGCGGGTCGTCCTCGATCAACGGTATGGTTTATGTGCGCGGCCATGCCGGCGACTACAACCATTGGGCCGAAAGCGGCGCTGCGGGCTGGTCCTATGCCGATGTGCTGCCCTATTTCAAACGGATGGAGACCTGGGACGACCGCGGCCATGGCGGCGACCCCGACTGGCGCGGCAGCGATGGCCCGCTGCATGTCACCCGTGGCCCCCGCGACAACCCGTTGCACGCGGCCTTTGTCGCGGCGGGGCAGCAGGCGGGCTATCCGGTGACGGCGGATTACAACGGCGCGCAGCAAGAGGGCTTTGGCGCGATGGAGATGACGGTCCACAAGGGTCGCCGCTGGTCCGCCGCCAATGCCTATCTGAAGCCGGCCCTGAAGCGCGACAATTGCGACATGATCCGGGCGCTGGCCCGCAGGGTGGTGATCGAGGAGGGCCGCGCCGTCGGGGTCGAGGTCGAACGCGGCGGTCAGATCGAGGTGATCCGCGCCAATTCCGAGGTGATCCTCGCGGCCTCCTCGCTCAACTCGCCAAAACTGCTGATGCTGTCGGGCATCGGCCCCGCCGCGCATCTGGCCGAACACGGCATCGAGGTGATCGCGGATCGCCCCGGCGTCGGTCAGAACCTGCAGGACCATCTGGAGTTCTATTTCCAGTTTGCCTCCAAATTGCCGATCACGCTTTATAAATACTGGAACCTCTTCGGCAAGGCTTTGGTCGGCGCGCAGTGGCTGTTCACCAAGACCGGGCTGGGGGCCTCGAACCAGTTCGAAAGCGCCGCCTTCATCCGGTCGGACAAGGGCATCGATTACCCGGACATCCAGTATCACTTCCTGCCCATCGCGGTACGCTATGACGGGCAGGCGGCTGCCGAGGGCCATGGCTTTCAGGCCCATGTCGGCCCGATGCGCTCTGCCTCGCGCGGTGCGGTCACCTTGGCGTCCGCGGACCCCAAGGACGCGCCCAACATCCTGTTCAACTATATGTCGACCGAGCAGGACTGGATTGATTTCCGCAAATGCGTGCGCCTGACGCGCGAGATCTTTGCCCAGGAGGCGATGAAACCCTACCTGAAGCACGAGATCCAGCCCGGCACCGAGTTGCAAACGGACGAGGAGATCGACGGTTTTCTGCGCGAACATGTCGAAAGCGCCTATCACCCCTGCGGCACCTGCAAGATGGGCGCGGTCGATGACCCGATGGCGGTGGTCGATCCCGAATGCCGGGTGATCGGCGTCGAGGGGCTGCGGGTGGCAGACAGTTCCATCTTCCCGCGCATCACCAATGGCAACCTCAACGGGCCGTCGATCATGACGGGGGAAAAAGCCTCGGACCATATTCTGGGGCGGCGCTTGCCTGCCTCAAACGCGCAGGCCTGGTTCAACCCGAATTGGCAGACAGACCAGCGCTGAGGAGACCCCCGGCGGCCCCCGTGGGGGTGCCGCCGCCGCCGGTCTGTCGCGCCCGGTCTGGCACCACTGGTCTGGCGCTGCCGGGCAGACGGTCAGCCAACCTGCGCGGAGTGCCCACCGGGCCGCAAAGAGGCCGCAGCCTGGCCAACGCGGAGGGGCCGAGGGGCGCGCGTAGCAGCCGGGATCAGCGCTGCCGGCGGGGTCGCTCGGGGTCGCGTGCGGCAGTCTTGCGGAACAGTTCCGGCAGGTCGGACACATCCACCCAACGCTGCGGCGAAAAGGCCGGGTTCTGGCCACCGTCGCCATTGTCGCTCCAATAGGGGCGCAGCACCACCACGTCAAAGGCGACCTCGGTATTGGTGCCCGCGATCCGCTGCAGCCCCTTGCCCTTGAGCGCGACGCTGACATCGGCGCCTTTGAGCAGGACCTGAAAACCGCCCTCGGCGCGGGCCTCGCCGTGGACCTTCAGTTCGATCCCGTCGCCATAGGTCACCTTGCGGATCAGCACGTAATAGAGATTGTCCGCATTCACCGCATCGCGGAAATTCCACTCGTCCAACAGATCGCCACCCTCGCGGATGTCCTCGCCCAGGTAGCGGCTGACGCGGCTGAGGTATTTGTCAAAGGCGACAGTGTTGGGATAGGCGATCTCGAACGAGGAATTGGCCGCAATCAGCGCATCGGCATGGGCCTGGATGACACCTTTTCTGGCGCCAAGCCCCAGATCGGCGCCGCTGGAATAAAAGGCGGTCTGCACCGTCTTGTCGCGCGGGTGCACGGGGGCATCAAATCCGGGAATATCCGACAGATGCACCATCTGGCCCTCGGTCTTGTTCCACAGCAAAAAGCTGCCGGCCTGAAAATCGCCAGAGTTGATATACCCATAGTTGGTATAGGCGTAATCCAGGTTCACCGGCACCACATCCCCGTCCCCCAGGCAGCCGGAGGTCATGAACAGGGCGGCCAACGCGCCCCCGAGGGACAATATGCGCATCAGAATTCTCCACGTTGAAATCAACCGCATGGGGGCGGTCAGGGCGTTGAAAATGGGGCTCTTGTGTTGGCGGCCAGTGTACCGGTGATGTCGGAAAAGTCACGCCCCTGATCCCACCGTGGCCGTCAAATCGCAGACGAAGGGGCGCGCAGGGGGGGCTCAGCTGACCCGGTAAGGCAGCACGCTGCGTTCATTGGGGTCCACCGACAGGCGGCGTTCCAGCGGCGGCACCGAACGTTGATGGCAATGCTGGCGTTCGCAGATGCGGCAGGAAATCCCGATCGGTTCAAAGGCGGAGGCCTGCGTCACATCCAGCCCGTCGGCAAAGACCAGCGCATCCGCGTGGCTGACCTCGCAGCCCAACGAGATCGCATAGCGGCGCACCGGCGCGCCAAAGGAGCCGCCCGGTTTCGACACATCCCGCGCCAGCGAGATATAGCGGACCCCGTCGGGGGTCTCGGCCAGTTGCCGCAGGAACCGCCCCGGCGTTTCAAAGGCACGGTGCACGTTCCACAAGGGGCAGGCACCGCCGAAGCGGGCAAATTGCAGCCGCGTGGCAGAGTGGCGCTTGGTGATCGTGCCGGCCTGATCGACCCGCACGAAAAAGAACGGAATGCCCTTGGCGCCGGGGCGCTGCAGGGTCGACAGGCGATGCGCCACCTGTTCGATGGAGGCGCCAAAGCGGATCGCCAGCAGCTCCAGATCATGGCGGCAGGCGCGGGCGGCCTCCAGAAAGCGGCCGTAGGGCATCAGGGCGGCGCCGGCGAAATAGTTGGCCAGGCCGATCTTTGCAATTGCGCGGGCTTCTTCGGTCTGGAACTTTGCAAAATCCAGCGTCGCCTCCAGCAGGTCGCCATGGCGCAGCAGCGCCAGTTGCAGCAGCATCTGGAACTGGCGCGTCTGGGGAGCGGAGCGGTGCGACAGGGCCAGCACCCTGGTCTCCGGATCATAGGCCCGCAGCCCCACCATGTCCCGCAGGGTCAGGGTGACCCCCATGTCCTGCAACGCGGCCTCGGCGCTGGCCTTAGGGTCGCCCGACGCCCCGCAGCGCTCTGCGGCACGGTCGACGGCATCAATGTAGTTGTCGCAGTAGTGAAAGAAATCGCGCACCTCTTCCCAGGGGCTGGCCTGCAGGCGGGCATCCTCGCGCCCCAGGGCCTCGTCCAGCGAGGCGAGGCGTTCATGGGTCTGCCGATAGGCCTGATGCAGGGCCAGAAAGGCCCGCGCCAGCGCCGGAGCATTGGACGCGGCAAGGCGCAGATCCGCCAGCGGCGGCAGGTCGTCGGCAAAGACCGGATCGGCCATCGCCTCGCGCATGTCAGAGATCAACCGCTCGCTGTCGCCGGACGAAAGCTCGGTCACATCGAGCCCGAACTGCTGTGCCAGCGCCAGCACCACCGTGGTGGAGACGGGCCGGTTGTTGTTCTCCATCTGGTTCAGATAGGGCAGGGAGACGCCGAGCTTTGCGGCGAAGTCCTTTTGGGTCAGGCCGAGGCGCCCGCGCATCTCGCGCAGCTTTGCCCCGGCGTAGAGCTTTTGAGTGGCCATGGCGCGCGCCTTTGCAAATTGGTTTGGCGCGAAGTGTATAACTGCAAACCTGTGCTGACAAGCCGGGCTCGGGCCGAGAGGGCGGGTGGTGGCATGACCCCTCCGGGAGGGGGAGGCTCCCGCCCACGGTGCCGGCTTTGAAAAAGCCAGCACCGCAGTTGGGGGTGGCGCGTTCCGCGCCAGGCGCTTCGGGCGGGTCCCGAAGCGCGCCCGAAACAGATCAGACCGTCAGACCCAGACGCCGCTCCCGGTGCATCACCAGCAGGATCGCGACGAGGCCGGCAATTCCGCTGGCGCACATGATCGCCAGCAGCGGCACCGCGTTGGAGCCGGGCACCAGCAGCCAGCTGGCCGTGCCGCTGAGCGCCGCGCCGGCGCCGATCATGATCGCCGAGGACAGGCCGGAGGCGGTGCCGGCCAGATGGGCGCGCACGCTGATCGCCCCGGTGGTGCCATTCGGGATCGCCATGCCATTGCCGAGGCCGACAAAACACATCAGGCCAAAGAAGGTCCAGACGCTGTCCAGCCCGACCGCCGTGATCACCAGCGACACGGAGACCCCGCTGATGTTGACGATGGCCCCCCAGAACACCATGGCATTGATGCTATACTGTTCGGAAAACCGGCCAGACAGGTAGTTGCCAAGGAAATACCCCACCGCCGGGGCGGAGAAATAGATCCCCAGTTCGGCACTGTTCAGCCCGTAGACATTGGTGCCGACAAAGGGGCTGCCGCCGAGATAGGCAAAGAAGCTGCCCGCGCTCAGCCCCGAGGCCAGCGAATAGCCCCAGAACCGGGGCGAGCGCAGCAGCTCCGGATATTCGCGGAACTGGTCCACCAGCGTCTTGCCGCTGGCGGTGCCGGTTTCGCCAAAATCAAAGTAGAAGATCACCAGCGTCAGCAGCGCGCAGGCGAACAGCAGCCAGAAGTTGGCGTGCCAGCCAAAGGCCTGATCCAGCAGGCCGCCAACCGCCGGCCCGACCATCGGCACCAGCGCCATCCCCATGGTGACATAGCCGATCATGCTGGCGGCCTTGGGGCCTTCGTACATGTCGCGCACCGCCGCGCGGCTCAGCACCATGCAGGTGGCGATCACCGCCTGCGCCATGCGAAACCCGAGGAAAACCCAGGCCGAGGTGGAAAAGATGCAGCCCAGCGTCGCCAGGAGGAACAAGACCAGCGACACCATCATCACCGGCCGCCGGCCCATCTTGTCCGAGACGGGCCCGATCAGGATCTGGATCACCGCACTCGCCGCGAGGTAAAACGGCACCGACTGGGCAATCAGCCGGTATTCCACCTGAAAATAGTCTGCCATGCCCGGCAGCGAGGGTTGAAAGATATTCATGCCCAGGGCCGAGAGGCCAGAAAGCAGGATAAGCGTCCAGATCGTCGGGGGTGTGGTGCGGGTCACTATACGTCTCGGTTTAGTTTGCGTGTTAATCGTCTAGGCCCAGCCTCGTGCGATGTCCACGCCGGGGATAAAATGGATACAATTTATCTGGTCGGGCCCAGGGTCGCGCCAAGGCCGCAGCAAAGTCGCGCCAGTGGCGGGCCAGTGTCGGGTCAGCCGCCGGGCAGGGGAGCCAGGCCCTGATGCTGCGTGTGCACATCGCGGTGGTGCAGGCGTCGGGGCGACCCTGTAGTTTGCAGCTTTGCGAGTTTGCGAGCGGCTCCTGTAGTGACTTTGCAAATTTGCCACAATTGCCTTGGGCGGCAGACTGGCGCAAGCTAGGGTTGGCCGCACGGACGGGCATCGATCACATGTGGCCCAAACTGATCAGGGGGCATTTGCCATGAAGGATATCCTTGCCGAACTCGAACAGCGCCGCACCGACGCGCGGCTGGGCGGCGGACAGAAACGCATCGACGCACAGCACGCCCGGGGCAAGCTGACAGCGCGCGAGCGGGTGGAGCTGCTGCTGGACGAAGGCAGCTTTGAAGAGTTCGACATGTTCATCAGCCATCGTTGCACCGATTTCGGCATGGAGGCGAACAAGCCCGCCGGCGATGGTGTGATCACCGGCTGGGGTACGATCAATGGCCGTCAGGTCTATGTGTTTTCGCAGGATTTCACGGTGCTGGGCGGGTCCGTTTCTGCGACCCATGCGCAGAAGATCTGCAAGATCCAGGACATGGCGATCCAGAACGGCGCGCCGATCATCGGTCTCAACGATTCCGGGGGCGCGCGCATTCAGGAAGGCGTCGATGCGCTGGCCGGCTATGCCGAGATCTTTCAGCGCAACATCATGGCCTCGGGCGTGATCCCGCAGATCTCTGTCATTATGGGCCCCTGCGCGGGCGGCGCGGTCTACAGCCCGGCGATGACCGACTTCATCTTTATGGTGAAAGACACCTCCTACATGTTCGTGACCGGCCCCGATGTGGTGAAAACCGTCACCAACGAACAGGTCACCGCCGAGGAACTGGGCGGGGCCTCCACCCACACCAAGAAATCCTCCGTCGCCGATGGCGCGTTTGAAAATGACGTCGAGGCGCTGGCCGAGGTGCGCCGTCTGGTGGACTTCCTGCCTGCCAACAACCGCGAAAAACCACCGGTGCGGCCGTTCTTTGATGACCCGGCCCGGATCGAAAACAGCCTCGATACGCTGATCCCGGAAAACGCCAACACGCCCTACGACATGAAGGAACTGATCACCAAGGTCGCGGACGAGGGCGATTTTTACGAGATACAGGAAGAGTTTGCCAAGAACATCATCACTGGCTTCCTGCGGCTGGAGGGGCAGACCGTGGGCGTGGTCGCCAACCAGCCGATGGTGCTGGCGGGCTGCCTGGACATCGACAGCTCGCGCAAGGCGGCGCGGTTTGTGCGGTTCTGCGATGCCTTTGAAATCCCGATCCTGACCTTTGTCGATGTGCCGGGCTTTTTGCCGGGCACCAGCCAGGAATTCGGCGGCGTCATCAAACACGGCGCCAAGCTTTTGTTCGCCTATGGCGAGGCGACAGTGCCCAAGGTCACGGTGATCACCCGCAAGGCCTATGGCGGCGCCTATGACGTGATGGCCTCGAAACATCTGCGCGGTGATTTCAACTACGCATGGCCCACCGCCGAGATCGCGGTGATGGGGGCCAAGGGCGCGACCGAGATCATCCATCGCGCCGATCTGAACGATCCCGAGAAGATCGCGGCGCATGCCAAGGATTACGAGACCCGATTCGCCAATCCCTTTGTCGCGGCAGAGCGGGGCTTCATCGACGAGGTGATCCAGCCCCATTCGACCCGCCGCCGGGTGGCGCGGGCCTTCGCCTCGCTGCGCAACAAGAAGCTGCAGAATCCGTGGAAAAAACACGACAACATTCCGCTTTGAAGCAGGGCTGAAACGATGACATCCCGTTGGCATATCACGCGTGGGGTGGGGGAGCTGACGCTCTCCCGCCAGCTGCCCGCACGGTTTGACGTCGTGGCGTCAACCACTCTGCCTATGGGCGATCCGCTGCGGCTGGCCCATCAGATCCGGCAGGATCTGTGGCGGGCGCTGCAGGGGGTGCGGGGGTTCTCGCCGGTGCTGCGACTGACCCAGGATGGCGAGATGATTCGGGTCGAGGCCGGCGGGCGTGTGGCAATGCCCGTGCCTCGCGGGCTGGCGGATCGGATCAGCGACGTTCTGGACCACCCGGCCCGGCGGCAACGCTGGGTCACCCAGGCGCGCCGGTCGGCCAGGGGCTTCGCATGATTGGGGGTCAACGCAAAAACAAAGCAATCGCAGCGCTAACCTCGCGTCAGATTACGGGGCAAACCGCGTATTTGTGTAACAGCTTCATAAAATGCCTTCCGGCTGGGCGTGGCGATGAGAAATCGCACAAATTTGTAACAGTGTTTGACATGGAGCCCGAATCGGTTGCATGCTCTGTTTCAGGCGAAACGAGTTCAGCGCGCGCCTTGAGCGCAGCGCCCGCAGCCCCGGCAGGAGGAGCTCGATCTGATCGAGGTCGGGGCTGCGGTACTTTTAATTCTGACGCCGTTTTTTCCACAGATGTCAGGTCCCAAGCCATGCAGCTTTGGGTTGTGTCAGGGCTTTGGCTCTGCTGCGGGGCGGCGCTGATGTGCGCGCTGCTGGCGTCGCAGGGCCGGGCCGCCCAGCCCGAGATGCCGGTGGCAGAGATTGTCGTGCCCTCCGGCCAGCCGGTGACCCTGTCAGAGGTGCTGCTGGACGAGGCCACCGGCGCGCTCTGGGCGCGGTTTCGCTTTGTGGCGCCGCAGATCGCCAGCACCGCCGACCCGGAGCGCAGCAGTGCCGATCTCGACCATCTGTGTGCGGCCCTGGCGGTGCCCTATCTTCGTCACTACGCGCTGCAGCCGGAGCGGGTGGTGATCTCCCTGTCGGATCGCGCCTTGGCGTTTGGCACCGTCTCGCCCGAGGCGACGCAGTATTTCGAAACCTACCTGATCGACGGCGAAACCTGCATCTGGGAGGGGTTTTGACGATGACGAATGTGTCAAATCGGCAGTTTCCCGCAATTTTTTCGCTCCGCCGTGCCGGGGCGACAGAATTGTCATATGTTCCTGAAACCATTATCGCTATGGTGCGCGCAGGACGCAAATATGCGCCTCAGCCTGTCGTGGCCCATCCCTTCAGGTTGTCAGAGGTGCGGGAGACTTCCCGCCCAGGTTTCATCTATGATCTTAGGAGACTGATATGTCCAAAAGCATCAAACTTCTCTCGCTCGCCGGTGTACTCGTTGCTGTCGCCGCTTGCGCCCCCAAAGAGCCGGAATACGTCGTGGTCGAGCCCGAGCCGATCTCTTCGGAACCGGTCTACACCGGCAAATACAAGTAATCACTTCAGGGGTCCGGCCCTGTGGCCGGCCCCGTCCGACCTGCGGGGTGCCGGACCGGAGGCCCCCCAATGCTGAAACACCGCGGTTTTCCCGGCCGTCTTCCGGGTACAGATTTCCAATTCGTCATTCGTCGCCCCAACCCCAAGGGCATCACGCCGATCACCGTCCGCGAACGGTATCGCGACCGCAGGCCTGCCGATCGCCGGGCCGATGCCGGCTTTATGAAAGCGCTCTGGGAGTGCTTTGGCGACCAGCCGTTCGAGCGCGGCAACCTGGATGCAGGGCGGCTCAGCTGGCTGTTCGGGCGCGAAGTTGTTGCGGTCGACGATCCTTTTGATCCTGAAAGCTACGACGCGCTGCTGGTGATTGATGTCGAGGTCGCCCGCCGCTCCTTTCCCGAAGCGTTCGAGGGCTGAGACCATGCGGGCAGGGCGACAGGATCAGGGCCAAAGGGGCCAGATGCAGCGGGACGCCGTGCAAGCGGATACACGTCTGGCGGGTATCGGCGTCTTCCTGCCCATGGGGGGGGGAATTGCGCGGGCTTCTGCCGTTCCCACCCCGCCTGTGTCGCCTCGGCTTGCGCAGATTTTGCGGCATGACAGGGTGGGTCGGCCGACGCAGCCTTTTTGTCCCTTCTGGCTGTTTTTCTGGCCCCACCTGACTGGGCAGGTGCGCATGATTTTGTGCCACCTGCCCGTTTTTCCGGGGCACCGCCCTCGGGGTCGAAATCACCGTGACAGCCTCAACGCCGCGCGGCGGCGGTTTGATCCCCGACCGGCCCCCCACAGCAGGCATTGCGCGGAACCTTGCCGGATGACGGCGATCTGCGTGCGACCGGCCGCCCATGGCGCTGGAGCGCTGAAAATGGGTCTGGACGCCCCCATGGGTTCGGCACAAGTGACATGCCATCACTTCGGGCGACCAAAAGGATCAAACCCATGCGTAAATCCATTCTTGCGGCGCTGCTGGCTGCCACTGCGGCGCTTGCGGCCTGTGGCGACACCGCCGGCGAACAGGCGCTTTACGGGGCGGGGGCCGGTGCGGCCGGTTCTGCTCTGCTCAACGGAAACCTCCTCACGGGGGCTGCCGTCGGGGCCGCTGGCAACCTTCTGTACTGTCAGAAAAACCCCGGTCGCTGCTAGCCGCGACCGGTCGGCGTGCCACGATCATGGCCGCGCGACCTTTGCTCTGACCACCCGCCGCCTGCCAGGCCAACCGCCGCCATGGGGTCATGCCCCCATGCGCGGCGGTTTTGCGTCTGCGCCCGCGACGTCGCACCTATCGACCACATATTCGACCACAAGGGACAGCACATGTTTGACAAGATCCTGATCGCCAACCGGGGGGAAATCGCCTGTCGCGTCATCAAGACCGCGCGCAAGATGGGCCTCAAGACGGTGGCGATCTACTCCGACGCCGACCGCCAGGCCCTGCACGTGCAGATGGCGGATGAGGCGGTGCATGTCGGCCCGCCGCAGGCCAACCAATCCTATATCGTGATCGACAAGGTGATGGCCGCGATCCGACAAAGCGGCGCGCAGGCGGTGCATCCCGGCTATGGCTTCCTGTCGGAAAATTCCAAATTCGCCGAGGCGCTCGCGGCCGAAGGCGTTGCCTTTGTCGGCCCGCCCGTCGGCGCGATCGAGAAGATGGGGGACAAGATCACCTCCAAGAAGATCGCCCAGGAGGCCGGTGTCTCCACCGTGCCCGGCTACATGGGGCTGATCGAAGACGCGGACGAGGCGGTCAAGATCTCCAATGAAATCGGGTATCCGGTGATGCTAAAGGCCTCGGCCGGCGGTGGCGGCAAGGGCATGCGGATCGCCTGGAACGACAGCGAGGCCCGCGAGGGGTTCCAGTCGTCCAAGAACGAGGCGGCCAGTTCCTTTGGGGATGACCGGATTTTCATTGAGAAATTCGTCACCCAGCCGCGCCATATCGAAATTCAGGTGCTTTGTGACAGCCATGGCAACGGCATCTATCTGGGCGAGCGGGAATGCTCGATCCAGCGCCGCAACCAGAAGGTGGTCGAAGAAGCCCCCAGCCCCTTCCTCGACGCGGAAACCCGCCGCGCCATGGGCGAACAGGCCGTCGCCCTGGCCAAGGCGGTGGGCTATACCTCTGCGGGAACGGTGGAATTCATCGTCGATGGCGACCGGAATTTCTACTTCCTTGAAATGAACACCCGCCTGCAGGTGGAACACCCGGTGACCGAGCTGATCACCGGCGTCGACCTGGTCGAGCAGATGATCCGCGTTGCCGCGGGCCAGCCGCTCAGCCTGACCCAGGACGATGTGAAACTGACCGGCTGGGCCATCGAGAACCGGCTTTATGCCGAAGATCCCTATCGCAACTTCCTGCCCTCCATCGGCCGTCTGACCCGCTACCGCCCGCCAGCCGAAACCGCCGCCTATAGCCCCGGCGTGGCCGCAGGTGATGCCGGGCCTGTCGTTGTGCGTAACGACACCGGCGTCTATGAAGGTGGCGAGATTTCAATGTATTACGACCCGATGATCGCCAAGCTTTGCACCTGGGCACCGACCCGCGATGCCGCGATCGAGGCGATGCGGGTGGCGCTCGACAGTTTCGAGGTCGAAGGCATCGGCCATAACCTGCCGTTCCTGTCGGCGGTGATGGATCATCCCAAATTCATCTCTGGCGACATCACCACGGCCTTTATCGCCGAGGAATATCCCGACGGTTTTGAGGGCGCGACCCTGCCGGGCGCAGACTTGCGCCGGATCGCTGCCGCCTGTGCCGCGATGCACCGGATCGCCGAAATCCGCCGCACGCAGGTGTCGGGCCGGATGGACAATCACGAACGCCGCGTCGGCAACAATTGGGTGGTGGACCTCGCGGGCCAGACCCACAAGGTTGTGATCGCAGCAGATCCGGCCGGCGCTACCGTCACCTTTGAGGACACCGGGGCGGCGATCCGCGTTGCCTCCGACTGGACACCGGGCGACCTGATTGCCCATGTCACCACCGATGATGCGCCGCTGGTGCTGAAGGTGGACAAGATCACCCAAGGCTTCCGCATCCGCAGCCGGGGCGCGGACCTCAAGGTGCATGTGCGCCGCCCCCGTCAGGCGGAACTGGCCGCCCTGATGCCGGAGAAACAGGCCCCCGATACCTCGAAGATGCTGCTTTGCCCGATGCCGGGTCTGGTGGTCAATATCGCGGTCGAAGTGGGCGAGGAAGTGCAGGAGGGCCAGCCGCTGTGCACCATCGAGGCGATGAAGATGGAGAACATCCTGCGCGCCGAACGCAAATCGGTGGTCTCCAAGGTCAATGCCGCTGCGGGCGACAGTCTCGCGGTGGATGATGTGATTATCGAGTTCGAGTGACCCGATGATCCAGGCGGCTCCCCTCGCGTTGTCCAGGCCCTGCGGCCCGCTTGCCCCGATGGGGGCAGGCGGCTGCGGGCGGCACGGCGCATGGGGCGCAATCCGCGCGCAAAACCGCACCCGGAAAGCGGGTGTGTTAAACCTTTATGAAGTCCACGGCCCTAGGGTCTCGACACGCGCCGCGCCACGCCGCACTTCGGGGGACTGGCGGCGGCGCGTGCCCGTGTTACCGAAGGACCCTGTCGTGTTGCAATCTCGCCCTCGCCGTCTTGTTCGTACCGTTGTTCTGGGGCTGGCGGCTGCGACCGCGCTGTCGCTGGCCGCCTGTAGTCTCGACCAGGAGGACGAAGTCCGCTCCAAGGTGGAAAACTGGGTCAAGCTGGGCGAGACGTTCTATTTCTATTCCCGCGTCAACTGCACCGCCGCGCTGTTTGACGTCAAGGCGACCCGCATCAGTTCGATGATCCGCAAGGTCAGCACGGTGGCCGACGGCATGCGCGCCATTACCGAGGGCGAGTCGGTGGCGTTTCAGGTTGCCGAGCTGTCGCCGACCGAAGTGACCGAACAGATCATGACCCGCGATTTGCCGCTGGGGCTTGGGGTGTTGTCCTCGGGCACGGGGGGCAAGGATTGCATGGCGGATGAGATGGCAGAGGCCTATTTCAACACGCTGCTGGACCCGACGTCGGTGTTGATCTTCGACCCGGAGGGCAAGTTCATGGCCGTCTTTGACAAACGCAACCGGCGGCTGTTCTTTTCGCGGGGACGGACCTCGTGACGCTTCAGCCGCCCCGCCGTTCCTCGACCTCGCGCAGCCGGGTCGGTATCTTGTCGATGGTGCGGGTCAGTTCGCGCACGCTCCAGGGCAGGGGCTTGCGCAGTTTGACGCCGCCATCCTTGCCTACCAGCACCAGCATGAACCCGCGGGGACGCAGTTTCTTGCGCAGGGCGGAGGCCTCTTGCGGGCGGGTGTCGATCAGGACCACCACATCGCGGGTGATCAGCGCCGGCACATCCTGCATCAGCTCGTCCATCTGCTCCTGGAATTGTGGATCGGCGGGGCTGTCGGCAAAGACCACCACCGGGCGGTGGGTCCAGCGGTACGACTCCAGATCCACGTCATACCCGTCGATGACCTCCAGCGTCGGCACCAGGATCACCGGCGTGTCCGCCGCCATGGCTGCCTCGGACGTCGCGGTGTCCGGCGCGCCAGGCGCTGCGGGGCCGGGGTCATCCTCCCGCGCCACAGATCCCTCCTGCGCCACGGGGGCCTCCTGGGCCGACAGGGCCGTGCTGGACAGGGCCAGCGTCGTCAGGGCCAGTGTCGACAGGGGCAGGGTGGCGGCCAGGGCCAGGGTGAACAGATTTTTCATAAGCACTCCTCTGGGTGCGAATATATGCACCCAAGCGCCAAAAGCGATGGGCGAAACCGCTGATTGCACAAAAAAATCATCTTTCATTAAGCTTGATGGAACCCCTTTGACCGCATGCTGTCCCCGGTCGGACAGAACGGACGAGGAGACCCCGCGATGAAAGTGATCCTGCACATTGGTGCCCATCGCTGCGCCACCCGCAGCTTTCAGAAATACATGGCGCGCAAGGGCGACCACCTGGCGCAATACGGCCTCGCCTGCATGGGGCCGGAGCGCACGCGGACCGGGTTCCTGCACGGAATCCAGCCCGGCGCGGCGGCAGTGACCGGACGCGATCTGATGAAGCGGGCGCAGGGGCGGATTTCGCTGCACCTGGGCGCGTTGCAGCAGGCCGGAACGGCCGCGGTGGTGATCAGCGACGCCAATATGCTTGGCCCGCTGGAACAGACCCTGTCGCTGGGGCAGCTCTATCCCGGCGCGGGCGAACACCTGTCGCGGCTGGATCACGCATTTTCCGGCAAGATCACCGACGTGATGCTGAACATCCGCAGCCCGGAGGTGTTCTGGGCCTCCGCCCTGTCGGTGCGGCTGGAACATTCGCAGCGCATGTCCAACGGCAGCCTGCTGTCCCATATCGCCAGCAGCCCGCGCAGCTGGCGCGATGTGATCCAGGATCTCTACTGCGCGATCCCCGGGGCCCGCATCCGGGTCTTTGCGCATGAGGTCTTTGCCAGCCAGCCGGAGGCGCAGCTTTCGGCGGTGACTGGGGTTGACTGCCCGGCCGTGCGCGGCAGTTTCCGGCTCAACGCCAGTGCCAAACTGCCCGAATTGCGCTGCGACCTGCCGCCGCGCCTGTCGGCGCTTCTGCCCGATGGCGATGGCCGCTGGATGCCCTTCTCGGCCGAGGAGGCCGCGCGCCTGCGCGAGAGCTATTATGACGACATGATGTGGCTGGTGGCCGGCGCCGATGGGCTGGCCGAACTGGTCGAAGATCCGAACAAATCGGACGCCGTGACAGACAACAATAATGTGGCAGCAGAACGCATGCCGCAAGACGACCTGACAAGAGGACAACTCCATGACCCAGACACCGGAAGATTGGCGGGCGCTGGCTGAAAAAGAGCTGCGCGGACGCAAACTGGAGGATCTCACCTGGCAGACCCTCGAAGGCATCGCGGTCAAACCGCTCTATACGCCCGAGGATACGGCCAAGCTTGACCATATGGGCAGCTTGCCCGGTTTTGGCCCCTTCACGCGCGGGGTAAAGGCCACCATGTATGCCGGCCGGCCCTGGACCATCCGGCAATATGCGGGGTTTTCCACCGCCGAGGAAAGCAACGCCTTTTATCGTCGCAACCTGGCGGCCGGCCAGCAGGGGGTCTCTGTTGCCTTCGATCTGGCCACCCATCGCGGTTATGACAGCGACCACGAGCGGGTGGTCGGCGATGTCGGCAAGGCCGGGGTGGCCATCGACAGCGTCGAGGATATGAAAATCCTGTTCGACGGCATTCCGCTTGATCAGGTGTCGGTCTCGATGACCATGAACGGCGCGGTGATCCCGATCCTGGCGTCCTTTATCGTCGCGGGCGAAGAACAGGGCCACGACAAGGCGCTGCTCTCCGGCACCATCCAGAACGACATCCTCAAGGAGTTCATGGTCCGCAACACCTATATCTACCCGCCGGAACCTTCGATGCGGATCATTTCCGACATCATCGAATATACGTCGGACGGGATGCCGAAGTTCAATTCGATCTCGATCTCCGGCTACCACATGCAGGAGGCCGGCGCCAACCTGGTGCAGGAACTGGCCTATACGCTGGCGGACGGGCGCGAATATGTGAAGGCCGCGATCGAGGCCGGCATGGATGTGGACAAATTTGCCGGTCGGCTGTCGTTCTTCTTTGCCATCGGTATGAATTTCTTCATGGAGGCCGCCAAGCTGCGCGCCGCCCGCACGCTCTGGCATCGGGTGATGACGGAGTTCGGCGCCAAGAACGACCGCTCCAAGATGCTGCGCACTCATTGCCAGACCTCGGGCGTGTCCTTGCAGGAACAGGACCCCTACAACAACGTCATCCGCACCGCCTACGAGGCGATGTCGGCGGTGCTGGGGGGAACGCAAAGCCTGCACACCAACGCGCTGGACGAGGCCATCGCCCTGCCGACCGATTTCTCTGCGCGCGTTGCGCGCAACACGCAGTTGATCTTGCAGGAAGAAACCGGTGTCACCAATGTGGTCGACCCGCTGGCCGGCAGCTACTATGTCGAGAGCCTCACAGCCGAGCTGGTCGACAAGGCCTGGGACCTGATGCAGGAGGTCGAGGAGATGGGCGGCATGACCAAGGCGGTCGCCTCCGGCATGCCAAAGCTGCGGATCGAGGAAACCGCCGCGCGTCGTCAGGCGATGATCGACCGGGGTCACGAGGTGATCGTCGGCGTCAACAAATACCGCAAGGGCAAGGAAGACCCGATCGACATTCTCGACGTGGACAACGTCAAGGTGCGCGACAGCCAGATCAAACGGCTGGAGGCGATCCGCGCCAGCCGCGACAGTGCGGCCTGTGACGCGGCCCTCGCCGAATTGACCCGGCGCGCGCGCGAGGGGGGCAATCTGCTTGACGCGGCGGTCGAGGCCGCCCGCGCCCGCGCCACCGTGGGGGAAATCAGCATGGCAATGGAAGAGGAATTCGGCCGCCACCGCGCCGAGGTCAAGACGCTCGCGGGGGTCTATGGGGCGGCCTATGAGGGCGACGAAGGCTTTGCCGCGATCCAGAAAAGCATCGAGGACTTCGCGGCGGAAGAGGGCCGTCGCCCGCGTCTGCTGGTGGTCAAGATGGGCCAGGACGGCCATGATCGCGGCGCCAAGGTGATTGCCACCGCCTTTGCCGATATCGGCTTTGACGTCGATGTGGGCCCGCTGTTCCAGACCCCAGCAGAGGCCGCCCAGGACGCCATCGACAATGATGTGCATGTGGTCGGTATCTCCAGTCAGGCGGCAGGGCACAAGACCCTGGCGCCGCAGCTGGTTCAGGAACTGCAGGCACAGGGGGCGGAGGATATCCTGGTGATCTGTGGCGGGGTGATCCCGCAGCAGGACTATGACTTCCTCAAGGCGGCGGGGGTGAAGGCGATCTTTGGTCCCGGCACCAATATTCCCGAGGCGGCGGAAAACATCCTGCAGCTGATCCGCGCGGCGCGGCGCTGAAGAGCGCCGTTGCCTGGTCCCCCGGGGCCACCACGGGCCACCACGGCTCTCCAGGGCCGCCAACGGGCCTGTTCCCCGCAGGCCTGTCCCGCCCCGCGCATTGACCCGCGGCTCGCCGGGCGCAACGGGGAGCGGCGGCTCCCGCATACGCTCAGGCGCTGACAGGGTCAGCACCGCGCGCGCATTTTGGGCCCGGCAGCCGACCCTCGGCGAGGGTCGGCTG
>NZ_LPUY01000060.1 GCF_001518015.1 Tritonibacter horizontis
CAAACCCCGGTCGGGAGAACAAAAACAGCTTGATTGTCCGGATAACATCGAACCATGTATGCACCGCGATGAAATCATCGACCGTGCCGCCCCATTTCCTCACCGAGGAGAGCGCGTGGTGATAGGGATGTGCCATCGCCGCCCCCTCAGAAATCATGGGTGAAGAGTTCAGACGAGGTGAAGCGCTCGTTGAGCTCGAGATGGATGCAGCGGGCGGAAGCGTCGAAGCAGAACTCGCCGTAGGCGCCGTCGTTGTTTTCCCAACCGCCATGTGTGTCAGACAGGAAGTCGTAGGCGAGCTGCTCGACAACATCCTCCAGCGAGAGCTGCCGCATCTCGACCTCGGGGTCATCCCAGGTCAGCGCGGCATAGGGGATTTCGGTTGCGGGAAAATCGACAGCCGTCTCGCCCGCCCAGGCGCCGATGCTTTCGATCTGGCCGCTGTCACCGGCGCCGTCGAAGGTTACGGTGACATGGGTGATGCCGGCGGCAATGAGACCATCGAACAGGCGGTCCTTGTTGCCCGGGCGAAGGGCGAGGATCCGGGCGGTGCGTTCGGCATGCGCGGCAAGGATCGCCCCGAAATCGACGGTGGAAGGCCGCAGCGGGGCGGCCAGAGTGGGTTCAGTCTGGGTCATGGATAACTCCGTTCGGTGAGGACAGGTCAGACCCCCGGGTGGCGCACTCCTCTGCCCCCCGAAGGCTCAAACCCATCCCATCCCTCCTCTGTCTCTCGGGCGTCACGCCGCGATCTGCAGCGCCCGGGCGGCAAAGGCGCGCCAGAGCGGGTCGACCAGACGCGCATCCAGCAGATCGGCACGGTGATGCAGTCGCTGCGCCAGTTCAGGCTCGTGCCAGTCAATGGCACGTCCAGCCTGGGCGCGAAGTTGAACAGCCTCGGTCACGACGGCCCGCGCCTCAAGAGCATTGGCGACAGGGTGGCACCAAGCCACAGCGCCATGACTGGCGGCCCCGGCAAGAACCAGGCGCTGGTCGCAATCAAGGATGGCCAGAAGCTGCGGCGCTGCATCGGAGCCGTTGTCCTCGGCAAGCTCAAACGCCCCCTGCATGGCATCGGCCAAGATCGCAAAACGCTCAACGACCACGGGGGCAGCGGTGCCCGACATCAGGGCTGCAGGCGTCCGGTGCATCCGCGTCAACGCGAAAGGCAGGCTGGGATCAGGAGCGACAGCTGGGCCATTTGGGACGGGGCCCATCGGGCGCGGGCTCGGCTGAATCGGCAGGGGAAGATCAAACATAGCAATGTCTCCAACGGCGCGGGAAGCCACTCTCCCCGCCTCATCCGTCAAAGACCAAACCGCCGCCCTCTTGCTCGAAGGGGCGACGGTAGCAAGTCTGGTGCCACGATCAGAGCTTGCCGAGGGCCCGCAGGCTCAGCTCCGTTCCGGCACCGACGATGATGTGGTCATGCAGCGTCAGGCCGAGATACTTGCAGCCCTTCTGGATCTCCTTGGTCATGCTGAGATCGGCCTCGGACGGCGTCGGATCGCCCGACGGGTGATTGTGGATCAGGATCAGGGCGCTGGCGTTCAGCATCAGCGCCCGCTTGATCACCTCGCGCGGATAGACAGGGACATGATCGACTGTGCCGGTCGACAAAAGCTCATCGGCGATGATGCGGTTCTTGCGGTCGAGATAGAGGACATGGAATCGCTCGATGGGACCTCGGACGGTCAGAGCGCAATAGTCCATCAGCGCCTGCCAGCTCCCGATGACCGGGTTCTGGCTAAGGTAACGGCCGAGGATATCGCGGGCCTCGAGGACGATGGTTTCTTCCTGGGGGGTCATGGGGGTCTCGCTGAAATGCGCAGGCCGAAGCCCCCCTGCCCTCTCGGGCGGGGCCAGTGGCATGCATTTGGAAGGGGAAAGCGCGACCGCCGCCGATGCAGGCGGTCGCGTTGTCGAGCCCGGCGTCAGCCGACCCGGTCGAGGAGCTTCTTGGCGCGCCCCTCCATGTCGAGGCGGGCATCCTGCTGGGTCTTGTCGCGCGCAAGCCGCGTGATGCCCTGCACGAAGTCGAAAATACTCTCGGGCGGGCGGCCCTCTTCCATCAGCACTTTCTCGATGATCTTCCCGGACTCCGCCTTCGAGAAGCCCCGCTTGCGCAGGAAATCCGCGCGATCCTCGTCGCTGCGCGCTACGATCTGCTGCCGCGCTGCCTTGATGCCGTTCACGAAGCCCTGCGGCGAGGAATTGGCGAAGCGCGTCAGCGCCGGTGCCGCCTCATGGGCAAAGCGGGAAGCGGCGTATTTCGAATGGCGGATGCGGATCTCCTGGAAATCCTCGACGCCCCACAGATTCCTGTTTTGACACACCGCCCGCAGGTAAAAGCTCGCCATGCCGAGGGTCTTGGCACCAACTTCGGAGTTCCAGCAGTAGAAGCCGCGGAAGTAGAGATCGGGGGAGCCGTCCGGTAGCTTGCCCGCTTCGATCGGGTTGCGATCGTCGACCAGGAACAGGAAGACGTCGCGGTCCGAGGCATAGAGCGTGGTCGTGTCGCGGCTGATCTCGACATCGGGGTTGTAGACCCCGGTCGACCAATCGAGCACGCCCGGCACCTTCCAGCGCGTGTCGCCGGTGCCATTGCCCGCGATGCGCTGCACCGCCTCGACCAGCTCGAAATCGTGGATGCGGCCGTAATCGGGGCCGGTCACGGCGCGCAGTTCTTTGCGGCCATCTTCGGTCTCAAAAGTCTTCACCTGTTCGGCGCGGTGGTTGGTCAGACCATATTGCAGGTTGATCCCCGCCAACGGCGCGGGCAATTGCCGCAGATAGGAGGCCGGGGCGCCGACGATGCTGGCAAGCTGGCCGAACGCCCAATGCGTGGGCGCGACCGGTTCTTGCGCCTTCGGCAGCATCAGGTGCAACCGCTCGGGGTTGTCGCGCGCGGCCTCGACGCGGATATCCGCCGTCTGCACCACGCGGCTACGGCTGCGCTCCGACCGGCCTTTCACATTGGCCCAGAGATCATCGAGTGACAGATACCGCTCGTCATCCGGCCGGTTGAACCATTCGGACGACACCCGCCCGTTCCGCTCACCCCGGCTCACATCCACTTTCCAGCCACCCGCCCGCGCCGGTGCGACCGGATCCAGAACTTCCACAACACCCATCGGTATTCCTCCGTGACAGGCGCCGGAAGCCACTCTCCCAGCCTTTAACCTGTCGCGAAAGCAACCAGCCTTTCTCTCACTCTAAATCGGTTTGGGAAGAGGGTGGGCGTCTGATGAACATGCGAAGGCCAGCTTGCGCTTGGCGCGAGCCGCTATTCGTGGCTTTAGGTCTCTCAGACCAAGAAGATTGCGGTATCCGGCTGGGGAACTCGCTTTCTCGGCGGAAGTTCGAAATTGATGACGCCCCGCTCCCGCATATCCAAAAGGACACTGTTCAGATGCTTGCGGCGAATTGGAACTTCCTCCATCGCCTGATTGAACATCGGGCCAGGAAATGCCCGCATTCGGCCTTTCAGGAAACTCACGATTATCTCCTCAGCCCGTTTTCTATTCGCTTTGCACCCGACGCCTTTCTGTTCCTGCTGGATCGCTGCGATGTCGGCAGAAGAGAACAAGCTGACTTGCGGGCTGTCACCTTCGCGGAGGTTGTGACGCATCACTAGTTCCTGCTTCTCGACCTTCTCTTGAACGTCGCGGAATACTTCCAACCCGGACGGGCTCTGCGTACCGAGTATTAGACGCATCTTCACTCGCTCGCGCCTCGGCACCATGATCGAGAAATCGGGTAGATATGATGCCACTTTGTTCGAGCGCATCGCGGCCTTCATCAGGTACAGCATCTTCTGCTCGTTGCTCCAGCCGGCGGGTAGGTGCGCGAACTCATCAGCCCATGCCGCGTCCGCTAGGAACCGCCCGAAGGACGCCTCAACCTCGTGATATTCAGCATGTCGGTTGATGTGGTCCGACATGAAATTCAGCATGAACTCGCCATTCTGTTCACGCAGGAAGCGGAACACCTCTTCGTTACGAATGTTCCATCCGGTCGGGTCAATGAAGGTGAACGTGAAACCGTCAGTCACTTTGGTGGCGATCGCATTGAGGTTGTCTTCGAATGCACCTTCGAAAACGTGTATCTCGAACCGCCCTTTCGAAGCAGCGTACTCCCGAAGGCGCGCAACCGCTTCTGGACGCTGTTCGCAGAAACAGAAGCGAATTTTCAGTCCACCGACGCCGCGCTTTTCTAGATCAGCGCGAACAGCTTCCAAAGTGTTGATTGCCTGATCGAACGACGCATCTGAATACTTAGCGTCATCAGATATGCGCCAAGGTCCGGCAAAGGCATCTACGAAATTGAATGTAGGAGAATGGCCTTGCAGCGTCTTGTATGCCGCTGCTTGGAGGTATTTCGTCAGGAACTGGTGCTTAATGAATGATTGTTCGCGGTCGCGGTAAAGGTCTAAATCTGCTTCCATACGTGTTTCTCGCTATTGCAATTCGGCCATGATCGCCTTCGGCACGATTTGCCACGGGAACCCGTTCCATTCTTCGCCTTCGAGCAGACGACCGCCGGATTTCGGCCGCGCACCGCCCCACTGTTTGAAGAAGAAAGCAACTTCGTATCGCTCACAGGCAACGCGCAATTCGGTCGCCCACGCCGCTTCCATCGGACGAGCGCCGGGCCCACTTTCGCCGCCGACAATCGCCCAAGCAACACTTGTCAGATCGACCTCGCCAATCGGGCCTAGCAGCGGTTCGAATGAGATGAAGCGCGCATCCGAGTTGATCTGCCGAAGGTGTTCAATCCGCCCTTTGTGTGCGGCATCCTCGACGGACACGCCAAGCCAGATATGCGACGGCACTCGCCCACCGTTGTAGCGGCGGCGCACGTAGTTGCGCATCAGTGATGAGCGCTTGGTCAGGACTTGATAGACATGCCAGTCGGCGGCCTCCATCGCATCGAACACGTGGTCGATGAACTCACGCGGAATATCCTTGTGGAACAGGTCGCTCATCGAGTTGACGAAGATCATTCGCGGCTTCTTCCACTGTGCGAGCTGCCCAAGGCGTGACGGCCATAGGCGCAAGTCGAAACCTTGTTCGTATGGATGTCCTTGAATACCGCGCCAGCGTTCAGCGAACCTTTCTGCGTAGCAATGGTCGCAGCCGGGACCGACCTTCGTGCATCCCGTCACAGGATTCCATGTCGCATCCGTCCATTCGATTTCAGATTTCTGTGCCATCCTGCTCCACCTCTTTTTGTGGATAACTCTAATGGCATATACACAGATGAGGAACTCCTAAGTTTGTTGAACATCGATCTACGGAAACCCGCGATGCAAACTTTCAATCTTGGAAATGTTGTAAGTTGCGTCAGCGGCAGGTCGCTAGAGGTCAATTTGTATAGGCGCCAGACCGGTTTGAGCCAAGATTGGCCAATCCCGGCGGGTTTCCCCGCCGGGCCTAAGGGGAAGGCCCCGTTCTCAGAACGGGATCTCGTCGTCGCGGTCAACCAGCTCGGGGTTTTCGTTCTCGGCCGACTTCGGGCGGCTCAGGAAGTCGACCTTCTCGGCGATGATCTCGCAGCCGTAGCGGTCGTTCCCCATGCTGTCGATCCACTTGCTGTAGTGGATGCGGCCATGGACGAGGACCTTCATGCCCTTTTCGCAATGCTCCGCGACCGTCTTGCCGAGACCGTTGAAGCAGGTGATGCGGTGCCATTCCGTGTCCATGACCCGGTAGCCGTTCTCGTCGCGCAGGACGCGACCTTCCGAGAGGCGGGGGCGGGAGGTGGCGAGGCTGAAGTTGGTGATGTTGGTGCCGCCTTGGGTGGTGCGGACTTCGGGGGTCTGACCGATGTTGCCGGCGAGGATGACGATGTTCTGCATGATAAGCTCCTGTGTGTCCTGTCTTCGGGACCGTCCCTTCGACAAGACCCGGAAAAAGCCCGTCGGGCGACGCGAGCACGGTGGACAGCATGGACGCCGGAAACCCCCAGAGGACCGGGGTGGAGCGGGCAGCCCCAAAGGGGCAACTCGGCCCGGACTGACGCGGGGTTGCGCGCGAGAGCCCGAACGGGATTAGGGGATTGTCAGTCGAAGGGATGGCCCGGGAGACAGAGATGCGCGGGGAGCCCATGCCAGAACCCGTCACCCGGCCAATCGAGACCGCCTGACCCCAAGTTCAGCACCTGCCTGGCGGCAAAACGACGGTCACCAGCCTTTGCCACCCCTGCCCCAGCCTTCCGGGAGTTGCGGCGCCCTGCATCGACGGGCTATCGATACCGGGACATTCAGGACACGGACCGCACAAATGGCTGATTGCGATCTCGAGCCACTGTCGCTCGGCGAGCTGAAGAAAATGCAGAAGGACGTCGCCAAGGCGATTGCCACATTCGAGGATCGGCAGAAGGCGGAAGCCCGCGCCAAGGTAGAACCTGTCGCCCGGGATCTGGGCTATTCACTGGCCGAACTCGTCGGGACAGATAGCAAGACCAAGCGCGCTCCAGTCGCACCAAAATACCAGCACCCTGAGAACCCGGCCGTCACCTCGTCTGGTCGCGGGCGGAAACCGCAGTGGTTCGTAGACGCGCTGGCTGCTGGCACAACGGCTGGTGATCTGGAAATTCGCTGAAAGATTACCAACCCTGTGGCTAAAGAGTCCGAGGCGGATCGGTGCCCGACCCAGTCATTCGGGCCTGGCGCCGCGTATGATCGGTGCGGCTTCACTTTGGCCGCCAATGTCGTGCCGCGGCCCACATCGAAAAACTTTCAGAGTTGCCGATATTTGCTGCAAACCGTCTCAATGCCGGCTCATAAAAATATCCAACACTTGCTTCGCTGAGTCACCTAATTGGAACAATAGAACTTCAGCCGCGTGCTTGCTCTGGCACAGGCCGTCTGCATGGCATCCCAATGCATCAGGAACTGCCGCAGGCGGTTCGGCCAACGCTCTTGGTTCAGGCCCTCCACAAGCGCTTGCCTGCGCGCCATCTTCGCTCCGACAATCCAGATTTCACGATCAAAGGACGGATTTCGACACGACGCGTGGAGCAGATCGTTGAGTTGAGCAGATGTGAGACCGTTAGGATTCCGAAAGATGCGGCTACGACCATGTAGCCTGACTTGATTAGCCTGTACGTCGGTTTCCCATCGATCGGGCGTCCAGACCGTGGATGGCTGTCCGCGCGAGATAAACCCGAGGCTTGCGAGTGCTTGCCGACCGACATCCTGTAGTCCGCCGACATGATATCCGGTGCCGCCCCGCCCCACATCGCCGACCTTTGCGTGAACAAACACGATCTTCCTGTTATCAGGATCAAAACCTATGAAGTCCGCGGCTTCACGGCTATCGTCATCACACAACCAGACCGGTATGGCTTCAATTTCGGCGGTAAGTTTGTCATCCGCGATCCCGTTGGCAGCGCGCTGGCCTTCGCATGTTACCGAAAAAAGCCCGAAAATGGATTGCCTGTACCAATGTGCACGATTTGCGGCGTATTGATCGTCGCCCTTCTCGGTCAGGACATCATCGAGCGTGGGCGATGCGTGGATATATTCGAGAACCGGTTTGACGCCACCGTCCTGAACCCACTGCATCTTCGGTTCGTAGAAATTGCCCTCCGAATACACGACGCTGTCACGCTGTGTGAGAATTCGGAAGGCCTGCCCTTTGTTAAGCCGCTGTACGAGCGTCAAGGCCTGACGCCTATCCTCTCCTGCCTGCGCGGGAGCAAGCTCATCCAGCCTTGGGCTGGTAACCCTGTATTTGCGGGTTTCCGAAACGAACTCGACGCTACACGGCACATCCTCGTCGCCGATCTGGATCGTGAATCCGCCTGTTGCGCCATCCACCTCGGCACATAGATCAAAGTAATCGATGTCCTCAAGGAGAACCCAGGCCGCACCACCGGCCTCGTCGTCGCGCATGTCGTCAAGCGATGGGTCAAGCAGGATCGAAACCGGCTGGGCTTCTTGGTCATCGATATCTTCGACCAAGGCAGCATATCGATTAAAGACATGGCTTCGTTCCCGATCGGCATCCGCCAGCTCGGCGGCGATTTCTGTGGTCCATGTAACATAGTCTGCAACCGAAACATGGCGCTCCGAAGCATCGCGCAGGCGCGAGCGATTAAAGCCAACATACCGGGCGGTCCCGTTTACAAAACCGGCGGCAGTTGCAGGAACGAGCGAAGGATCAAGCAAATCGGTAAAAGCATCTGCAAAAGAACGAGTCCGCAGAGCCATTGCCCGGATCGCATGTTGGGACATGTCGAGAGAGGAGAAGGACATGCGGGAAAGTCGGGACGGATTGTCGTCACTCTCGGGGAAGGCCTTTTCCATGACCGACCTGCCCGCTCGTTTGAGGCTTAGGCCGTCCATATCCACCACAAGGCCTTCTGTATCGTGCATGAAAACGAGTTCACCCTGTTGGACAGCAAGGAAAACCCCAAGCTTCCATTCAGAAAAGAACCGGTCGATCAGGTACGGCGAGTTTCGCCACGCATAGTAGGAAAAACCGATCGAACCATCCGGCATGCCTTCAATCGGCGTGATCTTAAACCGGTCCTTGTCCATGATTGCTTCTTCGATCACCGTGGCGAACACACGGATGTCGGGAAGCGGTGCGGCAGTTCTCAGAACAGCGGCGGTTCGGGGAAGCTGGATGTCGCCTGCGGCGAGTGGCTGTTCGAACTCGAAGCGCCCCCGAAATTCACCGCCAATATATTGATACTCGGCCATGTATTCGAGCAGGCGGTCCGGAAGCGTAACCTCGTTCGTGACGATATGCGCGGTGTTCCGCGCCGCATAATCCTCGTAGCCTTGGTATCTCTCCCAAGTAGTCCGAATACGCTCGGCATTGGCAGGAGTGGAAAGAATCCAACCTGCCTGGGGTATACCATCCTCACCCCGCGAATATCTGGTCGCACGTCCAATCTGCTGCACGAGTTGTCGTGCATTGCCCATGAGATCGAAGATGGCGACGGCAACGAATGACGGATCGTCAATCCCCTCCATGAGCTTGTTCTGGTGAATCCAGAACTTCGCGTCAGGGCGGGACCGAAGAGCGGACGCGACGCTGGTGAACATGTCCCGGTTCTGCTGCGTCTTCTTCGCGCGGTCATGGATCACGACAGCTTGCGTTTCGAAGACGCGGTTAATCTCGGTCTGTAAGAGCGTGAGGGTCTCAAGGTCATCACCGCGCACCATGACTTTTGGCGTTACGCCGTTCAAAAACCAGCGTTCGGCCTCCCGCAGGCGCTCGAGCAATTCCTTGTGCAGAATGCCGACAAACTGTGGGATTGCAGCTTCCCGCACAACTGGTCCGACGTCGCCTTCTGGCACGATGATATCGGCGGGACGGATAATACGCCCGTCAACTGCCTGCCTGTAAGGGAAGTTGAAGAGATAACGTCCGCGCACACGAAACGACTTGTAGTCGTTCCTGTAAGGCGTTGCGCTCAATAGAAGAGTCGGCAGATTGAATTCTCGAACGCCGCGTGACCACGAGATAGCAGGCTCGTAATGACCTTCATCGACGATCACGAGATCAAACTCGTCCCGGATATGCGCTAAAATAGCTGCTGCAACTGCCGAACCGCCATCATCAGGATCTTGTGCCGTCTTGCGGATGTCGCCGAGCGCCTGATGCGTGCCGACCAGAATGGCGCGATCAGTGGCCTGATCGCCCAGATGCTGCACCACCATGCCGACATTCTTGGGCAAGAATTGTTCGACATACACGTTGTCAAGCGTGGTGCCGAACACGTCGGCCTCCGCGGTGAAGAGCGCCGAGCCGTTTGCCTCATACCCAAGGTGAGACCAGAAACGGTAACGGATGTCCGCCAGGAGTTGCTCAGTCAGCGCAGTGCGTGGCGTCAATACGAGAACACGGCGGACCTCCGGCAGACACCGCGCAAGGATCGCAATGATGCCAGACTTGCCTGTGCCGGTGGGTAGCTTTAGGAGCGCAGCTTCTGTGTGCTCGGGCCGCTCCGGTATCTGCTTGTCCCCGTGCAGATAGGCAACGACCGTGGCGATAGCTGCTTGCTGGTGCCCCCAGAGGTGTGGCGCATCGTCGACACCCTCCCAGAAGTTGTAGCTTCGAAGGTGCCGGAGGGTCCGCGAATAGGCTCTGTTATCGATTCCCTGTCCCGTAATCGACGTCCGCTCATCCGAAATTAGTTCTTTTAGATTCACTTTTTGTTTTCCTTGGCCGGATGGCAGTACGTCGATCGGCTTGCATACTTCGCCTTATAGTTGAAGCGTAACCACTTATTTTTTTGGCGGAAAGAGCTCTTACGAATATTCTAAGTCATTCAACTATCAAAGCATATGACATTGCAAAGGCCGCTTCGAACGCTGCATGCAGCACCGAAAGATAGAATTAATGTTCGGTCCGGCCCGGACATGTCGATATTCTTGGCGTTGTGGCAGTCGCGTTGCAACTGGCACCTCTACAGCTTCAGGCCATCTGGCGCTGCGCCATCGGCGGTCCACTGTTCCGAATATTTCACCGGCACCGTGCGAGAGCGCAACGACGCAGCAGAAGACGCTTCTGCGCCTCCGCGTGAGCCTGCCGGGGTAACCGTGGGCCTAAGCCCACGGGTCAATCTCAACCAGCACCTGAACCTCGTCGCCGTCGATTTCATCGGCGGGGACGGCGCCGAAGGATCCATCCCCTGCCTGGAAGACGACGATCGAGACCATGAGCGTGGCGGCGAGGGAGGCTGCGAAGGCGTGTGCATCTTTGCGGGACATCTGTTTGGCTCCTGTCTTGGAGGCGGGGGACCATCCCCCGCGCGACAGGACCTCGAAGGCCCGAATACTGGCTGACATCACCGGGTGCGTTCGGCTCGTCCGAATCCACCCGGCGGCACGGGCTTGCCCGTAGTCCGACCCCTCGCGGGTTGATCTCGAAGACAGAATTCGGGGCAAGGAAGGGAATGGCGAGCGGGGGATGGTCCCCCAACGTCAGGAGCGGATTGTCCCGCTGATGCTTCTAACGCCGCCAGCCTCCCGGCCACGCTCTTGGTTGAAGACTCCTTCTTTGGGGATGGATCCTTTGGTGCCCCGCGAACTCAAAGGACAAGGTTGTGATGGATGAGAGGCCCACGCTTGGGCGGGCCCCTCGATTTCAGTTGGGCTCAGGCGGCCAGGTCCGCGCACCCTGCCCTATCACCGTCCTCAGTGCCGACGATCTCGAGCCGCGCATTGCGGTATCCTTCCTTGGCGATCCAAAGCTCGGCCGCAGTGACGGACTCCGCCAGATACAGCAGCTCAGTGTTGCCGGCGAAATCGAGAAGCACGCGCACCTGCCCGGGCTTCGGATCCTCGGCCACCTCGAAGACGAGGGCGCTGTCAGCGGAATGGCTGCGCATGATGGTGACGAGGATCACCCCGTCCGAGGAGAAATTGCCCTCATGCAGCGTGAACGACGCGGGTGCCGTCCATGTCGGGTAAGGTCGGGGTGGCTCCTTTTTCACAAGACGGCCAACGCCGTTCGAGCGCTCCCAAGCCGCGAGCTTCTTGGTGAAGCGTGCAGGAGGCTTGGGGCTGCCGTCGGTGTAGCGAATGAGCGCCCCAAGGGGCGCGGTGTCGATGATGGTTGTTGCAGACATGATTCCTCATTCCGAATGCGAGTAATCGCACTCATCTTATTGATATTGTTATGTTATAGGGTGATTGGGGGCGGAATGCCCGCCCCCCTGCTGGAACACGTTACTCTGCGGCCAGCATCGACGCGCCTTCAGCAGGCAGGTCATCCGTCAGGAATGCAGGAAGGTCAGCCTCACTGACGCTGTCGGCCACTTCGGCATCGACATCCGCCCCCTGCCCTTCGGCATGGCCCTCACCGTCCAGCGCCACGAGATCGTTCCGGCGCAGGACCTCGGGCAACCAGCCGCTGCCCTTCAGCAAGCGCTCGGCCTCACTGGCCATCTCGCCTTTCTTCAGGTGATCGAGGAGTTGGGCAGTCCCCTCCCCTTTCGCCTCGCGCACGGCCTCGAGGATGCGGGCCTTGGGCACGCGGTTGAGATAGGTGTCCACCGTCGGCTCCCATCCCGCCTCCACCATATCGAGACCTGTCGCGCGCGCCACGAGATCGGCATGCGCCATACGACGGGTCAGTCCGCCTGCGGAGATGCCTGCCCCGTATGGGTTCACCTTCTCATGCAGCGCATTGACGCCGAAGCTGAGGCAATGCGCCAGCAAGGCCAGCCGACTGCCCTGGTCGAGGACCGTCAGATAGTCCCAGAGTGCTGCATCATCGCCAAGCGGCAGATCGGCTTCCCATTCCGCGTGACGCTCGTCGACCAGCTTGGCCACCACGCTGTCCTTGAGATCGGGCGCCTGCGCCGACATGTAGACGTGACGCACTGAGGCTTCGAGACAGCTGCCCGAAGCAGAGGAGGTGCGGAAGGTGTCCGTCACCAGCTTCAGCAGCAGCAGCGTCAATGCCACGTCGGGAGAGCGCCCGATCGCTTCACGCAGCGCCAGCGTCCGGTGGGCCGTCAACTCAATGACCAACCGCTCGGGCAGTGGCTTCAACGCCCCGTCATCCTCATCCTCTGGCAGGTCGCCACCAATTGGCTGACCACCCGACATGATGATGGTTCCGACATGAGCGGCACTGTCATAGCTATCGATGGGATCACGATCATCCCCCTGCCCCGCCACCGCAGGATCAGTACCGTCCTGGACCGCGGTCTCGTCAACGGGCTCATCCTCTGGACGCACATACCCGCGATAGACTGCCAGAGCGCCGTAACGGTCGAGCGTGACGAACGCCCCGGCTCGCCCGATCTCCTCCGCATGGAAGATCAACGGCCGGGTCTCGATCTTTTCCATCTCCGTTTCCAACACGCCAAGTCGCGTGTCGACCTCGTCGGGGATTTCATCCTGACCCGCGTATTCCTCCTCGAGCGCCCGGTACTCGGCGAGCAGCTTGGCATGGGCCGCACCTTCGTCATCCGTCATAGGTGCCGGATCGCCGGACAGGGATCGCAGGCCATGGCTGTAGCCGTAGGGCAGGTCGAGTGCAACCTCGATCCACTTCCAGCCCTCAACCGCAACTGTCTCAGCCTCGGCCTGGAGTTTTTCCGTCACCAGCCGATCGAGCAGGGCTGGGTCCTCGAGCCACCCACCGTCATCGCCCTGGAAGAGATCATGCAGCATCGTGCCGCCCGCCGCTTCATAGGCATCAACACCCACGAAGACCGCACGCCGGTCTGACGCCCGGACCGAGGTCTCGGTCAGCATGCGTCGGATCTGGAATGGCTCCTTGTTCCAGGATGAATGGATCACATCCCAGACCTGAACCTGACGCGCGTGATCAGGGTTCACGGTGAAGGCCATGAGCTGCTCCAGCGTCATGCCATCCTCGGCATAGATCTCAAGCAGGGCAGGGGCGACGGAAGCGAGTTTGAGGCGCTGCTTCACGATCTGCGGCGTCACGAAGAAGGCTGCAGCAATCTCTGCATCGCTCTGCCCCTTGTCGCGCAGCGCCACAAATGTGCGGAACTGGTCGAGCGGGTGCAGGGCGACGCGCTGCATGTTCTCGGCCAAGGAATCGTCCTCGGCCAGGATGTCGGACGCAGCATCCCGCACGATGCAGGGAATGGGCGTGGTCTTTGCCAAACGCTTCTGCTTCACCAGCAGGGACAAGGCTTGGAAGCGACGACCCCCGGCCGGGATCTCGAAGTTGCCGGTCTCGGTCCCATCGTCAGCCAACACGGGCCGCACGCTCAGGCTTTGCAAGAGACCGCGGCGGGCGATGTCCTCGGCCAGTTCCTCGACGGACACGCCAGCCTTGATGCGCCGCACATTGGACTGGCTCAGCACCAGCTTGTCGAAAGGGATATCCCGTGAAGGGGACAGGGTGATTTTCTGGACAGCTTTGGTCATCAGATCTTCTCCACGACGGGCGCCGGAAGCCACTCTCCCGATCTCACTTCCCGTCACCCTCAAACCAACACTCCTTTCCCTCTCGATGACCTTATGGTTGGAACTATCCGGGAAAATTTGCCGGAGGATCGAAGACTACGCTCAATTACAAACTGGTTGAGTGAGCGTGATAAGACCATCACGTCCCTTGCCTCATCATAGCGTCGAGGTAGGCGTTGTTGTTTTTCACCTGTCCTGTGCTGGCTCTCAAAATTAATTCGTCGAGTGCAATAAGGAGCTGCCCTGGACCTCGTTCTCTAAGGTGTTTCATGATCCTGCCCTGTTCTATTCTTAGCAATCTTCCGACATCGGCCAATATTTCGAGAACTGATTGATGATCTCTTGGTTCATGCGGGAAGAAGTCCGATACGTTTTTCAGGTCCGTCCATGCCATAATTGTTGGATCTCGGCGTTCCTGAAAACCAGATGTGCAGTGTGCATCTGCTCTATCTTTTTTTATATTCAATCTTGTGGGTTCTACGTGCCGGACATTTTGTCCGTCGTCGCCGGACATTTGGTCGGGCATTGTTTCCTGAGCGTCATGGTTTCCGGCCGGAAACTCTCTGATGGTCGCTCCGACCAACTCTGCCAGCCTCTTGATAAGCTCTATGATTTCGTCGGCTTTGAGAGTTGCACGGCGTAGGATGTTTCGTACGTTCTGGAGAAATGAGACAGTCTCAACATCCTTTGCTTGGCGCAAAGCCTCGACACGAAGAGCCAGTGCCTCCGCCTTGAGTGACCGTAGCTTTTCCTGATCGCCCACAAGCTGTTCTGCGTGTTCGGTGAGCTCTCTTTCCCGATTATACATTGGCTGCAGATCGAAGCCAAAGGCATCTCTGATCAATCCACCGTAGCGAAGAGGGAACCGTTTGCGGGTTGCGCTATCCCTGCGCTGGATCAGCCCGGCATCCACGAGGTGTCCGATACACCGTCGAATCGTTCTCTCGTTCAGGCCGTTCGTTCTCTCAGACAATGATGCGTTTGAGGGAAAGACGATAGTCATTGGAGCTGTTTGTCCGGCCTTCTTCGGCATGAAGCTGATCAAGGCCTGCAGTGTTACCAGGTCATTTGGTGTCAGACCGAGTTCTTTGCGAAGCGCTCGGATCGGCTCGATTACCCTGTACGGGTTCGTACCGGGTACAGACGATCGTTCCGCCAAGGCGGGTGTGTGAGAAAATACCTGTCTCATGATGATTTCGGCTGAAAAAGCTTCCCCGTTCACCGCGAACGGTGTTGAAAACGATTCGGCTTCGGGGTATCAATCAGGTGTCTAAGCTAATCGAGGCCCTTCGGAAGCACTGCTTTCGGGGGGTCTTTCCTTTTCTGGCCTGTCCTCCTTTCTGCTCAGTTTTTGTTATCGTCTATGTCAGGACCATCAAGATCCTGATCCCTGCCGGAGACTGGGTTACCTATGGGTTCCATTTTCTCTGGGGTAATGATCTGCCCTGGACCAGCGGCCTTCGCGTTCGCCAACGCTAGAAGAGCGGCCTCTGGATTCTCAGAGATCCACTTATGAAGCCCGTCATCTCCGTTCTTGACGGTGATGATCACGTTTCTTTTGGTGACCTTCACCATCCCGAGTTTTGTCTTGATCGCCGATGGGGCAGGGGGCTTGTGCTGTTTCAGGAGCCCTTCGAAGATCGCAAAGCGTTCGTCGGAGGTCTTGCCTGAACCTCTGGATTCCATGAGAGCGTCATGGAATTCTCGGTTTCCGGCCGGAAACCCTTCATCTCCAGAGAAGCCAAGGCTCTCATAAGACTTTGCGGCAGCATACCAACGATCCCGTCCAACCCCGGGTGCCGCCCCGATCTTTTGGATGAGTTCAGTCGGAATACAGGAAGTGACTTGTTTCATGCGAGCAAGTCCCGTGAGCTTGTCACCGGCTTTCCTGGCTTTCTGATCGATGTTGAGGGCGTCACAGACCAGTCCCTCATCCTTGCCGGACTCTATGAGAGAACGTGCAAACAGGGCTTTCTCGATCCAGCTGAGGTCTTTTCGGAAGCTGTTCTCTTGGCCTTGTGCAAGAATCGCTTGATCCTCATCCAAGCCTCTGATGAGAGCCTTTGCGGGCTTGCCAATAAGTCGAAGGGCCGCTAATCGCCTGCGCCCATAGATGATCCTGTACCGGCCCCCTTCGGGACTCAGAAGTATCGGGATAAGCTGTCCCTGCTTGTCAATGCTTTCAGCCAGTTCCCTGATGTCATCTTCGTCATCCAGGGCCAGACGATCCTGGAACTCGGAATCATCAATAAGGTCGGTACTGATTTCTTGAATTGAAGATTGTGCCGCATCCTGAAGAGAACGGGCCATTCCCGAAAGGGCAGGGGCTCGTGACTGGGTTCGAGTCGGAGAAATCGACGAGCTCTGCTGCTTTTCTTCATCCTCGGGAATGTCGAATGTGACTTTGCGGGCCATTACTTACGCCCCCATGCCGTTTTGATGAGCCCTTCGACCTCCGCCACAACCCCGTTGATGGACTCGATAGCCCGATCGTACGTCTGGCGATGAAAATCCGTTCTAGCGATCTCGAACAGTGTCTGTTGCGTGAGCCCAGCGTCAGAGACTGCAGAGGATTTCAGGAAAGGCTGAGTAAGAACGTCATCCGTGAACATGGTCCGCAGGAATGCCGCCATCTGGGTTTGAGGGCCGTCATTGGGCTCGAAACGAGTGATTAGAAATCTCATGAAGTCCCAGTCGGGCGATGCGCCCACATCAGCAATTGTTGCCATGAGGCTGGATGTGAGCTGCAGGAATTGGGCCATCGAGGCGACGTCAAGCATGCTTGGAATGACAGTGACGACTAGGGATGTCGACGCCACCAAAGCCGATAGTGTGGTAAACCCGAGTTGCGGTGGGCAGTCGATGACGACAATATCGTAGTCTGGCTCAACTTCATTAATGCAAAGGGCAAGCCGCTGATAGAACGGCGGCCTGATATTGTTTCGAAGGGCGTGTGCGGTTTCGGTCTCGAACTCAGAGAGCAACAAGCCGGCCGCGGCTAGATCGAGGTTGTGGAAATACGTTTTGCGCACAACGTCTCTAAATGGGATAGGGTCCTCGTACCGAAGGGCATCGTACACCGTTCCGGCCTCAGGGAAGTCGATTTCCGGCCGGAAACCGAACATGGTGGTCATTGAGGCTTGTGGGTCGAGATCGATTGCCAGAACTCGATAACCATCAAGGGCAAGCTTTTGGGCCAGATGGATCGCCGTTGTCGTCTTCCCAGCGCCCCCTTTGAAGTTGGCGATCGAAATGATCTGGATATGCTCCCCATCCCGACGACGAGGAACGATATGCTGGAACTTGGTGCTTGACCGGGCTATTTCGTGGCGCGCTATATCGATTTGCTCTGCAGTGTAGAACCTGCGGCCGCGGGCGTCTGTCTCGATATCACCGAGATCGAGCTTGTCCTCGAAAAACATCTTCCGCAAAAAATCTTGGCTTACACCGAGGATCTGGGCAACTTCCGTGGATGAGAAGCGTCTGAGAGCCTTTCGTTCATCAGGTAGAAACGACTTGCGCATATTCACATCAAGCGATTTGCTTAGACGTGTCGCCATCGTCTGGATCTTTTGATCCATTCTGATCCGCTGCTCGTTCATGCCCGTCCCGCCGCCCGTCTTCCGGGTCTATCTTGAGAAGGAACGCAAAACCGCCGGAAACTGATGGTTAGCGTTCTTCCGCAAAAATGTCAGGAAAGCGTTTGACAGGCAAGGATTTTTTCAGATGGTGGGCCGGTATCCGGTGAAATCATTTATTTACAATGACTTATCTTATTTCTCGGATCCAGCGCGTCAAGTGCTTGTGTCGCTGCCATCACTTAAACGCAAGATGTACCCGATTCACATAGGCGGTTTTGCTTCCAAAGAACGAATCTGAGTCTCTTAAATCATTCCCAGTCTCTCAGCCCGTTCCAGCAGCATCTTGACCGATGAGGGCTGCCATCTCGTTCGGCCACGTGGTGTGCGTTCGCGCATAGATTCCAGCCGTTCACAGATCGCTTGAAGCGTGATGTCGGGATCTGCGCCCTTGATGCCAGCAATAATTGCGGGCAGGCGGTCGTCGGTTTCGCGGCGCCCGGCGCGGGCCAGCACCTCGGCAGGCAGGAAGCCGTCGCGGACATAGGCCTTCACAGCGCGCAGCAGGCGGCTTTGGGTCCAGCGACGCGCCTCGGGCAAGGGGCCGTTGACGATGCGCACCACGTCTTCCCAAGCCAAGTCGGGGCGTAACCGGCGCACATGGGGCACCCAATCTTGTGCCGTCTCGTTCAGACGCTCCATGTAGCCGTCCTGTCGCGCCAGCCGCACCTTGCGAAGAGCGGTTGGGTCTTTGGCCCGCAGCCCAGGGTTCCCGCCCACGCGGCCCTTTGTGCGCGCGCTGGCGAGGCCGGCCTTGGTTCGTTCCCGGATAAGGGCGCGCTCAAACTCGGCCGCAGCCCCCAGCACTTGCAAAGTGAACTTGCCCTGCGGGGATCCGGTGTCGATGGGGTCTTGAATGGAACGAAAGAAAGCACCCTTGGCCTCCAGCCGCTCGATCACCTCCAGCAGATGTGACAGGGACCGCGCGAGGCGGTCGATCCGTACGACAACCAGCGTGTCGCCCTTGCTAATGCGCTCCAGCAAGCGGGCAAGCACCGGCCGGGCACGATTGCCGCCTGAGGCGTGCTCTTCGAAGATCTCGACGCATCCCGCAGTTTGCAGGGCCTCAGACTGGGGCAGGGGGGTCTGATCCTCTGTGGATACGCGCGCATAGCCTATCAGGGGCATGAAAATCGGCCGTTTGCAATTTCATATACCGTTACTAAACGACCGATTGATAGCGACGAGAGGAGAAAGGTCGCATGATGGCTGATCATCGCCCACGATCAGCTTCCATTGACCAAAGCTGAACATTGGCATATATTGCCAATGAAGGAGACCTGAACCATGGTGACACGCAACGTAGTCCTCACCGAAACCCAAGACCGTCTGGTTCAAGCACTGGTGGCGTCCGGGCGCTACCAGAATGTGAGTGAAGCCATGCGCGCTGGCCTGAGGCTGCTCGAGCAGGAAGAAGCACAGCTGGCCGGGATCCGGAAGGGTCTCCTAGAAGGTCTGACGCAGGCCAAGGCGGGTGATCTTGCGGAGGGCAGCGGCAAAGATGCGATCCGGAGGGCCTTTGCGTCTGCGCGCACGCGTTCATGAGTCGATCCTTCCGGCTGACCCGTCGTGCGGAAGCCAGCCTCACCGAAATCGCCAGGTGGACGATCGAAAATTTTGGGCTGCGCCAAGCAGAGCTCTACGAGGCGGAATTGCTCAACTGCTGTGAAAGTATTCTGAACGGCCAGGCCCATAGCCGGAGTTGCGCAGTTCTCGTTGATGATGTCGAAGACCTGCGGTTCATAAGGTCAGGGGAACATTTCCTGGTGTTCCTAGATCAGCCTGACGAGGTCATCATCGTGGATATCCTGCATTCCCGCAGTGATCTTCCGCGTCATGTCGCAGCGTTGGCAGCCCTCAGAAATGTCGACCTATAGCCCTGCGGCTTTGGTCAGGTTCACCCGGAACCGGTCGCGCCGTCGCTGATAGCGGCGGGTCATCTCGGCCGAGGCGTGGCCAAGCTGCTTCTGGACGTAGCGCTCGTCGACTTCGGCGGAGCTGGCGAGACCGGCGCGCAACGAATGGCCGGAGAACAGCGCCAGGCGGTCTTTATCAGGCAGGTCCGACCGGATGCCGGCGTTCAGAACCGTGCGCTTGATCAGGCGCGCGACATGCTTGTCGTTTAACCTGGTTTCAGATGCCCGCTTGCCATCGCGCGAGGTGCCGACAAAGACCGGACCAAAGTCGATCTTGGCAAAGTGCAACCATTGTTCCAAGGCATGCACAGGGCAGGTCTGCTGCTTCGAGCCGCGGCCAATTTCGACCTCGCGCCAGCCGGTCTTTGCGTTCAGGGTGAGAAGGGCGCCTTCCTTCAATATTTCGATCCAACCGCCAGAGTCCGGCGTATCGTCCTTGTGAACGTCTAGGCTGATAATTTCGGAGCGGCGGAGGCCCCCTGCATAACCGAGCAACAGGATTGCCCGATCCCGCAGCCCGCGCAGGTCAAAGGGTAGGGTCGCCACCATCGCGAGAATGTCTTCGGCCAGGATCGCTTCTTTCTGCACCGGCGGGCGCGCGTGCTTGCGTTTGATCCCGGCCAGCACTGTGGCGATGTGGCGGTTTTTGCGATCGAGGGCAAAGCCGCGCTGCGCATAGTTCCAGGCGAGGCCGGAAAGTCGACGCTCAATTGTCGACACCGATAGAGCAGGGGAGGGGCCCGAACCGCTGGCCAGATCGGCAATGTAAAGCCCGATCATCTCCGGTGATGGAGGCAGCGGTTCCGCACCCTTCATACGACACCAGCGCGCAAAATGCGCCCAATCCTTAGCGTATGCTCTTAGCGTGTTCTCCGACGCCGCGGCACGGGCATAGTCGCGGGCGGTGTCGATTAGCCGGTCAAGCGCACCGGAGCCCGCCACAAAGGAAGGCAGGCTCAAGGCTTCGCCGTCAGGGCGATCTCTCTCGGTGTCTTCGTTGTACGAAGACCCGATTGGCGGCACTGACCTAGATTTCTCGTTGTTTTCCGACATGACCCTGAGCGTATTCATTTATGCCCGATAATGCAAACTTATTGGACATATTGGAGACCGTCAAAGCGGGGCGGTTAGATCGCTATTTTCTGGCGGAAAGCGCCGCGCGAGTGTAGGCTCTGGGCATGACATTTGCACGGCCCGATCACAGAAGCGACCCAGAGACACTAGACCGGATGCCGACCTGGGTCACTTCTGCGCAAGCCGAAATCCCGGAAGATGTTGCGTTTTTGTCGGGTGCTGCGCTGAACCACCTGCATCTTGTGTTGGGGTGTGAGAGGGTGCCCCAAGCCTTGTTGCGGGACCGGCTGGCGCTCCGCGCAGCCGAGGCCTGTGTCGCGTTTTCCGGGCGGACGGAGAGGGCAGGGGAGCTGCGCGATGCCGTGCTCCTGCTGCGTTCCGGCGACCTACCCGGACCGGCGGGGGAAACCTGCCTGGCCTGGCGGCGCGCGGTGGAGCGGCCGGTGTCGGTCAAGGCTCTCGGCCGGGTAGTGTCGCAAAGTTTCCGGTTCCGTGGTGGCCCCGAATATGTCAGCACTGTCAGTGAGTTGGTGAAAGGCAGTTGACGTGATCGAGTTTAAGGGCGTGCACTATCCGAAGTCTGTGATCCTGCATGCAGTATTCTTCTATCTCCGCTACGCCGTGTCCTACCGTGATCTTGAAGAAATTCTAGTCGAGCGCGGCGTCACAGTTGACCACGCCACCCTGAACCGCTGGGTGGTGAAGTTCGCGCCGCTCATCGCCGCCAGGGCGCAGTCCCGAAAGCGACCCACTGCGAACTCCTGGCGGATGGACGAGACGTACATCAAGGTGAAGGGCCGCTGGACGTACCTTTACCGGGCCGTCGATCGCGACGGACAAACACTGGATTTCATGCTGTCCGAGCGCCGGGACTTGGCCGCCGCCCGGCGCTTCTTCAAGCGAGCGATTGGTTCGAACGGCGTGCCCGACCGGGTCGTCATCGACAAGAGTGGCGCCAACCTGGCCGGTTTGCAGGCGGTGAACGCAATCCTGAAATTTACCGGCGGTGGCCGCACAGTCGAGATCCGGCAGGTCAAATATCTGAACAATATCCTTGAGCAGGACCATCGTTTTATAAAGCGGATCACCGGCCGGATGATGGGCTTCAAGTCCTTCGAATCGGCCTCTGCTACCCTCGCCGGGATCGAGACTGCCCACATGATCCGCAAGGGGCAGATCCCCGCCAATGGGACCACTGCCTTCCAGACCTTCGCAGCGCTAGTAGCATAATTCTGTCCGCAAATTAGGCTATGCCAACACTCGACAAAGTTTGCGACGGAACCCGTGAAAGTGACCTTGTCTTCGCCAGCACCCCGATCCCGCACGCGTGGCACCTTCACGGGCACCGGACCAATGCCGGTCATCACCTCGCGTTCGGGCAGATGACCGTGTCGGACCAGGCGTGCCCGCCCGTCCTCGAGCTTGTCCCCGGAGAAGGCGTTCATGAGCGCGGCCAGCTCGGCGTGGATCGCCTGTTCGATCAGCTTGCGCGCTCCATCGCGCAGAATGTCGGTGAACGGGTCGGAGCCAAATCCTGATGGATCGGGCAGTTCAGTGATGGTAGTCTCTGGCATGTGGCATATCCCTTTCTCGGCTGAGAATTGACGGCGTCTGAACACCGCCATGATATGCCGCCCCTCAGGGCATCACCAACTTTCGCGCGTTTCTCCGCGCGGCAAGCTTTCGGGCAATGACCAGGCCTTGCGGCGCGCGCGCGGCTTGCGCATCGAAGGGTCTGGTTCGCTGGCCGCAATCCTGTCCTCGACGGCGGCGATTTGCGCCTGCGTCTCGGCGATGGCGGTTTCCAGATCTTCCAGCGCCAGCTCCAGCTGCGCAGGGTCCAGCTTCTCGGATTTCGGCCCGAACTTGGTGCGTCGATATTCCTGAACCTGGCCTTCCAGCTTCTCGATCAGAGCCTTCAACTCGGTGATGAAGGCCTCTTTTTCGGCCACCACCACCGCGTGGTGTAGCCCAGGGCTTCGCAACGCAATGGCTATGGACTTACAACAACGACCGCCCGAACATGGGCATCGGCGGCATCACACCCGCCCAGAAACTGAAAATGGCCGCGTGAATTCTACGGATGCACCCCGCTAAGAATGGGGGGATTACCCCGGGGCCATGGACTTCGGGAACTTGTTCAGAACATTCGAGATTTTATGGAGCCAGCAGCGCTGGTGACGGGTGCCTGGGAAGACTGCATCAACGGCCTTCCAGAACCCAAGAGCACCGTCCCCGACTGCCACCTCGGGCGCGATAGCCAGTCCACGGGCCTTGATATCAATGAGCAATTCCCGCCAACTCTGCGCGCTCTCGCGGATACCCACATGGAAGCCGAGCAACTCTTTCCTGCCCTCAGGCGTCGCCCCGATGATCACTAGGATGCACTCGGCCTCGGGTTCCATCCGCGCCTGCAGGTAATCCCCATCCGCCCAGATGTAGACGTAGCGGCGGGCCCAGAGATCCCGGTGCTGCCAGCGATCATATTCTTCTTGCCAGCCCGCCGTGAGACGCGAAATCACGCCCGGCGTCAGGTTTGGCGCGTCTGCCCCAAGGATGGCAGACAGCGCCTCTTGAAAGTCGCCGGTGGAGATGCCGCGCAGGTAAAGCGCCGGAAGCAGGGCATCGAGACTTTCGGACCGCCGCGCCCATTTGGGCAGGATGTTGGAGGTGAAACTGATCTTCGCCTCGACGGGGAGGCCCGTCGCCCGATCGCGCACCTTCTGCCGCCGGACCTCAACGGCCCGATCCCGGTCTGGATCACCCGTTCCGGCCCGGCACCGTGCCGAACGATGCGTTGGCGGCCATCGACAAGCCGGTCCTCGGAAAACTGCGCGACAAAACTGTCGGCTTCCGCTTTTAAAGCCGCCATCAGCATGCGGCGCGCCCCGTCGCGGGCGATCTCGGTCAGCGGATCAATGATTGAACCAGGCTGGCGGAAGGGGATGATCGTGGTATCATCTGTCATAGGCGTATCGCTCCTCTGGAGGTTCTGGCTGGCCTAGACACCTGCCACGATACGCCGCCTCCTCAAATCCCATCACCCAGATTCACGCATAGCCCCGTCACCCCAGGGCTATCGCGTTTGGTAACCCATGGGCAAAATACGAGAACATATCATGACCAAAAAGGCACGCCTCGTCGTGTTCGATGCCGGAATTCCATGTCAAAAGACTTCAACGCGACCACCCAGACCCAAGCGCGTCAGAGCTCGGTGCCAGGAAATCTATTCCTACCTTGCGAACAACTTCGACGCGCTCGTCGACTACGGCCATCGACACCGGAATGGCCTCGCAGTTTCGTCGTCCCGGGCAGAAGGCTGTGTTGATGACATCGGCAACACCCGCACGGGCAAGCGACGGCGCATGAGATGGTCACCGCGGGGCGCGCGTCGGGTTGCCGTCACTCGGGGCGCCGTGCTTGACGGAAGGCTAGGCGTCTCAAAGCGGGCCGCTTGACCTCCAGCTTTTGCCCACTCCCAAAGACAGCAATTATTGACCCTTTCCCGAGCCATTTGAATCGCACTCACGGCTTGAACTTGGTCCGCATCTTCGCTAATATTCTAACAAATGTTAGATTATTAGCGAAGGGATCATATGACCTCCCCACTTCATCAGCTGAAAATCATCGAGCTCGGTCATGTTATTGCTGGACCACTCTCGACCTCGCTGCTTTCTGATTTTGGGGCAGACGTCATCAAGATCGAGGCGCCCAACCGAACGGACATGATGCGCGACCTCGGGCCCAAGGCCGGGGACGGGGTCGGCGTCTGGTGGAAGACGCTGGGCCGCAACAAGAAGATTCTGAGCCTCGACTGGAAGTCGGGCGAAGGACGGGACATCCTGCGCAGACTGGTTGAAAGCGCCGACGTACTTGTTGAAAATTTCCGGCCAGGCGTGCTTGAACGTGCGGGTATCGGGCCCGAAACTCTGCATGAGTGGAACCCGGATCTGGTTATTCTGCGCGTTTCGGGTTACGGTCAGGGCGGCCCGATGCGGGACGTGCCCGCTTTCGGGCGCGCGGCAGAGGCGATGAGTGGTCTCGCCCATCTGACTGGTTTTGCGGACGGGCCACCGATGCACCCCGGATTTCCAGCGGCCGACAGCACGACAGGGTTGATGGGTGCTTTGGGGATCATGATCGCGCTGTTTGCCCGGGAAAAAGGGATTGCGCGTGGTCAGGTCGTCGATCTTGCGGTGTTCGAGGCGCTGCTTCGACTGATGGACTATCCCGTGCCCGCATTGACGGGCGCGAACCTCTCGCCGCGGCGCAACGGGCTGCGCCAGCCGATGGATTTTGCGCCGGGGGGCATGTTCCGAACCTCTGATGGGGTGTGGGTGACCGTTTCGGCTGGCAGTGCAGAAACAGCGCAACGCCTGTTGCGGGCGGTCGGCGGAGACGCGCTGGCCGATGATCCGCGGTTCGCTACTCTCGGCGAGATGTCGCAGCATATGGCCGTGGTCTTCGACGCCATAAACGATTTCGTCACGCAACACACGCTTGCGGAAGTCGAGGCGGAGTTTGCCCGCCATGATGCGGTTGCCTCTCGTGTGCTGAGCGTCGAGGAGATCGTGACGAATGAGCAGATACGTCATCGCGGCGACATCGTATCGGTTGAGGGCGAGCAAACGCAGGTGATCGGACCTATTCCGCATCTCAGCGCCACCCCCGGTGAGTTGCGCTGGCTAGGGCGGCCGCCGGGCGCGGACAGCCGAAGCATTCTGCGCAATCTTGGATATGACGACGACCGGATCTCTGCCCTGTGTGAGGCAGGGTTTGTAGGTGTGGATGGGAGCGAGACATAATGACATTTCGGATGACGGGTGATCAAAAGGAAATTCGAGATCAGATCCTGCGTATATGTGCGCAGTTCGATGACGACTTCTGGCTGGACCGGGATCGGAACGGTGGTTTCCCGCATGAATTGCACAGGGCGATGGCAGATGGTGGCTGGCTTGGTATTGCCATGCCGGAAGACGTCGGCGGTTCTGGTCTAGGGATCACCGAAGCGACCATCATGATGCAGGCGATTGCCGAATCGGGGGCTGGCGCCAGCGGGGCCTCGGCCATCCACATGAACATTTTCGGGCTCAACCCGGTGGTCAAGTTCGGAACCGATGAACAGCGCGCGCGCATGCTGCCCCCCCTGATCGCCGGCGATCAAAAAGCTTGTTTCGCTGTAACCGAGCCGACGACCGGGCTGGATACGACCAAGCTGAAAACCATGGCGGTGCGACAGGGAGATAGGTATGTCGTGCACGGGCAGAAGGTCTGGATCTCGACCGCGCAGGTGGCGGACAAAATGTTACTTTTGGCCAGAACAACGCGGCTTGAGGATGTGATCAACCCGACCGAAGGGCTGAGCCTGTTCTATACCGATCTCAACCGCGATTTCGTTGATGTGCGAGAGATCGAAAAGATGGGGCGCAAGGCGGTCGATTCGAACGAGGTTTTCATAGACGGGCTGCCTATACCGGCTGAAGACTTGATCGGAGAAGAGGGCAAGGGTTTCCGGCAAATCCTGCATGGGCTGAACCCGGAACGCATCCTGGTGGCAGGCGAATGTATCGGCATCGCCCGCAATGCTCTGGCACGCGCAGCGCAATATGCCAAAGAACGGGTGGTTTTCGACCGGCCAATCGGTCAGAATCAGGGCGTTCAGCATCCGCTGGCTCAGGCTTGGGCGCGGGTGGAATCGGCCAATCTCATGGTGATGCACGCCGCTGCCCTTTACGATGCGGGAGAGCCTTGCGGCATCGAAGCGAACGCAGCCAAGCTTTTGGCCGCCGACGCCGCGGTCGAGGCAACCGAGGCCGCACAGATCACCTTTGGCGGGTTCGGATACGCCAAGGAATATCACGTGGAGCGGCTGGTCCGGGAAGCACTGTTGTTCCGTATCGTACCGGTGACGCCACAGATGCTTTTGTCGTTCATAGCGGAAAAAGCGCTTGGACTTCCAAAGTCTTACTGACCGCGAGTCACGTTCTGGGACAGTGTACATTCTCTGCTTGTTTTTTTTCTAACGAACGTTAGAATATTGAAAAATGCCCCAACCGGGGAACAAGGGAGGAGGCGTCATGAGTGAGACGCAGTTCGGGTCTTCGCGAGAGGACCTGTCAAAACGTACAACCGTTTACGCACAAGATTTGTTCGCGGGAAAAAACGTCGTTGTAACCGGCGCAGGTGGCGGATTGGGGCTGGCAATTGCGGTTCTGTTCGCCAAGCTGGGCGCCAATCTGGCGATCAATGGACGCAACGAGGAAAAGCTGGCCTCGGCCAAAGAGTACCTCGAGAGCTTTGGCGGCAGGGTTTTCGCCAAGCCCATGACCATCCGTGACCCTGAACAGGTCGAGGATTTTGTCGCCAAGACAAATCAGGAATTCGGTTCCATAGACGTTTTGGTGAACAATGCAGGGGGCCAGTTTCCGCAGGCCGCGCTGGATTTTTCCTCGAAAGGTTGGAACGCCGTTATAGACACCAACCTCAACGGAACCTGGTGGATGATGCAGTCCACCGCGCGCCACTGGGTTGCGAGCAAGAAACCGGGTTCCATCGTGAACATCGTGGCCGATATCTGGCGCGGCATGCCCGGCATCGCGCATACCTGTGCCGCGCGGGCAGGGGTGATATACTTGTCCAAATCGGTCGCGGTAGAGTGGGCGCCGCATGGGATTCGCGTGAACTGCGTGGCACCGGGTTGCTGTGAAAGCAACGGTTTCGGGAATTATCCTGCAGAGGGTGCCGCAACCTTTCAGGACTCCAATCCGATGCGGCACGCCGGGGACGAATGGGATGTCGCTGAAGGCGTTGTCTATATGGCAGCCAATTCCGGTAAATTTGTAACCGGCGAAGTTCTGAACATCGACGGTGGGCAACAATTGTGGGGAGATCCATGGCCAACGGGGCGACCGGACTACTTCCGGATTTCCTGATGAAAGCCATGAACCTTAGTGGGGACAATAGGATCTACATGACGACGAAAAACAAAATTTCAGCTGGCGCCGATGACGGGTCGATACTCGAGTGCAGCGGGATCGAACGCCGGTTTGGCGGCATCGTCGCTGTTACGGGGGTGGATCTCGTTATTCAACGGGGAGAAATCTTTGGGCTTGTCGGTCCGAATGGGAGTGGCAAGACAACACTGACGAACGCTATCACCGGGTTTTACCCGCCAAATGTGGGGGCTGTACGGCTGGCCGGGCGCGACATCACGGGCATGGCTCCTCACAAGGTGGCCAAGCTCGGGGTTGCCAGAACGTTCCAGAACCTTGCCCTGTTCAACGGGATGAGTGTTCTCGACAACATCTTGCTCGGGCGGCACATCCACCTGAAACCGGGCGTCCTGCGCACGGCGCTCTATTGGTGGGCCGCACGACATGAAGAAATCGAGAACCGCAAGATCGTCGAGGAGGTGATCGAGTTTCTGCAGCTTGAAGGCATTCGGCATGAATTGGTCGACGGTCTTCCGATCGGGCTGAAAAAGCGGGTCGAGCTTGCACGGGCACTTGTGGCAGAGCCGCAGATGTTGATCCTTGATGAGCCGATGGCGGGCATGAATCAGGAAGAGAAGGGGTATATGTCCCGCTTCATTCTGGATGCCCGTGCCGAACGTGGCGTCAGCGTTCTCCTGATCGAGCACCATATGGATGTCATAACTGGCATTTGTGATCGGATGCTGGCGTTGAATTATGGCGAAATGATCGCCAGCGGCATTCCGAAGGACGTTGTAAAAGACCCGCGGGTCGTCAAGGCATATATCGGAGGGTCGCATGACTGATTTGACGGAGAAAATGTCTTCGGGCGGCGAAACGATTGGTGCACTTCTGGCGCGGAACGCGTCGCGCCACGGAAAGGATATCGCGCTTCGCGAAAAGAAACGCGGGATCTGGGAAGAAACCACTTGGGCGGAATACGCCGAAGAGGTGCTTGCCTGCGCGGCCGGACTTGAAAAGATCGGCGTAGGGCCGGGCAAGGCTGTACTTATCCTGGGCGACAACCGTGCACGGCTATATGGCGGCATGCTGGCTGTTTCGTTGCTCGGTGCATATGCAATGCCGGCTTATCCCGGCGCGACACTCGAAGAACTTCGGCACTTTCTTGGCGAAGTCGAAATCGTCGCGGCCATCGCCGAAGATCAGGAGCAGGTCGACAAGATCCTGGAACTGAAGGGCGCGGGCGCTGAGGGTATCAGCCACATCATTTATGATGAAGCGCGAGGCCTCGGATTCTATGAGGTTGACGGGCTGATGTCCTGGGATCACCTGATCGAAGTCGGGCAGCACGTTCTTAATGAAACCCCGGGCTTGCGCGAAGATCTCTTTGGTCGGGCAAAGCCCGGCGATCCGGCCATTTTCATGCATTCGTCAGGGACCACTGGAAAGCCGAAAGGTATCGTTCTGAGTCAAAAGAACGTTCTTGCTGCGGCCAGGAACGGGCATGCAGCGGGTGTATTCGAGGAAAACGAAGAAATCCTCGCCTATCTGCCGATGGCCTGGGTGGGCGACTTTGCCATCACCGTCGCGGCGGCGCTGCTCTGTCGGTTCACCGTGAACGTGCCTGAACGTCAGGAAACCGTTGTTCGCGACATGCGCGAAATCGCTCCGACATTCTATCTGGCGGCACCGAGAAGCTGGGATCAAATGCTGACGACTATCCAGGTGGGCATGGAGAACTCGACCCCGGTCAAGAAATGGCTTTACCATTTCTTCATGGACCGGGCGATCGCCGCCGAGACACGCAAGCTGAATGGCAAAAGCGGCGGTCTACTAGAGCCTTTTGGCCGACTTTTGGGTGAAGTGATGGTTTTTGGTCCGATCAAGGATCAATTTGGCATGAGCCGCCTGAGAAGTGCGTTTACCGGTGGTGAGGCGATTGGCGAAGATACCTTCGTGTTCTACCGCGCCCTCGGGATCAAGCTGCGCCAGTTTTACGGCCAGACCGAGAACAGCGCGATCACCGCGATGCAGGCCCCCAACGAAGTGCGCCTGCATACCGTCGGCAAGCCCGCGCCGGGTGTCGAGGCGAAGATTGACGAGAGCGGTGAAATCCTCTTGCGCGCGGAAAGCGTGTTTGAAGGGTACTTCAATAAACCCGAAGCGACCGCCGAAGCCCTGACGGACGGGTGGCTGCATACTGGCGATGCCGGTTACTTGGAGAAAGACGGCCAACTGGTTGTTCTGGGACGTGTCTCCGAGGTCATGCATACGGCCGGAGGCGAGCGCTATGTGCCAAACTACATCGAGAACCGGTTGAAGTTCAGCCCGTATATCAAGGATGCGGCTGTTATCGGCGCTGGTCTGGACGAATTGACGGCCATGGTCTGCATGGATTTCGAGGCAGTGGGACACTGGGCCGAAGTGAACGGAGTTCCTTATGTGTCCTATTCCGATCTGTCTCAACGCGACGAGGTCGCCGCGCTGCTGCGCCCTGCTTTCGAAAGGGTAAACAAGGTCGTCACCGAGCCGCTTCGCCTGAAGCGCTTTGTCTGCCTTCCAAAGGAATTCGACCCGGACGATGGTGAGATAACGCGGACCCGAAAACTGCGACGCAAGGTCGTGCAGGAGCGCTATGCCGACGTAATCGCGGCGCTCTACGATGGTACAAAAGAGGTCCATGTAAGCGCGCAGGTGACTTACGAGACCGGGGAAGTAGGGAAGGTCGAAAGAAGCCTTCCCGTTAGGGAGGTATAAATGGATTGGGTCTTTCTATCCGAACTTGCGATCAACGGAGCCCTGACGGGTCTGTTGTATTCGCTGTTCGCCATCGGCCTCGTGCTGATCTACAAGGCGTCCTCTGTGCCCAATCTGGCGCAGGGCGGGCTGACGATGGTGGGAGCCTATGTGGTTCTTGCCTTGTCGCACGATGCGGGTTTGCCATTGTGGCTGGCCATTCCGCTTGCCGCAGTTATCATGTTCGGCTTGGGTTTTGGCATCGAGCGGGTGGCGCTTCGGCGTCTCGCCGGCCGACCGGTCATCATGATCCTGATGTTGACACTTGGCCTCGACATCTTTCTGCGGGGCACAACGCTTGCGATCTGGGGTGGGACATCGCGTTCGATTGAACTGGGTGTCAGCTATGAACCGTTGTTCCTGGGTGACCTCTTCATCAGCCGCATCCATCTGGTCGGAGCCGGCGTTGCGGTTGCCCTCTTTGTCGCTTTCATGTTGTTCTTTCGAACCCGGACCGGGATCAAATTGCGGGCGATCGCGGATGATTACATGGCATCATGGTCGGTCGGAATCTCGGTCGAACACGGTGTCGGGCTGTCCTGGGCCCTTGCGTCTGTGGTGGCCGTGGCGACAGGTGTCATCTGGGGCGAGATTCAGGGTGTCGATCAGGCACTGTCGCTTCTGCTTCTCAAAGGTCTGACTGTCGCAGTTCTGGGCGGTCTCGACAGCATTCTGGGCGCGATCGTTGCTGGCATCATTCTGGGCGTGATCGAAAATGTCGGCGCGGAATTTCTTGATCCGCTTGTCGGAGGCGGCAGCCGCGAACTCATCGTCGCCGCCGTGCTCATTCTGACGGTCATGATCCGTCCGCATGGACTGTTTGGCCGTCACGACATCGAAAGGGTGTAAGGGATGTTTTATAGACTTTCCGGGGTTCATCATGCGAACTATGTTTCGGATAGCCGTATCTTCAAGGTACCTGCTGACCGTAACCTGACCGCATTTATTTTTCTGTTGGGTCTTGCTGCGCCGTTCATCATACCGTCGCTCTACCTGAACAGTTACATGTTGCCTTGGCTGATCTGGACGGCCGCCGCGCTTGGGCTGAACCTGGTGACAGGTTGGGCTGGCCAGCTTCACCTGGGCTATGCTGCCGTAATGGCGGTCGGAGCGTATTCGGCGATTCACGCGGCGCGCTTCGGGGTGCCATGGGAATTCGCCCTGATAATAGGCGGGTTGACGTCATCTGTGATCGGCAGCCTGTTCGCCTTTGCCGCATTGCGGGTCAAGGGTCTCTATCTCGCACTCACGACTCTTGCGATGCAATTCGTGATGGACTGGGTTCTGACCCACTCGCCGATGATTTCAGGTGGCTCGCACGCATCGCTTCAAGCGCCCACGCTGGCGCTGCTCGGGCAGGAGATTACTTCTGATACCGGGTATTACTATGTTGTCTTCGGATGGTGTGTGCTGGTGACGATTTTCATGCTCAACCTCAAACGCACCGCGCTTGGCCGTGCCTTGGTCGCCGTGCGGGAAAAAGACTTTGCCGCAGCGATCTTGGGTGTGAACAGTTTCTATTACAAGATCCTGGCCTTCGCGACCTCGTCTTTCATTGCGGGTGTCAGTGGTGCCTTGCTTGTCGCCACCTTCTACTTTCTTGCAGCGCCAGAGCAGTTCTCAGTCTCCGTTTCAATCCAGGTTCTTGCTATGGTGATCGTTGGCGGTCTTGGCAGTATTATCGGATCCTATTTCGGTGTTGCCATGATCCTTCTTGTTCCCGGTCTGGTGAACGGTCTCGTCGTCGCGATGAGCAACGGGCTTGGCACGCAGGTCAACGTGGAAACTCTCGCTCACATTCCAAATGCGGTCTATGGCGCGCTGATCGTCATTATCCTTCTGATCGAACCGCTTGGATTGGGAAAACTCTACGGCAACATCAGAGACTACCTGATGGTCTGGCCCTTCGATCAGTTTAAGAAATAAGGGAAATGCCGATGCAAGAAAAAGCTGAAGCCGCGCCCATTCTGTCAATGAACAGTGTCGAGGTGCTTTACGACAATATAATGCTGGCGATCAAAGGTGTTTCGATCCAGGTGCCGACGGGCGAGATGATCGCGCTCCTGGGCTCGAACGGAGCGGGAAAAAGCACAACGCTAAAAGCGATCAGCGGTCTTTTGAAGGCAGAGCGCGGACGCATCAGCCGAGGTGAAATAGCGTTCCAGGGAACAGACATAACCGAAGTGCTTGCGCAAAACCGCGTCGGGATGGGTATCTGTCACGTCATCGAAGGACGGCGCGTTTTCGAACACTTGACCCCCGACGAAAACCTGACCGCCGCTGCGCCGCGCGGAATGTCCCGATCGGCGCTGAATGCAGAAAAAGAAAAGATCTACAACTATTTCCCGCGGCTTGCAGAACGCCGTAATTCGCAGGCGGGGTATCTGTCGGGCGGCGAACAGCAAATGCTTGCCATTGGCCGAGCTCTTGTGACCCAGCCGAGTCTGCTGATGCTCGACGAGCCGAGTCTTGGGCTTGCCCCGTTCCTCGTCGAGGAGATCTTCGGCATCCTGCAAAAGATCAATCGGGAAGAGGGCATGTCGGTCCTGCTGGTGGAGCAGAACGCACTGGCCGCTCTGGAGATTGTTTCGCAAGGGTACCTTATCGAGAACGGCCGCGTTGTCATGCACGGGACTGCCGAGGCGCTCAAATCCAACTCCGACATTCAGGAATTCTATCTGGGCGGCGGTGAAGGTACCAACTTTCACAATGTCAAGCATTACAGCCGCCGCAAGCGCTGGCTGAGTTAAGTCTCTAGACGCAGATTGTTCAGGGAGGACGAGATGAAGAAAACTACCAAGGCACTGGCCGTATTTTCCATGTTGGGGAGTTGGATGGCCGGAACCCAGGCTCTGGCGGAGCCATTCAAGGTCGGGGTTTGCTATGATCTCAGCAAGGCCTATACCTTCGCCACGCCGCAGGTGTCGCAGGCGGCGTTGGATTTGGCGAAGCTGATCAACATGCAGGGCGGGATCGGTGGCGAGCCGGTCGAAGTTATCGTTCGCGACCACGGAAACGAGCCGCAGCGCGGCATTGAGTGTTATTCAAAGCTGAGCCGCGAAGGCGTCTTCGTCTTTGACACGCTTTCCACGCCTGTGTCTCTGGCAGTCCTGCCAAGGGCCATGGAAGATGAGAACATTCTGATGCAGTCACTTGTCGGTCGCGGCGATGCCGTAGACGGCACGGTCTTTGACTGGGTCTATCCGATCGGGCCGACTTATTGGGGACAGGCAGCCAACGACGTCGCCTATATCAAGCAATTGCATGACGGCGACATGTCGGATGTGAAGGTGGGCTTTGTCTATTTCGATTACCCGTTCGGGCAGGAGCCGATCGAGATTCTGAAAACCTTGGCCGAGAAAGAGGGTTTCGAGCTCCAACTCTACCCTGTGCCGCTGCCGGGCAGCGATCAGGCTAGTGTGTGGTCCAAGGTACGCCGTGAAAACCCCGACCATGTGATCGTCTGGATGCTCGGAGGCGCGCATGTCGTCGCCTCGAAAGAGATGAAGCGAAATGGCATCCCGATGGAGAAGTACATTTCGGTCAACTGGCTGAACGAAGTGGATATTGCCAATATCGGCAACGAAGCAGCTATCGGTATCAAGCGCGGCACCAATGTCGTGGGTGGACAAGATGTTGCCTTGCGCCAAGAAATCATGACCGAGCTCTACGACAAGGGGCAAGGTTCCGGCCCGCTAGAGAAGACCCAGGACGTTTTCTATAACACCGGACTGGCCATGTACTCCATCGTGTTTGAGGCCGCGCGCAAAGCGGTTGAAAACGAAGGTCTTCCGATCACCGCAAAGTCCTACAAGGCGGGACTGGAGTCGCTTGAAGGCTACGACGCGAACGGATTGATGGCACCTGTTACCGTGACTGCCAAGGATCATGGCGGCGGTGGCAAGACACGCATCGAGATGTGGGACGGTAAGGCCTGGGTGCCGCAAACAGACTGGATATCAGAATATACTGATGTCGTATGGGAAGTGGTGAAGAAAAGCTCTTCGACATACCAACAGTAAGAAACGACCAAGAGTTGGGGAAAAAAACCGTTTACGGCTGCGGCTCACCCGAAAGACTGATCAAGCTGTTCGACTATCAACCATGGGAGGAATACACCGTGAAACTTACGAAACAACTCAAGACTGTGGCGCTCTCCGCAGCTTTGGCGGCAGGCGGGACAGTCGCGTCCGCGCAAGACAAAGATCCGATCCGGTTCGGACTCTGTTTCGACCTCAGCAAATCTTACACTTTCATCTCTCCTCAAGTGGCCCAGGCCGCGCAGGACCTTGCGATGTATACCAACGACAACGGTGGCATCGAGGGGCATCCGGTCGAGATCATCGTTCGTGATCATGGCAACGAACCGCAACGTGGCGTGGAATGCTATGAGCAGCTCAAGCGTGACGGTGTTTTCCTTTTCAACTTCCTGTCCACGCCCGTCACGAACGCGGTCCTGCCGCGGGCCATGAAGGACGGAAACGTTCTGATGCAGTCCTTCGTTGGCCGCGGCGACGCGGTTGACGGTGAAGTGTTCGACTGGGTGTTCCCGGTTGGTCCGACTTATTGGCAGCAGGCCGCCAACGATGTCGCCTTCATCAAAGGCCAGATGGGTGGCGATCTGTCCAAGGCAAAGATCGGCTTTGCCTATCTTGATTATCCGTTTGGCCAGGAACCGATCGAGATTCTGAAAACCCTGGCCGAGAAGGAAGGTTTCGAGCTCCAACTCTACCCTGTGCCGCTGCCGGGCAGCGATCAGGCTAGTGTGTGGAGTAAGGTTCGCCGCGACAAGCCGGACTATGTGATCAGCTGGCTGCTGGCCGGTGGGCATGTTGTCGCGGCCAAGGAAATGCGCCGCAACGGGTTCCCGATTGACCGTTACCTGTCGGTGAACTGGATGAACGAGGTCGATATCAAGAACATCGGCGCGGAAGTCGCGAAGGGCATCCTTCGCGGGACAAACGTCGCCGGCGGCCAGGAAGTGCCGATCGTCAAGACGATGCTGGAAACCTACTATGCCAATGGCAAAGGTAGCGGTCCCGAGAGCTTGGTTCGCGACGTGTATTACAACACTGGGATGGCAATTTACTCGGTCGGTTTCGAGGCAGCGCGTATCGCGATTGCCGAGAAAGGTTGGCCCATTACGCCGGAAAGCATGAAGGCGGCTTATGAATCGATTGAGAACTTCGATGGCAATGGCGTCATGGCACCCGTCACTGTCACTGCGAACGACCACGGCGGCGGCGGCAAGACGCGCGTCGAACAATGGGACGGGTCAAACTGGGTTCCGTTGACCGACTGGAGCGCCGACTATCTTGACGTTGTCTGGGAGGTCATCAAGCACAGCTCCGCGACGTTCACCGTCGAATAAGTCGGTCTAACAAGCATGAACTTCCCCGCGGCAAACCTGTCGTGGGGAAGCTTCGCCCCAGAACTATCCAATGAGAACGAAGCAGGTATCATGAGCCCCATTGATGTGAAAATCGAAGACGGCATTGCGACCGTCTCAATCAACCGGCCCGAGCGAAAGAATGCGCTTTCCGTGGCCGCGACAAACGGGCTGACCGATGCCTGGGAACAGATCGAGACGGATGAAAGCGTTCGTGTGACAATTCTGACTTCGGCCGATTGCGGTGTCTTCTGTGCCGGGCTGGATTTGAAGGAAGCCACGCAGATTGCGCGCGATGAAGGGGTCGATATCCTGACCAAGATGCGCGATCCGTTTCACGAAACCATGCGCGCCTGCAAGAAGCCGATCATCGCGGCGATGACGGGGTCGCTGATGGCGGGCGGCATGATGCTGACGCTGAATTGCGATTTGCGGGTCGGACTCAAGGGAACCAAGGTTGGCATTACCGAGGTGAAGATCGGTCGCGGATCGCCTTGGGCTTCGCCGGCACTGACCATGCTGCCGCAGCCCATCCTTATGGAAATCCTGCTGACCGGAGACCTGATGCCGATCGAGCGGCTCCACGAATACGGGTTCACCAACTATATCGAGGACACCCCCGATGCCGTTCGCGCACGGGCATTCGACCTTGCCAAACGCATAGCCAGCGGGGCCCCGCTTTCGGTGATCGCCGCCAAGGGCGGCGTTCGCGCGACCATGGACCTGGGCTGTGCGGGTGGCCTCGAAGAAGGCAAGCGCCTGCACCAGGTTGTATATGCCAGCAACGACGCGATTGAGGGCCCCAGGGCATTCGCCGAAAAACGAGCGCCGGTCTGGACGGGTACATGATGGAGATTGGAATGACTGACCTTATTCATCTTGACCGGGAAGGGCCTGTCGGCATCCTGCGTTTTCTCCAGCCAACAAAGCGCAACCCCTACAGCTTGGCATTCGTCGAGCAACTGGTGACGCTCTTGCGCGAGGCCGACCAGGATGATGCAATCCGCGTCGTCGTCATGACCGGCGGCGATCATTTCAGCAGCGGCGGCGATCTCGTCGGGTTTCAGGCTGAGATCGCCAAAGGAGCCAGGGCGACATCCGAAATGATCGACCGCGTCCATGATGGCGGGCGCGCGGCCTATCTTTTTCGCAAGCCTCTGATTTCTGCTGTATGCGGAGTAGCATTTGGTGCCGGCCTCAGCCTGGCGCTGTCGGCGGATATCGTCGTAGCGGCCGAAGATGCCCGGCTGTGCGAGGTTTTTGCCCGCATCGGCGGCTGCCCCGACACCGGGTCGAGCTGGCTTCTTCAGCAACGTGCCGGCGCCGGCGTGGCGCGGATGCTTGTTCTCACAGGTCGTGAAATAGACGGGCGCACCGCCAAGGAACTGCGCGTCGTCGAGGAATGTGTGCCAGCCAGACAGGTCGAGGCACGCGCGCTTGAGATCGCGCGCGAGATTGCACAGCATCCGATGTTCGGCCTTCAAACCGCCAAGCGTGTGATGCGCGCCACGGCGGAATGCAGTTATATTGAGGCTCTGGATATCGAGCGTGATTGCCAAAGTGTTCTGCTTTGCGCGCATGACTTTCCCGAGGCCATGAAGGCGTTTTCGGAGAAACGCAAACCCCAATTCACGGACCGATAAGCCGGTCGAAATCATATCGAAGAACCCAAGGAGACCGTAGATGAAGGTGCTTGTGCCTGTCAAACGCGTGATCGACTACAACGTGAAGGTCCGCGTCAAGGCGGATGGAAGCGGTGTCGATCTCGCCAATGTCAAAATGTCGATGAACCCTTTCGACGAAATCGCGGTCGAAGAGGCGATCCGCCTCAAAGAGGCCGGCAAGGTCGAAGAAGTCGTCGTCGTGTCGATCGGCGTCAAGCAGGCGCAGGAAACCCTGCGCACCGCCTTGGCCATGGGCGCCGACCGTGCCATTCTGGTTAACGCCGCTGATGACGTCCACACCGACATCGAACCGCTGGCCGTCGCCAAGATTCTCAAGGCCGTCATCGCCGAGGAGAACCCCGGTCTGGTGATCGCGGGCAAACAGGCCATCGACAACGACATGAACGCCACCGGCCAGATGCTTTCCGCGCTGCTGGGTTGGTCTCAGGCGGCTTTTGCCTCCAAGCTGGAGATCGAAGGCGATCATGCGCTCGTCACCCGCGAGGTGGACGGCGGTCTGCAGACGATCAAGGTGAAACTTCCCACCATCGTCACCGCCGACCTGCGCCTGAACGAGCCGCGCTATGCGTCCTTGCCCAACATCATGAAGGCAAAGAAAAAGCCGCTCGAGGAAAAGACTGCCGCCGATTACGGCGTCGATGTCACCCCGCGTCTGACTGTGGTCAAGACCACTGAACCCGCAGCGCGCGCAACAGGCATCAAGGTGGCCTCGGTGGACGAGCTTGTAGCAAAACTCAAAGAAGCGGGGGCTGTGTAATGGCTGTTCTTCTGATTGCTGAAGTGACCGATGGCGCGCTGGCGCTGGACGCCACCGCCAAGGCAGTGACCGCGGCCAAACAACTGGGCGATGTGATCGTGCTCTGCACCGGCGCTTCGGCCAAAGCGGCGGCGGATGAGGCCGCCAAGATCGGGGGCGTGTCGAAGGTGCTGGTCGCCGAGGATGCGCTTTACGGCCACCGCCTTGCCGAACCCGTGGCCGCCCTGATCGTCAGCCTCGCCTCGGGCTATTCACATATCGTGGCACCGTCCACGACCGATGCGAAAAACATCATGCCGCGCGTAGCGGCCTTGCTGGATGTGATGATTCTATCCGACGTGGTTGGCGTGATCGATGCCGACACGTTCGAACGTCCGATCTATGCGGGCAACGCGATCCAAACGGTGAAATCCACCGACAGCGTCAAGGTCATGACCATCCGGACCTCGACCTTTGACCTTGCGCCCACGGGTGGTTCGGCCCCGGTCGAAGTTATCGCCACCGGCGACGACCCCGGCCTGTCCGAATGGGTCGAAGATAAGGTGGCCGCCTCTGACCGCCCCGAACTGACCAGCGCAGGCGTGGTCGTGTCGGGCGGGCGCGGCGTTGGTTCGGAAACCGACTTCGCCCTGATCGAGAAACTGGCCGACAAGCTGGGCGCCGCCGTCGGCGCATCCCGCGCGGCTGTGGACTCGGGCTTTGCGCCGAACGATTGGCAGGTGGGCCAGACTGGCAAGGTCGTCGCCCCGGATCTGTACATCGCCATTGGCATCTCGGGTGCCATCCAACACCTAGCTGGCATGAAGGACAGCAAGATCATCGTCGCGATCAACAAGGACGAAGAAGCACCGATCTTCCAAGTTGCTGACTTCGGCCTGGTCGCCGACCTGTTCGTGGCCGTCCCGGCCCTGATTGACGCGCTGTAAATCGCGGCACATCGAATGCGAGAAAGCCCGTCATCCGGCGGGCTTTCTTTGTATGTACATCTTGTTCCTAAGTAGGCCTGCGGTGAGGTGTAAGCGCTGTCTGCGCCCCACATTGCCGACGATAGGCATCGTTGCGAGTTCATACGCATCCGAAGAAAAGGAGTGCGTTTCGCAATGTTCGCAAAGAATTCGTTTCTCACAGCGCTTGGTGTTGAATTCTTCGACTCCGGTCAGAGGCGCTGGCCGGAACACGTGAAGGCGCAGGCGGTAGCCGAGACGCTGGAGCCTGGGGCGATCGGTTTCGGGTGTCGCTGCGCGCTATGAGATCATGCCGAGCCAGTTGACGGCGTGGCGACGGCTCGCAAAGGAAGGCAAGCTCGTGTTGCCTGCGGTCGAGATCGACGAGCCGGTTTTCGCGCCTCTTGTCCTCCGCGATGAGATCGCGGCTGCCTCTGAGCCCGAACTGCCCTGCGCCGAGGCACCGATCAGGATTGTATGGGGTTCGGTCGTCATCGAGCTCGCGCAGGATGCGCCTGTGTCCCGGATCGCCGAGATCGTCCACGCGCTCGAGGCCCATCCATGTTGATGCCCTCGCAGGGCGTTCGGATCCTGGTGGCGACGAAGCCGGTGGACTTCCGGAAAGGCCATGACGGTCTCGCAGCCCTGGTCCAGTCGACATTGGCCGAGGATCCATTCACCGGAACGGTCTTCGTGTTCCGCTCGAAGCGCGCCGACAGGTTGAAGATTTTGTTCTGGGACGGCAGCGGTTTGGTCATGGCTTACAAGCGGTTGGAGGAAAGCAGCTTCACCTGGCCGGCGGTCCGCGACGGGGCGATGACGTTGAATAGGGCACAGTTCGAGGCCCTGTTCGCCGGCCTGGACTGGCGCCGGGTGCGGTCATTGGAGGTCCGCCGGCCGGCTGTGGCAGAGTGACTCACCGCGCTGAATAGCCGGACATCGGCACCCCGGGCGCGGTATAATCCGCCCATGTCCAGCGCCCCGCCTATCGACCTGTCCGCGATCCCCGAGAGCCAGCGCGCCTCTGTGCTGGCTCTGTTGCAGGAGAACGACGCGCTGAAGGACGCCAACCGGCGGCTCGAGCATCTCGTGGCCGAGCTGAACCATGTCGTGCATGGCAAGCGGTCCGAGAAGCTGAGCGACGATGATCGGCAGCTGGCCTTCGAAGACCTGGAAACGGCCATCGCCGAGGTCGAGACCCGCAAGGAGCAGGCCGCGCCATCCACCACGACGCAGCGCCGGACGCGTCAGCGCAACCTCGGCCATTTGCCCGCGGATCTGCCGCGCGTCGAACGCGTCGTTGAACCTGCGAGCCTCGACTGCCCGTGTGGCTGTGGCCGCATGCACCGGATTGGTGAGGACCGCACCGAGCGCCTCGACATCGTTCCGGCGCAACTCCGGGTGCTGGTCGACATCCGGCCGAAGTATGCCTGCCGTGTCTGCTCGGACGGGGTCACCCAGGCGCCCGCCGCACCCTGGCTGATCGAGGGCGGTCTGCCGACCGAGGGTGCCATCGCGCACGTGTTGGTGTCCAAGTTCGCGGACCACCTGCCTTTTTATCGGCAGAGCCAGATCCTGGCGCGCTCCGGCATCCAGGTCGATCGCAGCACCCTGGCGGACTGGGCGGGCACTGCGGCCTTCCACCTCGGCCCCGTGGTCGATCGACTGACCGAGCACCTGAAGGGATCGACCAATCTCTTCATGGATGAAACGACCGCCCCGGTCCTCGACCCAGGCCGAGGGCGAACCAAGACGGGATACTTCTGGGCGCTTGCCCGAGATGACCGCGGATGGGGCGGAGAAGACCCGCCCGGGGTCGTCTTCACCTACCAGCCCAGTCGCGCAGGCGCCCATGCCGAGCAGATCCTGCTGGGCTTCGACGGCATCCTCCAGCTCGACGGCTACACTGGTTACGATCGCCTGACGCGCCCATCCCGCAAGGGTGGCGCACCGATCACGGTTGCCAACTGCTGGGCACACGCTCGCCGCAAGCTGAAAGAAATCTTCGACCACGACGGCTCGGAAATCGCCGCTGATGGCCTGCGCCGCATCGCCGAACTCTATCGTATCGAGGCTGAGATCCGCGGCATGGGCCCCGGCCAACGTCTGTCCGCCCGTCAGACCCGCAGCGCGCCCCTCGTCGTAGAGTTCGGCGACTGGCTGCAGGCACAGCGCCTGCGCGTCTCAGCCAAGTCGCGCCTCGGAGAGAAGCTGACCTACATCCACCGCCAGTGGGGCGGGCTGCAGACCTTCCTCCACGACGGCCGCGTCGAGATGGACTCCAATTCCATCGAGAACTTGATCCGTCCGATTGCACTGACGCGAAAGAATGCGCTCTTCGCTGGCCACGACGAGGGCGGCCGCACCTCGGCCCGCATCGCCTCCCTGATCGCCACCGCGAAGATCAACGGCGTGGAGCCATTCGCTTATCTGAAAGCGACCCTCGAGGCGATCGCAGCTGGCCACCCGAACACCAGGATCGATGAGCTCCTTCCCTGGAACTTCAGCAAGTCAACCTGATCTCCCATGGGGCGGAGACAGCGCTTACGGTGAGGTAAGCGTCCGGTCTGACCGCACTGCCGCGGGTTGAGAGTGTGGGATAGTGTCCATGATCGATAGTGGGCACTTTGGTGATGGCGTGGCGCGGCGGACGAAGCGGCTTTGGACGGATGAAGAGAAGCGTTCGATCTGTTTCCAGACGACGGCACCGGGTGTTTCGGTTGCTCAGGTTGCGCAGCGCTATGCGGTGAATGCCAATCTGATCTTCACTTGGTTGCGTGACGGGCGCTATGCGCCGGACCCAGCGTTGTTTGCGTCCTCGTCGGCGGAGGCACGGTTTCTGCCAGTGGAGATCGTAGCAGAGGCGCGGCCCCCACTGGCGGCGCCAGTTGTCGACAACCTGACCAGCCATGAATGTGAAAGGCCCGCCGGACCCGCGCGATCGTATCCACCCGCTTCAATTCCAACTCCGTCCGCTGCCTCGCAACGAACTGTCTGCCAGATAAACAGGGGTGTCAAAGTTGCACGCCGAAACACATTTCAACCGCTTAAAGCAATTCGACATTAACCTGAGACATATCCAGCAGCCCTGAAGTAGTTCCAGCACTCTGCTGGGTCGTATAGGTCGCAGATTGATCCGATGGCTTCGAAGACGTCGGTGAATGTTCTGGCACCGATCCGTCGCAGGTGGGCTTTCAGCTTTGAGAAGGCTTGTTCGATGGGGTTCAGATCGGGCGAGTACGGCGGCAAGAAGAGGAACCAGCATCCGTGGTCTCGCAAGGCCTGCGCGGCCTCCGCGTTCCGATGCGTGGCAAGGTTATCGAGGATGACGACGGTGCCGGGGGCGATTTCGGGGACCAGCACTTCGCGGATGTAGGCGGCAAAAGCGGAGCCATCCATTGCGCCCTTGATGACCCACGGCGCGATCAGCGCGTCCTGGGTCAGACCTGCGATCAGCGTCTGGGTGCCCCAACTGCCAAAGGGTGCGTCCATTGTCAGGCGTTCACCCTGCGGCGCCCTGCCGCGCAGGCGGGTCAGATTGGTCTTCACGGCCGTTTCGTCAATAAAGACAACGCGCTCGGGCAAGGCCGCAATGGCAGGCAGCCGATGCCTGAACCAATCCGCGCGCTGCTGTCTTACCTTGGCGCGGCGGCGCTCGGTCGCCACCAGCGACTTTTTTTGTACGTGAAGCCGAGCCGGGATAGCAGGTTGGCGATGGAGGAGTGATGCACCATCACGCCCTCGGCATCGGCCAGCGCATCGCGCAGCTCGAAGAGCGTGATGTCGGGGTCTTGGGCGATCAATTCTTCAAGGAAAGCCTGATGCGGGACCAGCTTTCCCCTGCCGCGCGGAGGTCCCTTAGGGGCAGGTTCTGCATGGCCTCTGACCCTCACTTGCCGCGCCCACCTTGCACCCGTGGCAGGTGACACTTTCAAACGCAACGCTGCCGCCCGTCCGCTCAACCCTTCTTCAATATATCTCTGAAATCGCGTCCGAAGTGCCAATGGCAAAGGTGCTGACATGATCCATCCTCCCAAACAGGATGAATCACATCTGATGCCTCAAGGGAATCCCTCGCGATTCAAGTTCAAGCCGAAACGCTTTAAGATCTGCATACATCCGCTTCAGCCTCCAGTTCTCTTCCTCCATGGCCTTCATCTGGCTGACCATGGACGCATCCGTGCCGCCATACTTCGCCCGCCACTTATAGAACGACGCATTGCTCAACTCATGTTCACGGCAAAGCTCGGCCATAGGTACGCCGCCTTCGGCTTGGCGCAGGATCGCAAGGATCTGGGGTTCGCTATATCCCGTCATCTTCATTCAAATTCTCCTCGTTCATCTTGCCGAGAAAATTCTACTTCCGCAGCCCCTTACTTTCGGGGGGGATTACCAGACGACGCATACTTTGAGGAAACACAGATGAACCAAGCGGCATGAAACCTAACCATGATCCATCTTAGCTGAGCCGCAAACCTGTTCAGAAAAGCAGGACCACTTCAGGATGCAAACTTCCGCAAGAGTTGGCTTGGGTGCCATTGCGCCCGCCACCATTGTGGCCGCGCTGCGCAGGATATCTGGCCAGTTGGAGCTGATGACAGGTTCCCTGACCTTGCCGCCGATCAAGCCCTTCAGTTCTTTTGGGCAGGCTGCCGGATCGAAGAGGTAGAGGCGCTTGGAAGGCAGATCCCGGATGCGGGGGATGAACTGAAAGCCCAGAAGGGCGGTGACGGAGCTGTCTGCGGTTTCCGTCAGCAGGGCATCAAGTCGGCTGCGTGTCTTATCATCCAGCCGGTCAGCAATTCGCGCATCGATCCGTCGCTCGGCAGCAACAAGTGCGTCCGCGCAGAGTCGTTCGATAACCGTGATCCCAGGTAGGATGGTCTGGGTCGCCCGGCATTGCTCTACGAACCGCCGCGCCAAATCCTCGTTCGACCGGGCGGTTTCGGCTTCGTTCTCAGTCCAGACCTTCAGGTCGCGCGACCCTCGGCCAGTGAACATCTTGTAGTCATAAAGATCCCGCAGGGCAGCCAGGTGTTCGTGGCGCGTTTCTTCCCGGCTTGCATATCCCGCCAGATCGTCCGCTTTCAGCCCAAGTTGCGCCGCCAGAAAACGCGTGACTTCCAGTGGAATGACCTCACCCGGAGTTAGCAAGCGACCGGGGTAGCGCAACGCACAAAGCTGGAGAGCAAAGCCGAAACGATTGTGTGGGCGGCGACGGGCGCGGATGATTTCCAAGTCGTCGTCCGCCAAAGTGTAATGGCGCAGCATCACGGTTCGATCAGTCGGAAGGTCAAAAAGTGCTGAGCGCTGCCGCTCGGTCAGGACGGTACGATGCGCCATGTATCTTTTGCTTTCTTATAATGGTTTGTTTATTGATGATTAAGATACTGAATAAGGAATTATTTTGATGGCTGAAAGCATGCTGTTTTCCAGAACACCTCAAACGAACGTTTGTGAAACATGCTGATCGGGTATGCCCGCGTCTCAAAAGCCGACGGAAGCCAGTCCCTAGACCTGCAGCGGGATGCCTTGATCACAGCGAGCGTGGAAGAAGAACAGATTTACTCAGATCTGGCGTCGGGCAAGAAGGATGACCGATCCGGTCTGGAGGCCTGCCTCAAGGCATTGCGTGAGGGGGATGTGCTGGTCGTGTGGAAGCTCGACCGCTTGGGGCGCAGCCTCCACCACCTTGTCAAAACCGTCAGCATGCTGTCCGAGCGTGGCGTCGGCCTCAAGGTTCTAACCGGGCAAGGGGCGCAGATTGACACAACAACTGCGGCAGGACGGCTTTCATTCGGCATCTTTGCCGCTCTCGCCGAATTTGAAAGCGAGTTGATACGCGAACGCACAATGGCGGGGTTACAAGCCGCCCGCGCCCGCGGCCGGAAAGGTGGAAGGAAATTTGCTCTGACAAAAGCGCAGGTGCGAATGGCGCAGGCCGCTATGGCCAGCCGCGATACATCGGTTTCAGAACTTTGTAAGGAATTGGGGGTCAAACCGGTCACACTCTACCGATATGTCGACCCGAACGGCAATCTGCGCGATTATGGGAAACGGGTTCTCACCGCTTAGCGTAGGATTCTGCACTCTCCGGCATCAGACCCCTTGTCGCAGACGATCGGAAAGCGATTTCAGCCGTCCTTTTGGTTGATGATCAGTTCTGAATTCTCAGGCAGTTCCGAAACAATGCTCACGTCGTCGGCGCGGATTCGTGCATGCAGTTTGAAGGTCTCTGCTGCGGCTGTTTCCGCTGCAGAAGCATCGGCACCGTCTTCCAGAACAAGCGAGAGGCGGATCATGTCGCGATCGTTCTCGCGCGTTACCACGGCCTGCGCGGCCTTTGCGCCCGGCGTACCGATGACAACTTCTTCGATCACGCGCGGATAAACGAAAATCTCACGCACTTTGACCGCTGCGCCGACTCGGCCCTGCAGTGCGGAAATCCGGCTGACGGTGCCATCCGCGTTGCTCTCCAGCGCAAAGGCGCTGTCTCCGGTGCCAAACCGAATCATCGGCCAGGTGGCATCGCGCGCGGTCACAACAACCTCACCCGGTTCCCCGTGAGCGACCTGTTCACCACTGACCGGATCGCAGATTTGCACCACGCGGTCGGGATGAACCACATAGCCGTCGCCGCCATCCTCATAGCCGACAAGGCCCAGATCCGCAGTGGCATAGGCAGCCCAGGTCGACACGCCATAGTCCGCCTCGATCCGGCGGCGCTTGGCCATCCAGTCGCCCATCTCACCGCCGAGGAAGGCCGTTTTCACCTTCCAGGCGTCGCGGCCATAGGTTTCGATCACCTTGTCCGCCAGCGTCAGGAAAAACGCGGTGGATGCGCAGATCGAAGTGACGCCGGTTTCGACGATGATCTGCGCCTGAAGCTCGGTATTGCCGACGCCGCCGGGAATTACGGTGGCCCCGGCGGCCTGTGCCGCTTCGTCGAACAAAAGCCCCGCCGGCACGAGGTGATACATCCAGGTGTTCAGGATGATGTCGCCCGCGCCCACGTCGGCCGATCTGAACAGCAGGTCCAAGCCGTGTCCACCGCCGCCCGAAAGCGACGGCTCGAAGATCGGGCCGGGCGACACGTAGATCCGGCCGACATCCCTTAGATCGGCAGCGAGAAACCCGCCGAAGGGTGGGTTGGCGCGCTGGAGCTTGAGAAGTTCTTCCTTCTTCATCACCGGCAGCCGTGACAGATCTGCCAGAGACCTGACGGCCGCCGGATCGAATCCGGCAGCCGCAAATCGTGATTTCAGCCCAGGGGCCCTTTCGGCTGCGGCGGCATAGGCCTGAGCTATGTCCTTGTAGATGTCTTCAGACATGACGATGCCTCCCTGTGCAGTCGTGGTTTAAAGCGGGCAGTCCTTGCGGAAGTTCGGCGCGCGCTTCTCGCGATGCGACAGCACCCCTTCCTTGACGTCTTCGCCCATGAACCCGAGCATTTCAAGCGCAGTCGAGGCATCGAAGATCGGGCCAGCCTGGCGCAGCCAGTTGTTCAGCGAATATTTGGTCCAGCGGATCGCGCTTTGCGAGCCGTTGGCCAGTTCGACGGCCGTGTCCAAAGCGGTCTGCTGCAACACGTCATCTTCGACGCACATGGACACCAGCCCGATGCGCTCGGCCTCTTCGCCGGACACCGGCTTGCAGGTCATCAGATAGTACTTCGCCTTGGCCATCGAGGTCAGCAATGGCCAGATGATTGCCGCGACATCGCCAGCGGCAACGCCCAGACGCGGGTGACCGTCAACGATCTTGGCCTTCTTCCCGGCGATCGAGATGTCGGCCAGGAGGGCCACCACAAGTCCGGCACCGGCGGCAGGACCGTTGATGGCGGAAATGATCGGCTTGTTGCAGTTGATGATGTTGTAAACGAGGTCTTTGGCCTCTTTCCAAGTCTTCATGATCTCGTACGAATTGCCGATCATGCTTTCGATCAGGCTGAAATCGCCGCCAGCAGAAAACGCCTTGCCCGCGCCGGTCACGATGACCACACTGATGTCGGGGTCGCGGTCGATGTCGAGCCACATGTCGGTCATCTGGGTGTGGGTTTCCGCATCTACGGAATTGAAGGACTCAGGGCGGTCGAACGTGATGCGCAGGACGCGATCAGCCGGGTAGTCGAATTTCATCTTGTGATATTTTGCGTAACGGTCAGACATGGTTCTTTTCCTCCTCAGGGTATGGGTTCAGTCAGGCAATCCGAGGACGGCCTTGGACAGGATGTTTCGTTGGATTTCGTTCGATCCGCCGTAAATCGTCGTCGGTCTGGCCTTGTAGAAGCTCGCAAGGACATCGACACTTACATTGCCGACCTGAAGCGGGCCGACGGTGCCGCCATCGGGGCCGGCGGCCTCGATCATCAGTTCGGTGATGCGCTGAAAGCACTCGGTCACCCAGATCTTGAGCATCGAGACATCGGCGCCCAGCGTCTCGCCACGCTTCAGTTGGTCCGCAAAACGGGCATAAAGCGCCGCGTGATCTTCGACATCGAGCGCGGCCTGGGCAAAACGGTCGCGAAAAACCGGATCGTCGTACGCGCCACGGCCTCGGGCGAAACTTTCAAGCTGCCCCAACGCGTTCTGGGCCAGGCTTGGCGAGCCGATGAAGATGCGCTCGAAGCTCAGGAGCGCCTTGGCCATGCTCCAACCCTTGTTCAACTCGCCCACGAGGTTCTCGCGGGGGGTACGGGCATTGTCGAAGAAGACTTCGCAAAACTCCGTCTCACCCGACAGGGTTGTGATCGTGCGCACGTCGACACCGGGCTGATCCATCGGAGCGAGCAGGAAGCTGATGCCCTGCTGCTTCTTCGGCGCGTTCGGATCGGTCCGAACCAGCATGAAGATGTGCGAGGCATCATGCGCCATCGTGGTCCAGATCTTCTGGCCATTGATGACGAAATCGTCGCCGTCAATCTCGGCACGCGTGCGCAGGTTGGCCAGATCGGACCCGGCGCCGGGCTCGGAGTAGCCCTGGCACCAGATGTCTTCGCAGCTCAAAATACGTGGCAGCCAATAGTCTTTTTGTTTCTGAGTGCCAAACTTGATGATCAGGGGGCCGACCATCTGCACACCCATGTCTCGGCCACGGTTGACACCCCCGCGCTGCTGCTCTTCGTAGAAGATCAGCAGCTTGGCGGCGTTCAGCCCCATGCCGCCGTATTCCGCGGGCCAGGCCGGCGCAACCCATCCCTTGGTGTGCAGCTTGCGATGCCAATGTTCGATCTCGGCGAATTTCGGGCGGTGTGGCAGATGGCGCAGTTCTTCGGGGTATTCCGTCTCGAAGAACTGGTGCACCTCTTTTCGGAACTCTGCATCGCTCATAGCGTTCCAGTCGGTCATTGTGCGACTCCCTCTTCTTCGCGCGCGTCGAGCCAAATCCGCCTGTGATATACGTCGTCGCCCAACCAGGCCGACAGCACCAGCGCCCGGTTCAGATAAAGCCCGATGTCAAACTCGTCAGTATAGCCGACCGCCCCGTGCAGCTGAATCGCGTCGCGCGTGATCTTCTTTGCGGCCGTGACAGCGCGCGCCTTGGCACGGCTTGCCAGCCGCGCGCGGATCTTCGGAACCGTTTCGCAATCCATCTGGGCCAGAACTTCGCGAACGCACGCTTGTGCAACCTCAAGCATGACATTCAGATCCACGGCGCGGTGCTGAATGACCTGGAACGACCCGATGGGCTTGTCGAATTGCTCGCGGGTTTTGATGTAGTCCAGAGTAATCTCAAATGCGCGATCACTCAGGCCGACAAGCTCGGCCGCGGCCAGGGCCGTTACATCGCTGATCGCCTCGGCGAGCGCATCCTGGACCGCGGAACCCTCAGCCAGTTGCTCTGCCGGAGTTCCGGAAAACGAAAGCTCGCCCAGCGAACTGCCGTCGGCCTGCACGCGCTTGTCGACGGAAAGTCCGTCTGCGGTGGCCTCGGTCAGGACGAGAACCGGACCATTTTGCCCCCCGGCTACAACAAGGAATCCATGCGACCCGGCCGCGCCTACAACCCAAGCCTTGCTGCCGGTCAGTTTTCCGTCTGCGTAGCGGCATGTCGCATCAGCGGGCGCTCCGCCCGGGCCGCGTTCCTGCCAGGCCACCGCCAAGGTGGTTTCGCCGTTGATGAGCTGCTCCATCTTCGGATGATCCGGGCGAAGGCGACGCAGAAGGCCGAGGCTCAGCCCGATCGTCAACACCACCGGTTCTGGGGCAATCACGCGGCCGACTTCCTCGGCGATGACGCCACCGGCGGCCAGGCCCATTCCAAGCCCGCCATTTGCTTCGGGCACCGTCACGCCGAAAACGCCGGCCCCAGCCAGTTCACCGATCATGTCCGAATCCCAGCCGCCACTGGCGTCACGCAGTTTTCTGGCCCTTCCACTTCCGCCAGCCCGTTCAAACAGGGTGCGTGCGCTCTCGCGCAGCAGGCGAAGGTCTTCCTGGTCGCTGGAAAGCATATCAGTCTGTGTCATTTCGTTTTCGCTTCATCATCAATGGGACGTCAGCCGAAAGAACGACCTCGCCCTTGGGGTTCCTGGCGCTGAGCGTATAGTGCAAAACACCTCGGTCGGGCTTGCTTTTGGACGGCGTGACCGAGTTGATCGTCATTTCGATATCGAGGGGTTCATCCGGGCGGACAGGCAGCAGCCAGCGCAGATTGTCAAAGCCCATACCGCCTATGTTCGCCATGCCGGTCATCAAATCCGTCACGACAGGTTTGAACACCTCAAGCACGGTCTGAAATCCCGAGGCGATCAGGCTGCCATGTATCGCGGTCGCATAGTCTTCGTCGGTGTGCAGCCGTTGCGGGTCCCACTCCTGGGCAAACGCCTTTATGGACTGTGCGCTCATCGGGGCGCTGCGAAAGTGAAACACCTGGCCAGGTGCGAAATCTTCCAAATACTTCACGTCGCCGGCTCCGCTGCAAAAGCGGAATCATACCCGCTCGAATCTCTGGAAATCCGAACGCGGTTGAACTCCTCCAGTTTCGGATAAGTTTCCGTGAAGGCCTTCAGGAACTCACCTATCGGCGCATCGACATAAAGACCCCGGTCGTTCACATACTCCATGTGGCGCTGGTCCTGTTCGTCGAACTCGTGGAAAAGAGCGTCATGATAGCCGTCAAAGACCAGAGGCTTGACCCCGAATCTTTCACACATCTCTGTGTTGAAAGCGGGTGTTACCTTGTAAGGTTCACCACCCAGCCACAGTTGAACGTAGCCGTGATAGATAAAGAGATCGGTCCCCATCAGCTCCTGCAGCTTGGGTGTATTCAGGTGGTTGCGCACATCTGCGAACCCCAAAGCGGCGGGGATACCGACGGCGCGCAGACAGGCCGCAAGCAGGATTGCCTTGGGGACGCAGTACGCTGCCTTCACCCCGGCGATCCGGCTGGCACGATAGGAATCTTCATCCAGCGCAAAACAATACGGGTCGTAACGGATGTCGTCGCGAACCGCCTCGAACAAGCGGATCGCCTTGTCTCGTTTGGTCGCGCCCACAGGAAGATTGCGCAAAGCCGATGTGACGAAGCCCTGCACTTCGAGGCTGTCGCTTTCAACAAAGTGCGACGGCATGACATAGCGCTCGGCCTCCGCCGGCAGGTCGTCGTGGGGTTGGGCCAATGGACCTCTCCATCTTTTTCTAACAAGTGTTAGATTACAATCCGGAAACCTGCGGGTCAATGAGATTTATTCTGTCTTTCGCAAGTTCTGGGCAAAGCGGGTATTATCTTCCCCCAAGGCCGCAGCACGTCCGGCCGAACCTGCCGCAGATCGGAATTCCGGAGCAATTGGCAGCGGCAGCGCCGGTACCTCCCGACCGGAAATGTTCAGCTTTCGCTCGAATACGCCGCGTGCGATGAAATGCGGATCGGCCGCAGCTTCGGCGGGCGTTTTCACGACGGAACAACAACAGTCCGCCGCGGCCAGCAAAGACTCCCAATGGGTCGAGGGCTGGTCGCCCAGACGGCGCGTCACTTCCGCAACACTGGCATTGGGGTCGGACCAGTCATCACGAAGCTCCTGCGGCAGGCCGATGACATCGCAGAACGACTGCCAGAACTTTTCTTCCAACGCGCCAACGGCAATCTGACGTCCATCCGCAGCCGTATACAGCCGATACCGGGCCAGACCGCCTGTCAGGCGGCTGTGGCCGCTCTCGATGTTCTGCCCGGCGATCACAGCTTCGGCATGGGCCCAGTAGGCAAAGGCAAACGCCCCCTCGGACATGGCGATATCCAGATGCGTCCCCTGACCACTTGCCTGCCGCGCAATCAGGGCCAGCAGGATATTCACCACCGCCGGATAGGTTCCGCCCCCGATATCAGCGACCAGCCCGAAGGGTATGGTTGGCTGGGCATCCGGACCACGGCTCAGTGACAGAATCCCCGAATCGCCCACATAATTGAGATCATGCCCGGCAGTCGAAGCCTTCGGGCCGGTCTGTCCATAGCCGGTGATCGAACAATAGATGAGACCGGGATTGATCTCGCGCACGGCCTCGTATCCCAGACCGAGCCGGTCCATCACTCCGGGGCGAAATTGCTCTACCAGAACATCGGCCTTTTCAAGCAAAGGGCGCAGAACATTCATTGCGCCCTTTGACTTGAGGTCGATTGCCACCGACCGCTTGCCGTGATTCAAAACAGCGAAGCCAATGCTCTCCCCGTCTATTTTCGGCGCGGTCAGGCGTGCGTCCTCACCCGTGCCCGGACGCTCGAACTTGATAACCTCGGCCCCGGCTTCGGATAACATGAGCGTGGCCATCGGGCCGGGAAGAAGGGTACTGAAATCCAGCACCAGGATGTCCTTGAGCGGCTGTGTCATCGTCCCTCCCTCACGCGAAACGCGCAGCCCCGTTGTTTAGAACCACCACGTCGCGGGCCGGGATCGAAGCGCGGAACCGGGCCTCGCCACCCTCTTCCCAGATCTCAAACCGCACGGTCTCGCCGGGATAGACCGGGGCGGAAAACCGCACGTCCAGCCCGACAAGCCGGGCGGCGTCATAATCGAGCAGCGATTTGAGGATCGCCCGCGCCGCCAGACCATAGGTCGCAAGGCCGTGCAGGATCGGGCGGTCGAACCCGACCGAACGCGCCACATCCGGGTCGGCATGAAGCGGGTTCATGTCACCGCTCAGGCGGTAAACCAGCGCCTGGCGCGGCAGTGTTTCGATATCGCAGACATGATCGGGCGCGCGGTCGGGCAAAGCCGTCGGGGCCGGGCCGGGCCTGTTTTCGCCACCGAACCCGCCATCGCCGCGGCAGAAGGCCGACATCGCCACGCGAGCCAGCTTGTCGCCGGTTTCCGCGTCAATGATTTCGCGACTCTGGTAGATGACGGCACCCTTGCCCTCGCCCTTGTCGGAAATAAAGTCGATCCGGCTGCGGCCGATGATGTTGCCCTTCACCGGCAGCGGCTTGTAGATGTCTAGCCATTGTTCACCATGCAGCACCTTCTGCCAGTTCACGCCGGTCTTGGGGTTGCGCAGCCAGAAGCCCGGATACCCCATCGTGACCGCCATCGAAGGAACGGCCCTCAGCCCATCTTCATAGACGAAGGCCAACTCTTTCCTGTCGGTCGGATCCTCGCCGAACCCGAGGCCGAGCGCATAAAGGATCGTATCCCGCTCGGTCAGCGTCTGCTCGATCTCTTCGAAGTCCCAGTTTGATAGCGCGTCCAAATCCAATGGCATGATCTTTCCTCCGTCGATCGCTGTCAGAGCGTGTTTTGCGAACCCAAGATTGCCGTGACCTGACTGGACAGCACACCGCCGTTCCCATGCGCCAGCGCCAGGTCGACATCCTTCAACTGAATGCCGGGAGCATCACCACGGATCTGCCGCGCCGCCTCGATCACGGTGAAAATGCCATACATGCCGGGATGCACACAGGACAAACCCCCGCCATTGGTATTCACCGGCAAGACCCCGCCCGGCGCGATGCGCCCGCCCTCGACAAAGGCACCGCCCTCGCCCTTGGCACAAAAGCCGAGATCTTCCAGAAATAGGATCGTATTGATAGTGAACGCATCGTAAAGCTCGACCGCCTGAATGTCCGAAGGCGACACGCCCGCCGCGGCAAAGGCGCGTGCGCCCGACTCGCGGGCGGCGGTCACGGTGAAATCCTTCATCTGCGATATTTGCCGGTGCGAGCTTTCCGCCGCGCTGCCCAAAACGTAAACCGGGGCCTTAGGGAAGTCCCTGGCACGGTCGGCGCGAACCATCACGATCGCCCCGCCGCCATCGGTGACAAGACAACAATCGCGCACAGTCAACGGATCGCCCACCATACGCGCGCCCAAAACATCCGCGCGGCTGAGCGGGCCGCGCTCGAATGCCTCGGGGTTGTGCTGCGCCCAGGCCCGCGCGGCCACGGCCACATCGGCCAGCTGTTCGCGGGTGGTGCCAAATTCATGCATGTGCCGTGCCGCCGCCATCGCATAGGCGGAAATCGGATATCGCGGATTATAGGGCGCCTCATAGGCGGGCGGGCGCGAGGCCGTCACCAGCCTGCCCGACGCGGTGCGCTGGTTGGAGCCATAAACAATCAGCGCCACATCACACAGGCCAGCCTCCAGCGCCATTGTGGCGGAGGTCAGGTAATTCACGAAGGACGACCCGCCCGTCATGGTGCCGTCGATGAACCTGGGCTGAATGCCCAGATATTCGGCCGCCATAAGGGCAGGCATGCTGTCTTCCATCATGGTGCAGAGCAGACCGTCCACATCGGACAGCTTCAGCCCCGCATCGCCAAGTGCCGCAAGCGCGGATTGCGCCATGACATCATAGGCCGTCAGCCCATGCGCCTCGCCGAAACCCGCGTGCCCGGTTCCCACAATGGCGGATTTTCCCCGAAGTTTGGTGGTCATGGCCTATACCTCCGCCGGTTTGAACAACACGGCCGGTTGGCCCTCGGCCCCGCCCACGAAGGCGGTCACGGCCATGTCGATGACAATGTCACCGGGGGCAATGCCCTCGACCCGGCTCATCATACGAACGCCTTCCTCCAGTTCCACCACGCACACGTTATAGTCGCCGCCGCGCTCGGGCTTCTGACGCACGACAGTGGTGGTGTGGACCCGGCCCTTGCCGCTGGCGGGATGCCAAGAGATCGCGGTCCCATGGCAGTGCGGACACAGGACCCTTGGAAAGAAATGATAGGCTCCGCAATCATCGCACCTGGGCAGCATGATCTCCCCGTTTGTCAGCGCGCGTTGGAATATCTGGTCTGGTCCTGTGGCGTCCGGCACCGGCATTCTCCTCAAATGGTCCATTCCTGGTTAATCGTATTGATAATATTTCTAACAGCTGTTAGATTTTGTCAATCCCATAGGTTCACTTGAGAGAACGCCATGTCAGATTCAAGTTCAGCCCCCCTTTCCGGCAAGCTCGTCATCGCGCTCGAACAGGCGGTGGCGGCGCCCTTTTGCTCTTCGCGGCTTGCCGATGCCGGTGCGCGGGTGATCAAGGTCGAACGCAAGGGCGTGGGCGATTTCGCGCGCGCCTATGATACTGCCGCCAACGGCGAAGGCGCCTATTTTACATGGCTAAACCGGGGCAAGGAATCGGTCGCACTGGATATCAAAGCAGCAGAAGATCGCGATATCCTGCTGAAAATGCTGGAAAACGCGGATGTGTTCATTCAAAATCTTTTGCCGGGCGCCCTGGCAAAGCTGGGTCTGGATTCCGCGAGTCTGCGAGAGAGGTTCCCGCGTCTCGTGACTTGCGACATCACCGGATACGGCGAAGACGGCCCGATGCGCAACGCCAAGGCCTATGACCTTCTGGTGCAATGCGAAAGCGGCCTGGCATCGGTGACCGGCACGCCGGACGGGCCGGGGCGGGTTGGCGTGTCGGTCTGCGACATCGCCACGGGCATGACAGCCCATGCCGGGATCTGCGAAGCGCTGATCGGGCGTGAGCGCACCGGCAAAGGTAGCGGCGTTTCGGTGGCCATGTTCGACGTGATGGCCGACTGGATGTCGGTTCCGCTGCTCTATCACGACTATCTTGGCAAACCGACGCCCCGCGTCGGTCTGAACCACACGGTGATCTGCCCCTACGGCGCCTATGAGTGCAAGGACGGTCAGCTTGTCGTCATTACCGTGCAGCACAGCGGCGAATGGCAACGGTTCTGTGAACACATACTGGGCGATGCAACTCTGGCAGCCGACCCCCGGTTTCATGACAACACGGCGCGAATTGACAACAAGCCCGCGCTCGAAGCGCTCATCAAGACCGTGTTCGCCTCGCATGACCGCGTCGAGATGCTGAAGAGGCTCGATGCTGCGGGCATTGCATTCGCGGCAGTCAACGACGTGGCCTCCCTGTCCGACCACCCCCAGCTCGACCGGTCCGTCATCAGCACGCCCTCTGGCGAAATCAACGTCCCTGCGCCCCCGATCCGGCGCAGCGCCGGAGAGACGACACTTGGCCCTTGCCCTGCTTTTGACGCGGACGGCAAAGCCATCCGCGCCGAGTTCGACCCTCGTCATAGAACAGGATACACGCATAAATGACCGCTGCGCAGAAACCCGCGATCCTTGATGGCGTGAAGATTGTCGATCTTACTTCTGTGGTTTTCGGTCCTTTGGCCACGCAAATGCTGGGCGATCTGGGGGCCGATGTGATCAAGGTGGAAGGCCCCGAGGGAGATCTTTTGCGCCAGGTCCAGCCGTCCCGCAACAAGCTGATGGGGGCCGCCTTTCTGGCGACCAACCGCAACAAGCGCAGCGTTGTGCTCGACCTGAAAACGCAATCCGGCCGCGACCGGCTGCGCAAACTGCTCTCCGATGCCGATGTAATGATTTCAAGCATCCGGCCCGCGGCGCTTGCGCGCCTGTCGCTTGATCCCCAAACCCTGCGCCACGAAAACCCAAACCTGATCACGGTATCTGTCACTGGGTTCGGGCAGGACGGGCCCTATGCCGCCAAGCCCGCGTTTGACGATTCCGTCCAGTCGGTTTCGGGCCTGGCCAGCTTGGCAACATTGCGCGACCCCAAGGCTCCGCCTGCTTATGCTCCGACGATCCTCGCCGACAAGCTTGGTGGCGTGACAGCCGCTTATGCCGTCATGGCGGCCCTGTTCCACCGCGAGCACACGGGTGAAGCCCAGCATGTCGAAGTCCCGATGTTCGAGACCCTGGCATCGTTTCTAATGGTCGAACATTTGGATGGCGCCACCTTCGAAGAAAGCCCGAAGGATTTCGGCTATGCAAGGATGCTGGTTCCGCACAGGCGCCCGGTTCGGACGGCGGACGGCTATATCACAATTCTGCCCTACACCAACGTGCAGTGGGCGCGCTTCTTCAAGGCGGTCGGACGCGATGAGATGATCGACCACGTTTGGGTCACTGACATGGATGCGCGCAGCCGCAACATCGGCGCGGTCTACGACATGGTGGCGCAGATTGCGTTGACCCGGACAACGGATGACTGGCTTGCCCTGATGGAGGACGCCGACATCCCCGCCATGCCGGTGAATAACCTGTCGGATTTGCCGAACGACCCCCACCTTGTCGCGACCGGGTTTTTTCAGCAGATGGATCACCCGAGCGAAGGTGCCATCTGGACGACACGCCCGCCGATCCGGTTCTCGGCGACACCGGCGCGACATGACCACCGCCCTGCCCCCCGGCTGGGGGAGCACGACGAAGAGATATTCGGGCCGGGTGAAAAATAACCCCCTGCACCGGACGGATCAAACATCCAGCGAACGTGCGATCAGTTCCTTCATTATTTCGTTGGTGCCGCCATAGATCATCTGGACCCGGCTGTCGGCATAAAGGCGCGCGATCGGGTATTCCATCATGAAGCCATAACCGCCGTGCAGTTGAAGGCATTCATGCATGACCTCGTTTTGCATTTGGCTGCCCCACCATTTCGCCATCGAGGCCGTGGCCGCATCAAGTTCGCCGGTTTCGAGACGCGCGAGCCCGTCATTGACGAAGGAGCGCAGCAATTCGGCCTTGGTCTTGCATTCCGCCAATTTGAAGCGTGTGTTCTGGAAATCCATGATCCGCTTGCCGAATGCTTTGCGGTCCTGAACATATTTCACAGTTTCAGCGATGGCAAAGTCAATGAACCCAAGCGCGGTAACGCCGATCATCAGCCGCTCCCATGGCAGCTGCTTCATCAACTGGTAGAAACCCTGCCCCTCTTCTGGGCCAAGCAGGTTCGCCGTCGGCACGCGCACATCCTCGAAGAACAGCTCGGCCGTATCCGATCCCTTCATGCCCAACTTCTTCAGGTTCCGTCCCCTACGAAACCCTACGGCGTCCTCGGTTTCCAGAACGATCAGCGAAACGCCCTTTGCGCCAGCGCTGCGGTCGGTCTTTGCCACGACGACTACCAGATCGGCTGTATGTCCGTTGGTGATAAAGATCTTCGAGCCGTTGATCTTGTAATGGTTGCCATCCTTTTCCGCATGGGTCTGGACGTTCTGGAGGTCAGAGCCCGTTCCCGGCTCGGTCATCGCGATGGCCGCGACACTGTCGCCGCTGACTAGCTTCGGCAACCACTTTTTCTTTTGTTCTTCGCTGCCATAGGCGTAGATATAGTGGATTACGATGGACTGGATGCCATAGCCCCAACCCGTATCACCGGTGCGTCCCTGCTCATAAACGGTAATCGCATCGAACCCGATGCCGCCACCGAACCCGCCATATTCTTCGGAAATCGAGCCGCCCATGACACCCTGTTGACCGACTGTTTTCCAGAAGTCTCGGTCGACAATGCCCTGCTCCGCCCATTTTTCAATGTTTGGAGCCATTTCGGCATCAAAAAGCTTGCGTGTGCTATTCGCGAACATCTTGTGTTCTTCCGAAGCCCAGGCCGAACTATTCGTGATCAGAGACAAATTGGAGTCCATTCTTAAGGTTGGTAGAGATGGTTCGGGAAATCTGAACGGGTGAGTTAGGTGGATTTTCCGCTCCCGATCCGGCAGCGATGCCGGGAAGAAGGAGCGAAAGATGGCAAGACGTCCGAGAAGAAACCACAGCGCCGCGTTCAAGGCGAAGGTCGCATTGGCGGCACTGAAAGGCGACAAGACGATGAGCGAGCTGGCGACGCAGTTCGACCTGCATCCGAACCAGATCAAGCAGTGGAAGGACCAGTTGCTAGAAGGCGTTGCCGATGTGTTCGATGACAAGCCGAAGAGCAAGGAGCCAGAGATCGACATCACCTCCCTGCACGCGAAGATCGGCCAACTGACATTGGAGAACGATTTATATGAGGAAAGTTTTGTCAACAGGCGCGCAGATGCCGGTCGCTGCGCTTTTGCTCAGCGTTTCCATGTCTCGGTTCCGGGCGGATCGATTGCTGCGTGAAGATCATGCGGGGTCGCCCGCATCCCCTTATATCCGGTAGCTCCATGACGGCTGACCACAATCTTGCATTCACACGAACGGATCGGGGACGGGTTCACACTTTTTGCCGGCGCTCGAAGGATACGCCAATCGTTGACACGACGCCCGTCATCCCGCCCTCAGGTCTCTGGCCGGAGACCTGAAGCTCTGAAGTTGATCAGGTTGCCTTGGCCGACAGTCTTGCGCCCTCAGGCAAGGCGCCGGTTTCCACATACCGCCACAAGGCGATTGCCAATTTACGCGCCAAAGCGATCAGCATGATCCTGCGGATGCGCGCTCCCTGGCCCTGCGTCCGCTGAATGTACCAGCGCGCCAAGGTCGTATGCGGCTGATACTTCAGCCACAGCCATGCGATCTCGATCAAGATGCGTCGCGCCCAGGAGTTACCCGCCTTGGAGATGCCTTGGCACTTGATCACGGTGCCACTGTCATAAGCGCTTGGCGTCAGCCCCAGATACGATGCGAGGTGCCGTCGCGACGAGAATGATCGGGCAAAAATCTCGCGAGCAAGTATAGCAGAAGCCGCTCCGCCAATGCCCTGCAGCCGACAAAGATCGAGCCGTTTCTGCTCGATGGCAGGCGACTGCGCATCAGCCGTGTCCCGCTCTTTCTCCACCAGGCGTAACTGGTCCTCGACCATGACCAATCGCGCATATTCTCTTTCCAGTTCCGCCCGTAGCCGCGGTGGTATCGGGAGCCCTTCCGCCGTTCTGAGTTCATTGAAATCTATGCGCGTCCGGCGCAAGCGGGGCTCCACATTCCGAATGCCTTGGGCGAACAGGAGACCCTTGATACGGTTCACGTGTGCCGTTCGCTCGTGAATGAGCCTATCGCGCTCGCGATGCGATCGCCGGGCGTCCTCTTCTTCAACGGTCAAAACGCGAACCTGCGCACAGACGTGTCTTTCACCCCGATAGAAAGCGGCCAACGCGCGAAGCATCGCCAAGGCGTCAATGCGATCCGTCTTGACCCGCCTGGCCCGGCGATTGACCTGCAGACTTGCCGGATCAAGGACGCGGACATCATAGCCTTCTGCCTGTAGGAACCGCGCCAGCCAGAACCCGTCATGACCAGCCTCGAAACAGAGAACCATATCCTTGGCATCTGAAGTTCTTCGTAGTCGGGCGAGCAAACCCGACGTATCGCCACCGGTCAGCCGATAGATGGAAGGCTTGTCTCGATCAGGCCTGGCGACACCGATAACCCAGCTGCGCTTGCTCAGTTCAATCGCGACAAATGTCTTCGGTTCGATAGTATGGTCATGGTCCATGAATTGGTCTCCCGCAAAAAAGTAGATGCGGACAGGCTAACCAAACAGCGCGTTCCGCCCTCATAGGATCTTTTTAGAGGGAGCGCTCGCCAAGGCCGGTCTGTTGCCGAGCGCAAAGAAATGACGGATCGAAACCACAAGCTGAGCTTGACCCGGCAGGCCGAGCTTCTCGGGATCAGCCGGGGCAGCCTCTACTACGAGCCTCGCCCGGTTAGCGAGGACGATCTGCGGCTGATGCGCCGGATCGACAAGTTGCACATGGAGTTTCCCTTCGCGGGCAGCCGAATGATGAAAGGCCTGCTTCGGCAGGAAGGATTCAGCGCCGGTCGGCTCCATGTCGCCACACTGATGAAGCAGATGGGCATCGAAGCCTTGTATCGGAAGCCGAACACTTCGAAACCGGCACCCGGTCACAAGATCTATCCATACCTTCTCCGAAAGCTCGCGGTGACCCGGCCCAACCAGGTCTGGGCGATGGACATCACCTATATCCCCATGGCTCGAGGCTTCGTCTATCTGACGGCGGTCCTGGACTGGTTTAGCCGCAAGGTGCTGGCGTGGCGGCTCTCGGTCACGCTCGAGACAGAGCCATGCCTCGATGCTCTGAAAGAGGCGATGGCCAGATACGGCAAGCCGGAGATCATGAATACGGACAGGGCAGCCAGTTCACGTCCATCGACTTCATCAAAGCGCTGAAGGCTGCCGAGATACAGATCAGCATGGATGGAAAAGGCGCTTGGCGCGACAATGTCTTCGTCGAGCGGCTATGGCGGACGATCAAATACGAAGAGGTGTGCCTGCACGCCTATGACAGCGTCTCGGCCGCCCGCTTGGGCATCGCTCGATACATCGCCTTCTACAACACCCGTAGACCGCATTCATCTCTGGACGGGCAAACACCCGATCAGGCATATCTCAACCCGCCCAGGCCAATCCCGGTCGCGGCATAACTGAGCGGAAGATCCACTTAGAAAACGGCTCCAAACTGTTCAGACAAACCGAGCCACCTCTCCTCCTCGCCGCCATCATCATTTACTGGAACACCAAACATCTCGGTCACGCTGTCGATAGTCGCCACAGTGATGGTTTGGACTGCTCAGCAAACCTTCTGGCGCATATCTCACCCCTCGGGTGGGCGCACATCCTTCTCACCGGCGAATACAGGTGGCCCAAAAGATGACCAAACGGCCTTAGCGTAGGATTCTGCACTCTCCGGCATCAGACCCCGACAACCGCAGAAACGGAGTAAGCATCCGGCGAGAGCCGCGGCTACGCGGCCTTGATAGCTTCAACTTCAGCCTTCCAGTGCCACAGGAGCAGCTCATGCACGCGCGAGACTGTGATGTTTGGAAGGCGGGCAAGCACATCCGCCATCCATGCTTGGGGGTGCTGAAGTAGTCGATGGCTTTGGCGACGCCGTTGTGTTTCGACCGCTTGCCGCGCTCAGCGATCAATCAGCTGCGCAGACCTTTGACCGATGGGCGTGATCATTCATGTCGCGCGGCCAAACGTGTGCCTGCGTCCTTGCCATTGATTTCACGCTCAATATCGAAGATCGCGTCGATCCGATTCTCCGCTGTTTGCAACCTCGAATCAGAAGTCAACGGATTATAGCGTATTGCATCCAATCGGAATCGAGCATTCATAGGTCGGGGTGAGGCAGCGTTTGCGGAGCACAACGCGTTCACCCCGGCCGATGAATACTATTTGATGCAACACGCTCTAGGGAATCCTGAACGTCAACAGCCCGTAGTCAGCAATTGAATCCTTTACAAGAGACGACCTATCAGTCGGCCGCGTATTCTGCGGTAAAACTTCGAAGACCGTTTTGATCCTGACACCAGACTGTCCCGGAGGTTTCGGCCCCTTCTCTATGCAACTGCAATTCGCAGGGCAGGGTCAGCGGTGCAAGTCCCCGGAAAGAAAAACGGTGGGGCGACGGCTTCAAGGCTTCCGCCGCCAGATTCAGAAGCAGCGTCGCCTGCAATGGGCCATGTACAACTAGCCCAGAGTAGGCTTCGGTTTCGGTGGCGTAGACGTGGTCATAGTGGATGCGATGGGCATTAAACGTCAGCGCCGAATAGCGAAACAGCAGCACCGGATCCGGTGCAAGGCTCGATCTGAGCGTGGTGGGGTCACTCGCGTCAGGCGCGTTCTTGACCGGGCGGGGCGCGGAAATCTCGCGATAGACAATCGATTGCTTCTCCCGAATACAAAGCCGGCCGCCGCTCGAATACTCGTGTTCTACGGTCACAAAGACCAACGTTCCGCTGCGGCCCTGCTTGGCCGTTATATCCCCGATCACCGAGCGGCGGGTGACGGCTTCGCCGATCTTCAGCGGCGTGAGATGTGTAACATCGCCGCCGGCCCACATACGGGCTGGCAGCGGGACAGGGGGCAGAAACCCACCCCTTGCAGCATGGCCATCGTCTGACAGAGCGGCAGCTGGCACGGTATCAAGGGCAATACACCAATGAATCCCCAGCGGGACATCACCTGCTCCGCCGCAAAGATGCGGACCGAACGTGGCACGGAATTTGTCGATCAGACCGTGCGTCAGGACGTCTTCTTTGGTTTCAGTGCGTCCTAGCCAGGGTGCCAGCGCGTCAAGGTCGATCTCACTCAATGGTCCCTGGCCTCAGAACGACCGCGGCATACCCAGGATATGCTCGCCGACATAGGACAGGATGAGGTTGGTCGAGATCGGGGCCACCTGATACAGTCGGGCCTCGCGGAACTTGCGCTCGACATCGTATTCGCGCGCAAAGCCGAAGCCGCCATGGGTCTGGATGCAGGCATTGGCCGCTTCCCAGCTGGCATCGGCGGCCATTAGTTTTGCCATGTTCGCCTGTGCCCCGCAATCCTGCCCGGCGTCAAAGCGTCTTGCGGCCTCGAAGCGCATCAGGTTGGCGGCCTCGACGTTCACATAGGCCTTGGCGATAGGAAACTGCACGCCCTGATTCTGACCGATCGGGCGATCGAAGACAATACGCTCGCCGGCATAGGCGCGGGCCTTATCCACAAACCAGTATCCGTCGCCGATACATTCCCCGGCAATCAGCGTGCGTTCGGCGTTGAGCCCGTCAAGAATGTGGTAAAATCCGCGGCCTTCGGTTCCGATCAGGTTCTCGGCGGGAATCTCCAGGTTGTCGAAGAACACTTCATTGGTTTCGTGGCCGGGCATGTTGGCGATGGGGCGCACCTCCATGCCATTGCCGATGGCCTCTTTCAGATCAACCATGAAGATCGACAGGCCCTGGGACTTCTTCTTGACATCTTTCAACGGTGTGGTGCGGGCCAGCAGGATCATCAGGTCCGAATGTTGAATGCGGCTGATCCAGACCTTCTGGCCGTTGATCACATAGCGGTCGCCCTTCCTGACCGCTGTGGTCTTGAGCTTGGTGGTGTCGGTGCCGGTGGTCGGCTCTGTCACGGCCATGGACTGCAGACGCAGCGCGCCGCTGGCGATGGCGGGCAGGTATTTCTGCTTCTGCTCGTCCGACCCGTGCCGCAGAAGCGTGCCCATGTTATACATCTGCCCATGGCAGTGGCCCGCGTTGCCGCCGCAGCGGTTCACCTCTTCCATGATGATAGAGGCTTCGGTCAGACCCAGGCCCGATCCGCCGTATTCCTCGGGGATCATCGCGGCGAGCCAGCCCTCGCGGGTCAGCGCATCGACAAATTCCACGGGGTAGGTTTCGTTCTCGCCGAATTTTCGATGATATTCTGGCGGGAACTGTGCACAAAGCGCGCGCAGGGCATCGCGCAGGTCGCCATGGGTTTCGGGGGCTGATGTCTGCATCGTTTATTTCGCTCCCGGTCCCGAGGTTTCAAGGATTTCCTGCTCGGCACGCTGCCACAGCTCATAGGAAATCGGGTTTTCGCTTTCCTCAAGGATATGGCCGACCAGCCCGATCGCCCGCGCCATCACACCGAAGCCGCGCACGATCTTCCAGGGGAACCCGAATTCGCAGCAGATCGCGCCGATGGCACCGGTGGCGTTGATCGGCAGCATCTTTCCCGATTTCGCCTCTGCCACGCCCTGAATTTTCTGAATCAGAGCGACATATTCGCCGGATTTGCCATTCTCGGCGGCGATCTGGAACAGGCGCGGTGTGCGTGGATCAACCGGCTTGTGTACCGGATGGCCAAGCCCCGGCACGATGGCCTTGCGGGCGCGGAACTTTTCGACCGTCTCGACGGCAAGCGCATCCAGATCGACACCGGTTCCCAGCTTGTCCTGCGGCAGCGCCTCGTAAAGCATCTTCGACGCGCCCTCCATCGAGCCGACAAAGACCGTGCCCAGCCCGCACAGACCGGCCGCCACCGCCGCCTGAAGCGATTCCGGCGCGCCCATATAGGTCATGCGTGCGGCAAGGGCCGAAGGCGTGATGCCATGTTCCACCAGGGTAATGATAATGGCGTTGAAGACCCGGCTTTCCTCTGGCGTGGCCTTGCGGCCCGTCAGTTGCAGAAAGGCGAGATCGCCCAGGTTCATGTGGCCCAGGATCTCGTTCGGCAGGTCAAGGCCCCGCACGCAGATCTTGTCAGGGGTGCTCCAGCCGATGTTCGAAGTGATCTTTTCCTTGCGCTTCCCCATCAGACCGGATCCCACGAAAAGACATCCGCCGACACCTCGAGCGGTGTGAACTGCGATCTGAGCGCGGGAATGGCGCGCTCGGCGATTTCATCTGCTGTCCAGCCATGGCCGGAATGAACCGACCGCACCGGGCGGGGCTGGTTGAAGAGGAAGATCTCATTGTTGCGAACGGCAAAGATCTGCCCGCTGACGCCATCGGCCTTGTCGGACATGAGGAAACAGGCCATGGGTGCCACCTTTGCAGGGGTCATCTGTTTGAGCTTTGCAACCCGCGCCACCTGATCGGGCGTTTCGGTCTTGATCGACGAGATCATCCTGCTCCAGGCGAAGGGCGCGATGCAGTTCGACCGCACGCTCCACCGCTTCATGTCGAGCGCGACCGATTTCGAGAACGCCGCGATACCCAGCTTTGCGGCCGAATAGTTCGCTTGCGCCAGATTGCCGATCAGACCCGAGGTCGAGGTCATGTGAACCAGGGCACCGCCTTCCTGTTCGCGGAAATAATCGGCGGCAGCGCGGCTGGTATTGAAGGAACCATAAAGATGGACCTTCACCACCGCATCGAAATCCTCGTATGTCATCTTGTGGAAAAACCCGTCGCGCAGGATGCCTGCGTTGTTGACCACAGCGTCAATGCGACCGAATTCCTTGACACCGGCCTCGATCATCGCACGCGCGGCCTCGGGGTCGGTGACCGAACCGCCATCGGCGATCGCATCACCTCCGGCGGCTTTGATCTCTGCGACGACGGCCTGAGCGGCGCTTTCGGTCTGGCCGGTGCCTTTCAGGGACGCCCCCAGATCATTGACCACCACCGCCGCCCCTTCGGACGCCGCCATCAGCGCGATATCGCGGCCGATACCGCCACCCGCGCCGGTGACCAGAACCACTTTTCCGTCAAGTGCCTTTGCCATCTTCATTCCTCTTCAGTTTGCCTTGCGGTACTTGTCGAGCCCGCCGGTATGCATGACCCGGCCCATCAGTGGTGCGCCGATGATTTCTTCCGCCTTAACCGCCGCAGCGATCAGCTTGTCCAGGTCGATCCCGGTTTCGATGCCAAGCTCGTGGCACAGGAACACCGCATCCTCAGTGCAGACATTTCCTGCGGCGCGGGCATGGCCGTGGCCCGCGAAGGGACAGCCGCCAAGACCGGCGACCGAGCTTTCGAACATGTCCACCCCCATCGACAGGGCCGCGTAAAGATTGGCGATGCCAAGGCCGCGCGTGTCATGGATATGCATCCCGATGCGCGCATCGGGTGCCATTTCGCGCAGCGCGCCGATCATGCGCTTGACCGCTTCGGGGTTGCCCCAGCCCATTGTATCGGCGATCACAAGGATCGGTACGGGGATGTCCTCTTCTTCGCACAGCTGAAGAACGAAGCGGAAATCGTCCAAGATGCGCTCTTGCGGGATGGGGCCTTCGAGGTTGCAGCCGAAGGCCGTCATCACATAGGCCGCGTCGATCGTATATCCCTCTTCCTTGTAAAGACGAACCCAGTCGCGTTGTTTTTCCCGCATTTCCGCGGAGGAACAATTGTTGTTCGATTGGGCAAACGCCTCGGAAGGATATAACAGCAGGCGCGGGTCGATATCGACCTCATGCGCCGTCAGGGCCTTGCGAAACCCTTTGTCGTTCAGCCATAGTGACGTGTAATTCACGCCCGGCTTGCGCTTGATACGCTGGAACAACTCCCCGGTGTCCGCCATCTGCGGCACGTATTTCGGGCTGACAAAGCTGCCGACCTGAATGCGCTTCAGACCGGTTTCGCTAAGCATATCGATCAGTTCGATCCGCTGTTCGATCGGGTAGATCTTCTTTTCGATCTGAAAGCCCTCGCGCGGGCCTTCCTCACGAAATTCGACGAATTTGGGAAAGTCGCTCATTTCATTGCTCCTCAGATGGCAGTATCTCGGCGATGACCTGGCCGCGATCAACCATGTCCCCATTCGAGACGGAAATATTGCTGGCAATCCCGGCTGCGGCAGCGCGGATCGAGATTTCCATTTTCATGGACTCCATGACCGCAATCACGTCGCCTGCGGCGACGGGTTGACCTTCGGTCACCTTGATCTCGACGATCATGCCAGTCAGCGGCGAGACTACGGCGCGATCCGCTGCCGCATCGCCGCCGGCAAAGGCCAGCGGCGTGGCCGGGCGAAAGATCAGCCGACCTTCGGGCGTGTCCATCTCAATCACCCCGGCGTGGAGCCGCGCGTCGATCAAAAGGACGGTATCGCCCTCGCTCAGGCGCCATCGACCCGGCGTGATTTCGCGCGCGGTCAACATGGTAGCATCGCCGTTTTCCGAAATAACGGTGTATTTGTCACCCGGTTTGACCGGGCCGACGCGCAATTCTTCGGATGCACCGGCGGAATCGGAGAGCGTCACGCGCTGTCCCGCCTCAACCGCATCGCCACCCAGGCCAAGCCGCCAGCCAGTGAAGGTATCGCGGTTGCTCCAGGGATCGGCATCCGCATCGCGGCGCGACGTTGCCACGAACAGAATCGCGGCTGCCGCCTTCCACCGCTCGGGGCGGGTAAGGGGGGGCGGCTGTGTCAGCGCGTCAAGTCGGCCGTCGATCCAGCGCGTATGAACCTGCATCTGCCCGAATTCGGGGTTTCGCGCCAGCGCCGTCAGAAAGTCACGGTTGGTTTCCACGCCCTCCACCGCGACATGGTCCAGCGCCGTCGCCAGCCGCGCCAGGGCGGTTTCCCGGTCGGGCGCGTGCACGATCAGCTTGGCGATCATCGGGTCGTAATAGGGCGTCACCGCGTCACCTTCTTCGACACCGCTGTCGATCCGCAGACCGCTGGGCAAGCTGAGTGTGGTCAGCGTGCCCGTCGAGGGGGCGAATTGCATGGCCGGGTCTTCGGCGTAAAGCCGCGCTTCGACGGCGTGGCCGTTGATCCGCAGATCACCCTGCACAAGCCCCAGGCCCGCGCCCTCGGCAATGCGCAGGTGCAACGCGACCAGGTCCAGCCCGGTGATCGCCTCTGTTACGGGGTGTTCCACCTGGATGCGCGGGTTCACCTCCAGAAAGAAATACTCGTCCCCCGCGACCAGAAATTCGACCGTGCCCAGACCGCGATAATCGAGCGTTTCGCCCAGGCGCACCGCGTCATGCGCGATCTCGTCCAGAAGCGTGCGGGGCAAGCCCCAGGCCGGGGCCTCTTCGATGACCTTCTGGTGGCGGCGCTGAAGCGTGCAGTCGCGCTCGAACAGGTGCACCACATGGCCCTTGCCGTCGCCCGCGATCTGCACCTCGACATGGCGTGCCTCGGGCAGAAAGCGTTCCAGCAGAAGGCCCTCGGAGCCAAAGGTGGACTTTGCTTCGCGCAGCGCGCCCTCGATGTCCTCCACAAGCGTGGCTTCATCTGTCACGAGCCGCTGCCCGCGCCCGCCGCCGCCGCCGACCGCCTTGAGCAGCACCGGTAGGCCCATCTTGCGCACTTCCTGTGCGATTTCCTGCGGGTTGGAGCGCGCGCCCTGGGCGCCCGAGACAACCGGGATGCCGGCGGCAACCGCCGCGTCCTTGGCGCTGGCCTTGTCGCCGAAGCGTTCCAGCGTTTCCGGTGTCGGCCCCATGAAGATCATGCCTGCGGCTTCGACCGCGCGGGCGAAATCTGCGTTCTCTGCCAGAAAGCCGTAACCGGGATGGATCGCATCGGCGCCGACGGATCTGGCGGCGGCGATGACTGCGTCGATCTTCAGATAGCTCTCGGATGCGGGACCGGCACCGATGCAGACAGATTTGCCGATCTCACGGACGTGAAGGGCGTTGGCGTCGGCCTGCGAATGCACGCCAACAGGGGTGATGCCGCTGGCCCGCGCGGTGCGCGCGATCCGACAGGCGATTTCGCCGCGATTTGCGATAAGAAGCGTTTTGATTTTCATGGTTTGCGCCTCACATCCTGAACACGCCGAAATGCGTTTCGACCTTGGGCCTGCGCGAAGCGATGTCCAGCATCAGCGCCATGACGTCCCGGGTCTCGGCTGGCTCGATCACGCTGTCGATCCAGAGGTTGGAGGCGAAATTGTAGGCCCCCTGGAAATCCTCGTATTCCTTGCGGATTGGTGCCTTGAAGGTTTCCTCCTCCTCGGGTGTCCATTTCTTGCCTTCGCGTTCGTTGATCTGGGCGCGCACCTGCGCCAGCACGCTGGCGGCCTGTTCCGGCCCCATGATCGCGGACCGGCCCGTGGGCCAGGCGAACATCGCGTCCGGCTGGAACGGGCGGCCAAGCATGGCCAGGTAACCCGCCCCGTAAGAGCCGCCGGTGATGATGGTGAACTTCGGCACCCGCGCCGAAGACATGGCGGTGATCATCTTGGCGCCCGCCTTGGCAATGCCCATCTGCTCGACGTCGCGGCCGACCATGAAGCCGTTCACATCCGCGAGGAACAGCAGCGGGATATCGCGCTGGACGCAGAGATTGATGAAATGCGTAGCCTTCAGCGCGGCCTCGACAAAGAGCACGCCGGTATTGGCCAGGATGCCGACCTCGTGGCCATGGATTCGGCCCCAGCCGGTCATGATGGTGTCGCCGAAAAGCGGCTTGAACTCGTGAAAATCGCTGTCGTCCACAAGGCGCGCGACAATCTCGCGGTTGTCGGTCGGCACCCTTGGGTCTCGGCTGACGACGCCATAGATCTCCTCGACCGGATAGGCCGGGGGGCGCGGCGACGTCGGCGTCTTGCGCGGCTGCGGCTTTTCGCCCAGGTGGCTGACGATTTCGCGGGTGATGGCCAGCGCGTGCGCGTCATCCTCGGCAAGATGGTCTGTCACGCCGGAAACGGACGAATGCATCTTGCCGCCGCCCAGCGTCTCGGCATCGACCTTTTCGCCGGTCGCCGCAAAGGTCAGCTCCGGCCCGCCCAGATACATGAAGCCCTGACCGCGCACGATCACCACCTCGTCGCAAAGCGCCGGGATATAGGCGCCGCCCGCGGTGCAGGGCCCCATGACCACGGCGATCTGCGGTACGCCATCGCCCGACATGCCGATCTGTTGATGGAAGATTGAGCCGAACTGCCCCTCATCGGGAAAGATACTCGCCTGCTCCGGTAGAAACGCCCCGCCGGAATCGACCAGGGTGATCACCGGAAGACGGTTTTTCCAGGCGATTTTCTGCGCCCGGACGTGTTTGCGGCAGGTCATGCCGAAATAGGTGCCGCCCTTCACGGTAGCGTCATTGGCGATGATCATGCACTGACGTCCCTCGATCACGCCGATGCCGGTGATGATCCCTGCACCGGGTGGCACGCCTTCATATTTGTTCAGCCCGGCGAGTTCTCCGATTTCAAGAAAGGGCGTGCCCGGGTCGAGCAACCGCTCGACCCGTTCGCGCGGCAGGATCTTGCCTTTGCTGACATGCCGTTCCCGGGCCTTTTCGGGGCCGCCGACGCGTTGTAGCAGCCGAAGCGCATGCAGTTCGCCGACCTTTTCCCGGTAAAGCGCGTCGTTTTTCCGGAAGTCGTCGGACCCGGTGTCGAGAAGGGATTTCATTTTCGTCATGGCAGGTCCGGGTACTTTCTGAGGACAAAGGCGACCTTGGCTGCGCCGGGCTTTTCAAACGTATCCGGCGCGACCAGGCGAACGTCGGCCTTGAAGACGAGGGCATCGCGCAAGCGCTGCTCGATCTTGTTCTTGAGGGCCGCGTCATCCGCCGGATCACGGGCAGGACCGCGTTCGACGATCACTGTCAGCGCGCCCTGCGTGGTGTGGCCCTGGAAATCCGCCACGACACGCATGACGCCGTTGGTGTCCGGCACCATTTCGGTGATGACGCTGTTGATGGCGGAAGGAAAGACGTTGGCCCCGCGCACGATCAGCATGTCATCGGTCCGACCGGTGCAACGGATCTTGGGGCCGGTGCGCCCGCAAGAGCACTCTGTGTCGATGACCTCAATATAATCGCCCGACCGGAACCGCACCAGCGGGCTTGCCCGCCGGCCGATCGCGGTATAGATCATTTCGCCCTCGGCGCCTTTTTTCCAAGGAATGATCTCGCCACTTTCGGGATCGAGCAGTTCGGTGATGATGTAGTCCATGTTGACCATATGCATGCCCGATTGCGCGTCGCATTCGGCCCAATAGGTCACGCCCAGATCGGTGCCCCCCAGCATCTCGGTGCATTTGGCACCCCAGGCCGCTTCGATCTTGGCGCGGATCGCCGGGATGCCGCCGCCCGGTTCGCCGCCCACGATCACCCGCTCGACGCCCAGCTCGCTGGCCTTGCAGCCAAGCACTTCCGGAGCCTTTTCGGCCAGATGCAGAACGAAGTTAGGTGCGCCGACGATACAGCGCGGGCGGGTGTCCGCACAGGCGCGCAACAGCCGTTCCACACCGCCATCCGCCCCCACCGGCACGTCGATCGCGCCCATGTATTGCAGGCCCTGCACCACAGGGATACCGCCGACAAAGCCCTTGGCCAGCGAAAACGCATGCAGCACCATGTCGCCGGGCCGCACGCCGTTGGCAAAGAAACAGCGCGCCGTCATCTCGTGCCACATCTCGGCGTCGGCCTCGGTCAGCGCGATATAGGACGGGCTGCCGGTGGTGCCCGACGAGGCCTGCATCTGGATAATGTCGGCCATCGGCGCGGCGCGGTGCTTGCCGAAGGGCGGCTCTGCCGCGAGGCTTTCGCGGATCTCGGTCTTGTAGGTGTAGGGCAGCTTTTGCAGGTCTTCGATGGTGCGGATATCGCCGAATTCCACACCGGCCTCGGCGAACTTCTCCTGATAGAAGGTCGAGTTCGCCTTGAGATAGGCCATTTGATCGCGCAGCCGCTCTTCCTGAATGCGGCGCACCTCCTCGAGCGGCGTGCCCTCGATCGCGTGCCAGTAGCGGTCGTTTACCTTGTCGGCGGCATCCTCCCGCCGGAAGCGCATTCCAAATTGCATGTTGTCCTCCATTCCGGGCCGGGCGATCAATAGGATCGCGGCAGGCCCATGACCTTTTCGCCGATGAAGCTGAGGCACAGCTCGCGGTTCACGGGCGCGGTGCGCAGCAGCCGCACCAGCGGATACATCTCGTAGAGTCCGGTATCCTCGGTGAAACCCGATCCGCCATGCGCCTGCAGTGCGGCGTCCACCGCTTCGATCCCGGCTTCGGCGGCGAAGTATTTGGCCATGTTTGACGAGGCCCCCGCGGGCAGCTTGTTGTCGAACTCCCACGCGGCGCGACGGGTCATCAGGCTGGCCATTTCAATGGCGGTGTAGGCCTTGGCCATCGGGTGCTGCACACCCTGGTGCGCCCCGATGGGTTGACCGAAGACATTGCGTTCGGACGCATAGACCACACCTTTGTTCAGGGCGAAGCGGCCGATGCCGCAGCATAGTGCGGCCAGGATGATGCGCTCGGGGTTGAGGCTGTCGAACAGGATGGAAAACCCTTCGTCCACCTCGCCGACCACGTCCTCGGGACCCAGATCCACCTCGTCGAAAAACAGGGTCCACTGTTCTTCGGGCAGAGGGATCGAGATCTTCACTCGTTGTTGAGCGACGCCCTTCTTTTTCAGGTCCACGGCAAAAAGGGTGAACCCGTCGGTCTTGCGGCTGACCTCGGTGTGCGGCTTGGTCCGCGCCACAACCAGGCAATAGTCGGACACATCGGCCCCGGTGATGAAGGTCTTTTCCCCCGTCAGGCTGAACCGGTTGCCCCGGCGCTTGGCCAGCGTGGTGGACTTCATCGTGTTCGACCCGGCCCCCGGTTCGGTGATCGCGAAACAGAACTGGATTTCGCCCCGGCAGGCGGCCGGAAGCAGCTCTTTCTTGTGGAACTCGGTGCCGTGGCTGGCGATATGGGCCAGCGACATGGTCGGGCCGACCACCATCATCAGCAGCGGAATGCCGTGATTGGCCGTGCCTTCCATGAACAGGGCCATCTCGGTCATGCCAAGCCCGGCACCGCCGTATTCTTCGGGAACCATGATGCCAAGAAAGCCGTCATCGGCGATTTTCTTAAACATCTCCCTGGGAAATTCATGTTTCCGGGCATGCCGCAGCCAATAATCGTTGTCGAATTTTTGCGCCAACTGACCGCCGTATTCGTAGATCTGGCGCTGTTCGTCGTTCAAAGTGAATTCCATGTTTTCCTCAAGTCTTGAATTCGGGGGCGCGCCGGTTCTCGAATGCGTCGAGCCCCTCGGCCACGTCATCACTGGGCAGCGCGCGCACGGCGGCGTCACGCTCCAGCCGCATTTGCTGGTCGATGCCCAGGTCCGCACCTTCCCGTGCCAGACGCTTCATCTCGGCGATACCGGGACGCGAGCGGGTGGCGATTTTTTGGCAGTACTCTAGCGCGGACTTGTGCAGATCCGCATCCGGCACGATGTAGTTGACCAGCCCGGCCTCTTTGGCCTCGCCCGCGTCAAGCCAGCGGGCTGAGAACATCAGGTCAAGCGCCCGGCGCTGCCCCATCAACCGCGTCAGCCGCTGCGAGCCGCCCCAACCGGGGATCAGCCCGAATTGCGCATGCTGATCGCCGAACTGGGCGGTTTCGGCGGCGAAACACACGTCGCAAGCCAGCATCAGCTCGATCCCGCCGGCCAGACACAACCCCTGCACCGCCACGACGACAGGGAGGGAGGAGGTTTCGAGCGCACGCAGGTTCTTCATGCCAAAGGCGATGAAATGGTCCAGCGCGGCGGGATCGTTCAGTTTGCCCTTCACCTCGGTCAGATCGGCACCGGTGCAAAAGTGCTTGCCCTGCGCCCGGATGAGGATCGCCCGAATATCCGGGTTCGCCTCGAATTCCGCGCGCGCGGCAGATATGCGCTCATGCACGTCAAGTGACAGGCAATTGAATTTCTCGGGTCGGGCCAGCTCGATGATGCCGACGCTACCTTCGATGGTTACGGCGACCGGAGCACTCATTTCGACACTCCCTTCGCCCTTTTGTCATACTGCAGCGCCAGCCGCCCGACCTTTTCGCGGGCAATCACCAGTTTCTGGATTTGCGCGGTGCCGTCGCCGATCTGCAGGCCCAGCACATCGTTATAGCGCTGATGGTGGGGCAGGTCGGTCGTGTAACCGTAATGTCCGTGCAGGATCAGACACTGGTGCAGGATCTCGCAGGCGGTTTTTGGCAGGTACCATTTGCACATCGCCGCCTCGGACGTATGCGGCAGGCCCCGGTCGCGCAGGTCTAGTGTGTAATAGCAAAGCTGCCGCATCATGGTCAGCTGGGTTTCGGCCTCTGCCAGCGGGAAGCTTACGCCCTGATACTGCACGATGGGTGCGCCGAACGCTTCGCGCTCGCGGACATAGGCCCAAGTTTCATCCATCGATGCTTGGGCGGCACCAAGGCATTCCAGTCCGATCAGTGCGCGGGAATAGTCGAACCCGGCCATGATGGTGCCAAAGGCGCGGTCCTGTTCGGCCATCATGTTTTCCGCCGGCACGAAGACATCGTCGAAGAACACCGATCCGCGTCCGACCGGCCTGGTGCCGATGTCGTTGAAATGGGTGCGCTTGATACCTGGCTGGTTCAGATCGACGAAAAAGGCGCTGACCCCGCGCGAGCCGCCTTCGGGGTCGCCGGTGCGCGCAAAGACTACCGCCGCGTCGGCCTGGGCCGCAAAGCTCATGGAGGTCTTTTCACCGTTCAACCGCCAGCCGTTGCCGGATTTGGTGGCCTTGAGAATCAGGTTCGCCGCATCCGATCCGCCGCGCGGTTCGGTCAGGCCCAGGCCAATGACAGCATCCCCCGAGACAACCTTGGGCACCCATTCCGAAGCGATCTCGCGGGAGGCGTGCTTGGCCACCATCCCGCCCATGAGAGAGCCGAGGAGCTGGACATAGCTTGCGTTGAAATCGGCATAGGCGATTTCTTCGACGATCATCCCTGACGTGACAGAGCTTTCGCCAAGCCCGCCGAACTCTTCGGGCAGATCGGCCCCGATCAGACCCAATGCGCCCATCTCCTTGATCAGCGCACGATCAAAGGTGTGGCCGCTTGCGCGCGCGAGGTAGCTGGGTGCCAGTTTTTCAGTGGCGAACCGCTTGGCGGCTTCACGAAACGCCCTTTGATCCTCTGTTGGCTGGAACTGCATCGGTACTCCTCCCGTTGACCGAAAACTCTTCTTCCCAAAAAATCTAACGGATGTTAGAATATAGATCAAGCTAAGTTTCGAGGAGACTGTTCACAGTGGAAAACACGCAGAGGGAAAGCTTCGAAACCATGCTTTCGCCCATCCGCGCAGGCGCGCACATGTTACGAAACCGTATCATCATGGGGTCGATGCACACCCGGCTGGAAAACGAGCCGGACAGCCTGGCCAAACAGATCGCCTTTTACGCGGAACGGGCGCGGGGGGAGGCGGCGATTCTGGTCACTGGCGGGTTTTCGCCAAATGCCGAGGGGGTGTTCGACTCGGAAGGACCGCGCATAGATGACCCGGATGAGGCGCTGCACCTGCGACCAATCTGCGAGGCGGTCCAGGCCGAGGGCAGTCTGATCTGCGCGCAGCTTCTTCATGCCGGGCGCTACGCCAAGATCGAGGGCTGCGTTGCGCCATCACCGATTCGCGCGCCGATCAACCGTTTCATCCCGCGTGAGATGACCGATGCCGACATCCGCCGCACCATTGAGGATTTCGCCAAAGCCGCCGCCAATGCGCAGGCCGCCGGGTTCGACGGCGTCGAGATCATGGGGTCCGAGGGCTATCTGATCAACGAATTCACTGTCACGCATACCAACAAGCGTGAAGACGACTGGGGCGGCAGCGCCGAGAACCGCCACCGCTTTGCAGTCGAGACCGTGCGCGCGGTGCGGGAGCGTTGCGGGCCGGATTTCCTAGTCATCTACCGGATTTCGGCGGCTGATCTGGTCGAGGGCGGCGCGCCCGCCGATGAAATTGCGGCACTGGCGCGCAAGATCGAGGCGGCGGGGGCGGATATTCTGAACACCGGCATCGGTTGGCACGAAGCGCGCGTGCCGACGATTGCTTATCCGGTTCCGCGAGGTGCCTGGCGGCAGGCGGCGGCCAATGTGAAGGCCGCAGTGTCCATTCCTGTGGTCGCCTCGAACCGGATCAACACGCCCGCACTGGCCGAGGACATCCTTGCCTCTGGCGAGGCAGACATGATCTCGATGGCCCGGCCCTTTCTGGCCGACCCGCATTTCGTCAAGAAGGTGCGCGAGGGCCGCGCGGACGAGATCAATACCTGCATCGCCTGCAACCAAGCCTGTCTGGATTTTATCTTTTCCGACCGGCCGGTGAGCTGTCTGGTCAACCCGCGGGCGGGCCGCGAAACCGAATTCCGCGACACGCTGACGGACACTCCCCGGAAGGTGGCGGTTGTCGGCGGCGGTGCTGCGGGCATGGCCACGGCGGCCGAGGCGGCACGGCTGGGCCATGTCGTCACCCTGTTCGAAGCTCATGACAGGCTGGGCGGGCAATTGAACCTGGCGCGTGCGGCGCCGGGCAAGGACGAGTTCGACGAAACCCTGCGCTATTATTCCGGCCAGATGCACAAACACGGCGTCACGCTGCGCCTGGGGCAGCGGGCCGGTCTGGATGATCTGACCGGTTTCGACCACGTGGTGATCGCCACAGGGGTCACGCCGCGCATTCCCGATCTGTCGGGCGTGGACCATCCGAGCGTTGCCACCTATGCCGAGATCCTGTCCGGCGAACGTGCTGCGGGCGACAGTGTCGTGGTGATGGGGGCAGGCGGCATCGGCCATGACGTGGCCGAATTCCTCGTGACCGGATCGGCAGAGGTCCACGACACCAACGCATTCTGCGAGACATGGGGCGTAGACCCGGCATTCGCCGCGCCGGGCGGTCTTGCGGGCGATCCGCTGGCACCGAAACCTTCGCGGCGCAAGGTGATCATGTTTCAGCGAAAAACCTCGAAACCGGGGGCGGGGCTTGGCGTCTCCACAGGCTGGATCCTGCGCAACGCGCTTCGCAAACACGGGGTCGAGGCCATGGGCGGCGTGGTCTATGACCGTATCGACGACGCGGGGCTGCATATCCTCATGGACGGAAAGCCAAAGGTCATCGCCGCCGATACAATCGTGCTGTGCACCGGGCAGGAGCCAGAGCGGGCGCTGGCCGAGGCCCTCGCCGGGCGCGGAGTCACCGTCACGATGATCGGCGGGGCAAAAGAGGCGGCGGAGCTTGACGCGCTGCGCGCCATTGATGAAGGGGTGCGTTTGGCGCAGGGTCTCTGAAAAGGCATGAGGGGAGGATGCGATGCAGCCAGAGGTTTTTCGCGCAGGACGCGCCGATCTGTATTCGATCTTTCGAAGCCGCGCGCAGGACAGTGCCAGGGTTCTTGCCGTCGAGGACGGTCGCAAACGGCAGACCTACGCCGAGTTGCTGGAGCGGGTTGATCGTCTGGCCGCCGTCTTTCTGGCGAGAGGCGTCACGCCCGGAGACAGGATCGCGATCCTGTCGCACAACCGGGCGGAATATCTTGAAACCGAACTGGCCGCTGCGGGGATCGGCGCAATCGTCGCCTGCCTGAACTGGCGGCTTGCGCCGGATGAACTGCGGCATTGCATCGATCTGGTCGAGCCGGTTCTGGCGCTGGTCGAACCCGGCCTGCGCGGCGCGTATCATGCGGTCTCCGCTACCCGATGCATGGAGATCGGGCCGGATCTGGACGCGGCCATCGCTGGGGCCAAACCAGATCCGCGCACCGGAACCCTGGTGGAGGATCCCGAGGCCGGGCTGACAATCCTTTACACATCGGGGACGACAGGCCGACCCAAGGGGGCGCTGATCAGCCACCGCGCCCATATCGCTAGATCCATGGTCTTCGCGGCGCAACTGGCGCTCGATCCCGGCGACGGCTTCATCGCCTGGGCGCCCATGTTTCACATGGCGTCCACCGATCATGCGCTGGCGACGATCTTGCGCGGCGGCACGGTGGTGATGGTGGACGGGTTGCAACCTGCCGTCATCAATGAGGCGCTGTCACGCCACAGGATCGGCTGGTTCGTGATGATGCCGGGCGCGTTGGATGCCTTCATCGCCGAGCGGCGCGCCAACCCGCTGCCGGTGAAAGGGATCAAGGTCTGCGGCGCGATGGCTGATCTGGTACCTCCACATCAGATCGCGGAGTTGACCAGCCTTCTGGACACGCCCTTCCTGAATTCCTTCGGGGCGACCGAAACCGGCTTGCCGCCTGGCACCGCGGGTCTGATCGCGCCCGGTGTCATACCCGAAAAACTGTCCAAACGGATCAGCGCATTCTGCGAGGTCCGGCTGGTTGACCCTGAAGACCGCGACGTTCCCGACGGAACGCCCGGTGAAATGGCGATGCGCGGCCCGACGCTGTTCTCTGGCTACTGGAACGCCAACGCCACCAATGCCCGAGACTTTCGCAACGGGTTCTTTCACATGGGCGATCTGTTCCGGCGCAATCCCGATGGCACGATCGACTTTGTGGACAGGGTGAAATACCTGATCAAGACCGGCGGCGAGAACGTCTATCCGGCGGAAATCGAGCGCGTGCTTCTGGCGCATCCGTCTGTTGTCGAAGCGGCGGTGGTGCGGGCGTTCGACGCGAAATGGGGCGAAGCCCCGGTGGCCTTTGTCGCCTGCGGCAATGACCGACCGGATGCGGATGCGCTGATGAATTTGTGCCGCGAAAGTCTGGCAGGCTACAAACGCCCGCGCGAGCTGCATTTCATCGCATTCGACGATTTCCCCAGATCGACCAGCGGAAAGGTCCAGCGGCATGTCCTCGAAGCCCGGTTGAAGGTCTGACCCTCGTCCGGTGCCCGGCCCCGGTCGTCACCCCGCCACGCCCGTCCGCCCCACCAGCGCCATCAGCGTCGCGGTCATCGTCGCGACCAGCTTTTCCTGTCCTCCCTTGGTGGCATAGGCGCGTGCCTCGCAGATGGTCAGGTTCCTTCCCGGTTTCACCACGTCGGCAACGAAGCGAAACCGTTCGCCGTCCGCCGGGTTGAGCAGGTTGATCTTGAATTCCACCGTCAACACCGCGGCATCGGCGGGCATCAGCGAAAAACCGGCATAGCCGCACGCACTGTCCAGCGCGGTCGATACGATCCCGGCATGAAGAAACCCGTGCTGTTGGGTCAGCGCATCCTCATGCGCCATTTCCAGCACAATGTGACCGGGCGACAGCTCGGCAATGCTGATCCCCAGCGTGTGCATCACCTTCTGGCGGTTGAAACTGTCGCGCACGCGCGCATCGAAATCAGGGTTCTTCGGTTCGAAATTAGGCAAGGTCTGGTCCCGTTTCTTTCGCCATCCCAATCTGGGCGGTTGGTCGCAATTCATGGCGTCCCGCGCCGGAGGAGCTGACGCAGGCCTCTGGTCACTGGACGAAGGCATCCCGATGCTCGGTGACGAATTCTCGAAAGCGGCGGGCGGGGCGTCCGAGCACGTCGCTGACCGTGGCCTCTATGCCCGCGAGATAGCCCTTGGGGGCGATCGAGGCCAGTTCCACCATCGCCGCGGCCACTTCGTCCTGCATCCCCCCGGCGATCATCGTCGCCTTGGAGTCTTCGGCCGACAGCGGCGCGCAGATGACGGATCGTCCGGTCACATCCGAAAGGATTGCCGCGATATCCACGCCGGTCAAGGCCTCGGGGCCGGTCAGGCCATAGGTCTTGCCCTCGTGGCCCGCCCCGGTCAGCGCCTCGGCGGCGACAGCGGCGATGTCACGGGCGTCGATCCAGGCCACGGGCCCGCCCAGATCGTCATGATAGACGCCGGTCTTCGCGACGCTTCCCGCCTGCCAGAGCAGGTTCTGCATGAAATAGGTCGGCTGGACGAACGTCCAGTCAAGCCCGCTCTGCTTCAGCAGCTCCTGGGTTTCGGAGTGCCATTTTCCAAAGGTCAGCCCCGCCTTGGGCGACGCACCCAGCCCGGTGGCCAGAACGACATGGCGCACGCCCGCGGCCTTGGCGGCCTCGATCACGTTCGCCTTCCACTGGCGCATGTCCAGATGGGCAGGCGTGACCAGGTATATCTTTTCTGCCCCGTTACAGGCCCGCGCCAGCGCGGCGGGATCGGTGAAACTCGCGACGACGGCCTCGCATCCCTTTGCCTTCAGAGCGTCCAGACTTGCGGGGTTGCTGGTGACAGCGCGCACCTCGGCGCCTTTCGCCAGAAGCGTGTCGACAAGAGGGGAGCCGGTGTTGCCGGTTGCTCCGAAAACGGTGATCATGTCTTATCCTTTCGCAGGTCTGCAATGGGCCGGATCGTTTCGGGGTTGCTGATCGACGACAGATCGCCCGGATCCTCGCCCAGGAAGGCCGCGCGCACGATCCGGCGCATCGTCTTCATGGTGCGGGTCTTGGGCAATGCCTCGACGAAATGGATCTCGCGCGGGCGGAAGGGTTTCGACACGACCTCGCCCACCCGGTCCTTGAGCCGTTCGACCAGCACGGCATCGGGTGACACACCCGGCGCCGCGACGCAGATGCAGACCACGGCCACCCCTTTGATATCGTCGGGCGCGGCGATGGCGGCGGCGTCCACCACCTCTCCAGTCCCGGTCAGCGCCGCCTCGATCTCGGGCGGGCCGATGCGTTTACCGGCGATGTTAAGCGTGTCGTCCGAGCGGCCGAGGATATACCAGGTGCCGTCAGGGTCGCGGCGCACCCAGTCGCCGTGCCGCCAGATGCCGGGATAGGTGGACCAGTAGGTTTCGAGATACCGCTCGCGGTCGCCCCAGATCGCCGAGGTCAGCCCCAGAGGCGGCTGGGTCACGACCAGTTCGCCCACCTCGCCCGGCGCGGCCTCGTGGCCATCCTCGCACAGTACGCGCGCGCCCACACCCAGGGCCTGGGCCGAAAAGCCGCCCGGCTTGATTTCGTGCAGCACAGTTGAGGTCAGGATCGCGCCGAAAAGCTCGGTCCCGCCGGAAATGTTCAGTGGCACAGCGCGGCGTCGGCAGATATGGTCGAGTTGCCAGAGCCAGGCGTCTTCCGTCCAGGGCTCGCCGGTCGAGGCGACGATGCGCAGGGGTGCCAGGTCATAGGCCGAGAGTGGCTCGGGGCTTTGCGTCATGAATTGCCGCACCAGCGTGGGGGCAACGCCGATGTGGGTCACCTGCATCTCGGACGCAATGCGCAACAGCCTGAAGGGATCGCCGGGGATAGAGGGCGCGCCCTCGGCCAGCACAAGCGTGGCGCCGGACAGCAGCACCGACAGCAGGGTGAGCGGCCCCATCACCCAGCCCATGTCGGTCATCCACAGGTGGCGGTCATCGCGTTTCATGTCGAGGCACAGCAGGATATCCGCCGTTGCCTTGGCCTGCACCCCGAGATGGGTATGCACAACGCCCTTGGGCCGGCCTGTCGTGCCCGAGGTATAGGCGATGAGGAAGGGGTCCTCGGTCTTGACGGCAACCGCTGCGAAATCCGGGTCGGCGGCACCCACGGTTTCGGTCCAGTCGAGATCGCGGGCCGGATCGGCCACCGCGCCGCCGAACCGCCGCAGGCTGAACACGGTATGAACGGAAGGCACCTCGGTCAGGGCTTCGGCCAGCATCGCCTCCATCCAGACCGGCTTGCCCCGTCTGGGTGTGGCATCCGCCGTCAGCACCGCCACCGCACCCGCATCCTTCAGGCGCGAGATGATGGCATGCGGCGCAAAGCCGGAAAACAGCGGCACCGCGACCGCGCCCAACCGGGCAATACCCAGCAGAGCGGCCTCGATTTCGGGGATCATCGGCATGTAGATACCCACCGCCTGACCCGGCTGTACCCCGCGCGCGTCAAGGGCCGAGGCGACGCGGGCGGCTTCGGCGGCAAGTTCGAAATAGGTCCAGCGGCGGCGGCTTCCGTCTTCGCCGACCCAGTCAATCGCAGTTTTTTCGCCAAGACCTTCGTGAATCCGTGCGTCGAGACAGGTTTCCGTCAGATTTAAAGTGGCTCCGATGGCCCATCTGATCGATTCAGGCCCATCGGAGATATCCCGCAACACCGTGTGCGGCTTGCTGAACCGTATGCCGGCATGGTCAATGATCCGGCCCCAGAACCAGTCCGGCTCCTCATTGGCGCGATGGGCGAGATCTTCGTAACTGCCAATGCCGCAGTCATTCAGAAATGCGGTCAGCGTGCTTGACCGCTGAATGTCAGAGTCTGGCTGAAACATTCGCCACCTTTCTACAACGAAAAATGGCCGCACATCAGGCGCGGCCAGTCGGGGAGCTAGCCCTGGACACGGCGTGGCGGCAATACCTTGAGACAGGCATTGCCGCCCACGGTCAACCGTGCATCGACAAGCCGCCGGAAACCGAGATCACCTGGCCGGTGATGAAACCGGCGTCGTCGGACGACAGGAAGCAGATGATGCCAGGATAATCCGTCGGCTGCGCCAGCCGCTTCATCGGAATCGCCCGTTTGAGACCCTCGGCGATCTTCGCACCGGCCTCGCCCTGGGCAAACTGGGCGAACAGCGGAGTATCGGTCGGGCCGGGGGCGACAGCGTTCAACTGAATGCCCTTGCGCGCCAGTTCCCGCGCTACCGTTTTGGTGAACGAGATGATACCGCCCTTGCAAGCCGAATAGACAGCCTCGCCCGAAGACCCGACACGGCCGGCGTCGGAGGCGATGTTGACCACGCGGCCCCCGCCGTTATTGACCATGCCGGGCAACACCGCGTGGTGCATGTTCAGCGGACCATAAAGGTTGATGTCGATGACCTTTTTCCACAGATCCGCATCGCTGTCGAGGAACGACTTGTTCTCGTCCCAGCCGGCGTTGTTCACCAGCACGTTGATCGGGCCACCGACCTCGAACGCGGCCACCGCCTTGTCCACCTGGGCGCGGTCGGTGATGTCCACCTTGTAAGCTTGGGCTTTTCCGCCGGCGCTCTGGATCAGACGGACCGTTTCCTGCGCGCCGCCTTCATTCATGTCGAAGACCGCAACCTCGGCACCTTCTTCGCCGAACCGTTCGCACACCGCGCGCCCGATTCCGCTGCCGCCACCAGTCACGATGACACGTTTTCCATTCAACCCGCGCATATGGATGTCCTCCTCTTCCGCTAACACCTTGGCAAAGAACTTGATTCGAGGCGTTCTTTCGTACATTCTAACGCTTGTTAGATTTATTTCAATGGACATCCTTGTGGACGACAACTATCGAAAGCGGATGATACAACGGCTTGATGTGGTCAATAAAACAGAAGATGAGCTGAGCAAGTCCGAAAGGACGCGCGGGGACATCCTCGCTGCGTCTGCCCGACTTTTTCGGCACGATGGCTATTACGCGACGACGATGCGCGACATCGCCCATGAATCCGGCATAGAAGCCGGAAGCATCTACTATTATTTCCAGTCCAAGGACCAGATTTTGAGCGAGGTTCTCGAACTTGGTGTGCGGCAGCTTTACGAGAAGGTATGCGAAATCGTCCACGCGGCGAAACAACGCCCCGAGGATTTTCGCAAGACCTTCGCTTTGCTTATCGAAACCCACCTGACCTATCTCCTGACCGACAGCGACTTCACTTCCGCCAATATCCGGAACTATCCGATGCTGTCGGATGAAGCGCGCGCCCCGCATCGAGATTTGCGGGCCTCCTATGCCGGGGTCTGGAGCAGCTTTCTGAAGGACGCCAAAGACTCTGGCCGGCTCAGAAACGACATTTCCGTTACGGCGATCCGGCAGTTCATATTGGGCGCCATGAACTGGACCGTCGAATGGTATAATGTGGATCGGTATCCGGTGCATATCCTGTCGGAACGTATGAGCAAACTGATACTTGACGGCATGTGTCCCAGTCACCGAACTGACACAGACGGCCAGAAGACGGGCGGCGAAGCCGCTTCTGTTGAAGAGCAAGACACCATCGGCAAGGCCGCAAAAACCCGCGCCGAAATCCTGGGGGCTGCGGCGCGCGTTCTTAGAGACAAAGGGTACAAGGCGACCACGCTAAGACAGATCGCGGATGAAGCGGATATGAAGGCGGGCAGCGTCTATTACCATTTCAAATCCAAAGACGCGATCGTGGACGAGGTTCTGAACGCCGGCTTGAGCGATTTGCTATCTGGGGTCACCGCAGCAGTCCAAGAATTTCACGCGCCATATGACCATCATGCTAGGATCGCAACCGCGATCTGGACGCACTTGCATTTTCTCTTCAAGGCAAGCGTATTCACGTCTGCAAACATCAGAAGCTATGGGATGCTTCCCATGCATTTCAGGGAGCGTCACGGGGGAATTCGTCATGAGTACGGAAAACTCTGGGACAGGATCCTCCGCGAAGCGCAGGAAGACGACGCCATAAGATCTGACATCAAGATTGTCCCTCTGCGCCAGGTGATGTTGGGCGCCTTGAACTGGACGGTGGAATGGTTTGATCCCAACAAGGAGGGAAGCTCGGGGTATCTTTCATTGTCTGAGTTCTCTGGCATGCTCATCAAGCTGCTTCTTGAAGGGATCTGCGACAGGGAGAATGTCGCGCGAGCCTGATGAGCGCAGCCATTGCGATCAAACCAGAAGGAAGTGGTACAGCCCTTCCGCAACCGCCTTTTCTCGGTCGGTCTGCCATGTGATCACGCTGACGCTCGCCATCCGCTTGCCCTTGCGGGTCAATTTAGCGCGGGCATAAAGCGGACCCTTCACACCAGGGCGGAGGTAATCGACGGTCAGATTGATCGGCTTGACCGGGACGTCCGCGAAATCGGGATGAACTGCGATAGCGGCGGTCGCTTCCATGAAGCTCGCGATGATCCCGCCATGGTAGTACTCCATGACCGGGTTACCGATAAGGCGGTCATCAAAGGTCATTTCCGCCTCGGCATGGAGACTGTCCAAGCTTCGGATCTCAAAATTGAGAAATCGGAAGAACGGCACCCGGGATACGTTGGCATTGGCTGATAGCACATCCATCACGAGGCTTTTCCTTTTGTCATCGCGTCAAACAGGCTGGTGTTGCCGCGCGTCAATGCAAACGAGGCGGTTCCACGGGCTATTTCAGCGGCCTCATGACCCTCGAACCAGACGTTGCCGGAATTGAAGGCGATATGGCGGGTTTCCCGAAAACAATGCGCGCGAACGATGACGTCCGCGCGCGATCGAGCGGGCCGCAGGTAATCAACCCTAAGGTCAAGAGTGGCAATGGTGCTGACGCCCTCGATTGCCACAAAGTTTGCAAGACCGAACACACTGTCCAGCAGAGCCGTCAGGATGCCACCATGAAGCCGCGTTTGATCCGCGTCGACGCAAAACTCCGGATTGAACGGCATCCGAACTCGAACGCCTTCGGTCGAGACCTCTTCGATCTGGAGTGCCATATGCTTTATCAGACCCTTGCCGCGCGCATTCCACATCTGCGCGATCTGCTCCATCTTCCTCTTGGTGATATCGGACATGTGATCTTCCTTTAGCGACCCGTGAAATTCGGTTTTCGTTTTTCGATAAAGGCAGCGACCGCCTCGTGGTGGTCTTCAGTCTGATGCATGAGCGCTTGATAGGCCGCCGCGGAATTCAGGAAATCTGGTAGATCCATCCGTTCGGCATTGCGCATCAGACGCTTTGCGATCCGCACCGCGCGCGGCGGCTTCGATGCGATGACGGCGGCGCGTTCGCGGGTGCGGTCCATCAATTTCTCATGCGGCACGACCTCCAGCACCATTCCCATTTCCAGGGCCTCGGCGGCATCGATCATGCGGCCCGAGAAGGTCAGATCGGCAGCTTTCTGATGGCCCAGACGGCGCAGCATGAACCAGCTGCCCGCATCGCCCGGAATGATTCCGAGGTTCAAAAAGACTTCGCCGAACCGCGCCTTGTCCGAGGCGACGCGCATGTCGCACATCATCGTCAGGTCGCATCCCGCGCCGACCGCCGCGCCGTTGACCGCGGCGATGGTAGGAACGTCGAGATTGTAGAGCGCCAGAGGCAGCCGCTGCACCCCATCGACATAGCTCTGCGCCGCCGCAAGCGGTTCCTTGCGAAAGATGCTGTCGGGATCGTTCATCTCCTTGATGTCGCCGCCGGCGCAGAAGGCCGGATCGGCACCGGTCAGGATCATGACGCTGACCTGCGGGTCGGCCTGCACTTTTGCAAACGCGTCCAGAAGCGCGGCGATCATGTCGTTTCCGGTGATCGGGTTGCGACGTTCCGGATCGTTCAGCGTGACCGTGGCTATCCTGTCGGAAATTTCCAGAACGACGGGGGGGTTACTCATTTTTTCCATCTCCTCGTTCGCGTTTCTCGAACATGTCAGGGTTTATCATGTCACGGGCATCGTGACCCATGTGCAGGGTTTCCCCGCCGTCTACATAGATGTCTTCGCCGGTCATGAAATTCCCCAATTTGGATGCGAGGAAAATGATCGTCCCGGCGATGTCCTCCGCCGCGCCCATCCGGTTCAGGACCGAGCGGTTGAGCTGTTTCCAGCGCTCCGGCGGAATGGGATAGCGGCCAAGCGCCTCTGTCTTGATCGTTCCCGGCGCGACGCAGTTCAGACGGATCCCGTATTCGCCCCATTCGGCGGCCAAGGTCTTCATCATGCCCGTCACGCCGGCGCGCGCGGCGACGGTATGGGTGAACCCGGTGAGCGCGGTGCGCGCTGAAATCGCAGTCACGAAGACGATGGAGCCGCCGTTTTCATACATGAAATGATCGGCCACGGCGCGTGTCATCTGCCACGATCCTATCAGGTTGTTGCGGATCACAGCCTCGAAGCCCTTGTTGGTGATGTCGCGCGCGGCTGCGATATACTGGCCGCCCGCGTTGTTCACCAGAACATCAAGCCGCCCGTAATGGTCCTTGATGCGCCCCATCGCTATTTCGATACTATCCGCGTCACGGGTGTCGCCTGGCACGACAAAGGCCTCGCCACCCGCCGCGCGGATCATCTCGGCGGTCTCCTCCAGCGGCTCTTCGCGGCGCGAGAACAGGGCCAGCCTGGCCCCGCAGGAGGCCATTTCCAGCGCCGTGGCCCGGCCCATCCCCGAGCCGGATCCGGTGACCAGAGCCACCTGGCCCGCCATGAGATCCGGCGCGTAACGCCGTGCTTTTTCTTCGCTCATGTTCTGCCCCCTCAGTTTTTAAGCAGTTCGCCGGCGATGATCAGCTTGCGCACCTCCTGGGTGCCCGCGCCGACCTCCAGCACACGTCCGGTGCGGTAGAGGCGGTTCACTTCGGTATCACGCATGTAGCCCGACCCCCCGTGGATCTGCACCGCCTTGTCCAGCACGAAGGACGTCGCCGCGGCGGTCTTGAAGATCGCCGCAGCGGTCAGCTTGTGAATTTCGCCGCGCCCGCCTTCGCCCTCTTCCAGCCCCTCGCACATGGCGGCCGTCTTCAGCGACAGGCTGCGCGCCGCCTCGATCTGGGTATACATGTCGGCCAGCATCGCCTGCACCATCTGGAAACTGGCGATCGGTTTGCCGAACTGCTGGCGCGTCTTGGCGTAATCGATGGAAATATCCAGCGCCCGCTGCGCAATCCCCAGGGCATTGAAGCAGACGATGGCGCGCTCCAGATCCAGCCCCGACATTGTCACCGCAACGCCGCCGTCCAGCTTGCCGACCATGTTCTTCGCGGGCACCCGGCAATCCTCGAACACCAGCTCACCCGTGGGCGAGCCGCGAAAACCCATCTTGTTGAGCTTCTGCGCCACCTTGAAGCCGGGCGTGTCAGTTTCGACGATGAAGGCGGAAATGCCCTTGGCGCCCTTTTCGGGCGAGGTCTTGGCATAGACCAGCACCAAGTCGGCAATCGGCCCGTTGGTGATATATATCTTGGTGCCATTCAGGATATAGTCATCGCCATCCTTCTTCGCCGTGGTCCGCATCGAGCCGAGCGCATCCGACCCGGCGCCCGGTTCGGTCAGGCCAAGCGCGCCCACCAGCGTGCCGTTGCACAGGCCGGGCAGATACTTGCGGCGCAGATCGTCATTGGCGTTTCGGTAGATGTTGTTGACGCACAGGTTGTCATGCGCGACATGGGTCAACCCGATGGCCGCCGAGGCGCGCGACAGCTGTTCGGTGATGATGCAGGCCGAGGTGAAGTCGAGCCCCGCGCCGCCGAATTCCGGCGGTACGTTGAGGCCGAGATAGCCCATCTCTCCCAGCTTGGGAAAGACCGAAGGCGGCAGGTCGTCGGTGTCGTCCATTTCCGCGTTCAGGTGGTGGAACTCGGAAAAGAAGAACTTTCCGGCCTGATCGGCCAATGCCTGCTGTTCGTCCGTCATGAAATGTGTCGGAAGATTGATGTCGTTGCGCATTTGCTTGTTCATGGTCTCGTCCCCCTCAGGCGCGCAAAAGTTCTTCGGCGATGATGATCTTGCGCACTTCGCTGGTGCCCGCGCCGATCTCCAGCAGCTTGTTGGCGCGGAACAGCCGGTTGATCTCGGTGTCCTGCATGTAGCCCGAGCCGCCGTGGATGTGGCAGGCTTCGGTGACAGCCTTGTTAAAGGCCTCGCCTGCGTAAAGGCAGGCGGCCGCGGTCAGCTTGTGGATCTCGCCGCGACCCCCAGCACCCTTCGGCAAGCCGACACAGGCCGCCAGGGCACGATAACTGAAGGCGCGAGCGGTTTCGACCTCGGTGTAGATCTCGGCCAGTTTCGACTGCATCATCTGGAAGCTGGCGATCGGCTTGCCGAATTGTTCGCGCATCTTCGCGTATTCCAGACCCAGTTCAAGCGCACGTTCGGCCATGCCGACGCAGACCGAAGCGACCATCGCGCGTTCCAGATCAAGCCCGCTCATCACCACTGCAACGCCAGAGTTTTCGACCCCCAACATGGCTGATGCCGGAACGCGGCAATCCTCGAACACCAGCTCGCCCGTAGGTGAGCCGCGAAAACCCATCTTGTCCAGTTTCTGCGCCACCTTGAACCCGGGATTGTCGGTTTCGATGATGAAGGCCGAAATGCCCTTGGCGCCTTTGGATTTATCGGTCTTGGCATAGAGCAGGATCACATCGGCAATGGGACCGTTGGTGATGTAGATCTTCGAGCCGTTGATGACATAGTCGTCGCCGTCGCGCCGGGCGGTGGTGGCCATGGAGCCAAGCGCATCGGATCCCGCGCCGGGCTCGGTCAGCCCCAGCCCGCCGATCAGATCGCCCGAACACAACCCCGGCACATATTTTTTCACCTGCGCTTCGGAGCCGTTGCGCAGCAGGTTGTTCAGGCACAGGTTGTCATGTGCGCCATGCGACAGGCCGACGGCGGGGTTCCACTTCGAAATCACCTCAGACACCAACGCCTGGGTAAACTCGTTCTGGCCCGATCCGCCCAAAGCCTCCGGGGCCGTGATCCCCAGAAGACCAAGTTCGCCCATCTGCTTGAAAAGATCGTCAGGCCACCAATCCTCTTGGTCCATGCGTGCCTGTAGCGGGTGAAGCACCTCGCGCGACACCCGATCCACATGATCGACGATCTGGCGCTGCTCATCGGTCAGCGAATAATTCGCCCTGATGGCCGCCAGATCAGCCATGGCAAGTTCATTCTGACTGGTCATACTTTTTCCTCCCGAACAAAATGTCATCTACAGCGTTGACCAAAATCAAACACATGTTAGAAAATAGTTCAAGGCAAGCTTTTCGCGACCTGACGTTGCGGGCAAGTTCGGCCAGAAAACGGGGGATATCTTGGAAATGGTGGAGAATGTCGTTCGTTCGCAGTCGCGGGGGTATGAGGTGCGCATCACGATCTGCCGCCCTGACAGTCGAAATGCCCTGAACCGCGAAGTGGCAGAGGGTCTGATTGCCGCAATTCTGGCGGCCGAGGCCGACGCGGAATGCCGGGTGATCGTCCTGACCGGCGAGGGCGAGCGTGCCTTCTGCGCTGGCGGCGACATCAAGGCGGGTGCCGAAGGTGGCCCATTTGTTCAGGACCCGGCCTATCCGGACCATTTCGCCGGGCAATTGTTCGAAACCATACAAGCCTGCCGAAAGCCAACCATCGCGCGCATCAACGGTGTGGCCATGGGCGCGGGCGCGGGCATCATCTGTGCCTGCGATCTGGCCGTGATGGTCGATCATGCCCGAATCGGAACGCCTGAAGTGAAGGTGGGTCTGTTTCCGATGACTATCGTTCCGCCGATGATCCGCATGTTACCCCGGCGCAGATTGATGGAGATGTTCATCACCGGCGTTCCTCTGACCGCCGAGGAGTCCTTGCGCTATGATCTGGTCAACCATGTGACAGATACTGCCGGGCTGGATGACAAGGTTGCGGAGTTGGTCGCGCAGATTGCCGCGCAGTCGCCTACCGCGATCCGGCTGGGAAAATACGCCTGCCACGCGATGGAAGACATGACCTATGCGCAGCAGATGCGCTTTGCCGAAACCCTGTTGCCACGAGTTGCGCAGACAGAAGATGCGCGCGAGGGCTTTGCCGCCTTCATTGCGAAACGCAAACCTGAATGGACAGGCCGCTGATCAAGCGGAGAGGAGAAGCACATGTCGGATCGAAAACTGCGTATCGGATGCGCATCGGGATTCTGGGGCGATACGCCTGAAGCGATCGGTCAGCTGGTCTCCAAAGGCGAGATCGACTATCTGGTGTTCGACTATCTGGCCGAGGTGACGATGTCGCTGATGGCGCGAGCCCGCGCCAAGTCGCCCGATGCGGGTTATGCGCCGGATTTCGTCAAGGCGCTGGCACCCTGGTTGCCGGAAATCAAGGCCAAGGGGATGAAGGTCGTTGCCAATGCCGGGGGTGTGAACCCGCGTGGCTGCCGCGATGCGCTGGCTAAAGTCGCCGCCGAGGCCGGGATAGATGTGTCCATCGGTGTTGTGCTGGGCGATGATTTGTCGGCGCGGGCCGACGATATCCGCGCCGGTGGTCAGACGGAGATGTTCTCGGGCGTCGCGTTTCCAGACGATATCTGGAGCATGAACGCCTATCTGGGCGCCCGTCCCATCGCGGCGGCGCTGGATGCCGGAGCCGACATCGTGATCACAGGGCGCTGTGCAGACAGCGCAGTGGCGCTCGGCCCGCTGATGCATGAATTTGGCTGGGGCGACGATGATTGGGACAAGCTCAGCCAGGGATCGTTGGCGGGCCATTTGATCGAGTGCGGCCCCCAGGGGACCGGTGGCAACTTCACCGACTGGCAGGACGTACCGGGCTGGGACGACATGGGGATGCCCATCGTCGAAGTGTCGGAAGACGGCAGTTTTGTCATGACCAAAACACCAGAGACGGGCGGGCTGGTTGTGCCGGGTTCGGTCGGTGAACAGATGCTCTATGAAATCGGCGATCCGCGCGCCTACCTGCTGCCCGACGTGATCTGCGACTGGTCGCAGGTCACGCTGGACCAGGTCGGGCCGGATCGGGTGTTGGTCAAAGGCGGCAAGGGTCTCGGGCGTACCGGCAGCTACAAGGTGTCGGCGACCCATGCCGATGGCTGGCGCGCGGTTTCCTCCCTGACCTTGGCGGCCATCAACGCGCCGGCCAAGGGCAAGCGCGTGGCCGAGGCCATCGTTACCCGTTGCCGCCGGATCTTCCGTGAAAGAAACCTGTCCGATTTCCGGCAGGTCAGCGTCGAAGTGCTGGGGGCAGAGGCGGCTTACGGCGCCAACGCGCGGGCGCAGACCCGCGAGGTGGTGATCAAGATCGGCGTGACGCACGACGACCGCGCCGCGCTCAACATCTTCGCCGGCGAGATCGCACCGATGGCCATCTCGACCGCGCAGGGGCTGACCGGGTTCTTTGCCGGGCGGCCCAAGGTGCAGCCGGTGGTACGCCTGTTCTCGTTCCTGCAGGACAAGGCCGACACCCCCGTCGCAGTCGAGGTCGACGGCCAGGATGTTCCCGTCACCGTGGCCACCAGGCCAGTCCACCTCGATCCGCCTGCCGCACCGCCCGCAGAGAGCCGCGAGCCCGGTCCAGACGCGGTCAAGGTGCGCCTCGTCGATCTGGCCTGGGGACGGTCGGGCGACAAGGGGGATATCGCCAATATCGGTATCCTGGCGCGCAAGCCAGACTACCTACCTTTTATCCGGTCGGCTCTCAGCGAAGAGGTGGTAAAAGACTACTTCTCCCATGTCTGCGAAGGCAAGGTCGAGCGGTTCGACCTGCCAGGAAGCCATTCGCTGAATTTCCTGCTGCATGAATCGCTGGGCGGGGGCGGCATCGCCTCGGTCCGCATCGATCCGCAAGGCAAGGGGTTTGCCCAGATGCTGCTGGATATCGATATTCCGGTGCCGGCCGACCTGGTCGCGCGCGACGGGCTGAACACCCCGGACCCGAACGAGAGGGTAATACCATGACTATTTCAAAACTCCTGGTCGCCAATCGGGGTGAAATCGCGGCGCGTGTGGTGCGCACCGCCAAGGCCCGCGGCCTTGCGACGGCTGTGTTGCGCCACGTCGCCGAACAAGAGGGGCCTGCCCATCTGATCGCGGATGAGGTCGTGATGATCGACGGCCCGACCCCGGTCGCTGCGTACCTCGACATTCCGCAGATCGTCGCGGCCGCAAGAAAGATCGGCGCTGATGCGGTGCATCCCGGCTACGGCTTTCTGTCGGAGAATGCCGGTTTCGTCGCGACGCTGGAAGCGACCGGTGTGACATTTGTCGGCCCGACCTCCGAGACCATCGACCTGATGGGCGACAAGGTCCGCGCGCGCGCCTTTGTCGAGGCGCGCGGCTTTCCGGTTGCCCCTTCGGCGATCGAGGATGACGATCCGGCGAGTTTTGTCGAACGCGCCCGCACCCTGGGCTATCCGCTGCTGATCAAGCCTTCGGCGGGGGGCGGCGGCAAGGGCATGCGCATCGTGCGCGAGGACAGCACGTTGGAAACCGAGATCGAAACCGCCCGCCGCGAAGGCCAGCGGTATTTCGGCGACGGTCGTCTCTTCGTCGAACGCTATATCGAACGTCCGCGCCATATCGAGGTGCAGGTGATGGGCGACGGGCAGGGCAACGTGGTCCATTTCTGGGAGCGCGAATGCTCGATCCAGCGCCGGTTCCAGAAGATCATCGAGGAAACGCCCTCGCCCGCGCTTTCGCCCGAACAACGGGACGAGATCTGCGAAACCGCCGCCGGAATTGCGCGCGCCGTCAACTATCGGGGTGCCGGAACCGTCGAGTTCATCTATGCGCAGGACGGGGCCTTCTACTTTCTCGAAATGAACACCCGCCTTCAGGTCGAACATCCGGTGACCGAGATGGTCACGGGCTTCGATCTGGTCGCCGAGCAGTTGCGTATCGCGGCGGGCGAGGGGCTGAGCGCGGCGCAGGCCGATATTCCGCAGACCGGCCATTCGATTGAGCTGCGCATCTGTGCCGAGGACGCGACGGCCGATTTCCGCCCCGCGATCGGGGATATCCTGCTGCTGGACGAACCCCACGGTGAGGGTATCCGTGTGGACAGTGGCATTCTGGACGGCGGCAAGGTCACGACCGATTTCGACCCGATGTTGTCAAAGCTGATCGTGCATGGCCCGGATCGCGCACAGGCCATCGCCCGTGCCCGGAACGCGGTGCAAAACTATGTGATTCTCGGGGTGACGACCAACACCGGATACCTGGATGCGATCCTTGCACATCCAGATTTTGCCTCGGGTGACGTTTCAACCGGGTTTTTAGCCGAACAGGCGGATGTGCTGACCGCACCGGGCGAGGATGTTTCCACCCTGCTTATGGCGGCGGCGGCCCTGTCTGATCAACGGCTGGTGACTGACGTGATGCAGATACCCGAAATGCACCGCAAGATGGGCGGGTGGAGAAACTGATGCGCAGAATATTCATGATCGCCGGCCATGAGGCCGAATGCTGGCTGACCCATGATGGCAGCCGCTTTGTCCTGAACATGCCAGATGGCGCGGTTCCCTGCCAACTGGTCCCGGCTGGCGCGCCGGGCGCTTATGTGCTGCGGACCGGGGGGCGGGCGCATGAGTTGCGGCTGGCGGTCGGGCCGGAATCTACCTTCATACATTTGAACGGGCGCACCTTCGAGGTTGGGAGGGTCGATCCCGACGACCGGCTTGGCGGCAGGGAGGGCACCGCAGGGGGTGATCGACTGTTGGCGCCGATGCCGGGAGTCGTTGTTTCGGTGGCGGTCAAGCCCGGAGACGCCGTTACAGAAGGCCAGCCGCTTCTGGTCATCGAAAGCATGAAGCTTGAAACCACCCTGACCGCGCCGCGCGACGGTGTGGTTGCCGAAATGCCTTTTACCGCGGGTGACAGTTTCGGCCTAAAGGCCGTCCTTGCCCAACTGACCCCGCAGGAGGAGTGACAATGCGCCGGATCGAAAGCCACATCGACACCAATGCCGCCGACTACAAGGCCAATTTTGCCGCCATGTCCGAACGGCTGAAGGAGTTTCACGCTCGCCAGCACGCGGCGCGTTTCGAGCGGCCCCAACGGGACATCGACCGCTTGGCACGCCAGAACAAACTGGGCGTGCGCGAGCGGTTGAAGCTGCTGCTCGATCCGGGCACGCCGTTTCTTGAATTCTCGACGCTGGCCGCCTGCCGCGAATATGATGGCGCCGTGCCCGGTGCCGCCGTGGTGACCGGCATCGGCATCGTGCAGGGCCGCGAGGTGGCCATCCACGCCAACGATGCGAGCGTCAAGGGTGGTGCCTGGTATCCGCATACCGTCAAAAAGATCGTGCGGCTTCTGGATGTCGCGCTTGAGAACCATTTGCCGGTCGTCCATATCTGCGATAGCGCCGGAGGCTTCCTGCCGCTGCAACACGGCGTGTTTCCCGACCGCTATCTGGGCGGGCGGGTGTTTCGCAACCAGGTCAAGCTGAGCCAGGCCAATATCCCGCAGATTGCCATCGTTGGCGGGCATTGCACCGCGGGCGGCGCCTATGTGCCGACGCTGAGCGATTACAACATCATCATCGAGGGCACCGGGGCGATCTTTCTGGGCGGTCCGCCACTGGTCAAGGCGGCCACCGGCGAAGAGGTCGGCGTGCAGGAACTTGGCGGCGCGGTGATGCACACCTCTGTCTCGGGGACGGGCGATTATCGCGCCGCCACAGAACAGCACGCCTTTGCACTGGCGCGCGAGATTGTCAGCCAGTGGAAGCGCATGCCAAAAACCATCATCGAAACGGCGGCCTTCGAAGACCCCTATTACGATCCCAAGGAACTTTACGGGATCATCCCCAAGGACCGGAAGACCCAGTTCGACATGCGCGAGGTTCTTGCCCGAATCGTGGACGGTTCGCGCTTTCACGAATATCAGCCCGATTACGGCACCACGATGGTCTGTGGTTTTGCCCATATCTGGGGTTTCAAAGTGGGGATCCTCGCCAATAACGGGGTGCTGTTCAACGACAGCTCGCTGAAGGCCGCGCATTTCATGCAGCTATGCAACCAGAACCGTACGCCACTGGTCTTTTTTCAGAACATCACCGGCTACATGGTCGGCCGCGAATACGAGGAACGCGGCATCGCCAAGGACGGCGCCAAGATGCTGATGGCGCAGGGCGGCTCGGTCGTGCCCAAGTTCACCGTGATTGCCAATGCGTCCTACGGGGCCGGCAATTACGGCATGTGCGGGCGGGCCTGGGATGCGCGCACGCTGTTCATGTGGCCGCAGGCGGAAATCGGCGTAATGGGGGCGGATCAGGCCGCCAACACCATGGCCGACGTCAAGATCCGGCAGCTTGAACGCGAAGGCAAGCAACTGACCGAAGTGGAAATCGCCGCGATCCGCGACCCGGTGCTGGAGAAGTTCCGGCGCGATGTCGAGGCCTATACCTCGACCTCGGAATTGTGGGATGACGGCATTCTCGACCCGGCGGACACGCGCAACGCGCTCGGCATGTCGATCTCGGCTGCGCTGAACGCGCCGATCGACGATCCGCATTACGGGATATTCCGGCTGTGACGGCTTGAAGGGCAGGGCGGCACACTGGATTACGGAGTTGCCGTCCCGCGTCAAGGCGATGCCAACGGGGGCTTTTGAGGCACGCGGGAACCCTGACCTGTCCGGTTTGCCGGACAGGTCAGGATGGCTTCTGCCGCGCCTCCTGAATGGATACGACGTCGGAGGCGGCCATATGCGGCCTGTCGGTCTCTACCGCCTTCAGCGGCTCGACGGGCTTCAATCCGGCCAGACAGTCGCGCGCGAGTTGCTGATACTCGGCAGTTCCGCGTGTTTTCCAAGCGACTTCCTTCTCGGTGACGTCGCGGATTACCCTTGCCGGCGATCCGACCACCATCGAGCGCGGTGGAACTATCGTTTCGCCCCGCACGAACGCCTGCGCGCCGACGATTGATTCCGCACCAAGCTCTACGCCATCCATGATGACGGCATTCATCCCGACCAGGGCGTTCCGACCCACTGTGCAACCGTGCAGGATCGCGCCGTGGCCGATATGACCGTCGGATTCAACGATCGCGTCGCGACCGGGAAAGGAATGGATGATACAATTGTCCTGCACATTGGCCCCGTCGCCAATCACGATCCTGCCGAAGTCGCCCCGCAGGCTAGCTCCGGGTCCAATATAGCATCCATGACCCAGGATGACATTTCCGATCAGAACCGCCTGAGGATGGACATATGTATCCTCGGGCACAACGGGCACGAACCCTTTGAATTCGTAACAATACGCCATTATCTCTCCTTTTGGTGGGTTGGGTACCACTGGTTACCGGAACCAGACGTCAGACGTTTATCGACAGTCATGCCGGGATCCGAACGCCTGAATGGTGCTGGCTTGCGGAACGCGCGGTCAAGAAAATCAGTCATGTGTTGGCAAATGACGCAGGCTCCCTACATCACGGTTTAGCTATGTTGACAGTTATCAAGGCTAAGCGCTAAAATCAAACATGTGTTAGAAATTGATATGGCTTACCGTTCACAATAGCCAGACCAAGCATGGGAGAGAGAGAAATGAAAGACAAAGCCTATGTCGTCGGCGTCGGGATGGTCCCATTTCAGAAGCCAGGAAAATCCGAAAGCTATGATGTGATGGCTGCTGCGGCCACCCGTGCCGCGCTTGCCGATGCGGGGCTGGATTATGACAAGGTTCAGCAGGCCTATGTGGGATATGTCTATGGTGACAGCACCAGCGGCCAGCGGGCTTTGTATCACGTCGGCATGACCGGGATACCGGTTCTGAATGTGAACAACAACTGCTCGACCGGTTCGTCGGCCCTGTTCCTGGCCCGTCAGGCAGTTGAAAGCGGTGCGGTGGAATGTGCTCTGGCGCTTGGCTTCGAGCAGATGCAGCCTGGCGCAATCGTCGCTATGTTCCACGATCGGGTCAGCCCCTTCACGTCCTTCGACGCCGAGACCGACGTGCTGGTGGGCAACACGGAGATTCCGCTGGCGCTGCGCTATTTCGGCGGCGCGGGCAAAGCGCATATGGAAGAGTTCGGCACTACGCTGGAAACCTTCGCGAAAATCCGCGCCAAAGCCAGTCGGCATGCGTCCAGGAACCCGGTGGCGCTGTTCCGGCAGGAAGTGACGCCGGAAGAAGTGATGGCGGCACAGGTCGTCTGGCCCGGCGTCATGACAAAGCTGATGGCTTGCCCACCGACCTGTGGCGCGGCTGCGGCAATCGTGTGCTCCAAGGCCTTCGCCGACAAGCACGGTCTAGACAGCTCGGTGCGCATTGCCGCTCAGGCCATGACGACGGACGGCCCGGAAACCTTCGGCGCGCATGACATGCGCGAGGTCGTCGGCTATTCGATGGCCAAACGCGCCGCCGATCAGGTCTATGAGGCGGCGGGCATCGGCCCTCAGGATGTGGACGTGGTCGAACTGCATGACTGTTTCGCCCATAACGAGCTGATCACCTACGAGGCGCTTGGGCTTTGCCGCCGCGGTGATGCGGCAAAATTCGTCGATGACGGCGACAACACCTATGGCGGCAAATTCGTGACCAATCCGTCGGGCGGGCTGTTGTCCAAGGGGCATCCGCTGGGGGCGACCGGCCTGGCGCAATGCACCGAACTGGTTCAGCAGTTGCGCGGGCAGGCAGATGCAAGGCAGGTGGAAGGCGCGCGGCTGGCGCTCCAGCATAATCTGGGTCTTGGCGGGGCTTGTGTGACCACGCTTTATGAAAAAGCGTGACAGCACCAATCGGGAGGAGAAAACATGACTGGAAAACTTGACGGGCGCGTTGCGCTGGTTTCCGGTTCGGGCCGGGGTATCGGTCGCGAGATCGCGCTCAAGCTGGCCTCGGAAGGGGCGCGCGTGGTGGTCAACGATCTGGATGCCGACCCGGCCAATGAGACCGCCGAGGCCATTCGTGCGGTTGGCGGCGAGGCCGTGGTCTGCGCCGGCAGCGTGACAGAAGACGGTTTCGCCGAACGTTTCATCAAGACGGGCGTGGACAGTTTTGGCGGGCTGGACATCATCGTGAACAATGCCGGCTATACTTGGGACAGCGTCGTTCAGAAGATGACCGACGAACAGTGGCAGGCGATCATCGACGTTCACCTGACTGCGCCCTTCAGGATTCTGCGCGCCGCCCAGCCGGTGATCAGCGCCAAGGCCAAAGAAGAGGCTGCTGCAGGGCAGGAAGTGTTCCGCAAGGTGGTGAATATCTCATCCATCGCGGGGACAGGCGGTAATGCCGGCCAGATCAACTACGCCGCCGCCAAGGCCGGTATTCTGGGTGTCACCCGGACGATGGCCAAGGAATGGGGCCGTTACAAGGTCAACGTCAACGCGGTGGCCTTTGGCCCGATCCGCACGCGGCTGACCGAAGGCAGCGCCGCGGGCGACAGCACAATCAAGGTGGAAGACCGCGAAATCAAGGTCGGCGTGAACCCCGATCTTCTGTCCCAGATGGAACGCATGATTCCGCTGGGCCGGGTCGGCACCCCGCAAGAGGCCGCTGGCGCGGTCTATTTGTTCTGTACGCCCGAATCGAACTTCATTTCGGGTCAGCACATCATTTGCGGCGGCGGATTCACGATCTGACCCACGCCAGCCAAACCACGTATTCGGGCCTTGGCTGGCGACCGGCATTTCCGGCGGCCGTATGACGATTGCCCGGACGGGATTCGCCACAAATTCCAATCCAACACTTTCGGGAGGATTGACTCATCGGCACCAATTACCTAACAGGTGTTAGTTAGGCAATATACCGTAAAGAGACCCCATGGCGAATACCACAGCGCGCAAGCTCAACGAGATCCCCCGGAGCGCGGTCGGGCGTGATGGCGTGCTGGATGTTGCGGCGCGGCTCTTCCGCGAACAGGGCTATGGGTCCGTGTCGCTCAGAAAGATCGCCGAGGCCGCAGGGATCAAGGCGGGCAGCATATATTACCATTTCGGCTCCAAGGACGAGATCATCGCGGCCGTTCTGGATACAGGTATTCGGGCCGTTCACGAGGGAATGAGCCAAGCCGTTTCCGCCTTGCCCGAGGGCACCGGCGCCGAGGCGATCCTGCGGGCAGCGATCGGGGCGCATCTGCGCGCGCTTCTGGACGTCAGCGATTATTCCTCGGCCAATGTGCGCATTTTCGGGCAGGTGCCGCAATCCGTCCGCGATGCCAATCTGCACGCGCGCCGGGCCTATGAGGCCGAATGGGACAACCTGTTGTCCCGGCTTCAGGCAGACGGCGCGCTGAAACGCGACGTGGACATCCGCCGCCTGCGCCTGATGTTGATCGGCGCGCTGAACGCCACGCTGGAATGGTTCGATCCGCACCGCGGCAGCGCAGAGGCGCTGTCACGCACCTATGCCGATGTGTTCCTCAACGGAATACTTGAAAGACAGGAGACCTGACACATGGCGCGCCTTGAAACAGCAGTGCTGACCGCATCAGAGATCTACGCACGCAATCACCAGGCGCAAAGCGCGCGGGTCGAGACGCTGCGCGCGCGGATTGCCGAGGCCACCTCGGGCGGGCGCCTCGACATGGTCGAGCGCCACCGCAAGCGCGGCAAGCTGCTGGTCCGCGAGAGGATCGACTTGCTGGCGGATCCGGGCACGGCGTTTCTGGAACTGTCGTCGCTCGCGGCCTACGGGCAATACGGCGGCGAGGTGCCCGGTGCGGGGATCGTGACCGGCATCGGCATCGTCCACGGCCTACCCTGCATGATCATAGCCAATGATGCGACGGTCAAGGGCGGATCATTTTACCACGAGACGGTGCAAAAGCACATCCGCGCCCAGGAAATCGCGGCGGAAACCCGGCTGCCTTGCCTTTATCTGGTGGATTGCGGCGGGGCCTATCTGCCCGAGCAGGACCGGGTCTTTCCCGATGCCCGCCATTTCGGCAATTCCTTCTATCGCCAGGCCAACATGTCGGCCAGCGGCTTGCCGCAGATATCGGCCGTGTTCGGCGGCTGCACGGCAGGCGGGGCCTATATTCCCGCGCTGTCGGACGAGGTCATCATGGTGCGCGGCAACGCGCGCATCCATCTGGGCGGGCCCTCTATCGTCAAGGTGGCGATCAACGAAGTGGCCGATGGCGAAACGCTGGGTGGTGCCGAGATGCATTCGCGCGTCTCGGGCGTGTCCGACCATCTGGCCGAGGACGAATACCATGCGCTGGCGCTGATGCGCGACATCGTGGCCGAGTTGGGCCAGTCGCGCCCGATGCCGCCCGACGCAGCCCCCGCGCCGCCCGCGCATGATCCGTCAGAATTGCTCGGCATCATCAGCGCCGACCGCAAGCAGCCCTACGACATGCGCGAGGTTCTGCTGCGCATGATCGACGCGGGCGAGTTCCGCGAATTCAAGCCCGGCTGGGGTGAGACGCTGGTTTGCGGCACCGGGCGGATCCACGGCTATCGGGTCGGTATCCTGGCCAACAACGGCGCGCTGATGTCGGACAGTTCGCTGAAGGGTGCGCAGTTCGTCTCGATGTGCGACCAGCGCAATATCCCGCTACTGTTCTTGCACAACATCGCGGGCTTCATGGTCGGGACCGAGGCGGAGCGCGGCGGCATCGCCAAGAACAGCGCCAAGCTGGTCTATGCCATGTCCGTCGCCAAGGTGCCGCGCCTGTCTGTCCTGCTTGGCGGATCCTATGGCGCGGGCAATTACGGCATGTGTGGACGCGGATTTGCACCGAATTTCCTCTTTGCCTGGCCAACGGCGGAGTTGGCCACCATGTCCGCGGACATTGCGACCAACGTGATGCAGGAGCTGCGCCGCCAGAAAGGCGGCGAGCCTGAAAGGATGGAGACCGATCTTGCGCAGATCGAGGCGCAGGTGCGTGCCCAATATGGCGAACAGTCCGATCCGTATTACGCCACTTCGCGGCTCTGGGATGACGGGCTGATCGAGCCCGGGCAGACCCGCGACGTTCTGGGCCTGTGTCTGGCCATTGTCTCGTCGGTGCCCGAGAAAGGGCGCCACACGCCCGTTTTCAGAATGTGAGGCCGATGTCATGACAACAAGTTATGAAACCATCCTTGTCAAAACCGACGCGCGTGGCGTTGCCACGGTAACCCTCAACCGCCCTGACAAGCACAATGCGCTGAACGCCGATCTGATCGCCGAGCTTTTCGACGCGGTCGAGGATCTGGCTTCAGATGACAAGGTGCGCATCGTGATCCTGACCGGTGCCGGCAAAAGCTTTTGCGCTGGAGGGGATTTCAACTGGTTCGCCTCAAACGTCGAAAAATCTCGCGCCGAACGGGTCGAACAAAGCGCCACGCTCGCGCATCTGTTGCGCCGACTGGACACGCTGCAAAAGCCCCTGATCGGGCGGATCAACGGGCCGGCATATGGCGGTGGCGTCGGCATGATTTCGGTCTGCGACTATACCATCGGCGCAGAAGGCGCACGCTATGGCCTGACCGAAGTGAAACTGGGTCTGCTGCCCGCCAATATCTCGCCCTACGTGGTAGCCCGCATCGGCAAGGTGCACGCGCGTGAAACCATGCTGTCGGGCGCGCTCTTTGACAGCGCGCGCGCCGAAAGGATCGGGCTCCTCACCGAGGTCGTCGCCGCCAACGCGTTGGATGCCGCCGTCGAACGGGTGGTGCACGATCACCTTCAGGCAGCACCCGGCGCGGTGGCGGATACCAAGGCGCTGATCGCTTATGTCGCCAGTCACGATCTGGAAACCAACATGATCTACACCGCCGACCGTCTGGCCGATGCCTGGGAAACCGGGGAAGGCATTGAAGGCATCAACAGCTTTCTCAACAAGAGCGTGCCTTCGTGGAGAGTGAAATGAGTTTCACCCGCGTCCTGATCGCCAACCGGGGCGAGATCGCCCGGCGCATCCAGCGTGGGTGCCACAAGCTGGGGCTGGAAACGGTTGCGGTCTTTTCCGAGGCCGACCGCGACGCCCCCTTCGTGGCCGAGGCGGATCACGCTGTCTGTATCGGCCCGGCGGCTGCGTCTGAAAGCTACCTGAACGTCCCGGCCATCCTGGGGGCAGCGCGTGCCACGGGCGCGGGTGCGGTGCATCCCGGTTATGGCTTTCTGTCCGAGAACGCGGATTTCGCGGCAGCGGTCGAGGCCGCAGGGCTAGTCTTTATCGGACCGGAACCCGATGCCATCGCTCAAATGGGGTCCAAGATCGCGGCGAAGGCTGCGGCCGAGGCCGCAGGGGTGCCGGTGCTGCCCGGGTACCGCGGTGCCGATCAATCGGATTCACGCCTGCTGCAAGAGGCGGGCGCGCTTGGGGTGCCATTCCTGGTCAAGGCCAGCGCCGGCGGTGGCGGACGCGGGATGCGTCTCGTCACCGACATGGCCGACGCGCCCAAGGCCATCGCCTCTGCCCGGGCAGAGGCGCAGGGTGCGTTCGGCGATCCGGCGGTATTTTTGGAACGCTATGCGCTCCGCTCCCGCCATGTCGAGGTGCAGGTGCTGGGCGACACGCATGGCAACCTGGTGCATCTCGGCGACCGGGACTGTTCGCTGCAACGCAATCACCAGAAGCTTATCGAAGAGGCCCCCGCGCCGAATCTGCCAGACGATCTGCGCGAGCATATGCGCGCTGCCGCCGTGCGCCTTGCACAGGCGATCGGATACCGCTCTGCCGGAACGGTTGAATACCTATATGACCCCGAGCGCCGCGCCTATTACTTCCTTGAGATGAATACCCGCCTTCAGGTCGAACATCCCGTCACCGAGGCGATCACCGGAATCGACTTGGTCGAATGGCAGTTGCGCATCGCGCGGGGCGAGCGGCTGACTTTCCAGCAACCCGACGTACACTTCGAAGGCCACGCCATCGAAGTGCGCGTTGCCGCCGAAAACCCGGCCGAGAATTACCGCCCCGAAACCGGCAGGATCACGCTGTGGGTGCCGCCTTCGGGCGTGCGGCTGGATACGGGCGTCGGGGAAGGGTCAACTGTCGGCCATCACTACGATTCCATGTTGGCCAAGCTGATCATCCATGCGCCGGACCGGGCGCAGGCCATCCGCAAGAGCGTGGCCGCAATCGACGGCTTTGCAGTGGGCGGGTTGGGGCTGAACCTGGCGTTTCAGCGCGCCTTGTTAATTCATCCCGACTTTGCCGCGATCCGGCATCACACCGCCGGGCTTGGCGAGATGTTTGTGAACGGGTGGGCACACCCCGCACCCGATGCGCAAAGCCGCGCGCTGGCCACACTGGCCCTGCATTTGCATCTGGTCCCGACGGCCGGGAACACCCCTTGGCAAGGTCTAGGTGCGTGGCGTCTGACCGCGCCCGCAGGCCGGCCCGGCGCTGCCTTCTATTGGGCCTTGGGCGACGAAGACCCGACCAGCGCGGCGGGCGATAAAAGGCATCTGACGATCAGATTGCCGGACGGCACCCCTGTTACCGTCGAAGCGCCCGGCCTGACCGCCGACCGCCTGACAGGGCGCGTTGGCGGCGTGCCCTTTACCCGCGCCGCGCACCTGCGCCGCACGAAAAAACACTGGCAGGTGTTTCTGTCAACGCCGGATGGTATGGCCGGGTTTGCCATTGAAACGCTGGAGGACAGACACCTGCAACGCGCTTCGGGAAAGGTCGGCGGGGCAGACTTGCTTGTCGCGCCGATGCCCGGTGCAGTGGTCGAACTGCGGGTCGCGCCCGGCGATCGGGTCGCGGCGGGCGATACACTGGTGGTGCTTGAGGCGATGAAACTGCTGCAAAGCCTGGTCGCCCCGTTTGCGGGCATCGTAGCCGAAATCTACTGCGCCGCCGGCGACACCGTCGCCGGGCAAGCGCCCCTTGTAAAACTCGATCCAGAGGAAACCCAATGACCAAGCATGACATGATTGATGCGGCCACAGGCCCGTTCAGTGAAGACCTGAACATGATCCGCGCGCAGCTGCGCCGCTTCATCGAAACCGAAGTGACGGCCAAGGCCGACGCTTGGGAAAGGGATGGCATGGTGCCGCGTGACGTGCTGCGCCGAATGGGCGATCTGGGCGTGCTGGGCATGCGCTATGACGAGCAATATGGCGGCGCAGGGCTAAATGTGATGTCCAGCGTCGTGCTGGCCGAGGAAGCGGGGCGCTCCACCTTCGGCGGGTTTTCGGCCACGGTTCTGGTCCATACCGACATGGCCTCGCCGCATCTTGAAAACGCCGGTACGCCCGAACAAAAGGCGCGCTGGATGCCGTCGATCACCTCGGGCGAAAAGATTGCCGCAGTGGCCGTGACCGAACCGGGCGCCGGGTCTGACGTGGCGGGGATGCGCACGCGCGCGGTGCGGGACGGATCGGACTGGGTGATCAACGGCACCAAGATGTTCATCACCAACGGCGTGCATGGCGACATCTATTTCGTCGGCGCCAAGACCGACCCGGACGCCAAGGGCTCGCGCGGGATCACCATGTTCACGGTCGAAAAGGGCACGCCGGGGTTCTCTGTCGGCCGGGCGCTGAACAAGACCGGCTGGCTGTGCTCGGACACCGCCGAACTGATCTTCGAGGATGTGCGCATCCCGGCAGAGAACGTGCTGGGGGAGGTGAACCGGGGCTTCTACTCAGTGATGAAGAACTTCCAGAACGAACGGATCGTGCTGGGTGCAATGGCCTGCGCCGAGGCGCAATCCGCACTGGAAATGACTGTGGATTACGTCAAGCAGCGCAAGGCTTTCGGTGGTGTGTTGTGGGACAAGCAGGCAGTGCGCCAGCGATTGGCCGATTGCCAAACCCGGATTGAAGCGGGACGTCAGCTTACCTATCACGCTGCGTCACTAGATGCCGCGGGCCGCGATTGCGTCAAAGAAGTATCGATGGTCAAGGCCTATTGTGGCGAGCTGGTAAACAGCGTGCTTTACGACTGTGTCCAGTTCCATGGCGGTATGGGCTATATGCGGGAAACACCCGTGGAACGCATGTCGCGCGATGCCCGTGTCCAGGCCATCGGCGGCGGTGCCACCGAGGTCATGCTCGAAGAGGTCGCCAAGCGGATGTGAACTCACCATTACAAAAACCATATCAACGACCAACTGACACAAGGACTAACAAAATGAATTTGGAATCTACTCAACGCCAACCACTCGCAAGTCTGTCCCGAGAGTTTGCAACTATACTCATCGGCACCATTCTTCTGACACTCTCCGCGAAAATCGTGGTTCCTTTCTACCCGGTTCCGATGTCGACCCAATCCCTAGCAGTCCTGGGCCTTGGACTTTTTCTGGGTCCAGTTCGCGGTGGACTTGTTGTAGTACTCTACCTTCTGGAAGGCGCGCTTGGCCTTCCGGTTTTCGCTGGCACGCCTCCCGCGCCGGCCGGATTGGTCTATATTGCCGGCCCCACAGGCGGATACTTGATTGGGTTCGCACTCGCAGCGGCTGCCGCTGGATGGATGGTTCAAAAGTTGAGAGGGTTTCAGCCTGCATTCAGAGCAACTGTCGCTGTACTTTTCGGTTCCATGCTTATGTACTGCACAGGGCTCTTCTGGCTGGGCGGCTTTATCGGCTATGGAGAAAAATTGATGAACGCCGGGCTTTACCCGTTCCTGCTTGGAGATCTGGCCAAGGCAGCAATTGCTGTGGTGCTGTATACAGGGTTCCAAAATCGGGGCCGTGTTTGAACGCTGGGCTTCGTTGCTTTGTTCCAGTGCCGGGTTCGACCGGCGCTGAAAACCAGCTTGAGGATTCCGAAACTGTGCAAGAGCAAGAGGCGGAGCTGCATGATACGGATTGTTCGCAATCAATACATGGTCGTAAAGAATGACAAGAAACAACATGTTTTACGGTGAGCCTGACCCTCCTCGTGCGCAGGGCGTAGAGGTGGCCGAGGGAATCCTAAGGATCGTTGCCAACAATCCCGGGAAGATGACCTATCACGGGACGAATAGCTATATCATTGATACTCCTGACGGTCGGTTCATTATCGACCCCGGTCCAGCAGAAGACAGTGCACATTTCGAAGCAATCGTCGAGAATTTGGGAGCCAACCAGCCGGAATTCTCCTGACACATCACCATTCCGATCATTTCGGGGCCGTGCCGGCATTGCGCGAACGTACAGGTTTGCTGGTTTATGTTTCGCGCGCATTTCCTGACGATGCGTTTCAACCTGACGGCTTTTTGAAAGAGGGGCAGGTGATCGCTGGTCTTACTGTCCTGCACACACCTGGTCATGCGAGCGATCACCTCTGCTTCGCGAGGCCGGATGGAGTACTTTTCACAGGCGATCACGTAATGTAAGCGGGTAGCCGAGACCGTTCAGGCTTTGTGATTCCAGGGCATGAGAGCGTC
>NZ_LPUY01000061.1 GCF_001518015.1 Tritonibacter horizontis
CTGCCGGAGGGCGTCGATACGGTGATCCTGGAGGAGGACGTGCGCACGGACGGGGCGCAGGTGGCGTTCAACGGACCGCTGAAGCAGGGGGCCAATACCCGCAAGGCGGGCGAGGACGTGGCGGCAGGCGAGGTGATCCTGCCGGCCGGGCGGGTGCTGACACCGGCGGATCTGGCGCTGGCCTCGGCCACCGGGCTGGCGGAGCTGACGCTGCGCAAGCGCTTGCGGGTGGCGGTGATCTCTACCGGGGACGAATTGGTGGCGCCGGGGCAGGCAGCGGGGCTGGGGCAGATCTATGACGCCAACCGGCCCATGTTGCTGGCGCTGGTGCAGCAGTTCGGGTTCGAGCCGGTGGATCTGGGCCGCATCGCGGATGACCGCGCGGCTCTCGGCGCGGCGCTGGACCGGGCGGCGGCGGTGGCGGATGTGATCCTGACCAGCGGCGGCGCCTCGGCCGGGGACGAAGATCATGTCTCGGCCCTTTTGCGCGAAACCGGCGCCCTGCAGGAATGGCGGATGGCGCTGAAACCGGGCCGGCCGCTGGCGCTTGGCCTCTGGGCGGGACGGCCGGTCTTTGGGCTGCCCGGCAACCCGGTGGCCGCGCTGGTCTGTGCGCTGGTCTTTGCGCGCCCGGCGATGGGGCTGCTGGCCGGGGCGGCTTGGTCGGTGCCGCTGGGGTTTGACGTGCCGGCCGGGTTTTCCAAGCGCAAGAAGCCGGGCCGTCGGGAGTATCTGCGCGCCCGGATGCGGGCGGGTCAGGTGGAGGTGTTCAAATCCGAAGGCTCTGGCCGGATTTCGGGGTTGAGCTGGGCCGAAGGGCTGGTGGAACTGCCCGAGGGGGGGCTGGAAATCGCCCCCGGCGACCTGGTGCGGTTCATTCCCTATGCCAGCTTTGGCATGAGTTAGCCACTGGTGGCGGAAGGGGGGAGCTCCCGCCGAGCGCGACAGCATCAAAGATGCAATCGCCCCCGTTTGGGCCCGGCAGCGCGCCCTGCGGGCGCGCTGTGGTCCGGCGCGGGGCTCAGCCCGTAGGGCAAGGGCCTCAATAGGGCAGGTGGCAGACGGGCCGAAGCGGAGAGGCGGCGCGGGAGGGACGTCGTGACGGCGTATTTCCGGGACGCCGCGACCCCGCAAAGCTAGGCCTACCAGAGCGTTTCGCGATAGGCTTGGTCGAGATGGGCGTCGAAGGCCTCCACAGTTTCGGCAAGCTGGGCCTGATCCTTCAGAATCGCGCCGAGTGTCGGCATTTCGGCGCGGTCGGGCCAGGTGTCCGGTGCCCAGAGGTGCGACCGGATAAAGGCCTTGGCGCAATGCATGTAGACCTGCCGGACCTTGACGACCATCACCGCCAGCGCCGGCCGGGCGTTGACATGCAGCCGGGCGCAGAGATCCGCATCCGTTGTCAGCCGGGCCTCGCCATTGATCCGAAGCGTTTCGTTCATGCCGGGGATCACAAAGATCAGCCCGACCGCCGGGTTGTCGACGACGTTTTCCCAGGTATCCAGCCGGTTGTTCCCCGGCCTGTCGGGCACTGCCAGGGTGCGGTCATCCAGCACCTGCACAAATCCGGGGCGGTCCCCCTTGGGCGACACATCGCCATTGCCGTTGCGGTCTTGCGAGCCGATGAACACAAACGGGGATTTTTCGATGAAACGCCGGGAATGGGCGTCGATCTGGCGCAGCTCCTTTTGCACAGCCACCTCATGGGGGCGGCCAAAGGCCTGGCGCAGCTGCTCTTGCGAGGTGATGTATTCCATGTCCGTCTCTCCCTGTGTCTGCGGTCATCTAGCCTGAGGGGCTTGGATTTGTCCGCTCTTTTTGCATCCAGACGGCGGGGGGCTTGCAATTAGGACGCGCGTCCTATAATCTGGATCGGGACCCGCCTCCCGACGCCACAGACCCGCCCCTGCGCCTGATCCCGCAGGCTCAGGGTCGATCTGGCGCGACAAAAGGACCACCCATGGCCGCCTCGGCAACACGCGAAAAGATCGTCACCGCGGCGGACCGGCTGTTCTACGAGCGCGGGTTCGAATACACGTCCTTTGCCGATGTGGCCGCAGTGGTGGGGATTTCACGGGGCAATTTCTACTATCACTTCCGGACCAAGGACGAGATCCTCGTCGCGGTGATCGAGCGCCGCATAAAGGACCGGCATGCGATGCTGGAGGGCTGGGTGGCCCAGGGCAAATCGCCCCGCGAATGTCTGGCCAGTTTCATCTCGATCCTGACGGTGAATGCCGCCAAAATCCGGGCCTATGGCTGTCCGGTCGGGACGCTGTTTTCCGAGCTGTCAAAGCTGAACCACCCGCAAGAGGCCGGCGCACGGGCGCTGTTTGACCTGTTCCGGCACTGGCTGCGGCAGCGGTTCGAGGACATGGGGCACGGGGCGGAGGCTGATGCGCTTGCGATGCAGCTCCTGGCCCGCAGCCAGGGGGCGGCGAGCCTGGCCAATGCCTATCCCGATGATGCGTTTCTGGCGCGGGAGGTGGACCAGATGATGGCTTGGCTCGACACCGTTGCCGACCCCGCGACGATTCCCAGCTAACGGAGACCCCAATGTTTATCGTTACCCTCACTCTGACCGAGAAAAAGACCGAGGCGGCCGCGTTTATGGCGGCACATAATGACTGGCTCGCCGAAGGTTTCGCGGCCGGGGCCTTTCTGCTGGCGGGCAGCCTGCGGCCACAGGGCGGCGGTGCGATTCTCGTCGGCCCGCAGGATCGCGCCGCGCTGGAGGCGCGGATCGCAGCGGACCCCTTTGTGCAGGAAGGGATCGCCCTGCCACATATTCAGGAGGTCGCCCCGGCCCGCACCGACCCGCGTTTGTCGGCCCTGCAGGCGGCGGCGCTGTGAGCGCGCTGTTCGAGGGGCCGGACGGCCTTGCCCGCTGTCGCTGGTGTGGCGGCGCGCCGGAGTTTCTGGACTATCACGACCGCGAATGGGGATTCCCGGTGGCGCAGGATACGCGGCTGTTTGAAAAACTCTGTCTGGAGAGTTTCCAGTCCGGCCTGAGCTGGCGCACCATCCTCAACAAACGCGAGGGGTTTCGCGCGGCGTTTGACGGCTTCGATTTCTACAAGGTGGCGCAATATGGTGCGGCGGATGTCGACCGGCTGCTGGGCGATGCGGCCATCGTGCGCCACAGGGGCAAGATCGCCGCGGTGATCAACAACGCTGCCCGCGCGGTGGAGATGGTCGAGGCCGAAGGCACGCTGGCGGCGTTTTTCTGGCGTTACGAGCCGCGCCCCGAGGAGCTGGGACCGCCGCAGACCCAGTCGACAAGCCAAAGCTCGATCGCGCTGGCGCGGGAGCTGAAACGGCGCGGGTGGAAATTTCTGGGGCCGACTACGATCTTTGCCTTCATGCAGGCGATGGGGCTGATCAACGATCATGCGGAGGGCTGCAGTCTGCGCGCCAAGGCGGTTGAGGCCCGGACCGGTTTTCAGCCTCCGTGAGCCGCCTGCGCCGCGCCGGTCAGTCGAAGGTGCCCGCGACCCGGCCCAGCAGCATGAACGCCCGGGCGGTTCTGGTGTCGCTCAGGGCCGAAATATCCGCGTCCGAGGCCTCGGCCTCAAAGCGGGTGAACATCTGATCAAAGCGCCGCAGGAAGTGATGCGCGGAGTCGCGAAAGATCGGGTCCTGCTTCATCCGGGCAGAGGACAGCGCCAGCGAGCTGCGATCCCGGATGCCGCCAAGCGCGGCCACCGCACGGCCCCGCGCGCCATGGGCAAATTGCCGCCAGATGTCGGGCCGCGCGCGGTCGGGCCGCAGGTCATCCATATAGATGCCTTCCTGGCTGAGCAGGGTCAGCACATCCTGCGCCGCGCGGATGACCTGGGCGGTATGACGATCCTTGAGCGCCAGCCGCAGCGAGACGAAACCCTCTTCGTCCTCGGCGGTTTCGGGAAAATTCAAGGCGCGGATGAAATGTTCGTTGGACAGGGGCGGGGCCAGCGCCTCGGCCGGGGTGCCCAGCTGCAGGCTGCCCTGTTCGGTGACCGCCTCCATCGCCTTTGACGGGATCGCCAGCCGTTCGGGGGTGCGCCGGATGGTCTGAAAGGTCGCCAGCACCGTTTCCGTCTTGCGGGCGGTTTCGGCGATTTCTTCCAGCTTTTTGGCCATCGACGGTTCGGACACCACGGCGGCGGCCTGACTGTGGGCAAGATACATGTGGCGCAGGCTGGAAATCGCCGCATGCAGGCGCTGGGTCTCTTCCTGCATGATCCGGGCGGACCGCAGAGCAATGGCGGCCACAAGGAGCATCAGCACCGGCATCAACACCGCAAGCACCCGCACCAGCGGCGCATTCCATTCCGTGGACAGGGCGGTTTCCGGTGCCAGCACATAAAGCGCAACAATCCCAAGCGTCCAGATCACCCCGAGCCCAAGCGCCACCACCTCGGCCAGACCGATGGGCGCGCGGGTGCTGCTGTCCAGATCCGGCAAGGGCAGGCCGGGCCGTTTGGATGCTGCAGGTGTGTCCGTATCGCTTGGATCGCTGGTCATGTCCTGCCTGCTATGTCGTTCGCAACGGGGTCGGTGTTCAGGCGTAGATGATCTTGAGGATCTCGTAGGATTTGTCGCCGCCGGGCGTGCGTACTTCTACACTGTCGCCTTCTTCCTTGCCAATCAAGGCGCGCGCGATGGGGGATTTCACATTCAGCAGGCCCGCTTCGATGTTGGCTTCGTGTTCGCCGACGATCTGCCAGGTCTTTTCCTCTTCGGTGTCCTCGTCCACGACAGTGACCCTGGCGCCGAATTTGATCGCGCCGGACAGCTTCTTGGGGTCGATGACATCGGCCAGAGACAACACACCTTCCAGTTCCTTGATGCGGCCCTCGATAAAGGACTGCTTTTCGCGGGCGGAATGGTATTCGGCGTTCTCCGACAGGTCGCCCAGTTCGCGGGCTTCGGCAATGGCCTGGATGATGGCCGGGCGCTCCACGCTCTTCAGAGTCTTCAGTTCGGCCCCCAGGGCCTGAAAGCCCGAGGGCGTCATCGGGATCTTGTCCATGGTCTTGTCCGCTTTCGTCTGGTCGATCTTATTGTTTGCTCAGGTCGTCTGCTCAGGTCGTACGAACGCCGCCGCCCCGCCGCGATATGCAGCGGGGCGAGCCGTCGTGTTGCCATTTACCTGACCTAATCGCGGGTCGAATTGCAAGGGGGCAGCAAATGATCTGCGGTGTTTTGCTGCCCGATGTGGGTCATTCGGGCACTGCGGTCTTTCGGACCGGCAAGGGCGCGGGCAGGGTCGGGGGCCGGTTATGGCGGCGCGCGCCAGTCCGGCGGGGCGCGAAATCACGCCAGATTTCCGGCCGGTGCCCGGCAAAGAACAACAGATCAATCATATTGAACGAGTTCATATTCAACGCCCCCTTCGTCGAGAAAATAAAAGCGGCGGCCGGGTTCGTAGTCGCCATGGTTCATCGGGGTGTAGCCCGCAGCCACCACCGCGGCCTCGGCCTGGTCGAGGTCGTCAACGACAAAGGCCAGATGGTTCAGTGCGCCCTTGGTCGAATAGCGTTCCGGCGCCTCTGCCAGGGGTTCGGCGGGGCTGAACAGGGCGAGGTAGCTGTCCTTGCTGCCCACATGCACCGTGTAGCCACTGCTGAGGGCCGGCCCCTCCCAGCGGATGTGCCAGTCAAAAACCTTGGTCATCCAGGCGGCGGTTTTGTGCGGATCGGCGACGCAGAGGTTGGCGTGTTCGAGGGTGGCGGTCATGTCAGAAACTCCATTTTGGGACTTGCCTGAGTCCGGTGTAATTTCTAAACCTAACTTTAGCTCAAGCTATTTCTTGGGCGTCGGCGCATTTTTTTCGGAGGTCCCATGGCCGCATCACATGGTTTGTCGATCGGATATCTGGCGGAACGGACCGGGTTGGCGGTCTCTGCCATCCGCTATTACGAGGCGCAGGGCCTGTTGGAGCCCTGGCGCAACGCGGGCGGTCAGCGCCGGTTTCATCGCGCCGACATCCGGCGGCTGAGCTTTGTCATGATCGCGCAGAAATTCGGCTTTACCCTGCCGGAAATCCGCGAGCAGCTGAGCAGCCTGCCCGGCGGGCGCACCCCCACCAAAGAGGACTGGAGCCGCCTGTCCGAGGGGTTTCGCACCCATCTGGATGCCCGAATCGCAACGCTGGAAAAACTGCGCGACGATCTGGACGGCTGCATTGGTTGCGGTTGCCTGTCGTTGCCGTCCTGTGCGCTCTATAATGCCGGGGACAGCGCCGCAAAAAACGGCCAGGGACCGCGGTTTTTGATGGGGGACAGCCCGGAAACTTGACACATTTGTCAAACAACGCCGTTATGCGCGCCACAGGTGACGCAAAGCTGCGGGCGCTTTGCCGCATTTCCGGTTCTGTCGGGGAACCTACGTAGGGTATTGATTGACCTTTCCATGCTGCACCCGCTAAGCAACCGCGCAAGAATGTTGCGCCCGCACGGGGCATGGACAGTCTGCACCACATAGCCAGGGACCCGACGTGCCGGGTCCGGACGATAGCCAAGGAGCACCTCGAATGGCCGAGATTGAACGTGAAGCAATGGAATACGACGTTGTGATCGTCGGGGCCGGTCCTGCCGGTCTGTCGGCCGCGATCCGGCTGAAGCAGCTGGATGCGGACCTGCAGGTGGTGGTGCTGGAAAAGGGCTCCGAGGTGGGGGCGCATATCCTGTCGGGCGCGGTGCTGGACCCCTGCGGGCTGGACGCGCTGATCCCCGACTGGAAGGACAAGGGCGCGCCGCTCAACGTGCCTGTGAAGGACGATAATTTCTACATGCTCGGCGCGGCGGGCGAAGTGCGCATCCCGAATTTCCCGATGCCGCCGCTGATGAACAACCACGGCAATTACATCGTGTCGATGGGCAACGTCTGCCGCTGGATGGCGGAACAGGCCGAGGAGCTGGGCGTCGAGATCTTCCCCGGCATGTCCTGCTCAGAGCTGGTCTACGGCGACAAGGGCGAAGTCAAAGGCGTCGTGGCCGGGGTCTTTGGTCTGGAGGCGGACGGATCCTACGGACCGGACACCGAACCGGGCATGGAATTGCACGGCAAATATGTCTTCCTGTCCGAAGGGGTGCGCGGCTCCCTGTCCAAGGAAGTGATCGCCAAATATGGCCTGTCGGACGGCAAGGAGCCGCAGAAATACGGCCTCGGCATGAAAGAAATCTGGGAGATCGACCCCGCCAAGCACAAGGAAGGCTCTGTCACCCATACGATGGGCTGGCCGCTGAATGCCAATGCTGGCGGCGGGTCGTTCATCTATCACCTTGATAACAATCAGGTCTATGTCGGGTTTGTGGTGCACCTGAACTACAAGAACCCGCATCTTTATCCCTATCAGGAATTCCAGCGGTTCAAGCATCACCCGATGGTCGCAGAACTGCTGAAGGGCGGCAAACGGGTGGCGTATGGCGCGCGGGCGATCACCGAAGGCGGCTATCAGTCGATGCCGAAACTGACCTTCCCCGGTGGGGCCCTGCTGGGCTGTTCGGCGGGCATGGTCAACGTGCCGCGGATCAAGGGCAACCACAACGCCATGCTTTCGGGCAAGGCAGCGGCAGAGGCTGCCTATGCGGCGATCCAGGCCGGGCGCGCGGCCGACGAGCTGACCGATTACGAGGTCGAGGTGCGCGAAGGCGCCATCGGTGCCGACCTCAAAAAGGTGCGCAACGTCAAACCGCTGTGGTCGAAATGGGGCCTCACCGCCAGCCTGGCGCTGGGCGGTCTGGACATGTGGACCAATACGCTGCTCGGGTTTTCCTTCTTTGGCACCCTCGGCCATGGCAAGAACGATGCCGAAGCCACCGAACCGGCGGATGAGCACAAGCCCATCGACTATCCCAAACCCGATGGCGTGCTTTCATTTGACCGGCTGACCAACGTCGCCTTCTCGGCCACCAACCACGAAGAAAGCCAGCCCTGCCACCTGCGCCTGGGCAACAAGGACACGCCGATTGCGGTCAACCTGCCGACCTTTGACGAACCGGCGCAGCGCTATTGCCCGGCGGGTGTCTATGAGGTGGTCGAAAAGGATGGCCAGTCCGAGTTCGTGATCAACTTCCAGAACTGCGTGCATTGCAAGACCTGCGACATCAAGGATCCGAGCCAGAACATCACCTGGACCACGCCGCAGGGCGGCGACGGACCCAACTACGGCAATATGTAAGCGCCGGCTGGCCGCGCCCCGCGTTCTGCAGTGGCGAAACGGGCCAATCCGGCGGCAGAAATGCAATGACACAAGAATTGATGGGGCGGCCTGCAGGTCGCCCCATTGCGGTTTCCGGGGCTGAGGTCTACGCTTTGCTGCGAACAAAGACCGATCTTGTCCCGACCTTGCTGGGGAGTACCCTTGTGCCCGTTTCTTTTCTCCGCACTCTGACCTGCGCCGCGGCGCTGTTGCTGTCCACGGGGCCGGTTGTCCAGGCCGATGGACTGGCCGGCGCCTATCTTGCCGGGCGTGCGGCGACCTATGACAGTGATTTTGCCGCTTCCGCGCGCTACTACACCCGCGCCCTGGTGCGGGATCCGCAGAACGCGACGCTGATGGAAAACCTCGTCTATGCGCAACTGGCGCTGGGCGACGTCAAGGCGGCCCTGCCGGTGGCGCAACGGATGTGGGAGCAGGGCCTGCGCAGCCAGGTTGCCAATATCGTCATGGCGGGCAACATGGCCCTGCAAGAGGATTACGCAGGGCTGCTCGCCCGTGACAGCGCCCAGTTCGAGATCAGCGCCCTGGTCGATGGGCTGCTGGATGCCTGGGCCCATATGGGGCAGGGCACGGTCTCCAGGGCGATGGAACAGTTCGACAAGGTTGCCGAACAGGACGGCCTGCGGTTTTTTGCGATGTATCACAAGGCCCTGGCGCTGGCTTCGGTCGGCGACTACGAGGGCGCGGAAGAGCTGTTTGCCGCCAATGGTGGCCAGCTTGGCCGCTCTTCGCGGCGCGCTGCCATTGCGCGGGTGCAGATCCTGTCACAGCTTGAACAGAACGACGCCGCGCTCGAGGTGCTGGTGGACAGTTTCGGCGCCGGGTTCGACCCCGCTCTGACGGATCTGGCCGACCGGCTGGCGGCGGGCGAAACCGTGCGGTTCGACATCGCCGCGACACCGCGCCAGGGGATGGCCGAAGTGTTCTACAGCCTTGGTCAGGCGCTCTCTGGCGAGGCGGCCAATGACTATGTGCTGATGTATGCGCGCATGGCGTCGGTGCTCAGCCCGGATCACGTCGATGCGGTGCTGCTCAGCGCCAGCCTGCTCGACCAGCTGGGCCGTTACGAGCTGTCGGTCGCCACCTACAGGCAAGTGCGCCGCGACCACCCGGATTTCCATGCTGCCGAACTGGGCCGCGCCGAGGCACTGCGCCGGGCCGCCAACCCGGAGGCCGCCCGCGAGGTGCTGGAGCAACTGGCGCGCGACTTTCCCGAACATCTGGCGGTCCATGTGGACCTTGGCGATTTGATGCGCCAGCAGGAAGACTACAAAGGTGCCGTGGCCGCCTATGACCGGGCGCTGGATCTCAGCGATGCGGAGTCGCCGAACCGCTGGTTCCTGCTGTATGCTAGGGCGATCTGCAACGAGCGGCTCAAGAACTGGGAGTCCGCCGAGACCGATTTTCGCGCCGCGCTGGAGCTTGACCCGGATCAGCCGCAGGTGCTGAATTACCTGGGCTATTCGCTGGTGGAGCGTGAAGAAAAGCTGGACGAGGCGCTCAGCATGATCGAACGCGCGGTCTCCGCGCGCCCCGACAGCGGCTATATCGTCGATTCCCTGGGCTGGGTGCTCTATCGCCTTGGCCGCTATTCCGATGCCGTGGGCCATATGGAACGCGCCGTGGAACTGATGCCGGTCGATCCGGTGGTGAACGACCATCTGGGCGATGTGTACTGGGCTGTCGGACGGCGGCTGGAGGCCGAATTCCAATGGCGCCGGGCGCTGTCCTTTGTCGACCCCGAAGCCGCCGACGCCGAGGCCGATCCGGTCCGCATCCGGCGCAAGCTGGAAGTCGGCCTGGACCTGGTCCTGTCCGAAGAAGGCGCACCGCCGCTTCAGGTTGCCAATGACGACAGCTGAGGTTTTTGCCCCGGCCAAGATCAACCTGACCCTGCATGTGACCGGCCATCGCGCCGATGGCTATCATCTGCTCGACAGTCTGGTGGGCTTTGCCGATGTCGGGGATAGATTGCGCCTGACCAATGCTGCCGAACTGTCACTGTCGGTGTCCGGGCTTTTCGCCGCAGGGGTGCCGCAGGACGCGACCAATCTGGTCTGGCGGGCGGCGCAAGCGGTGGGCTGGACAGGCCATATCGCATTGGACAAAGGCTTGCCGCATGGGGCCGGGATCGGCGGCGGCTCTTCGGATGCGGCGGCGCTGCTGACGGCGCTGCGGGCGCAGGGCCTCGCGGTGTCGCCGGAGCTGCCACTGGCGCTTGGCGCGGACGTGCCGGTCTGCATGCAGGCCATCGCCAGCCGTATGCAGGGCATCGGTGAGCAAATCACTCCGGCTGCTCTGCCGACCCTGCCGGTGCTGCTGGTCAATCCCGGCATCGCAGTGCCGACAGGTCAGGTCTTTGCCGCCCTGACGGAGCGCAACAACGCGCCCATGCCGGTTGATATTCCGGTCTTTGACGGGGTTGAGGATTGCGCCGGCTGGCTGGGGGCACAGCGCAACGACCTGCAGCAGGCCGCGATCTCTGTCGCGCCGGAGATCGCGCGGGTTCTGGGCGATCTCGGCGCCACCCGCAACGCGCTGATGGCGCGGATGTCAGGGTCCGGATCGACCTGTTTCGCGCTGTATCCCAGCATGAAAGCGGCGCATTTCGCCGCCTACGAGATCGGCGCGGAACATCCCGATTGGTGGTGCGTCGCAACCGAGCTGCGCTGAGGCGCCTGCCACCCCACGGTGACGGGGAGGTGTCAGTTCAGGCGTGAGACCACGTAGTCGGCAAGGTCCGTCAGCATGGTGCGAACCGGGTGCTCCGGCAGGGCCTTCAGCGCCGATTTGGCCTTGTTGGCCCAGGCAAAGGCATCGGCGCGGGTGGCCTCCAGCGTGGCATATTTGGCCATCAGGGCCAGGGCCTGCTCCAGATCGCCGTCCTGCTGGCGGCCCTTTTCGATGGTGCGCACCCAAAAGGCACGTTCGTCATCGGTCGCCTTCGCCACGGCCTTGATGACCGGCAGGGTCAGCTTGCGCTCGCGGAAATCATCGCCGACATTCTTGCCCGTCTTGGCCGCGTCGCCCTGATAATCCAGCAGGTCATCGGCGATCTGAAAGGCGATCCCCAGCGCGTCGCCATAGTCAAACAGCGCCTTGACCTGCGTCGCGTCGGCCCCGGCGATGACGCCGCCGACCTCGGTCGCCGCCGAAAACAGCGCCGCCGTCTTGCCGCGCACCACCTGCAGATAGATCTCTTCCGTGGTGCGCAGATCGGTGGCGGCAGTCATCTGCAACACTTCGCCTTCGGCAATGGTGGCCGAGGCATTGGCGAGGATGTCCAGAACCCGCATGTTGCCGGTGTCCACCATCAGCTGAAAGCTGCGGGCAAAGAGGTAATCGCCCACCAGAACGGAGCTTTTGTTGTCCCACAACAGGTTCGCCGTGGGCCGTCCGCGCCGCTGGTTGCTCTCGTCGACGACATCGTCATGCAGCAGGGTCGCGGTGTGGATGAACTCCACCGTTGCGGCCAGTTTCAGGTGGTGTTCGCCGCGATACCCACACATGCGGGCCGCCGCCAGCGTCAGCATCGGGCGCAGTCGCTTGCCGCCGGCCTCGACCAGATGCGCGGTCACTTCGGGGATGCGCGGCGCATGTTCAGAGGCCATGCGTTCGCGGATCAGGAGGTTCACCGCGTCAAGCTCGTCCGCGAGCGTCGCCGCCAGCAATTCATGTGGTTTCTGCGTCATCACCTGGTTCATCACATTCCCGACTGCAAGCCTCGACAAAACCCCGGTCTTGCCCTTAGATCCACAATTATGAAGGAACTTCTGCGCAGCACGGATCCTACGGTCCTCGCCTTTGCCTCCGCCCTCCTTAACGGGGAGGGTATAGACTGCTTTGAAATGGACGTAAATATGAGCGTGCTGGAAGGCGGGATCGGAATTTTTCCACGTCGGCTGCTGGTTCATGGCGATGACCTGACGGCGGCTCAGCGGGTGATGCGCGACAACGATCTGCCGGTGTCGGACCGTGCCTGACCCGGATCGGCCGAACGCGCCGCTGGAGGATCTCAGCGCCGATGGGTTTCTGGGTGGCCAGCTGACGCTTCTGCAGCCGCGCAAGGGCTATCGTGCCGGAATTGACCCGGTGCTGCTGGCGGCAGCGGTCAATGCGCGCCCCGGTCACCGCGTGCTGGAACTGGGCTGTGGGGCGGGGCAGGCGCTGTTGTGTCTTGGGCGCCGGGTGTCGGGGCTGGATCTCGGCGGGGTGGAGCTACAGACCCCCTATGCCGAACTGGCGCGCCAGAATGCCGCGGCCAACGGTCTGGCTGCGGCGATCTGGACCGCGGATCTGGCCTGCCTGCCGCCGGACCTGCGACAGCAGAGTTTTGATCATGTGATCGCCAATCCGCCCTACTATCGACCCGGCGCGCATAGCCCGGCGCAGGACGCTGGCCGGCGCACCGCGCTTGGCGAAGCGACCCCGCTGGCGCAGTGGATCGACTGTGCCGCCCGGCGGCTGGCTCCCAAGGGCTATTTGCATATGATTCAGCGGGCCGACCGGCTTGCCGATATGATCCTGGCCGCCACCCCCCGGCTCGGTTCGCTGGAGGTGCTGCCCCTGGCTCCGCGTGTCGGGCGCGCTGCAGAGCTGGTGATCCTGCGGGCGCGCAAGGGCGGACGCGCCGCCTTTCGTCTGCATGCGCCGCTGGTGCTGCATCAGGGCGCGGCCCACCAGCGCGACGGCGAGGATGACTATACAGCGCCGGTGCGGGCGATTCTGCGCGACGGCGCGGCGCTTGACTGGCCCGCCCCCTGACCGACCTCTGACCGATCCCGGTATGGCCCCGGCGCGCGCAGAGGCCTGTCGCCGCCTCGTCCTTCCGTCAGCGGCCCGTGATCCTTTGCGCTATCTTTGCGAAATCGAATAGGTCGGCGATCTCGATTGTGCCCGGTCTGACGCCAGGGTGAGCGAGAAACAGCCAAATCGGCGCAATTGTACGAAAGATCCAGCCGGTTTTATGCGACTGCAGCGTGACAGGTTGAAACTCCTGTGCTCCAATCACCATGTTGTTGGCATGAAGCTTTGAAAAAGGAGGAATGACATGAGCGTCAGCTCGCATCTTACCGAATTGAAGAAGAAGCACGAGCACCTGAGTTTTACAGTTGAACGGGAAGAGCGATCCCCGGCCACGGATCGCCTGCGTATCAAAACCCTCAAAAAGGAAAAACTACGTCTCAAGGACGAGATCGAACGGTTGTCGCAGCACTGATCGATCGGGCAGCGCTGATGCTGCACCCGCGCGGTCCCTGTTGTCAGCACATGTGACCACGGACCCGCGATTGGGGCATGCCTCGTAAGAATGACCCCCAGTGACGGACTGAAAGAATACCATGAGGCTCTGCCCATCGCGGGGCCTCTTGCTTTTGAAATTCCAAATTCAGCCGCAGGGTCGATATCGGCCCGGACGCCGGGGCGCTGGAATTTTCGCATGTCCGAACCCGCAGGTTCGGGTCAGGCTTTAGCGCCCGGATTGCGGTGACACGGGCGGCGCCGGCTGTGGCGAAACCGGGTCGGACGCGACGACGGCGGCCTCCGAGGTGGGCTCCGAGGCCGAGGCGCGCGCCGCCAGCACGGCACCCCCGGTAATCAACAGCGCCGCCAAGGCCAGGGCCCAGGACGGGTCGGCGATCCCGGCCACCACCAGAATCAACGTAGACAGCAAAGGCGCCGCATAAGAGCTGGTGCCGAGCATCTGAATATCGCCGCGTTTGACGCCGATGTCCCAGACATAAAATGCCAGCCCGACCGGACCGAGGCCCAGCATCAGCGCCGCGCCCCAGCCAAGCGCCCCGGCGGGCCAGATCGTTTCCTCGAATATCAGGTGCAAACCGCCGGAAGCGGCGGCGCTGAGCAGGCAGAACACCGCGACAGTGGCGGTGGGCGCCGCGCCAAGCACCCGTGAGCCGACCGAATAGCTGGACCAGAACACCGCGCATAAGAAGGCCAGCCCATAGCCCGGCATATACTGGGCCTGAAATCCGACGCCGCCGCCGGTGATGATACAGGCGGCCCCGACAAAGCCGAGCAACGCCCCGAGGAAATGCCCCGCCCTCAGGCGCTCACCGGGCAGGAGGCCTGAAAACAGCACGATCAGCAGCGGCCAGAGATAGGCGATCAGGCCCGCTTCGGCTGCGGGGGCGGCGCGCAGCGCGGAAAAATACAGCGCATGATAGCCAAACAGCCCCACCGTGCCAAAAACGTAGACATGCAGCGGCACCCGCGCCAGCGCCCGCCAGCCGTTGGTCGCCTGCACCCAGATCAGACCGATGACGCCGCCGATGGTGAAGCAGATGGTGTTCAGCAACAGCGGTGGGGTCGGACTGGACCCCACGGTCAGCAGGGCCAGCAGCGCCCAGAGCAGCACAGCGACAAATCCGATGGCGGTGGCCCGTGGCCGGGTCAGAGGGGCAGGCATGGGGTCACAGATCCTTTACCGGGATGATCTCGAAATCGTCCCACATATGCGCGGTTTTTTCGATCTCTGCAAAGAACCAGTCGCGAAAGGCGGAGATCTGCGGGCGATCCTCGCTGCCCGGCAGGCACAAGAACCGGAACCGGGCTTCGGTTTCGATGGCGACGTTGAAGGGCGCGACCAGGCGGCCTTCCTGCACATCCTTGATGATCATCGGTCGCCGCCCCAGCGCGACGCCCAGCCCGGCGCAGGCGGCATCAATGGCGTGATCGGCGTTGGAAAAATGGGTGCCGCTGCCCGGGGTGAATGTCTGCCCCACGGCCTTGAACCAGGCCGGCCAGTCGCAGGGCGGCGACAGGAACGCAATCGAATCGTCATAGATCAATGGCGCGGACTGCAGACTTTCGGGCGTGGGGTATTGCGCAAACAGGTCCGGCGTCATCACCGGGGTCAGCCATTCGGCCCGCGCCGGGTGGGACACCAGCCCCTCGTCCTTTGAATAGCCAAAGCGGATCGCCACATCGACACCGTCGCGGCGCAGGTCGGCATTGCGCAGGGTCGCCGAGAAATGCAGGTCGATCTCCGGGTGGCTGCGCGCAAAATCATAGAGCCGTGGCGCCAGCCATTTCGCCGTCAGCGCCGGCCCTGCCGTCACCGTCAGCGATGTCGTATCCAGCAGGCGCCGGGTCTGTTGCCAGCCGGCGCTGAGCGCGCGAAACCCTTCGTTGGCAGCGGGGGCAAGCGCGGCGCCGGCCTCGGTCAGCTCGACCGCGCGGTTGAGCCGGCGAAACAGCGGCGCGCCCAGATGCTCTTCCAGCGATTTGATCTGAAACGACAGGGCTGCGGGCGTCACGTTCAATTCCTCCGCCGCCCGGGCAAAGGACATGTGGCGGGCAGCCGCGTCAAAGGCGCGCAGCGCGGTCAGAGGGGGCAGGCGATCAGACATGCTCACACAAGTATAACTTAACTGAAGCGATGAAAAGTCTCGTTTGTGACCTGTCGCGCAAAAGCTCATATTGGGTTCAGAAAAGAGACGCTGAACCGAAAGGTGCAAGGATGCTTGAATATACTGCAACAGCTGATGTGAAACGGGGCCTCACCCGGGCCCATGAAGAGCGTGCGCAGGTCCTGCGGGCGATCTTTGGTTGGATGTTTGCCCGCCGCCGCGTGTCGGCACCGGGCATCGGAGTTTCCCGCTGGGCCTGAGCGCGCGTTCCTCAAAAGGCACTTACGGGATTACAAAAAGGGCCGGTCTGACGAGACCGGCCCTTGCTGTGTCTGGATCGCAGGGTCTGACAGCGACGACGCCTCAGGCGAAGAACTGGCCGCCATTGGCCGAAATCGTCGAGCCATTGATAAAGGACGCATCGTCCGATGCCAGAAAGGCAACGCAGCGGGCGATTTCCTCTGGTTCGCCCAGACGCCCGGTCGGGATCTGGCCGACAATCGCGTCGCGCACGCGCTCCGGCACGGCCATGACCATTTCGGTGGCGATGTAGCCCGGGCAAACGGCATTGGCGGTGATGCCCTTGGCTGCACCTTCCTGGGCCAGGGATCGCACGATTCCCAGATCACCGGCCTTGGTCGCGGCGTAGTTTACTTGCGCAAACTGACCCTTCTGACCATTGATCGACGAGATCACGATGACCCGGCCAAAGCCGCGGTCGCGCATGCCGGGCCAAACCGGATGCACGGTGTTGAACACGCCGGTCAGGTTGGTGTCGATCACCTGTTGCCATTGTTCGGGCTGCATTTTGTGAAACGGGGCGTCGCGGGTGATCCCGGCGTTTGCGACCACGATATCAATCGGGCCCAGATCGGCTTCGACCTGCTGAATGCCGGCCTTGCTGTCCTCATAGCTGGCCACATCCCATTTGTAGGTCTTGATCCGGGTTTCTTCGGTGAACTGGGCGGCTGCCGCGTCATTTCCGGCATAGGTTGCTGCTACCTGGCAGCCCTGCGCTTGCAGGGCTTTGGAAATAGCAGCGCCGATACCGCGCGATCCGCCGGTCACAAGGGCTATACGAGCCATAGAGGGTCCTCCAACTTCTGTAGTTTACTCGGTAATCTTATTCCACATGCAGCACTGCAATAGAAATAAAATTTCACCATGGATGCGCCTGCAGCATTCAGAAACAGGGCGGTGATCCCACAACACTAAACCCGGGATTGTAACGAGTGAAAGAAAAACAAAAAGGGCGCCCGAAGGCGCCCAGATTTTTGCCGATAGTTAAAGCATTTACGGACGTTCGACACACATTGCGACACCCATGCCGCCGCCGATGCACAACGTGGCGAGGCCTTTCTTGGCGCCGCGCCGCTTCATTTCGAACAGGAGGGTGTTGAGCACGCGACACCCTGACGCACCGATCGGGTGGCCGATGGCGATGGCGCCGCCGTTGACGTTGACGATGGCCGGATCCCAGCCCATGTCCTGGTTCACGGCGCAGGCCTGGGCGGCAAAGGCTTCGTTGGCTTCGACCAGATCCAGATCGGCAACGCTCCAGCCGGCTTTGTCCAGCGCCTTGCGCGAGGCATAGATCGGGCCAAGGCCCATGACCGAGGGGTCGAGGCCGGCGGTCGCATAAGACGCGATGCGGGCCAGCGGTTCGATGCCGCGCTTTTCCGCCTCATCGGCGCTCATCAGCAGTGTTGCGGCGGCGCCATCGTTCAGACCGGAGGCATTCGCGGCAGTGACAGAGCCGTCTTTGGTGAAGGCGGGGCGCAGTTTCTGCATCGCTTCCATGGTGGCGCCGTGGCGGATGTATTCATCCTGATCGACGGTGATATCGCCCTTGCGGTGCTTGACGATAAAGGCGGTGATCTCATCGGCGAATTTACCGGCCTTTTGCGCCGCTTCCGCCTTGTTCTGCGAGGCGACAGCGAATTCGTCCTGCATCTCGCGGGAAATCTGCGCCTTGGCGGCGACGTTTTCCGCAGTCTGCCCCATGTGGTAGCCGTTGAAGGCATCCCACAGGCCGTCGCGGATCATGGTGTCGATATATTGCATGTCGCCCATCTTGTGGCCGGCGCGCAGGTTGGCCGCATGGGGGCTGAGGGTCATGTTTTCCTGGCCGCCGGCGGCGACGATGGCGGCGTCACCCAGCTGGATGTGCTGGGCGCCAAGGGCCACGGCCCGCAGGCCGGATCCGCAAACCTGGTTGATGCTCCAGGCGGCGCTTTCCTGGGGCAGGCCGGCATTGATATGGGCCTGGCGGGCCGGGTTCTGGCCCTGGGCCGCGGTCAGCACCTGACCCAGAATGGTTTCGGAAACTTCGGATTTGTCGATGCCTGCGCGGGCCACCACGGCCTCCAGCACGGCAGCGCCGAGGTCATGGGCCGGCGTGGTGGCGAAGGCGCCACCGAAACTGCCGACGGCGGTGCGTGCGGCGGATGCGATTACTACGTTGGTCATGCGGTGATTCCTCTGCAAATTGCGGAAACGCCGACCTGCTGGATGCGCGAGCGTCGACCGGGTCTTGCGACGTTTCCTCCCTTTCCTCCAACTGGATAGCCGGCCTTTGCAGATGCAGCAACAGTTCCGGTCTGTTCGGCCCCAGGTTGGCGGTGTGAAATTGACCGGCCAATAGGCGCGAAATGGGCGCGCGCCCGCGGTGCGGTTCGACCCGCAATGCAAAAACCCCCGCCGCAGGGGCAGGGGGTTCGACCGGCACCCAGCCTGGCAGGAGGAGCCTAACATCTTCAGGTAAAAGTGGATTTCCGGATCAGGCCCGCACGCGCGACGCGTCCTCATCGTGCCAGGGCGGCGTGATACTGGGCGCGCCATAGAGGAACCCTTGCAAGCAATCCACGCCGGTTTCGATCAGGAAATCGGCGTCCTCTTGCCGCTCCACGGATTCGGCGACGATGAACATGTCGAATTGTTTGGCAATTGCCACCAGCACCCGGATCACCGCCTGATTGTCGTGGTTGCCATGAACGCCGCGCACGAACTGGCCGTCGATTTTCACCGCGTCAAAGAAAAAGTCGCGGAAATGGCCGATGGAGGTATTGCCCGCCCCGAAATTATCCAGCGCAAAGGCGATGCCGTGTTGCTGCATCTGGTCCATGAAGTCGATGACCAGTTCCGGCGCCGCCATGACAGAGGCCTCGGAGATTTCCAGCACCAGCCGTTCCCCGAGGAATTGGTCCCGCGCCAGGAATTTCTCCAGCACCCGCATCCATTGGCTGTAACCGATAGAGCGCGCGGACATGTTGATGGACAGGCGGACATTTGGATTGCGCAGCAGGACCTGCAGGCCCTGCTCCAGCGCCAGACAGTCCAGTTTGCGGCCCAATTCGCGTTCTTCTATCACGCCCATGAATTCGCGCGCGGGGATGATCCGCCCGGTGGCGTCCATCACCCGGATGTACCCTTCGTAAAAGGCGATCGTTTCGGGGGCGTGGCTTTGCACGATGGGCTGATAGGCCAGCAGCGTCTGGTCGTGCCGGACCGCCTCTGCCACCATGTCCACAACGTTGCGGTCCCGTGCGACAATCGCGGCAGACAGCGGATTTTCCGCGCCTTCCGGGATGTCGTTCTTCCAAAAATGCCGTTTCTTCACCTTACTCAACCCCATCGGTTCGCGGCGCCTGTCGCTGTGTCGCCGTCCGAGATGCCATTTGACCTTACAGTCTCTCAAAAGGGTTGCGCGGGTATTAAGGGATAGAATTTAATAAAATTAGGTCAGTCGCGGGGCGCACAAGATCTCAGGCCCCATCCAAAAGGGCGGCGATCAGCGCGTGCGCACTGTCAGAGCTCCAATCGGCCTCGCCGCGTAACCTCCCGATTTCATTACCTTTCGGGTCCAGAATGACGGTGATTGGCAGGCCAAAAACAGCCATGTCGCGGGCCACGTCGCCCTTCGGATCCTGGTGGCGGGGCAGGTTTTCGACCCCAATTCCGTCCAGAAACTTGCGGATTCCGGCCGGGGAATTCCGCCCCGAGGCGAGCGTTAAAACTTCGAAAGTCTCGCCGCCGAACGTCTTTTGCAGCTCTGACAGCATTGGCATTTCCTTGCGGCAGGGCGCGCACCAGGTGGCCCAAAAGTTCAACAGCACATATTTACCCTGATAATCCGCCAGGGTGGCGGTCCCGCCGTCATCCTCGAGAAAAAACACCGCGTCAGAGACGGGTTTGGGGGCGGCATGGAGCACCAGTTTTTTCATGTCGCCCGCGCGCAAGCTCTCAAGGGCGCTCAGATCGGCGCCAAAGGCGGCGTTTGCACCCAGGGCAAGGGCCATATAAAGGGAAAGCTGACGAACTAGACGCATAGTATCTCCAGGGTTGGGCCATGACAGACAAGACCTCGAACCAGATGTGGGGCGGCCGCTTTGCCGCCGGACCGGACGCGATCATGGAGGCAATCAATGCCTCGATCGGGTTCGACCAGCGCATGGCAGCACAGGATATTGCCGGCTCTCGGGCGCATGCGGCGATGCTCGCGGCGACCGGTGTGATAACGAATAAGGATGCCGAGGCCATCCGTGAAGGCCTGCTCACCGTTTTGTCAGAAATCGAAAGCGGCCAGTTCCAGTTCTCCACTGCGCTGGAAGACATCCACATGAATGTCGAGGCGCGCCTGAAGGAGATCATCGGCGAACCTGCGGGCCGTCTGCACACCGGCCGGTCGCGCAACGATCAGGTGGCGACCGATTTCAAACTCTGGGTGCGCGATCAACTGGATGCCGCCGCCAAGGGGCTGGAGGCGCTGATCGGCGCGCTGGTCGAGCAGGCAGAGGCGGGGGCCGAATGGGTGATGCCGGGCTTCACCCACCTGCAGGTGGCGCAGCCGGTGACCTGGGGCCATCACATGATGGCCTATGTCGAAATGTTCGGCCGCGACCTGTCCCGCGTGCGCGATGCCCGCGCCCGGATGAACGAATCGCCCCTTGGCGCGGCGGCGCTGGCCGGCACGTCCTTTCCGATCGACCGTGACATGACCGCCGCGGCGCTGGGATTTGACCGTCCGGCGGCCAATTCGCTCGACGCCGTCTCGGACCGCGATTTCGCGCTGGAGTTCCTGTCGGTTGCCTCGATCTGCGCCATGCACCTGTCCCGGTTCGCCGAAGAGCTGGTGATCTGGTCCTCGGCGCAGTTCCGTTTCGTGACCCTGTCGGACCGATTCTCCACCGGGTCGTCGATCATGCCGCAAAAGAAGAACCCCGATGCCGCCGAGCTGATCCGCGCCAAGGTGGGCCGGATCTTTGGCGCCAATACCGCGCTGATGATGGTGATGAAAGGCCTGCCCTTGGCCTATTCCAAGGACATGCAGGAAGACAAGGAACAGGTCTTTGACGCGGCCGACAACTGGATGCTGGCGCTGGCCGCGATGGAGGGCATGGTGCGTGACATGACCGCCAACCGCGACAGTCTGGCCGCCGCCGCCGGCTCCGGGTTTTCCACCGCCACCGATCTGGCTGACTGGATGGTGCGGGTGCTGAAGGTGCCGTTCCGCGATGCTCACCATGTCACCGGCGCGCTGGTCGCCATGGCCGAGGCGCGTGGCGTGGATCTGCCGGATCTCAGCCTTGCGGACATGAAAGGCGTGCATGATGGCATCACCGAGGATATCTTCAGCGTGCTGGGCGTCGAGAATTCGGTGAATTCGCGCCTGTCTTACGGCGGCACCGCCCCGGCGCAGGTTCGCGCCCAGGTGGCCCGCTGGAAGGAAATCCTGGGCTGACGGCCCGTCTTTAGGAGCGATTCCATGATCCGTGTCCTGTGTGTTCTGAGCCTCACCCTGGCGTTGACGGCCTGCGGTGTCGAAGGTGACCCCGTCCGGCCCAGCCTCAACGCCGGGCTCGGGATTTCCAACAGTGGCGTCCATCTTGGCGGCGCGGTCGGTCTGCACAAAGGGCCCGTCAGCCTGCGGGTTGCCCTGTGATCCGCCCTGTGATCCGCGCCGCGCTCCTGTTGTGTGTCGGGCTGGCGGCGGGCTGCGACAGCCGCGCGCCGCGCCCGGCCGCACCGACCCCTGCGGCCGAACCCGGCATCCATATCTCTGGCGAGGCCCGTGTGGGGGTCGTCTACGGCAATTGATGTCGCGGGGGCGGGCTGGCCGGTCCGGCGCCCCCTCCCGCCCCTCGCGCGGAATCATTTGCTCCACCGCCCGGTTTTGCCCTAAAGGCAGCTCATGGATCATTTTCTCTACCGCGATGGCGCGCTGTTCGCCGAAGACGTCCCCGTAGCCGAGATTGCCGCTGCGGTGGGCACGCCTTTTTACGTCTATTCCACGGCGACCCTGCTGCGCCATTTCCGCCTGTTCGACGAGGCGCTTGAGGGCACTGACCATCTGGTCTGCTACGCGATGAAGGCCGCCTCCAACCAGGCGATCCTGAAAACGCTGGCCTCTGCAGGCGCGGGCATGGATGTCGTCAGCCAAGGGGAATACCTGCGCGCCCGCGCGGCCGGTGTTCCGGGCGACCGAATCGTCTTTTCCGGCATCGGCAAGACCTCTGAGGAAATCCGCGTGGCGCTGACCGGCGGCATCCGCCAGTTCAACGTCGAGAGCGAACCCGAGATGGCGGTGATCAACGCCGTCGCGCTGGAGCTGGGCGTTGTCGCGCCGATCACCGTGCGGGTGAACCCGGATGTGGATGCCAAGACCCACGCCAAGATTGCCACCGGCAAATCGGAAAACAAGTTCGGCATTCCCATCGCCCGCGCCACCGAGGTCTATGCCCATGCCGCCAGCCTGCCGGGGCTGGATGTGATCGGCATCGACGTACACATCGGCTCGCAACTCACGGATCTGGAACCGTTTCGCCTCGCCTATCAGAAAGTGGCGGAGCTGACGCAGACCCTGCGCACCGCCGGCCATGACATTCGTCGCCTCGATCTGGGCGGTGGCCTGGGTATCCCCTATACCCGCTCCAACGCGGCGCCGCCCTTGCCGGTGGAATACGGTCAGCTGATCAAGGACGAGCTGGGCCACCTCAACTGCGAGATCGAGATCGAGCCGGGACGCCTGATCGCGGGCAATGCCGGGCTGATGGTCTCCAAGGTGATCTATCTCAAAAACGGCGAAGACCGCGATTTCCTGATCCTCGACGGTGCCATGAACGACCTGTTGCGCCCGGCCATGTATGACGCCCACCACGATATTGTCCCGGTGATCGAACCGGCGCCGGGGCTGGAGCCGCGCCCCTATGACATCGTCGGACCGGTCTGCGAAAGCGGCGATACCTTTGCCAAGGGCCGCCTGATGCCGCCGCTGGCCTCGGGCGACTTGGTGGCCTTTCGCAGCGCCGGTGCCTACGGCGCGGTGATGGCGAGCGAATATAACTCCCGCCCGCTGATTCCCGAGGTTCTGGTGCATGGCGATCAATTTGCGGTCATCCGGTCCCGTCCGACCTTTGACGAAATGATAAACCGCGATACCATCCCGGAGTGGCTCTGACAGTCGGACTGCGCCAGTCTGCGCATCTGTCTGACGACAAGGCCATGCGGACGGGGGAAGACCCCCGCTGACAAACAGGCGCGCGGAGGCAGAGCGGAATGACCCGGACCGATCACCTCGACCCTGCGGTCGAGGAGGGCGCCCCACAAAGGGACGATGCCCGACAAGCCGCCTCGCAGGGGGATCCGTCTCTGCAGGCCTCGCTGACCTCGTTGCGCTGGGCGGTGGCGCTGAGCCGGCTCGGCCTGCTGTCGGAACGGCTCTGGCGCGCCTTCTGGCCCTTGGCGGCGGTGGTCTCGCTGACCCTTGGTGCGGTGCTGCTGGACCTGCAAAACAGCGCCCGGATTGAGGTCGTCTGGGCGGTTGCCGTGCTGGCTGTGCTGGCCAGCCTTGCGGCGCTGGTCTGGGGCGGCCTGCGCCTGCGGCTGCCCAGCCGGATTGAGGCGATGGCCCGTCTGGATGAAACCCTGCCGGGCCGGCCCATCGCGGCCCTGATGGACACCCAGGCTTCTGGCGCCGATGATCCCGCCTCTGCGGCGCTCTGGCGGGCGCACCAGCAGCGTATGGCCGCGCGGGCGGCAACCGCGCGCGCGCCGGCGCCGAACCTGCGCATCGCCGACCGGGATCCCTTTGCCCTGCGGTATGTGGCGCTTCTGGTGCTGCTGGTCGGGCTGCTGTTTGGCACCGCCTGGCGGGCCGGAACAGTGTCGGAACTGCTGCCCGGTCGCGGTGCGGCCGGTCTTGGCGGGCCGACCTGGGAGGGCTGGGTGGAACCGCCGCGCTATACCGGCCTGCCGACGCTCTATCTGGGCGATATGGCCGACCCGAAGCTGCGAGTGCCGGAAAACAGCCGCGTCACCCTGCGGTTCTACGGCGAAATCGGCGCGCTGACGCTGGCGGAAACCGTCTCTGCCCGCACCGGCGAGTTGCCGCCCGCAACCGCCCCGGATCAAAGCTTCGCGGTGACGCGCGCCGGCGCCCTGACCATCGACGGCCCCGGTGGCCGCAGTTGGCAGGTCGAGGTGATCGCGGATGCCAAGCCGCATGTCACCATCACCGACGGGCCGGATCTCTCTGCCGATGGCACGCTGACGCTGCCTTTCAATGCGGCGGATGACTATGGCGTCGTGGGCGGCACCGTGGTCATCGCGCTGGACGAGGCGGCGTTGGACCGCCGTCACGGGCTGCAAACCCCGCCCGACGCCCGCGCGCCGATCACGCTGGACCTGCCGCTGTCGCTGACCGGCGATCGGCGTATTTTCAGCGAGGCGCTGGTGGAGGATTTCTCTGATCACCCCTGGGCCAATCTGCCGGTGATCTACACGATGCAGGCCGAGGATGCCGCCGGGCAACACAGCGCCCAGGCCAGCCTCGCCGCGCCCCTGACCGCGCGCCGGTTCTTTGACCCGGTGGCGGCTGCCCTGATCGAACAGCGCCGCGATCTTTTGTGGGCGCGTGCCAATGGCCCCCGGGTGGCGCAGATCCTGCGCACCCTGACCCACCGGCCCGAAGACCTCTTTCACGACAGCGGTCACTACCTGCAATTGCGCACCATCCTGCGACGGCTGGAACGGTATGACGCCGCAGCAGAGGGGCTTGACGCCGCGCGGCAAGACGAAATCGCCGCCGCCCTCTGGGCCCTGGCAAAGCAGATCGAAGACGGCGATGTCGGTGACGCGCTGGAGCGGATGCGGCAGGCACAGGAGCGGCTCAGCCAGGCGATGCGCGATGGCGCCAGCACCGAGGAAATCGCCCGCCTGATGCAAGAGCTGCGCGAGGCGACCCAGGACTACATGCGGCAATTGTCCCGTCAGGCTGAAACCGACTCCGAAGGTCAGGACCTGAGCGAAAGCCAGCAGAACAGTCTGCAGCTCAGCCAGTCCGACCTGCAGGCGATGATGGATCGCATTCAGGAATTGATGGAACAGGGCCGGATGGCCGAGGCGGAGCAGGCCCTGCGCGAATTCCAGCAGATGATGGAAAACCTGCGCATGACCGAAGGCCAGCCCGGCCAGGGCGGCAGCCCGGGTCAGCAGGCGATGGAGGGGCTAGCGGAAACGCTGCGCGATCAGCAGGGGCTTTCGGATCAGGCCTTTCGCGATCTGCAGGAGCAGTTCAACCCCAATGCCCAACGCGGCGAAAGCCAGGGCAATGAGGGGCGCAATGGCGGTCAGGGCCGGGGCCAGAGCCACGAGGGTGGTCAGGGCGGTGCCGGCGGACAGGACGGTCCGAACGACGGTGACGGCAGCCAGGATCAGGCCGACGGGGGGCAGGGACAAGGCGGCGGCGCCGAACCGGGCAGCCCCGGCGACCTTGCCAACCGCCAGCAGGCCCTGCGCGACGAACTGGAACGCCAGCGCAACGGCCTGCCGCTGGGCGGGGCGGAGGGCGACGCCGCCCGCGACGCCCTTGATCAGGCCGGCCGGGCGATGGAGGGTGCCGAAGAGGCCCTGCGCGACGGCGATTTTGCCGAAGCTATCGACCGCCAGTCCGAAGCGATGGAAGCGCTGCGCGACGGTATGCGCGCCCTGGGCGAAGCCATGGCAGAGCGCCAGCAACAGGGCCAGCAACCGGGCGACAATCAGGCCACCGGTAACCGTCAGGGCAATGCGCTTGATCCGCTGGGACGCAGCCGGGATGGCCAGGGCGGCGACGCGTTCAGCCGCGATTCAATCGGGGAGGGGCAGGCCCGCCGCCGCGCCTGGGATCTGCTCGAAGAAATCCGCCGCCGCGCCAGCGAGCGCGAGCGCAGCGACAGCGAACGCAACTACCTGCAACGGCTGCTCGATCAGTTCTGAACCGGCGGGCGTTCCTGGCACCGGCGGCGGATTTCTT
>NZ_LPUY01000062.1 GCF_001518015.1 Tritonibacter horizontis
CGCGCGAGGCATTCCCCGCGCGGGTCGACCCTCCCACACCCAACCGAAAGACATCCTCATGGCTATTCTCAAGTTCTCTGCGTCCGCTGTTGCGGAACAGATCGCCCATGCGCGCGCCTGCAAAACCTTCTTGCCCAACTGGAACGGGCCCGTGGACAGGCCCGCCCTGATCCTCATCGTCGGCAATGGTGTGCATCTGCGCTCAAACGGCATCGATGGCACGACCACCCGTATCGTCACCACCGAACAGGCCGATCCCTCCTTCGCTTTCGCCGACGGCATGAACCCGTTTCGGGACACCGACTGGATGGCGCAGCGCCGCATGGCGTTTCGCGATCTGACCGGCCAGTTCTATACCGACATCCTGGATGACGTGCAGGTGCTCATCGACCGGGGGCGGGGGGCGATCCGGCTCGCCACCGATGGCCACAGCATCCGCGTCTTCGTGCGCCGGGCCTCGGATTATCTCATCGGCGGGACCTACGAGGTGCCGTCAGGCCTCGGCGGCACCTTCCGGGTCATCCTCAAGGATGCCTGCGACACCTTCGCGATCGTACAGAACTGCGGCAATTGCGAGGATTTTGACGCCATGCAGCCCTACCGCGTGCCGCTCGATGCGCTGATGGAAATCGATGACCGGAGGGCGGGGA
>NZ_LPUY01000063.1 GCF_001518015.1 Tritonibacter horizontis
GGCGGGCAGCACGTCGGCAAGCGGGGTGCGAAAGATACTGTCGGCGCTGGCAAAATCCGGTCCGGCGGCCACCAGAACCGCGCCACCCGAGCGGACATAGTTGGCCACGTTTTCAAGATAGACAGAAGGCAGAATGCCGCGCCGCTTGTAGCGATCAAAAATGATGAGGTCGAAATCCTCGATCTTTTCCAGAAACAACTCGCGCGTCGGGAAGGCGATCAGCGACAGCTCGTCAACCGGTACGCCGTCCTGTTTTTCCGGCGGGCGCAGAATGGTGAAATGCACCAGATCCACGGCGCTGTCGGATTTCAACAGATTGCGCCAGGTGCGGCCGCCCGGATGCGGCGCGCCTGAAACCAACAGCACCCGGAGGCGATCCCGGACCCCGTTGATCTGCAACAGGGCAGAGTTGTTCCGCGCGGTCAGTTCGCCTTCTGCCTCGGGGACACGGAATTCGATCACGTTGCGCCCGCCATGGGGCAACGTCAGCGGCAAGTCGAAATCCACCCCGACCGGCAGGCGAAAGCTCTGGGTTGCGCCCCCATCCACCGAGATTTGCAACTCGGTCAGCCGCTGATTTTCGGGAACCGCGCCCTGATCCTCGACCCGCAAGGTCAGGGTGATCGGTTCGCCGATGATGCCAAAGGAGGGTGCATTGCGAACGATCAGGCGGCGGTCCCAATCATCGCTGTGGCCGGTCATCAGCAAATGCAGCGGGGCCGGCAGGTCCGGGGCGCGGTCCATATCGTGCACCTGACCGTCGGAAACGGCGATTATCCCCGCCACCCGGGCACGGGGTTCATCCGCCAGCGCGCGGGCAACTGTCGCCATCAGGGTGGTACCCGCGTCATCGGGGCTGTCATCGACGGTGACCCAGCGGACCTCTGTATTGGGACGAGCGGTCAGGGCCTGTTCCAGTTCGGACCGGGCTGCAGCCATCTGATCCGGCCGGTCCGACAGGCGCTGACTGGCGGTTTTGTCTTCGGCCACGATCACGATATCGCGCAGCGGGCTGCGGTCTTCCTGCTGAATCACCGGTCCCGACAGGGTTGCAAGCAATACGGCTGTGGCCGCGGCCCGAAGGCTCCAGCCACGCAGCCGACGCCAGATGGCAACGGACAGCGCCAGCAGGCTGATCGCCGCCAGCGCCGCCAGCACCGGCAAGGGCAGCAGCGGGTCGAACAGGATCGTTTGCGTCATCGTCACAGCGCTCCTTGGCGCGCGTCAGGCTGGCAGCGCATTCGTTATTGCCCCAGCCGGTCGAGAAGGGCAGGGACATGCACCTGGTCAGATTTGTAGTTGCCGGTCAGCACATGCATCAACAGGTTCACACCGAAACGCCGCGCCAGTTCGCGCTGGCGTTCGCCCGAGAACCCCCGACCGACGGGGTATAACGGGACGTTGTTGGCGTCCACGGCCCAGGCGGCGGCCCAGTCGTTGCCGCCGATCACCACCGGGGTGACGCCATCGTTGAGATTGCGAAAGGGCAGGCCTTCGACCTGCTCCGCATCGGCGGGGGCGGCTTCGACCCAGATCTGGCCCCGTGGGAACCGGCCCGGAAAATCCTGCAGCAGATAAAAGGCGCGGGTCAGCACATGATCGGCCGGCATCGGTTCCAGCGGTGGAATATCGAGCGGCAGCGCGATCTGTTGCAGCCTGCGTGCGGCGGCGCTGGTGGCCCCGGCGACCGACAGATCGGCATCGCGGGTGTCAAACAGGATCATGCCGCCGGTGCGCAGATATGCATTGAGCCGGGCGTAGGCCTCGGATGAGGGCATCGGTTGCCGGTCGGTTATCGGCCAGTAGAGAAACGGAAAAAACGCCAGTTCGTCGACTTCGAGATCGACGCCGTAGGGGGCGGCAGGTTCGACCGAGGTGCGCAGGTTTAGCACATTGCCAAGGCCGCGCAATCCGGCCTCGGAAATTCGGTCGGCTTCGGCGTTTCCGGTCAGCACATAGGCAAGCGTCAGATCCGAGGTTAGGTCGGTCGCGCTGGGCTGTCCGGTTGGCGATTGTGCGGCGCTCTCCTGCGGACCAGCGCCGATCGCCAGGCCGAACCCAAGGGCCAGCGCCAGCACCGCTGTGCGCGGCGGCGACCAGAGGCCAGAGACAAGCAGCGCGGCGGCGATATCCAGCGCCATCAGCACCAGGGCAAACCCCAGCAACAGACCGCTCAGGGGGCGTTCTTCGGCGCCCTGATAGGTCAGAACCGGCACCGAGGCGGGCCAGACCGCCGGGCGCAATGTGTCCCCGTCGCGCAGCACATTGCGGGCATAGGCACGGTTGCCACTGGTATAGAGCCCCGGCTGCAGGCCCGGCCCCGCTGCTGCCGCCACCAGATCCGGGCCGTTCACACCGGGCAAGGTATCCGCATCCCTCAGGCGGCCGAACCCGTCGAGAACTTCGGTCGCGCGCCAGGTGGTGCCTTCGAGGTCCTCCGCATCGGGCAGTTTTGCGGCGGAAGAGACCGCCAGCCGTTCGAGCATCTCGACGAACAGGCCCGAGAGCGGCAGGGTGCTCCATTCTGCATTGGCGGTGACGTGGAACAGGATGACCTGTCCCTGCCCCAACGGTTTGCGGGTGACCAGCGGCGTGCCATCGCTCAGCTCGGCAATGACACGATTGGCCAGTTCCGGGTCGGGCTGTGCCATCACCTGCGAGCTGACGGTGACATCCTGCGGGATCTGCAGGCCGTAAAACGGCGTGCCCTCGGCAAACGGGGCCAGCGATTTGGGCTCACCCCAGCTCATCGCGCCGCCAATGCTGCGCCCGCCGATGCGCAGGCGGACAGGCATCAAGGGTTCTTCGGTGTCGCGGGCGGTGTCGCTTGCGGCCAGACGCGCCCCGGCAAAGCGCAGCAGCAGCCCGCCCTGTTCGACCCATTCGGTCAAAGCGGTTTCTTGATCGGCGGCCAGACGCGCGACATCCGCCAGCACAACCACATCCGGGTTTGCGGGCAGCAGATCGGCCAGCGCCCCTTCCAGCAGCTCGGCGGTTGGTTCCAGCGCCTGTCGCAGATAATGCAGCGGCGACAGCAGCGCGAGGCCCTCGTCGGTGCTTTGTGCGGAAATCAACGCCACTTCACGGCGGCGCAGGCGGTCGTCGGTCAGGGAGACTGCGCCGGCCGACCGGGTGTTTTGGATCTCAAAGCGGGTGATCCGCGATCTGAGCTCCATCGGCAGGGACAGTTGCACCTCGGCCTGAGCAGAGGCCGCGTCGAAGGCCAGCGTAGCAGAGGTCAGGGCCCGCTCCGCGCCGCCCGGATCTAGGCCGAAGGCCTGGACCGTTGCCTCCTGGGCCAGGCCCGTCGCGCTGCGGCGCGCGCGCAGGACGATGGCTCCGTCCTCGTAAGTGGCCGGCAGCAACCCGATGGCGGGTTCGGCGCTTTCGTAGACCTCGATTGCGCCGCGTTCCGCAAGGCGGCTCACCAGATCTGCGCGCCCCGCCATTTCGATGCCATCACTCAGCCAGAGCGTGTCGAAATTCAACTCCGTCGCGGTGATCATCTCTTGTGCCGTGGCCAGCTGGTCCGGCCCTGCCACCCAGGGCTGCGGCGTCATCCCGGCCAATTGACGGCTCCATTGCCCGGCGGCGAGGAATTGCAGCGGCTCCGGGGCGGTCAGGCGCAGCACCGCAACCGGGCGTCCGGCGCGTCCTGCTTCTTCCAGTTCGGCCTCGATCTGGCTGCGGTTCTGGTCCCAATGCGGTGCGCCGGCCCAGCTTGAATCCATCACGATCAGCAGCGGCCCGCTGCCGGTGATATCCTGCGCCGGGTTCAGAACCGGCCCGGACAGACCGACAATGGCCGCCGCCACCGCCAGCATCCGCAGCAGCAAAAGCCACCAGGGGGTGCGGTCCGACAGGCTTTCGTCGTCGCGCAGCCCCAGCAGTAGTGTCACCGCGGGAAAGGGTTGCCGCTTGGCCGCAGGCGGGACAGCCCGCAACAAAAGCCACAGGATCGGTAGCACCAGAAGCCCGAGCAACAGCCAGGGGCTGGCAAATCCTATCCCCGCGATCATGGTCATGGGCGACGCTCCAATGCGTGATAAAGCCACAATAGCCCCGCCTGGGCACTGTCGCCGCAATGATGGACGCCAAAGCTCCAGCCTGCCGCGCGGCACAATTGGTCCAGCGCATCCCGCCGTTCCGCCAGCCGGTCCAGATACCGGTCGCGCAGGGCAGAGGCCTTGAGCGTTTCATGGCTGACATCTGCGCCCATGCTTTCGAACTTGGTCCGCCCCGCAAAGGGAAAGCTCTCTTCGCTTGGGTCCAGAACCTGCAACAACACGCCGCGCAGCCCGCGATCTGCGGCTTTGGACAGGGCAAGCTCCAGCTCTTCGAAGGGGCCGAGGAAATCCGAGACGAACAGCGCCCGCGCATGGGGGATCAGGGCACGATGTTCCGGTGGCGCATAGGCGGCGGTATCGTCCTTGGTGAAATGCTCTGCCAGCCGCAGGATCTGCATATTGCCACGTCGGGGCGGCAACAGCCCGCCAGTCAGCCCCACCCGTTCGCCGCCGCGCACCATCAGCACGGCAGAGGCCAGCGCCAGCAGGCGGGCGCGGTCGACCTTTCGCGGCAGGTTCGCATCAGAGGCAAAGCGCATGGAGCCGCCCTGATCGACCCAGAGATGCACGGTCTGGGCAATCTGCCATTCCCGCTCGCGCACGAATTGCTGATCCCCCCGCGCCGAGCGGCGGTGGTCGATCATCCGGCGGCTGTCGCCCTGTTGTACCGGGCGGTATTGCCAGAAATCATCGCCCACCCCGGCCCGACGGCGGCCGTGGTCCCCCAGCAATACGGCCCCTGCGAGCTGCTGCGCCTGCACGAGCAGGGGCGGCAGAACGCTTGCCGCCTCTTCGGCGCGGGTGCGCATCTGGCCTGCGGGACCGCGTGCGGCCTGGCTTCGCGAGGTGGCGCTGAAACTCACGCGGCGGCCTCGGCCCGGATCATCCGCGCGGCGGTTTCGTCGATCAGGTCAGCCAGGCTTTCCCCGCGCGCGCGGGCGGCAAAGTTCAACTGCATCCGGTGGATCAGGACCGGACGCGCCATTTCGATCACATCTTCTGCATTGGGGGCCAGACGCCCCTCCAGCAATGCCCGCGCCCGCACCGCCAGCATCAGCGCCTGCGCCGCCCGCGGGCCCGGCCCCCAGGCCACAGTCTGCGCGACGCGTTCTGACACGCCGGGCTCGTCCGGGCGGAAGGCCCGCACGAGGTCCAGGATCAGCTCCAGCACAGACTCGCCGACCGGCATCCGCCGCAGCAGGGTCTGGGCCGCCAGTAGGTCCTCGGTGGTAAAGACCTGATGCGCCTCTTCCTCTTCAACGCCGGTGGTGGCCAGCAGGATCGCGCGTTCAGTGTCGCGATCAGGATAGGCCACGTCAATCTGCAGCAAAAACCGGTCGAGCTGCGCCTCGGGCAGCGGATAGGTGCCTTCCTGTTCGATCGGGTTCTGCGTCGCCAGAACGTGGAATGGTTCATCCAGGGCCCGGTCTTCGCCCGCGACAGTCACCGTCTTTTCCTGCATCGCCTGCAGCAATGCGGATTGAGTTCTGGGGCTGGCCCGGTTGATTTCATCGGCCATCAGAAGCTGGCAGAAAATCGGCCCCTGCACGAATCGGAACGCCCGCGTCCCGTCCGGCGCACTGTCCAGCACTTCGGAGCCGAGAATATCGGCCGGCATCAGGTCCGGCGTGAATTGCACCCGGTTGCCCTTCAGCCCCATCACGGTAGACAGCGCATCGACCAGCCGTGTCTTGCCAAGGCCGGGCAAGCCGATCAGCAGCCCATGTCCGCCACAGAGCAGGGTCGCCAGGGTCAGATCCACAACGCGCTCCTGACCGATGAAGCGGCGGGTGATCGATTGGCGGGCCTGCTGCAGCTTGGTCTCCAGCGCTTCGATGTCTGACAACAGGTCTTGTGGATCGCTCATGACTTCCCTTCCCTTGGGCTTATATGGTGTGAGTGTATCGCGCAGAGATGGAATGGCAAAAGTTATGAGTGGACAAAAAGCCGTGACCCCAACCCCAGAGACGCTTGCAACGCGTACAAAGGCCGCGACCAAAGGCGGATTGCCGCCGGTGCATCTGTGGAATCCGCCCTTTTGCGGTGATCTGGATATGCGCATCGCCCGTGATGGCACCTGGTATTACCTTGGCACACCGATTGGGCGCTTTGAATTGGTAAAACTGTTTTCGTCGATCCTGAAGACAGAAGACGACCGCTTTTTCCTGGTGACCCCAGCGGAAAAGGTGGGAATCACCGTCGATGACGCCCCTTTTGTCGCGGTCGATTTCGATGTCACGGGCGAAGGCGCGGCGCAGCGCCTGACCTTTGTCACGCAGGTCGGCGACAAGATGACCGCCGGGCCGGACCACCGGATCCGGCTGGAGCATGATCCGGAAACGGGTGAGCCGACGCCCTATATTCACGTCCGGGCCGGTCTCGACGCCCTGATTGATCGCAAGAGTTTTTACCGGCTGGTGGAGATCGGCGAGGTCAGGCAAGGCTGGTTCGGCCTGTGGTCCGATGGTGAATTTTTCCGCATTCTTCCGGCCGAGCAGCTGGATCTTGCCTGATCTTGGCAACGGCCTTGCCAGAGGCGCAACCCTGCGCCACAATTTTCCCATGGTGCCGCCTTGCAGCGCAGCTGTTCAGTGAATGTTTCGACCGTTAAAATTGCGCAAAACAAGCCCATTTTCATCTGCAACCGGCAGGGGCATATCAGCAACCAGTGTGAGAGCAAGTGCAGTTCAAACTTAAACTAAAGCCCTGCCACGTCGGTCGTCAGACTGTGGTAGGATAAGGATGCGCAGGAACTGCAAGCGCAACAGGAGTTGAGAATGCCAAGGTTCGCGGCCAATCTATCCATGCTCTTTGCAGAGCTTCCGTTTCTCGACCGGTTTTCAGCAGCAGCGGCTGCTGGTTTCGATGCGGTCGAGGTGCTGTTCCCTTACGAATTTGCTGCCAAAGACACTCAGAGGGCCTTGCTTGCCAATGGGTTGGAGCTGATCCTGATCAATGCGCCGCCGCCGAACTACACCGGTGGTGATCCGGGCTATGCGGCCGTTCCGGCGCTGTCGGAACGGTTCCAGCGCGACATTCGGCGGGTTTTGCGATATGCCGATGTGCTGAAAGCGGGCCGCATTCACATCATGGCAGGGCCAGCCAAGGGGGCCGAGGCGCGCGACACCTTTGTGCGCAATTTGCGCACCGCAGCCGAGGCCGCGCCCTATCAGAAATTCACCATCGAGCCGCTCAACAGCGGGGATTTTCCGGGCTACTTCCTCGATGATTACAACCTTGCCCTGGATATTCTCGACGAGGTTGGCTGCCACAATGTCGCGCTGCAGTTTGATGCCTATCACGCCCAGCTGATCCATGGCGATGCGCTCAAGGTCTGGCAGAACTTCGGGCACCGGGCGTCTCATGTGCAGTTTGCAGCAGCGCCTTTGCGCTGTGAACCCGGGCGTGGACCGCTGGATTTCGACGCGCTTTTCGCCGCGATTGATGAGAGCGGGTATGACGGCTGGGTCAGCGCCGAATACACCCCCAGCACGCCCCGAACCGAGGACAGCCTGACCTGGATGCGGGCGCTTCAGCCAGCCTGACGCTGGCCGGGCCAGACCGGCTTTGTCAGGCCGCGCCAGTCGCCGACCGCCCTGCCTTGCATTCTGGGCCGCTGAGCGGCGCGATCCTAGTGCGCTTCGGCCCAGTTGGCGCCGCGGCCTGCCTCGACCACCAGCGGCACCGTCATGTGCACGGCGGGGTCTGCCGCGCCTTCCATGATCCGGCGGGCGGTCTCGATGGTCTCTTCCACGTGGCTCTCGGGCACTTCGAACAGCAATTCATCGTGCACCTGTAGCAACATCCGCGCGGGCAGGTGGGCAATCGCCTCGGGCATACGCACCATGGCGCGGCGGATCACATCGGCGGCGGTGCCCTGAATGGGCGCATTGATCGCCGCGCGTTTGGCAAAACTGGCCCGCGGTCCCTTGGCGGCAATTTCGGGCGTGTGGATCTTGCGGCCAAACAGGGTCTGCACATAGCCGTGTTCCTTGGCAAAGGCGACCGTGTCATCCATGTACTGCCGAATGCCGGGGAACCGTTCAAAGTAGCGGTCGATAAACCCCTGCGCCTCGCCGCGCGGGATGCGCAGATTGCGCGCCAGACCAAAGCCGGAAATGCCGTAAATCACCCCGAAGTTGATCGCCTTTGCCTTGCGGCGAATGTCAGAGGTCATCTCCGCCAGCGGCACGTCAAAGATCTCGGAGGCGGTCATGGCGTGAATGTCATGACCATCGGCAAAGGCCTGTTTCAGCGCGTCAATATCCGCGACATGGGCCAGGATGCGCAGCTCGATCTGGGAATAATCCAGTGACAGCAGCACGTTGCCCTCATCGGCGACAAAGGCCTCGCGGATGCGTCGCCCCTCCTCGCTGCGCACAGGAATGTTCTGCAGGTTCGGATCGGAAGAGGCCATGCGCCCGGTGTTCGCCCCTGTCTGCAAATACGAAGTATGAACCCGGCCGGTCTCTGGGTTGATATGGTCCTGCAAGGCATCCGTATAGGTCGACTTCAGCTTGGACAGCTGCCGCCAGTCCAGCACCCGGGCGGGCAACACGTGTTCGGTCGCCAGATCTTCGAGGATATCCGCCCCGGTGGCATAGGCACCGGTCTTGCCTTTCTTACCGCCCGGTAAGGACATCTTGTCGAACAGGATCTCGCCCAGCTGCTTTGGTGAGCCGACGTTAAAGCTTTCGCCGGCCAGCTCGTGGATTTCTGCTTCCAGCCCGGCCATTTTCTGTGAAAACGCATTGGACATGCGGCTCAGCGTGTCGCGGTCAACCTTGATCCCGTGGCGCTCCATCTGGGCCAGTACGGGCACCAGCGGACGTTCCAGCGTCTCATAGACGGTGGTCACCTGTTTCTGGTGCAGCTGTGGTTTGAACTGCGACCATAGACGCAGGGTGATATCAGCGTCCTCGGCGGCATAGGGGGTGGCGTCGTCGATGGGCACCCGGTCAAAGGTGATCGCTGATTTTCCGGTGCCCAGCAGCGATTTGATCGGGATCGGCTGATGGTCGAGATAGCGTTCCGACAGCGTGTCCATCCCGTGCCCATGCAGCCCGCCATTCAGCGCATAGGACAGCAGCATGGTGTCGTCGATCGGGGCCACCTCGATGCCATTGCGGACAAAGATCTTGGCGTCATATTTCATGTTCTGCCCGATCTTGAGGATGGCGCTGTCCTCCAGGACCGGTTTCAGCATCGCCAGCGCCGTCTCCAGATCCATCTGCCCTTCGGCCAGCGCGTCTGATCCGAACAGGTCGTCGGAACTGCCCGCCTTGTGGGTCAGCGGGATGTAACACGCCTGTCCCGGCAGCACACAGAGCGAGATCCCGACCAGATCCGCAACCATTTCATCCAGCCCGGTGGTTTCCGTGTCCACCGCGACATAGCCATGTTCGCGAATGAGGTCGATCCAGCTCTGCAGGCCCTCGGCATCGCGGACGGTGGTGTATTCGGCAGTGTCAAAACGAGGGGCTTCCGGCGTCTCCAGCGCGGCGGCGGCTTGCGGCGTGGTCTCGGGGATGGTGGGGGCCTCCAGGCCCAGCTGGTCGGCAAACCGTTTTGTCAGCGTGCGGAATTCCATGCTGGAGAGAAACCCGAGCAGCACTTCGGGGTCCGGATCGCGAATTTCCAGCTCATCCAGGCCAAAGCCAAGCTCCATCTCGCAGTCGAGCTGCACCAGCGTCTTGGACATTTCGATCTGAGCACGGTTTTCCACCAGGGTCTGGCGACGCTTGGGCTGTTTGATCTCTTCGGCACGGTCCAACAGGTCCTCAAGGCTGCCGAATTCATTGATCAGCAGGGCGGCGGTCTTGATGCCGATGCCGGGCGCGCCTGGCACGTTGTCGACCGAGTCGCCGGCCAGCGCCTGCACATCGACCACCCGCTCCGGTCCGACGCCGAATTTTTCACGCACTCCATCGCTGTCGATGCGCTTGTTCTTCATCGCGTCGAGCATCTCGACGCCGTTGCCGACCAGTTGCATCAGGTCCTTGTCGGACGAGATGATGGTGACCCGGCCCCCGGCCTCGCGCGCCTGACAGGCCAGGGTGGCGATGATGTCGTCGGCCTCGAAGCCTTCGATTTCCTTGCAGGCGATGTTGAAGGCGCGCGTGGCCTCGCGGGTCAGCGGGAACTGCGGCACCAGATCCTCTGGCGCGGGCGGGCGGTTGGCTTTGTAGAGGTCATAAAGGTCGTTGCGGAAGGATTTCCCCGAATGGTCAAAGATCACCGCCACATGGGTCGGCGCATCGGGGCCCTTGTTGTCCTCGACCTGTTTGAACAGCATGTTGCAAAACCCCGCGACCGCACCGATGGGCAGCCCGTCGGATTTGCGCGTCAGCGGCGGCAACGCGTGGTAGGCGCGAAAGATGAAGGCAGAGCCATCAATCAGGTGGAGGTGACAGCCTTTGCCAAAATTGCTAGTGCTCATGGTGTTTGACCCCAACCGATTGTTTCCCACATGTTCTTATCCGCCTTATCTCCGATCCGTCGCATCACTGCAATCACTCTGCTCGGCCTGAGCGGTCTCTTGATTGCATCCTGCCAACGCGAAGCCTCAAGTTCCGAGGCGGCAGCTTTCTCGCCTGGTTGCACCTCGAACCCGGGTCAGAGCGACCATTGCACACCGCTTTTGGCCTGTTTCGACAATGGGCGAAGCATCCATGGGACGACGTTCGGATGGTTGTCGGGCAATATCGAGGGAAAGACCCAGGATGGCGTGGCGTGCCGCGGAAAATGGGAGATTTTAAGTACGTTACATGCCAGCGGTTCTGCTCAATTTATTTGTGAAGACGGCAGCTATGGCAACGCAAGTTTTTCCTATGATCGCGCGAAGCCCGGCACGATCTGGGGGAGAGGTGAATTTAATGCGTCCGAGGCGTTTCAGGTCTGGGGCGGTTGGGATCTCATTCAGCGGCTGCAATTGGCAGGGAGCCGTTTTGATCAGCTATGTGATGCTTTGGATGGCCTGAAAGAGCGCCGATCCGCACTGTGATGTATTGCACGCATGCGTCGTGCTGGCCTGCAGGTAGGGTATTGGCCCATCTGGCAGTCAGACAGGTTTAGAACATCCCCATCACAAGGCCTGCCGCCATGGCTTGCCCCAACGCGCGACAGCTCTGCAACTCCGCCTCTGGGATCACCTTGTCGGCCAAAATGGCCTCCGGCGTCTGCGCATGGGTGCAAAGTATCAGCGGCTCCTGCACTGCCTTCAGTCGCCAGCCCGTGGCGATGCGCGCCAATTGCCGGGCGGCCCCGCTGCCATCCGATCCGGCGCAGATCATTTGCGCGTAAGGCCGCCCTTCAAGGCGGCCCAGCACCGGATAATAACAGCGATCAAAGAAGTCCTTCATCGCACCCGACAGCGTGGCCAGGTTTTCCGGCGCACAGAACAGGTAGCCCCCTGCCGCCAGCAGATCCTCTGGCCCGGCTTCCTCGGCGCGGATCAGGCGCGCAGATCCTTCGGCCAAAGCCCCCGCATGAGCGGCCTCGGCCATTTGCCGGCTGCCGCCGGTGCGTGAATGATAGACAATCAAAAGCTCCGCCATGGCCTTATCCTAGGCGGGCGCGGCGCATCGGACCAGTGGGGTCTCTCAGGCGACTTTGCCTTCGAAATCCTTGTGGATGAACTTGCAGTCGCAATACGGGCATTCGACAAATCCGCTGTCCTCTGCGATCTGCAGATATACGCGGGGATGCCCAAGCGCGCCTTCGCTCCCGTCGCAGGCGACACGATAGCTGTCTACGATCTTGGTTTCCGGCGCTTCAATGCTCATCGCTGGCAGTCCTCTGGCTAATGCGTTAGGGGCTTTATGAGCTATGGAAATACCGGGGGCAAGAGCCGCGATGACTGACGAGGCAATCCGTATTGAAGCTTTGCGTAAAACCTACAAGGGTCGCAAAGGCCAGCCAGAAAAACACGCGCTGAAGGGGATCGACCTGACCGTGCCGCGCGGATCGGTTTTTGGACTGTTGGGGCCGAATGGCGCCGGCAAATCGACGCTGATCAATATCCTCGCCGGACTGGTGCTGAAATCCTCGGGCAAAGTCACCATCTGGGGCTTTGATCAGGACGCCAATCCGCGCCAGAGCCGCGCCGCAATCGGGGTGATGCCGCAAGAGCTGAATCTCGATCCGTTCTTTACGCCGCGGGGCGCGCTGGAAGTGCAGGCCGGGCTTTATGGTGTGCCAAAATCCGAACGGGACAGCGACGGCATCCTGAAACTGATCGGGCTGGAGGACAAGGCCGAAGCCTATGCCCGCAGCCTGTCCGGTGGCATGCGGCGGCGGCTCTTGCTGGGCAAGGCGCTGGTGCATCGCCCGGCCATTCTGGTGCTCGATGAACCCACCGCAGGCGTCGACATCGAGCTGCGCCAGATGCTGTGGGAAAACGTCCGCAAGCTGAACGCCGAGGGCATGACGATCATCCTGACCACGCACTACCTCGAAGAGGCGCAGGAGATGTGCGACGAGATCGCTATCATCAACGAAGGCGCGGTGGTCGCACGCGATTCTACCGCCAATCTGCTGGGCCGCCTGGATGCGCGCGCGATGGTGGTGCAGCCGGCCGATCCGGTGACGACCCTGCCGCAAGGGGCCGGGATCGAGGCGGAACTGCGCGGTGATGGCGCCGTGGTGCTGCGCTACCACAGCAATGAAACCCCAGCCGAAGCGGTGCTTGAGGCGGTGCGCGGGGCCGGGATCTCCATCCGGGATGTCAAAACCGAAGAGGCCGACCTCGAAGACGTGTTCCTCGCCCTCACCAAATCCCGCTGACCGGAGCCTGCGCGCGCCATGGCGATGCAGATCCGCGATTTTGCTGACCGTGACGCCGCGGATTGGGCGCGCATCTTCCACGCGGCGGTTCATGACATCGGCGGGCGCGACTATTCCCCGGCCCAATGTGCGGCCTGGAGCCCGGCGCCGGCCCCGGTTGAACGGGTGCTGGACCGGGCCCGCGATGGCCGCCGGATCTGGGTGGCCACCGATGCTGCGGATGTGGCGCAGGGGTTTATCGAGCTGGAACCCGACGGCCATATCGACTGTTTCTATCTCGCGCCGGATGTGGCGGGTCAGGGAATTGGCGCGGCCCTTTATGACCGGTTGCAAACAGAGGCGCGCGCCCTTGGCCTCACGGTGCTTTATGTCGAGGCCAGCGAGGCCGCGCGGCGGTTCTTTCTGCGACAGGGCTTTGCCGATGCGGGGCGGCGCGATTTCGTGCGCCGTGGCGTGATGATCCACAACTACGCGATGACCAAAACGCTCTGAGCAGCGCCGCCCTCGCCGAAAACCGCGCCGAGGGGGCAAATCCCTGCCCAAGCCCGCGCATCCCCGGTTCCCCAACCGTGCCGCAGCCTGTAGAACGCCAACAGCACATCGTGAACGCTGACCGGAGACCGACCATGCCCGCACCCAAACCCGTTGTTCTTTGCATCCTTGATGGCTGGGGCAGTGCCGAGCCGGGGCCGGCAAATGCGCCCTACCTGGCAAAAACCCCGACGCTGGATGCCATCATGGCGCAGGGCCCGGTGGCGCGGCTGATCACCCACGGGCCGGATGTTGGCCTGCCCTCTGGTCAGATGGGCAATTCCGAGGTCGGACATACCAATATCGGTGCCGGCCGGGTGGTGGCGATGGATCTGGGTCAGATCGACCTCGCGATCGAGGATGGCTCTTTCTACGACAACGCCGCCCTGCAGGGGTTTATTGCCAAGCTGAAGCAAACCGGTGGCGCCGCGCATCTGATGGGGTTGGTGTCTGATGGCGGTGTGCACGGGCACGTCACCCATATCCTGGCCGCGATCAAGGCGATCCGCGATGCCGGCGTGCCGGTCTGGCTGCATGCGATCACCGATGGCCGCGACGTGGCGCCGAAATCCGCGCTTGGCTATCTTGACCAGCTGGAGGCCGGCATGGCCGAGGGGGCACAGATCGCCACTGTCACCGGGCGCTATTTTGCCATGGACCGCGACAACCGTTGGGAACGGGTCAGCCAGGCCTATACGGCGATGGTGCAGGGCGAGGGGCAGTTCACGGCGAAAAGCGCCAGATCCGCCATCGAGGACGCCTATGACCGCGACGAGCTGGATGAATTCGTCAAGGCCACCGTGGTGGACGGGTTTGGTGGCATCCGCGACGGCGACGGGGTTTTCTGCCTGAACTTCCGCGCCGACCGTGCCCGCGAGATCCTGCGCGCCATCGGCGAGCCTGGCTTTGCCGAATTCGACACCGGCACCCGGCCTGCGCTCGCTGGACTGCTGGGAATGGTGGAATATTCGGCAGACCACAGCCAGTATATGACCACGGCCTACCCGAAGACGGCGCTGGTCAACACGCTGGGGGAATGGGTCGCCAAACAAGGCAAGCGGCAGTTCCGTCTGGCCGAGACCGAGAAATATCCCCATGTGACCTTCTTCCTCAACGGTGGCAAGGAAACCCCGGAGGAGGGCGAAGATCGCGCGATGCCAAAATCGCCCAAGGTCGCGACCTATGATTTGCAGCCCGAGATGTCCGCCCCCGAGGTCACCGCGAAATTCGTCGAGGCGATTGGCGCCGGCTATGACCTGATCGTGACCAACTATGCCAACCCGGACATGGTCGGCCACACCGGGGATCTCGACGCGGCGATCAAGGCCTGCGAAGCGGTGGATCAGGGGCTGGGCGAGGTGGTCGCAGCGTTGAAAGCGGCGGGCGGCGTCATGATCGTCACCGCCGACCACGGCAACTGCGAACTGATGGTGGACCCGGCCACCGGCGGCGCCCATACCGCGCATACCACCAATCTGGTGCCTGTGGCGCTGGTCAACGGTCCCGAGGGCCTGCGCCTGCGGGATGGGCGGCTGGCCGACCTTGCCCCCAGCCTTCTGGCGCTGATGGGGCTGGATCAGCCCGATGAAATGACCGGAGAGAGCCTGCTGGTATGACGCGATTGCGCGCGCGCTACGCCTGCCTTGCCTTTGCTTTGTCGCTGTCCGTCGCGACTTGGGCCGGGGCCCAGGATCCCACCGATGCGGCCACTCAGGCTGCGGTCGCCCTGGAAGCCGCCTCGGAGCAATTGATCCGCGCCCAAAGCGCCGGTGACCGGGTCAAGGCCCTGACCGAAACCGTGCGCGGTTATGAGGATGGGCTTCAGGCCATGCGCGAAGGTCTGCGGCGCGTCGCCAGGCGGGAAACGCAGCTCACCACCCAGCTCAAGGCGCGCGAAGGCGAGGTGGCGGAGCTTCTGGGTATCATCACCACGATCGAGACCTCGACGCCGCCGGTGCTGATGCTGCATCCCTCCGGTCCGCTTGGGGCCGCCCGTTCGGCGATGATGCTGGCAGAGGTGACACCGGGTCTGCAGGCCCGCGCCAATGCCCTGCGCAATGACCTGCAAGAGGTGCGCGACCTGCGGCTGTTGCAACAGAATGCCGCGCAGCAGCTGGAGGAAGGCCTGCAAGGCGTGCAGGAAGCCCGCGCCGCCCTGTCCACCGCCATCGCCGACCGTCAGGACCTGCCCAAACGGTTCACGGATGACCCGGCGCAGACCGCCAATCTGATTTCTTCGACCGAAACGCTGACCGGGTTTGCAGACGGGCTTGCCCTCATCGCCGAGGCGACCGGGGTGGCCTCCATCTCGGCCGATATTTCCAACCTGCGTGGCGAGGTGCCCTTGCCGGTCGAGGGCCTGTTGCTGCGCGGCTTTGGCGAACGCGATGCGGCAGGGGTGGCGCGGTCCGGGATCCTTCTTGCCACCCGGCCGCGGGCGTTGGTGACCAGCCCGACCGCGGCGACGATCCGCTATCTTGGCCCGCTGCTGGACCTCGGCAGCGTGGTGATTCTGGAACCGCAACCGGATACATTGTTCATCTTGTCTGGTCTCGACGAAGTCTTTGGCGAGGCCGGACAGGTGATCCCCGCAGACACTCCGGTCGGCCTGATGGGGGGCGAAGCGGCGCAGAGCGGCGCGATTTTGTCACTAAGCGGTGAAGGGGGTGGAACTGGCCGGTCAGAAACGCTCTATATAGAGGTTAGAATGGAAAACAGTCCCGTGGACCCAGAAACGTGGTTCCGGACCGGGCAAGGTGGATAGGCAAGAGATGAAGAAATTTGCGATGGCGGCTCTGGGCGGGACGCTTGCGGGCATAGTGGCGACGACCTATGTCGCGGCGCCTTTACTGGCTCAGGAAAGCAACGAGACCTCCGTATACGAGCAGCTGGATCTGTTTGGTGACATCTTTGAACGCATCCGGGCGCAATACGTCGAAGATGTGGACGAGACAGAGCTGATCGAAGCAGCCATCGGCGGCATGCTGCAGTCGCTTGATCCGCACTCCAGCTATTTGTCCCCCGATGACGCCAGCAAGATGCGTGTCCAGACCCGTGGCGAATTCGGCGGGCTGGGGATCGAGGTCACCCAGGAAGACGGCTTTGTCAAAGTGGTCTCGCCGATGGACGACACCCCGGCCTATGACGCCGGTGTCGAGGCCGGCGATTTCATCACCCATGTTGATGGCGAGAGCCTGCTTGGCCTGTCGCTGGACGAGGCGGTCGAACTGATGCGCGGTCCTGTCGGCTCCGAGATCATCATCACCGTGGTGCGCGAGGGCGAGGACGAACCCTTCGAGATTTCTATCATTCGCGACACCATCACCATGACCGCCGTGCGAGCCCGTACCGAAGGCGACACCGTGGTGCTGCGGGTGACGACCTTCAATGAACAGACCACGCCGAACCTCGAAGAAAGCCTGAAAGAGCAGGCCGAGGAACTTGGTGGTATGGACAGTGTCAACGGCATCGTGCTGGATTTGCGCAACAACCCCGGTGGTTTGCTCAACCAGGCGATCAGCGTCGCCGACAGTTTCCTTGAAAGTGGCGAAATCGTCTCGACCCGGGGCCGCAACCCCGAGGATGGCGAGCGGTTCAACGCCTCGCCGGGGGATCTGGTCGGGGGCAAGCCGATTGTTGTGCTGATCAACGGTGGGTCTGCATCGGCCTCGGAAATTGTTGCCGGCGCGTTGCAGGATCATCGCCGGGCAATCGTCGTGGGGACAAAATCCTTCGGCAAAGGGTCGGTTCAGACGGTCATGCCACTGCGCGGCGATGGGGCGATGCGCCTGACCACGGCGCGGTATTACACGCCGTCGGGCCGCTCGATCCAGGCGCTGGGCGTCAGCCCGGACATCGTCGTCGAACAGCCCCGCCGCCGCCCGGAGACAGAGGAAGACGACGAGGCCAACAGCGTCTTTAATCCCCGCTCCGAGGCAGACCTGCGCGGCCGTCTCAATAACGACAGCCTGTCCGAAGACGAGGTGCGCCAGATCGAGGCGGATCGCGAAAAGGCGGAAAAAGCGGCCGAACTGCGCGAAGAGGACTACCAGCTGGCCTATGCCATCGACATCCTCAAGGGCCTGTCAGCGCTGGGTCCCAAGGATTAAGCCCCGCATCATGTGTTCTATCAAGGCCGTCCCGCACTTCGGGGCGGCCTTTGTCGTTGCTCCCCTGGCCGCGGCGTTTCGGGGGCCGCAAAAAGACGAATAGACGCCCGAATTTCGGCGGCATTGCCATTGGCCAGGGGGTAAAACGATCTCATGATGATGTTTGACCTGCCCGATTCCCAAACCCTCTATGCGGCGCTTCTGGCGCGCGATGCAGCCTATGACGGGCGCGCCTATGTTGGTGTGTCCTCGACCGGGATTTTTTGTCGTCTGACCTGTCCGGCGCGAAAACCCAAATACGAGAACTGCCAGTTCTTCGACACGCCCGGTGCCTGTATCGAAGCCGGGTTCCGGGCCTGCAAGCGGTGCCACCCACTCAGCGCGGCTGCGGGGAATGACCCGATGGTGCAATCGCTTTTGGCTGCCTTGGATCAGCGCCCGGCCTATCGTTGGGCCGAGGGCGACATCGTGGCGCTTGGCCATGATCCATCAACCGTGCGCCGCGCTTTCAAACGTCAGTTCGGGATCACCTTTCTGGAAATGGCCAGGCAGCGGCGCCTGCGCGAGGGGTTCACCGCGCTTGGCGCCGGCGAACCGGTGATCGCGGCGCAGATCGACGCGGGCTTTGACAGTCCCAGCGCCTTTCGCGCGGCCTTTGCCCGGCTTGTGGGGATCGCGCCGGGGGCCTTTCGCAAGGATGCACAGCTTTTGGTGGATTGGATCGACACGCCTCTGGGGGCGATGTTGGCCGTGGCCTGTCAGCACCGGCTGCATCTGTTGGAATTCGCCGACCGCAAGGCCTTGCCGCGCGAAGTGGCGAAACTGCAGAAACGCCAGCCCGGGGGTCTCGGCTTTGGACGCCCCGCCGTGACCGATCAGGCGGCAGAGGAACTGGCGCGGTATTTCTCCGGTCAAACGGCCCGGTTCGAGACCCCTCTGGCCTATCACGGCACCGCCTTTGAAACCGAGGTCTGGCGCGCGTTGCGCGACATTCCGGTCGGCCAGACCCGCAGCTACGGAGCATTGGCCCGGGATCTTGGTCGGGCGGGCGCAAGCCGCGCGGTGGCACGGGCGAATGGGGCCAACCAGATCGCCGTGATGATCCCCTGCCACCGGGTTCTGGGCGCGGATGGGTCGTTGACCGGCTACGGCGGCGGGCTCTGGCGCAAACAACGGCTGATCGAAATCGAACGCAGCCTTGCTGCTGCGGCGACCGAACCGGCGCAGCGCGCCAAGGCCTGAGGATGCGCTTCAGGCGGTTTCCAGGCAGTGGCGCCGAAAGGCCCGTTTCAGCATGTCCAGCTCGGCCCGCAACAGCGCTATTTCGGCGCGCAGATCATCGGCCAGCGGCTCGCCGGAGATCACAGTGAAATCGCCCAGTTTCGTACCCGTCGCTTCATCATAGATGACAAAGCACTGCACCCCGTCGCCCAGCGCCTCTGCCGGGACCGGGATCGACAGATGCCAGCTGCCTGCCGTCTCGGCCGCCCGCAGGGTCACCCCGTCGATCTTTCGGTCCAGCAGCCGCACCGTTACGCCGGGCTGCGAGCCCGGGGTGTCGGCGCTGTCGATCACGCCCTCCCAGACGCCGCCGTGAAACCGGATCTTGTTCAGGGTCAATGCGCTCATGATGTGTCTCCCAACGGGTTCCGGTCAGATATTGGCGCGCAGATACCGGGCAAAGGTGATATCGTGCAACACCACCTGGTTCATGTCCGGCGCTTCAAAGATCAGGTCGATCCAGGCGTTTTCGATGCGTTTCTCGTTCAGGCGTGAATAGGCCAGATCATACTCTACCGTGACGTTTTTCTCGCCCGGTGGCAGTTCCCGCACCCATTGTTCGGTATTGGGGCCGTGCTTGATGTTGAGGCGCGAGAAGATCTCGATCGGCTTTTCGGTTTCGACAATACAGTCCATCCGGATCAGATGTTCCCGGGTCAGCCCCGCCATCGACTCGCCCGGCAGGTCAATGACCAGCGACAGGAAAGAGCCGTCAAACTTGAAGACATCCATCCGCAGACCAAAGGGGGCCATGTCCTCCTCGCGGGTGTTGCGCAGCTGGCGCAGGGTCAGTTCCGAAATTCTGCAGTCGTGGAACATCTTCACTTCGCTGCCCAATTGCGTCTTGCTGGGCACCGAGGACACGCCAAGCACGGGCAGCGGGCCGCGCCAGACCTCGGGACGCCAGGACCAGTCGGTGCCGTGCGGGCGTGGAAAAAACGACGATCCGACAAGCGGCAGGGCCAGTCGGTTGTCTGCGACATGGAGTAGCTGGTCGAGATGTCCGCGCAGTTTGCGGGCCTCGTTGCGCTGTTGCCGCAAGCGCGACAGGGGCGTCGTCGCCGCGCTGCGGGCCAGCCTGCGCCACCGGCGCAGCGCCGCCCGGCCTAACAGTTGATCAAATCGTTTGCCCATTCTGCCCCCGCGGGTCGCGTTCTCGCGTGTTCCCCGTGCATGTGCTGCGCGGATTTTCCCGACATATTAACGGATTAGGCGTCGCGCCAAAAGACGTTTCTGCGGTCATGAACAGGCGATGCTCAGCCGCTGGTCGCATCCGCTGCTGCAGACGTCGCGGCGTCAGCCGCAGCCCCGACCCGCCCGGCCCGTCCAATCTGCCAGACCCGCGCGCGGGGGCGTGTTGTCTCGACGGGGGCCGCGTCTCCGGGGTCGGCTGGGGTTGTGGCCTCGGCCAATTGGGTGGCGTTGCGGGTTGCGCGCATGAACTCCTGGATCAATCGCGCGCCCTTCTCGCCCAGATAGCTGCTGCCCTCGGGCGCATAAAGCGCAACAGAGACCAAATGCCCACGGATCACAAACGCGCCGCGCCAGTGGGTGCCGCTGGCCCCCAGCGCCGAATGGTCGCTCAGGTAGAGTTTGACCAGCGGGATGTCCCGGTCGCCTCTGGTTTCCAGCACCCGTGCCGCCGTCCGCGACGCCGTAAAGGCAGAGCGCAGGGCCTCTGCCGTGGGGGTCGGTGTGTTTTCCGCGACCGTGCCCACCGTGGCCGTCAGCATCGCGCCCTCGCTGGTGCGAAAACCGCCAAAGGCGCTAAGCCGGTCACAGCGCGCCAGCATGGCAAAGCCGCCGGTCGTGGTGTGTTCTTCCATCTGCGCGTCAAAGCAGAACCCGCTGGGGGCCGCCAGCACCAGCGTGCCTTCGCCAAAGACCGCCGTCAGCGCCTTGCCCCGCCCGATGCCGGGGCGCGATTGGATTTCACCGGCAGGGGCAAAGGCCAGGCGGTTGCCCTCCATGCAGCCCGACACCAGCACGACAGGCAGCAGCACCAGCGCCAGCCGGGTCAGAAAACGGCGAACCGGCCCTCGGGCCCGTTGCGCCCCAAGCGCCCCAACTCTGGTGCGGTGCCGTGTTTGTCTCAACCCCGTTCGTGCCAAACTGTGCCCTCGTCCGATCCCGCCATGCGCCCCGCAGCGTAACCCGGTGGCTGTGTTTTCCTAGACAAAAGATTTAAACACAGCCTTGAAACGGAACAAGACCTAAGGCGGAGTCGCGCTTGAAGCCTTGAATTGGGCCGGTGAGGCGCTTACTTGACGCCCCTTCGCCAGAACGAGCCCGCCGAATCGGCTGCCTGGATATGGCGTGATCCCAGAGTTTCGTCCGTCGCGACCGCATCCGCCACTTCCAGCCCGCCCGATCCGATGGCGGACCCGACCCACAGAAAGGACAAGGCGTGGAGCCGAGTCTGTTTTCCTTTATCTGGCGCTACTCGAAACGGCAGCAACTTGGTCTGTTGCTGCTGACCATCGTCACGTTTCCGCTGCTCTATGCGACGCTGGAATTGCCCAAGCGGATCGTCAACGATGCCATTGGCGCGCCTTCGGATACGGTTGAGGTCTGGGGACATCGGCTGACGACCGAAAACTTCCTGCTGGTGCTGTGCTTTGGTTTTCTGGCGGCGGTGCTGGCCAGCGGCCTGATGAAGATGCGCCTCAATACGCTCAAAGGGGTCTTGTCGGAACGTCTGTTGCGGCGTCTGCGGTATCAGATGATTTCGCGCATGATGCGCTTTCCCACCAGCTATTTCCGCACCACCAGCCAGGGCGAGATGGTGTCGATGATCACCTCGGAATCCGAACCCATGGGCGGGTTGATGGGGGATGCGGTGGCGCAGCCGGCATTCCAGGCCGGCCAGATGCTGACCATCGTGGTGTTTCTTTTCGTGCAGAGCGTCTGGTTCGGTCTGGCCTCGGTGGCGCTGATCCCGCTGCAGGCCTGGTTGATCCCGATGCTGCAACGCCAGATCAACCTGTTGAACAAGGATCGCATCGCCGAAGTGCGCGCCCTGGCGTCGGAAATCGGCGAAACGGCGGCGGGCCTCAGCGATCTGCGCACCAATGGCGGCTGGCGCTATCGGCTGGCGCAGGTGTCAAACCGTCTGGGCCGCCTGTTCGAGATCCGCCGCCGCATCTTCATGAAAAAGTTCTTCATGAAGTTCCTCAACAATCTGATCGGTCATCTGACGCCGTTTTTCTTTTACTCTGTTGGCGGCATTCTGGCGATCCGGGGCGAGATCACGGTGGGGGCGCTGGTCGCCGCGCTGGCCGCCTACAAGGACCTTTCCGGCCCCTGGCGCGAGCTGCTGACCTATTACAACCAGGTGCAGGACATGTCCTTGCGCTGGCAGGTGATGGCCGAGAAATTCGCACCCCCCGGCATGATCGACGCCGCTTTGTTCGAAGGCGAACCGACAGAGGTGCCGCATCTGCGCGGCGTCATTGAACTGCGCGATGTCACGGTGAAGGATGCCGAGGGCAAGCCGATCCTTGACGGTCTGAACCTGACCATCCCGGCGGGAGCGCAGGTCGCAATCCAGAGTAGTTCCGCCGCCGAACGTCAGGCGCTGGCGCAGGTGCTCACCCGTGACGTCTTGCCGGCGCGGGGCGAGGTGGTGATCGCAGGCCGCCCGCTGCAGACCCTGCATCAGGCTGTGATTGCGACGCGGATCGGCTATGCCTTCAGCGCGCCCTATCTGTTTGACGGCTCGCTTGGGGACAACGTCCTGATGCCGTTGCGCAATCGCCCCCGCGCCAACGAACCCGAGGTGCAGCTGTTGCAACGGGCCGAGGCGGTACGGGCGGGCAACAGCGCCGATCCCCTGCATGCGGATTGGGTGAACCCGGATTTGGCCGGGCTTGGTTCGGAACAGGATCTGCGCGACTGGTGGTTCCAGCTGGTCGAGGCGATGGGCGTCGATGGTCAGCTGTTCCACCGCACGCTGCACGCCCGGCTGCAGGATCGCCATCGCGCGCTTGAATCGCAGATCACGGCGCTGCGCCCCCAGATCGAGGCCCGGCTGGCAGAGCAGGGCCTGCGCGATGTCGTCTATCGCTTCCTGCCCGATCTCTACAATCCAGCGCTGCCCCTGGCCGAGAACATGATGTTCGCCTTTGCGGTCGCGCCGGTGCCGACGGAGCTGTTCACCGATCCCGACGGCCCGTTCCAGCGGGTCCTGCGCGCAGAGCGTCTCGAGGAGGAAACCCGCGCCATCAGCCTGGCGCTTCTGGATACGTTGAAGCGGACCTTTGGACGGGGCGACACCAGCCATCCGCTGTTCCGCAGGCTCGGCCTCGACGAAACGCTTTATGCGCAAATCACTCAGGCGGCGGACCGCCATGCGGCCTGCGACAGCCTCAGCCGCGAGGATCGCGCGTTGCTGTGTACGCTGCCCTTCCTGTTGCCGGAGGAGCAGTTCGGACCGGGCCTGCCGCGCGCCTACAAGACGCAGATCCTGCGGCTCCGGGCGCGGCGCGGGGATCTGTTGCTGGCAGAGTGTGCCGGGGTCTATCGCCGCCTGCGATCCGACGAATACGCGCGCAAGCTGACGGTGCTGGAAAACGCTCTGTTTGGCCGGATCGCCACCCATGCCGGCGCCAAGGCACAGGCGGTAGAGGATGTGGTGGCCGATGTGATGGCCGACCACGATCTGAAGGCTCGGCTGGCGCTGATGATCTACGACCTGCCCACTGGTCTTGGTGGGGCGCTGCTGGCGCCGGTGTTTCGCGAACGCGCGGCCTTTACCCGCGCTGCGATCAAACGGCCCGATATCCTGATCCTTGAACAGGTGCTGGCCAGCCATGATGCCGAAAGCCGCCTGAAAACCCGCACACGCCTGCAGGAACTGCTACCCAAAACCACCATGATCCATATCGAATCCCATTTCGAGAACCCCAGCCGCTATGACCTGTTCCTGGAGCTGAAGGACGGCCGCCTCGACGGGGCCGAGGCCTACCCCCGTCGGGCGCAGACCCGACCCGACGACAGCAGCGGCGATTTCGACCAGAAGCTTGCCACCATCAGCGCGGTGGATCTGTTTGCCGGTCTGGACGCCCGCCAGCGCCGCCTGCTGGCCTTCTCCGCCTCCTGGGTGCGGGTGCCGACCGGGGCGGCGGTCTTTCGCGTGGGCGAGCCGGGCGACGCGGTCTATCTCTGTCTGTCCGGCCAGGCGGAGCTGCGCTTTCCGCAGGATGCCAGCCCGGTGAACCTTGTCGGCCCCGGTCGGCTGATTGGCGATCTTGCGGTGATTGTCGACGAGCCGCGCAGCCTGGATCTGATTGCGGTGGAGGACTGCGTGTTCCTGCGCATCGGCGCGGAAGAGTACCGCACGGTGATCGAAAGCGACATCTCGGTGGCGCTGCAACTGCTGAAAACCGTCTCGGGCCATCTGTCCGGCGCGGCTGTGGCGCTACAGGCCGCGCGGGCAAACCACCCCATGGTTACGCCCCCGACAGAAGACGGGCCCGCCGCCCAGGATGCGCCACCCGCGCCGCCGCCCGGCTAAGGTCCGATTGCAATTGATGGCAACTGGCCTTATCTGGGGGTCAAACCGCCACCCAGGCAGAGGCCAATAGATGAACTGGATCACCAACTACGTCCGCCCCAGGATCAACTCGATCTTTTCGCGCCGCGAAGTGCCCGAGAACCTGTGGAGAAAATGCGATGAATGCGGCACCATGCTGTTTCACCGCGAGTTGAGCGACAATCAGAACGTCTGCACCAGCTGTGGCCACCACATGCATATCACACCGCGCGACCGGTTCGAGGCGCTGTTCGATGGCGGTGTGTTTGGCGAGGTCAAGGTCCCGGAACCCGTTGTTGATCCGCTGAAATTCCGCGATCAGAAACGCTATCCCGAACGGATGCGCGCGGCGCAGAAAAAGACCGGCGAAAAAGAGGCGATGCTGGTCGCTGTTGGCGAAATCGGCCGCACGCCCATCGTAGCGGCGGCGCAGGATTTCTCCTTCATGGGCGGGTCCATGGGGATGTATGTCGGCAATGCGATCATTGCCGCCGCACAGGAAGCGGTCAAATTGCACCGCCCGCTTGTGCTCTTTGCGGCGGCCGGCGGGGCGCGCATGCAGGAGGGCATCCTGTCCCTGATGCAGATGCCGCGCACCACCGTGGCCGTGCAGATGCTGAAAGAAGCCGGCCTGCCCTATATTGTGGTGCTGACCCATCCGACCACCGGCGGGGTCACCGCCTCCTATGCGATGCTGGGCGATGTGCATATCTCCGAACCCAACGCGCTGATCTGCTTTGCCGGGCCACGGGTGATCGAACAGACCATTCGCGAAAAGCTGCCCGAGGGGTTCCAGCGCGCGGAATACCTGCTGGATCACGGCATGCTGGACCGGGTGATTCCCCGGACCGAGCTGCGCGAAGAGCTGATCACCATCATTCGGATGCTGTTGAACCTGCCGCCGCAGGTGCACGGCGACCTGCCCGCGCCCACACCTGAACCGGCGTTGATCGAAAAAGACGAAAACACCGCCAAGAGTGCCGCAAAACCGGAAGAAAAATCCGAATAACGGCGCAACATCCGATTGCAAGCAGGCCCGCCTTGCCGCCACCGGGACCAACCCACAGGCGCGAGGCGGGCTTTTTTGATCCTGCCTTTTGATCCTGAGGCCGACGCCATGACCAACACGACTTCCGATGCCATCCTGGCCCGCATGATGGCGCTGCATCCCAAGATTATTGATCTGACGCTGGATCGGGTCTGGCGCTTGCTGGCCGCCCTGGACAACCCGCAGGACAAGCTGCCGCCGGTGATCCATATCGCCGGGACCAATGGCAAAGGGTCCACCCAGGCGATGATCCGCGCCGGGCTGGAGGCCGCGGGTAAATCGGTGCACGCCTATACCTCGCCACATCTCGCGCGGTTTCACGAACGCATCCGGCTGGCCGGCACGCTCATCACCGAAGACCACCTGACGCAGGTGCTGGATGACTGCTATGCCGCCAACGATGGCGACACGATCACCTATTTTGAAATCACCACCGTTGCCGGTCTTTTGGCCTTTTCACGGCAGGCTGCGGATTTCACCCTGCTTGAGGTCGGCCTGGGCGGGCGGTTGGATGCCACCAATGTGGTGACGCCAGCGGTTTCGGTCATCACGCCGGTTTCCATCGACCACGAACAATACCTTGGCAACACGCTGGCCAAGATCGCCGCCGAAAAGGCCGGCATCATCAAACGCGGTGTGCCCGTGGTGGTCGGCCCGCAACCGGACGAGGCGATGGAGGTGATCGAGGCCACCGCGCAGCGTCTCGGCGCGCCGCTGATCGCCTATGGTCAGGACTGGCATGTCAGCACCGAACGGGGCCGGCTGGTCTATCAGGATGACCGGGGGCTGCTGGATCTGCCGCGCCCGGCATTGATCGGCGCCCATCAGGTGCAGAATGCCGGCGCCGCGCTGGCGGTGCTGCGCCATCTTGATGCCGGTGAAGCGGCCTGCGAAGCGGCGATGACCGATGCCGAATGGTCCGCGCGGATGCAACGGCTCAAATCCGGCCCCCTGGTCGAGGCCACGGCGGGGCGGGGCGAGTTGTGGCTGGATGGCGGTCACAATGCCGCTGCGGGGCTGGCGCTGGCGTCGGTTCTGGCAGAGCTGCCGGCGCGTCCGACCCATCTGATCTGCGGTATGCTCAACACCAAGGACGTGACCGGTTATCTGCGGCCGCTTGCGGGCGTGGCACGCAGTCTCACCGCTGTGTCGATCCCCGGCGAGGCGGCCACGCTCAGCGCCGAAGAAACGGAGGCCGCTGCCAAATCTGTCGGGCTTGAGGCCTATATGGCGGCAAGCGTCATCGAGGCACTGCGCGCGATCCTGGCCCGCGACCCCGACTGCCGGGTGCTGATCTGCGGCTCGCTCTATCTGGCTGGGGCGGTGTTGCGGGAAAACGGCTGATCGCCAGCCTGCGCCAGGGGTTTATCCCGCCAGAACAAGCGATTGCGCTGTCAGTTTCTGGGCCAGATCCAGCGGCGGTGGCGCATTGGTGACCACATGCGACAAATCCCACAGCCAGCCTCCGCGGGCCGAGGCGCGGCGGTGGAATTTGACCTGATCCAGCACCAGAACCGTTTGGCGGGCATGGGCGTGCATGGCGGCGCGCGCCCGCACCTCGCTGGCGCGAAAGTCCAGCAATGCCCCGTCGTCGTCCACGCCGGCGACACCAAACACCGCCACATCGACCCGGTAGCTGGCAAAGAAGTCCGCCGCCGCGCTGCCCGACACGCTGCGGTCCCGCACCGATCCGCCGCAGATCGACAGGGAAATGTCCTCGGCGTCCCAAAGGTGGCTGGCAGCGACGAGGTTATTGGTGATCACATCGCGCGGCCCGGCCTCCGCCAGTAGCCGCGCGACCTCTGCGGGCGTGCTGCCCAGTCCGATCGACACCGAAGCCCCCGGCGCAATCAGCCGCATGACCTCGCGGGCGAGGGCGGCCTTTTCACCGGTCTGCTCCACCGCGCGCGACGCATAGGGACGCGCGCCATCGACCGGGCGCACGCCACGATGAACCCGCGTCAACAACGCCCGATCCCGCAGATCGTTGACATCCCGGCGGATGGTCTGGGTGGTGACGGAAAACCGGTCGGCCAGATCGTCGATCGTGGCAAACCCGGTCTGCTCCACGAGACGGATGATATCGCGCTGGCGGTCGGACAGGTCTGTGGCGTTCATCAAGCGTCCCCTGTTCATACGAACATCCCCTTTGTAGGGGAACCGGTGGGGTAGGCAAGGACACTCTGGCGCCGCCGGTCAATGCCGCCGGTTTAGGCTCAGATGAGACGTCAGTTTGCTCATATGAGCCTCACGGCCGGGTCAGTCCTGCGCCCAGGTCTTGTCCTGCATCTCCCGCAGGCGCGAGGCGGTGCGTTCAAATTCAAAGACGCCATCGCCCTCCAGATAGAGGTATTCCGGTTCGGCCGCCGCAGAGCAGATCAGCCGCACCCGCGCCTCGTAGAGGGCATCGACCAGGGTGACAAACCGCTTGGCCTCGTTGAAGTTGCTGCGCCCGAGGCTGGGGATGTCTTCCAGCACCAGAACCTTGACCGCATCGGCGATGGCAAGATAGTCGCCGGGCCCCAGCATCGTGCCGCAAAGATCATAGAAACTGGCCCGGGCCACACCGCTGCGATAGGCCGGCAGGATCACCCTGCGACCCTTGACCGTCAGCACCAGCGGTTCCGCCGCGCCACCGGTCAGATCGCGCCAGATCGTTTCCATCTCGGCGCGGGTCGCAGCGTTCAGCGGGGTGAAATAGACCCGGCTCCCGGTCAGCCGGTTCTGACGATAATCATGCGGGCTGACCATTTCATGGACCTGCATCTTGTCCTTGATCAGGTCGATAAAGGGCAGGAACAGCTGCCGGTTCAGGCCATTTTTATAAAGATCGTCCGGCACCCGGTTTGACGTGGTGATCACCGTCACGCCGGCCGCGAACAGCGCCTCGAACAGGCGGCCGACGATCATGGCATCGGTGATATCGGTGATCTGCATCTCGTCAAAGGCCAGCAGCCGGACCGAGGCGATCACCTCTGCAGCAGCAGGGGCCAAGGCGTCCTCGATGCCCTGTTCGCGGGCCTGATGCATCTTGGCGTGGATCTCCTGCATGAAGGCATGAAAGTGCACGCGACGGCTGGGGATGTCGTCCAGACTCTCGACGAACAGATCCATCAACATCGACTTGCCGCGCCCGACGCCGCCCCACAGATACAACCCCTTGACCTCAGGCTGAACAGCCTTGCGAAACAGCCCGCGCTTCACCGGCTCGGCCCGCAGCCCTTCGGCAATCCGGTCGAATTCCGGCAGGACCGCCTCTTGCGCGGGGTCTGGCTGGATCTGCCCGGCATCGACCCGGGCCTGATAAAGAACGCTCATATGTGTCATGATCCATGCCTTAGCGGGATGATTTTGCAAAGGAAAGCCGCAGCAGGGATGGAACCGAACCGGACTGTTCAATTTTTCTAATGTATGGACACAAAACTCCTGAATTGACGTTAAGGCCGGAATGGCGAGACTGCTGCCAAACCGCATCCCCGGAGAAATCGCATGGACCGTCAGGCCTCTCTTTTCACCCCAGTTCTTTTGGTGGGCTGCCTGATCATCATGGTCAGCTTTGCCGTTCGCGCGTCCTTTGGCGTGTTTCAGATTCCGATTGCCGAGGATTTCGGCTGGCTGCGCAGTGAATTTTCGCTGGCGATTGCGATCCAGAACCTGGCCTGGGGGATCGGGCAGCCGATCTTTGGCGCGGTGGCGGAAAAGATCGGGGACCGCAAGGCGATCATCATCGGCGCGGTGATCTATGCCACTGGTCTGGTGCTCAGTGCCGGCGCGACGACGCCGTTTGAAATGCAGAGCTATGAATGGCTGGTTGGGTTCGGCGTCGCGGGCACCGGGTTTGGTGTGGTGCTGGCGGTCGTGGGGCGGGCCAGTTCGACCGAAAACCGCTCCATGTCGCTGGCGATCGTGACCGCCGCAGGCTCCGCCGGGCAGATCGTCGGCGCGCCGACTGCGGAATACCTGCTGGGGCTGATGCCCTGGCAATCTGTCTTTCTGGTCTTTGCCGGTGTGGTGCTGGCGCTGATCCTGTCACTGCCGCTGATGCGCGCGCCGGTTTCCGCCACCAAGGCGGAATTGGAAGAAAGCATGGGCACGATCCTGAAAAAAGCCTTTCGGGATCCGTCCTATACGCTGATCTTTCTCGGGTTTTTCAGCTGCGGCTATCAGCTGGCCTTTGTCACCGCGCATTTTCCTGCCTTTGTGACTGAGATGTGCGGCCCCATCATGCCGGGTGGCGTGTTGCACGGGCTCGGTATCACCACCACGTCCGCGCTCGGGGCGGTGTCGATTTCACTGATCGGTCTGGCCAATGTCGCAGGCACCCTGCTGGCGGGCTGGGCAGGAAAATATTACTCAAAGAAATACCTGCTGGCGGGGATCTATACGGCCCGGACCCTCGTTGCAGGCGCGTTCATCCTGCTGCCGATCACGCCGCTGACGGTGATCGTGTTCTCTGTTGCGATGGGGTCGCTGTGGCTGGCGACCGTGCCGCTGACCTCGGGCCTGGTGGCCCATATCTACGGGCTGCGCTACATGGGCACGCTCTATGGGATCGTGTTCCTCAGTCACCAGATCGGCGGCTTTCTCGGTGTTTGGCTGGGCGGGCGGATGTATGACATCTATGGCGATTACACCATGGTGTGGTGGATCGGCGTCGGCGTCGGAGCCTTCAGCGCCATTGTCCATCTGCCGATCCGCGAACGTCCCCTGGGCACGGCGGCCCCCGCCTGATCCGGCCTTGGCGCGGCTCACGGCTGCCTCGTGCGTGCCCCCGCCCGGCCCCCGTGGGCTTACGATCGGCGGCGTGCGCCTCAATAGATACCGTGGCGCTGGTTTTCATAGATCAGCTGCGCGATCTCTTTTGGGTGGGTGTAGACCACACCATGGCCGGCCCCGGCGATCACATCCTGTTTGGCGGACCGGTTCAGTTCTGCCATCCGCCCGATCACATGGGCCGGGATGATCCGGTCTTCGCCGCCCCACAGCGCCAGCACCGGCAAGCCCTGCTGGTTAAAGCTGCGATGCGCGGCATCCAGATCCTCGCGCAGGAGACCCCGCATCGCGGCGAGGTTGGAGGGGAAAAACCCGCGTCGCCGTGTTTGCGCCCGCTGCGCGCGGGTCACGGCGTCCGGGGTCAGCCCATCGGTCAGTTCCGTGTTGAGATAGCGCCGCGCCACCATCGGATAGGTCCATTGCAGGTACAGGTCCCGCAGGCCGGGCCGCTTTTCCATAAAGGCGGCGACCGGGGTGCGGGGGGCATGCAACCCCACCGTGGCGATAAGGATCAGCTGACGCACCCGTGCGAGGTTCTGCGCCGCAAAGGAGGTGGCGATACAGCCGCCAGCCGAATAGCCGATCAGCAGGAAATCCTCGACCACGCCTTCATGCGCCAGAAGATCCTGCAACTGTTGATGGAAAAACGCGCTGCCCTGCGGCCCTGGAACATAGTCGGAATAGCCACGGCCAAACAAGTCATAGACCAGCACCCGGTATCCCATGCCGGCCAGCTCCTGGGCCAGCGGCGCAAACCCTTCGGACGGGGTGGTGATCCCGTGCACGCAGACGGCAACAGGCCCGCGCTCCGGGCCGATCCAGCGGTAATGGGTCACCCCCTGGGACAGCTCGGCAAACTGGCCGGGCGCAAAGCGGCGCATCGATTCCGTGACCGGCCGGCGCAGGCTTTCCTTGACCGATGGCAGTGACAACAGGCCGACCAGAAGGAAGGCGACAATCAGCAGCCAGGTCATTGCGCCCCGGTCCACAGGTCAAGGATATGGCGGCTGGTCATCAGATCCAGATGCGCGCCGCCGCCGTTCTTGAACAGGGTGGTGACCGAGGGGTCAAACGTTGGAAACTGGTCAAGCGTATAGAAGTCCGCCAGCACATCCGCCCGCTGCAGCGCGCCGGTGGCGAGCGGGATCTTGAACTCTCCGATATGGTCGAGCGTGGTGGCAAAGCTGTCGCAATAGATCTGGCAGCGCGCCAATGCGGCGTCGTCGGCCTCTCGCATGTCGGGCCGATAGGCCCCGATCATATTGAGGTGCTGACCGGGCCGCAGCCAGGCGCCCTGAATGACCGGATCCGTCGACATGGTGCAGGTCAGCACGATATCGGCGCGGCGGGTGGCGGCTTCCAGATCCGGGGCGACACGGGTGCCGGGATATTGCGCCGCCAGCGCCTCGGCCTTGGACGCGGTCCGGTTCCACAGCCGGATCTGCGCCTTTGGATAGGCGGCAGAGAAGGCCTCGATCAATGTGCCCGCCACCGTGCCGGCGCCGACGATCAGGATGTCCCGGCTGTCGGGATTGGCCAGACGCCGCGCTCCCAGCAGCGTGTCGCCGGCGGTCTTCCATTTGGTCACCAAATGGAAATCGACCAGCGCCTCCAGCACCCCGGTGCGGTCTGAAAACAGGCTGACACCGCCGTTTACGCCGGGCAGGCCCCGCGCCGCGTTGCCGGGAAAGATCATCGCTGTTTTCACCGCGATGCCCAGCCCGTCGATCCAGGCCGAACGGGACAGCAACGTGTCCTCGCCGCGATAGAGAAAGGTATCATCCACTTCGGCACGGGGCAGGTCATGTCCTGCGGCCAGCGCATCGGTCAGGGGGATCCAGTCAAGCAGGGCTTCGCCTTCGTCGAAACCGATCTGTACCAGGGTCATCGGGCTTCCTCTTCTGTCAGCAAACCCTCCGCGACAAGGCGCGCGGCCCAGGTTTCTGGCTGATCGAACAAATGGGTTTGCCAGCCCCGGATGGCGGCAGCGGTGATGTTTTCGGGTCGGTCATCGGTGAACAGCAGCTCTTCGGGGCGGCGGCCGGTGCCGGCCTCCAGCTCTGCATAGATCTCCGCATCCGGTTTGATCGCCCGCAGATGGGCCGAGACAAAGGCCTGGTCGAATTCGCGCAGGAACGGATAGACGGTCTGGGCGATCACAAACGTCTCGGCGCCAAAATTGCTCAGCGCGTAGACCGGGATCCCCTTGGTGCGCAACGCCCGCAACAAACGGACCGAATGGGGGATCTCCGGGCTGGCCATCTTGATCCAGCTGTCGTGCCAATGGCGGATTTCCCCGGCCCAGTCCGGGTGTTTGTCTGCCAGCGCATAGATGCTGTCGCGAAACGGGTCGCCGCGATCGACGTTGAGGTTGGTGCCATGCAGGTCGACCTCCTCGAACAGGGCCTTGCGGCGGGTCTCGCCGATCAGGCTGTCATAGAAGCGCTCCGGCTCCCATTCGATAAGAACGCGACCGATATCAAAGACGACGGCGGTGATGGGCATGGGGCAGGGCCTTTCTAGCCGGAGGATCTGGGGCGGGGGCGCGTTGGCGGCCCCGGTGTGCGGGTCTCACGCCAGACTGAAACAAGCCCGGCGCCGATAATCAAGGCTGAGCCGAGCCAGACCGAGCGGTCCGGCCATTCGGCAAAGACCAGCACGCCCCAGAACACGGCCAGTGGCATGGCAATATATTCAAACGGCGCGACCAGCCCGGCCTCGCATTGGCGGTAGGCCTGACCGACCAGGTAGCCGCCGACCGCGCCCGAGACGCCGGCAATGGCAAACAGCCCCCATTCGATCCCTACCGGCCAGGCCCAGGCCCGCAGCACCAGGTCCGCAATCGGCGTGCCGGTGACCCACTTGCCATGGCCGAAAGCAAGGCCAGCCATGGCGCTGATCACTAGAAAGCCCAAGGTCGGGTAGAACGACAGGGTCGATGCCTTGTCCGATCCCCCCGCGCGCCGGGTCAACACATGCAGGGTGGCATAGCCACAGGCACCGAAAAAGGGCAACAGCGCATAGGGTTGAAAGGTATCAGCCCCCGGCTGCACGATCACCAGAATGCCGGCGAACCCGACAAAAACCGCGCCCCAGCGCCAGACCCCGACCTTCTCCCCGAGGAACAGGACAGAGAGTGTCGTGACGATCAGCGGCGTGGCAAAGCCAATGGCGACCGCCTCGGCCAGAGGCAGCACCGCGAGGCCACTGAAAAAGCAGATATTGGCAAAGGTCACGGCGGTGACCCGCATCAGGTGCAGTTTGACGTTCCGGGTCCGCAGGATGTGATAGCCGCCCTCCAGCGGGATGATGATCGCCAGCAACAGAGCCAGCGCCACCACCGAGCGAAAGAAAACCACCTGATAAAGCGGATAGGCGGCGGACAGGAATTTGAACGTCACATCAATGACAGAAAACGCCGCTGCCGCGCCGCAGGCGGCAAGGATGCCCAAGACATTGGAATGGATCGGGTTTGCGCGCATCAATATGGCCTCCATCGCGGTTGTCGCGCATGGTGACGGGAAGGGCAACGAGAATGAGACAGAGGTACAATTCCACGGGATGTACCAAGTGACGCCTCGCGCCAGTCCGCAGGGACAGGCGACTTTTGCGGTGGTGCCTGCGGCCACCGGCGCGGATTGAATGCGGGGAGCCAGATCGGCCGAAATCCATTGGGTGGGGCTCCCGCCCGTTTGCCCTGCGCCAGAGGCACAGACCCTCCGGTTGGGCATGGCGCCGCGCGCCCTTCGGGCCCGCGCCCCCGCCCCGCAGGGTGTTGCCGGAGCGGCGCGCGCCCTGGTTGCAAAATCCTCAGCCGCTGCGCGTAGCCTGTGGAGGATCGCGATCATTCGCCGGGTCTGACACGCCCGGCACACCAGGACCCGGCTCCCTGACCATCGGGGGCAGTGCAGAGATAACGTTGAGCACGCGGGAGGATACTCCCGGCCACCTCCGCCCCTGTGGCGGCGCCGCCATCCTTATCCCAAGGACCGACCCGACCCACCGGCCGCAACGCCAGAGATCGACAAACAGACCGGATCCGTTGCTGCCGAGACACCCACATCAGGCTTGCGCATGCCGCAGGCCCCATCGTTCTGTTCCTGTCCCCGCCCCGCGCCGTCTGGGCGGCGCGCGTTCATGCGCGTGACGGATCAGGCGGCAGACGTGGCCGCAGGTCGCGGCAGCCTCAGCTCTTGGCCGCGCGGATCTCGCGTTCCAGCGAGTCGAGAAACCGCGAGCGATCGGTCTTGGTGAAGCCTTTGCCGCCGCCGGCCATGCCGAGGGGGTTGGCCGCCCGCAGGTCGGCCATCAGGTCGCGCATCGCCAGTTGCTGGCCGATATTGGCCTCGGTGAAGCGGTCGCCATTGTGGCGCAACACCCGCGCCCCCGCCGCGATGCATTTCGCCGCCAGAGGGATGTCGCCGGTGACGACGATATCGCCCGGGCCGCAACGTTCGGCGATCCACATATCGGCCACATCGGCGCCGGCATCGACGATGACGTTTTCCACCAAAGGGTTCTGCGAGGGACGCAAGCCGCCGTTGGACACCACGAACATCCGCAGCCCATGCCGACTGGCCACCCGCTCTGCCTCGGCCTTGACCGGGCAGGCGTCCGCATCAATGTAGAGCGCGCTCACGTGTCGGCCTTGCCCTGTGGTTTCTTTGCCGGGGTCTTCTTCGCCTTGGCGGGTTTCTTGTCCTTGTATTCCTCCGGGATCGGCATCCGGTTGAAGGCATCAAGGCCGGCGATCTTATAGGCCTCGGCAAGGGTGGGATAGTTGAACGTGTTCTGCACGAAGTAATCCACTGTGCCCTTGAGGTTCAGCACCGCCTGGGCGATATGGATCAGCTCCGTCGCGCCCTCGCCCACGATCTGCACACCGAGCACCCGGCGGGTTTTCAGCGAAAACAGCATCTTGAGCATGCCATGCTCCAGCCCCATGATATGCCCGCGCGAGGTTTCGCGGAACCGGGCAATGCCGGTCTCATAGGGCACGCCGCGCTCTTTCAGCTCTTCTTCGGACATGCCGCAGGTGGACATTTCCGGCACTGAATAGATGCCATAGGGGAACCAGGGGCTCTCGGGGACGGTGGGGACATCCATCGCATGACAGGCCGCGACGCGGCCCTGCTGCAACGAGGTGGAGGCCAGCGAGGGGTGGCCGATCACATCGCCGGTGGCATAGATATGCGGCACCGATGTCTGATAGGTCTTGCGCTCCACCTCCAGGCGGCCGCGATGGTCGGTTTCCAGCCCGACGGCCTTGAGGTTCAGCTTCTCGGTGTTGCCCATGCGCCCGGCGGCGAACAGCAGCATGTCGCCGCGCACGTGGCGGCCGTTTTCCAGCGTCACCTCGATATGGTCGCCCTCATCCGCGATGGTCTCGATCGCGGAGCCCAGCCGCAGGTCGACGCCATTCTCGCGGATCTGATGGGTGAATTCCTGGATCAGGGTCCGGTCGATGAAATCAAGGAAAGTCTCGCGCGGTTCGATCAAGGTCACCCGCACGTCCAGCGCCGAGAACATGGTGGCATATTCCACCCCGATCACCCCGGCGCCCACCACGATCAGCGAGCGCGGGATTTCCGCCATTTCCAGGAATTCGTCGCCATCGACGATGGTGGTGCCGTTAAAGGGCACATACTCGGGCCGATAGGTGCGGGTGCCGGTGGCAATCAGAAACTTCTCGCCGGTGACGCGGGTGGTATCGCCCGCCTCGATGTCCACCTCGACCTCGTTCGGGCCGATGAAATGGGCCAGCCCCATCAGGGTCTCGACGTGGTTGCGGTTGAACTGGTGTTCCAGCACGTCGACCTCATGGCCCAAGGTAATATCCAGCCGCGCCTTCAGGTCATCGGCCTTGATCTGGTCCTTCACCCGATAGGCGCGGCCATAGAAACTGCGCTCGCGCCAGCCGGTGAGGTTCAGCACCGTTTCACGCAGGGTTTTTGACGGCACCGTGCCGGTGTGAACCGAGACCCCGCCCAGCCGGTCCTTGCGGTCGATCACCAGCACGCGGCGTTTCAGCTTGGCCGCCTGAATGGCGGCGGTGCGACCCGATGGGCCGGAGCCGATGACGATCAGATCATAGTCGTATTTGGGCGTGGTCTCGGTCATGGTTTTACTCCCGATAGAGGGCTTCCGCATGGAAGGCGACGTGCTCTTCCATGAAGGTGGAGACGAAGAAATAGCTGTGATCATAGCCCTTTTGCAGCCGCAGCGTCGCCTCCTGACGGCGGTCAGAGACGGCGGCGGCCAGCGCCTCGGGCTTCAGCAGCTCATAGAACTGATCGGCGGTGCCGGTGTCGGTCAGCACCGGGCCGTCAAAACCGACCTCCCGCATCAGCAGGGTTGCATCATGGGCGGTCCAGGCGGCCGTATCGTCGCCCAGATAGGCACCCAGCTGTTTGCGCCCCCAGTCGCTGGCGGTGGGGTTGCAGATCGGGGCAAAGGCGGACACAGAGCGGAACCGGCCCGGCAGGCGCATCGCCAGCGTCAGCGCGCCGTGACCGCCCATGGAATGACCGGTGATCGCCTGGCGGGACATATCGAGGTTGAAGGTCTCCGCCAGCAGCGCCGGCAGCTCCTCGGCGATATAATCCCACATCTGGAAATGCTTGGCCCAGGGATCCTGCGTGGCATTCACGTAAAAGCCGGCGCCCTGACCCAGATCATAGGCGTCGTCATTGGCAACACCGTCGCCGCGCGGGCTGGTGTCGGGAAAGACGATGGCGATGCCCTGCTCGGCGCACCAGGCCTGCGCGCCGGCCTTGGTCATCGCGTTCTCATGGGTGCAGGTCAGACCGGACAGATACCACAGCAGGGGCACCGGACCGTCCTTGGCCTCTTCCGGCAGGAACAGACCAAAGGTCATCTCGCAATGGGTGGTGGAGCTGGCGTGGCGATATACGCCCTGAGTGCCGCCAAAGGCCCGGTTTTCGGATTGGGTTTCCATCGAAGACCTCCTGAAGATCGGTGTTGGCCCATCGCTAACCGGGCGGGGCCGATTAATCCAGTGTTGGTGCGGTGGCTTCTTCCCTTTTTGCGCCAGAAGGTTGCAAATGCTTGAAGATTGCGTTTCCGAAGGCGCACAGCCGGGTCTGATTGTGGGCGCAAGGCCCGCCCATGCGCGCCTTTGCTGTCAGAGCAGCGTATTGGCCCAGGCGATCACCAGCGGCACCGTCACGATGGAAATCACCGTGGAAATCAGGATCGCCGCCGAGGCCCGTTGCGGTGCCACGCCATAGTGCTGCGCCAGCATATAGACATTGCCGGCCACCGGCAGCGAAGCGGCGGAAATCGCAACCGCGGCGGAAAACGGCGTCACCGGCATCAGCCACAGCACCCCGATGGCCACCCCGGCCGGATGCAGCACCAGCTTGGCAAAGGACAGCCAGGCGGCGACCTCGACCCGTTCGGCGGATTTCGAGGCCAGCGAGGCGCCGATGGCGAACAGCGCACCGGGGGTGGCCGCGCCGCCCAGAATGGCCAGAAAGTCATTCATCGGCGTCGGGATCGGGATCTGTCCGGCCGACCAGGCCAGACCGGCGACAATCGACAGGATCATCGGATTCTTCAGCAGGCCAAGCCCCACCAGCCGCAGCGTCGCCAGGCTCATCCCGGCGCCGCGATGGGCGTTGATCAGCATCACGATCAGCGAGGAAAACACCACCAGATCAACCGCCAGAACCATCATCATCGGCCCCACGGCGGCCTCGCCAAACAGGATCACCATCATCGGAATGCCGAGAAAGCCGACATTGCCGATGGCGGCGCATTGTGCCTCGACCGCCGCCGTCGACAGGTCCTGTTTGCGCAGCATCGCGACCAATGTGGCAACCAGATAGACCACCAAGGTCCCGGCGAGATAGCCGACGATCAGATCGAGGTCGAAGATCTCGCTGAACGACAGGTTCGCGGCAAAGCGGAAAATCATCGCTGACAGCGGAAAGAAAAAGACGAATTTGGTCAGATAGGCGGTGGCTTCGTCGGTAAAAAACCGCGTGCGCCCGGCCCAGTAGCCAAGGCCGATGATTGCAAAGAAAGGAAGGGTGCGGAAAAAAATCTCGGCCATCGCGGCGATTGGTACCGCGATCCGCGCCAAAGCAAAAGCCCTATTCGCGCTCCTCCGGGGCCAGGGCGCACAGTTGCTTTCCTGCTCTGCGCAACTGCGCTATGGCTGAAGGATTGCAAGCGTCCTGGCCGCCCGCGCGGTCATGGGACGGGCGTTTGCAAGTGACAGGAGGTCGGACGCGGCATCTTTAACGGGCAAGGGACGGCCCGGTCGCGTCGCAACAAGGATGGACAGGCAATGAACCAGAGTGCAGCCATTGTGCGCACGGGGCGAAAATTCGATCAGGTGCTGGAAGGCGCGCGCAAGGTGTTTATGGCGGATGGCTTCGAAGGGGCCAGCGTCGATGACATCGCGCGGGTGGCCGAGGTCTCCAAGGCCACGCTCTACAGCTATTTCCCGGACAAGCGGTTGTTGTTCATGGAGGTCGCGCGCAGCGAATGCGCCCGCCATGCCTGCCGTCACCCGGATTTCCCCGAGGATGCCAGCCCAAGGGTGGTGCTGACCCAGGTGGCGCGGCATATGCTGTCGGTGATCCTGTCGGATTTCGGGCGCAAGATCTTTCGCATCTGCGTGGCGGAAACGGACCGGTTTCCCGACCTTGGCCAACAGTTCTTTGCCAGCGGGCCGCAGGTGGAGCGCGACAAGCTCAAGGCCTATTTCGCGGCAGCGGTGGCGCGGGGGGAACTGCGGATCGAGGATCTCGACATGGCGGCGGAACAATGGATGGCGCTGTGCCGGGCCGATCTGTTCCCGCATATGATCTTCCACATCCGCGACAGCGTCAGCGACGCGGATGTGGAGCGTGTGGTCACGGCAACGGTGGAGATGTTCCTGGCCCGCTACGGGGTCTGAACAGGGGGCGAGCTGCGCCGGAGGCCGGTCTTTACGCCGGTCCGAGCCTAATGCGTGGTGAATTCGTTCACATGTTCGCGAAAGCTTTGATGGCAGCTGTGACAGGCCCGGATCAGGTTCGGCAGGCTGCCGCGCAGATCCTCCAGCGACCAGGTCTTTACCGCCTTGGTCGCGGCCTCTGCCCGTTTGGCGCGCGCCTTGAAATCGTCCCAGTAGATCCAGACCTCTGGTTTTGCATGGGAATTCGGATCGTCGCGCTGCTTTCGAAACCGCCGGTCAATATCCTTGGTGGTGGCCAGCAACTGCTTTCGCAGGTTGCGGGCGGCGCGGCTGTCATAGGGAACCCGGCCAGAGCTGAGGGCGATCAGCCCTTCCAGCGCGTATTTCTGGCTGTTCATCAAGGCGATGCGGGCGCGGACATGCTTGTCCTCGATCGGGGCCGCGCCAGAGGTGGCCTGCGCCCCGACCAGCATCGCCACCACAAGCCCGATGGGCATCCATGCGGTCAGGCGACGGCGCAGCGGTCGGCCAGAACGGCCAGAACGGTCAGGACAAGGGCTATGGTTGGGCAAGGGTCGGTCCTCTGTCGGGCAGCACGCGGGAGCAATTGGGCGGAGTCTTTCGCACCAAGGTTATTTCTGCGTTAAATCCGGGACATTTTGCCGATGCGCCGGTGATCTGGCCGGGCCTGCCCGCCCGGTGACAGTGGCAACACTGCGGTGCGGAGCGAAGTGTTGATGCTGGGCAAAGAGGCCGGCAGGGCCTAGGCTCCTCGCATGGCAACACCGCGTTTTGACATCATCGGACAGGCCCTGAGCGACGCAAGCCGCACGCGGATGCTGTGCGAGTTGATGGAGGGACGGTCCTTCACCAACAAGGAACTGGCCGGGGCGGCGGGGATCACCGCCCAGACCGCTACCGCGCATCTGCGCCTGTTGCAGGACGCCGGTCTGGTGGTTGCCGAAAAACGCGGACGCTGCGTCTTTCACCGTCTGGCCGGACCCGAGGTGGCGCAGGTGCTGGAACAGCTGGCCGGCATCGCCCCCACCGACAGCCTGTACCGGGCGCAACGGCACAAGGCCAAGGACCTGGCGCAGGTGCGCAGTTGCTATGACCATCTCGCCGGTCCGCTGGCGGTTGCGATGACAGAGGCGCTTTTGGCGCGCGGGCATCTGCGTCAGGACAATGGCGGTTTTGTCGCGGTTGCAGGGCCGGTCTGGGCGCGGCTCGGAGTGGCGCTGCCAACGGCCACCAGTCGCAAACCCTTTGTCCGTCCCTGTCTTGATTGGACCGAACGGCGGTTGCATCTGGCCGGGCCGTTGGGGACGCAGATCCTGACACAGGCGCTGGCGGCGGATTGGCTGCGCCGCCCGTCGCGGGGCCGGGGGCTGGTTGTCACCCAGCCCGGTCTGCGCGCGTTTCACGACATTCTTGGGCTGGGCGCCCGGCTGGAGCGGATAAACGTCACGCCACCGCGCGAAGACGCTTGATTTTGCGGCCGAATGGTCCGAGCTTGAACTCATGAGTTATCAATCCACAGGGTCCTTCCCGACATCGTCCCTGCCCGAGCAGGTCGCCTTTCACCGGCGTGAACTGTCTGTCATTCTGTCGCTGTATGGCCGTATGGTCGCAGCGGGTGAATGGCGCGACTACGGGATTTCGACGCTGCGCGATCTGGCGGTGTTCTCGGTCTTTCGCCGCACGGCGGAAAACCCGCTGTACCGGATCGAAAAACGCCCCAAGCTGCGCAACCGGCAGGGCCAATACGCGGTGGTCGCGATGGATGGCCAGATCCTCAAACGCGGCAACGACCTGGCCGTGGTGCTGCGGGTGCTGGAACGTAAACTGATCCGCGCGGTCGAGTGACCGGCCTCACGCCAGCCGTTACCCCAGCCGTTTGTGCGCGGTGACCGGCCCGTCGCCTTGTGTTTCGATGCGGATGATCGCGGCGGCAAGCGGTTCCAGCGCCACCGACATGCTGTGCACATTTGCGTGCAGCAGGGTCAGCGGGTCGCGGACCCAGGCCACATGCCCCTTCCAGAACAGCAGATCGCCGCGCTCATAGGCGGTGCCGGCGGGCAGGCGATGGCCGAGATCAGCCTCTTGCGGGCCGCTGTCGCCGGGACAGTCGATCCCGCAGGCGTGGCAGGCCAGCTGCACCAGACCGGAGCAATCAATGCCGAACCGGCTGTTGCCGCCCCACAGATAGGGCGTGCCGATCAGCGCCTCGGCGACGCCGACCGGATCGCTGGCCAATTCGGTTCGTGGCGACAAATGCACCAGGGGCACAAACCCTTGATCGGTCTCGGCAAACCGGCCGTCGCGGGCGCGCAGCGCCACCTGGCTGCCGAGGCTGAGCGACAGGAGTTCCGGCGCTTTGAAATCGGGCGCGCGGTAGGCATGGCTGGCGGGGGCATGCACCCAATGGGTCATGTCCAGCGGCGGCGACAGGGCATCTGCCGCCACCCAGCCGGTGTAGCCATCCCGCGTGGACCGCAGGTGGCACCATCCCGTGCGGCGTTCCAGCACCTCGACGGAGGCGCCCATCAGCAGCTGGCGATCGCGGGCGCCGTCGGGGGCGCGACACAGATCGACAACGGGACGATGGATGCGGGCCAGGGTCACTTTGCCGCTCCGCTGGTGGCGAGCAGTTCCGGCAGGGCGGCGAACAGCGCCCGTGTGCCTTGGCCCAGACCGCCCTTGCTGCGGCCGGGTTGGGCGCTCTGGCTCCAGCCGAAAATGTCGAAATGCATATACCGCGCCGCCCCGGCAAAGCGGCGCAGGAACAGGGCGGCGGTGATCGCCCCGGCAAACCCGCCGGCGGGCGCGTTGTCCAGATCGGCGATGCCGGGTTCGATCATCGCCTCGTAGGGGTCGTGGAAGGGCAGGCGCCAGACCGGATCACCGGCGCGCAGGGCGCTATCGGCCAGGGTCAGCGCATCCGCCTCGTGATCGGTAAAGAAGGGGGCCAGATCCGCCCCCACCGCCACCCGCGCCGCGCCGGTCAGCGTCGCCATGGAGATCAGCAGGTCGGGGGTTTCCTCTGCCGCCAGGGTCAGCGCGTCGGCCAGCACCAGCCGCCCCTCGGCATCGGTGTTGTTGATCTCGACCGTCAGCCCCTTGCGCGAGGGCAGGATGTCACCGGGGCGGAAGGCCGGGCCGGAGACGGCGTTTTCCACCGCCGGGATCAGCACCCGCAATTGCAGGTTCTGCCCAGTTGCCATCAGCATATGCGCCAGACCAAGCACATTGGCAGAGCCGCCCATGTCCTTTTTCATCAAGGCCATGCTGGCGCCGGGTTTGAGGTTCAGCCCGCCGGTGTCGAAACACACGCCCTTGCCCACCAGGGTCAGCCGGGGGCCTTCGTGGCCCCACCGCATATCAATGAGGCGCGGCGCGCGGTCCGAAGCGCGCCCCACGGTGTGGATCAGCGGAAAGTTCTGCGCCAGCAGATCGTCGCCAAGGATGGTGGAGACCTCGGCGCCATGTTGGGCGGCGAGGGCTTCGACCGCAGCCTGCAAATCGGCCGGGCCCATGTCCTCGGCCGGGGTGTTGATCAGGGTGCGGGTCAGGCATTCGCCGGCCGCCATCGCCTCCACTCGGGCAACGTCGATCCCCTCGGGGGCGACCAGCTGCGCTTTTGCGCCCTTGGCCGTGGCGTAACGGTCAAAGGCATATTGCGCCATCAGCCAGCCAAAACACTCGACCTCGGTGGACAGATCCGCCGGCAGGTCAGCGGCGAGGGCAAAGCTGGCCTCGGGCAGTTTCGCCGCCCCCGCCGCCAGCAGGAACCGGTTGCGCCTGCGCGCAGCGGCGGACCCGGCACCAAGCAGCGCCCCGGCCAGGCCGCCGTCCGCGCCGGGCAACACCAGAACCTGCCCCCAGGCGCCGGTAAACCCCATGCCGGTTGCCCAGGTCGCAACCGCAGGCGACAGGGCCGCAAGCTGGTCCCGGAGGGTCGCCTCTTCGACAATGTGAAGGGGGAGGGTTGCGTCGGTGGACACGGCAAAATGGGGCTGCATGGACAGGTCCTCTGTGAAGGGCGCGTGGTCGATTGACCGTTTGCCGTCAGAGTATCTGTCGCAGCCGCCGCCGCAAGCCCAACTGAGCCATTCCATGACGCGCGCCCCTTGGCGCGACGTTTCAGACCGTCAGGTCGTGCTGTTCCCAGACCGCTGTCAGAGAGCTTTCGCCGACGCGGATCAGGCGGAACAGCGTTGCCGCCACCGCCGGAGCGTCATCTGAATCGATTGCATTGGTCACATCCTGTGCGATGCTGGCCATGGCGATCATGCCGATCTGTTCCGAGATCGCGATCAGGGATCGCGCGCTCTTGCGCAGGTTTTCGACATCGTTCTGTCGCCACAATCGCTCGCAATGCGTTAAGCGCACGGCAAGTTCCTCGATTGCACGACACACAACGTCCTCGGCACTGGTCTCGCCAAGCTGCGAGTATAGATCGGTCAGCTTTTGCGGGTCCAAGTGGACGTTTTCCCTATGATTGACTGTTAGAATGTTAGCCACCACAATTCACCCCGTATTCGGTATGCCCCCACGGCATGGGCCCAATCTGCGCCGCACAGGTTGTCAAAAGGTTTCCAAGAGATGCGTATATCTCTCGAATTTGGTGTGAATTGCGGCTATCAACCCTGTCAGTCGACAAACCGAGGTGTATGCAAATGGACTACGCTAAGCCGCTGCCAAACTATCTGGTGACCCGCTATCATGGTTGGAAAGCAACCTCTTACACGGAAAACCAAGGCTGGTATCGCCGCCTTGCCAAAGAAGGCCAGCGCCCGCGCGCCATGGTGATCTCCTGTTGTGACAGCCGGGTGCACGTGACCTCGATCTTTGGTGCCGATCAGGGCGAATTCTTCATCCATCGAAATATCGCCAATCTGGTGCCGCCCTATGCGCCGGACGGCGACCACCATGGCACCTCTGCCACGGTCGAATATGCGGTGACGGTGCTGAAGGTCGCGCATCTGATCGTTCTGGGCCATTCGCAATGCGGTGGCGTGCAGGGCTGCATCGACATGTGCAAGGGCCATGCCCCTGAACTGGAAGAGAAAACCAGCTTTGTCGGGCGTTGGATGGACATCCTGAAGCCGCGCTTTTCCGAGGTCGAAGACATCGTGGACGCCACCGAACAGGCGCGCCAGTTCGAACGCCAGGCCGTGGTGGCCTCGCTGGAAAACCTGATGACCTTTCCCTTCATCGAAAGCGCTGTCAAATCGGGCGAGCTGAGCCTGCATGGCCTGTGGACCGATATCGGCGAAGGCGGGCTGGAATGCTTTGATCCCAAAGGGAAAAAATTCCTCCCGGTCTGAGTTCTGAATCCGGGGCCGGTCAGGCCCCGGATTTCAGCTGCAGGGCGGCTTGTGCGTAGCCGCCGGCAGCACCATCCACGAAATGCATGTGATCGTCCTGCATGGGCGAGGGCACGATACAGGTGACCAGCGCCTCGTCCTGGGCATGCAGTCCGAAACGGGCGATCCCCTTTGCACGCGCTTCGGTCAGCAGCGCCTCGAGCCGCTGCCGGATCGAATCAGTGCAATCAATCGTCATCTTCAGCCCATCATCAAATTTGCGAAAATCGGCATTGGCGACGAGCACGCTCCGATAGGCCACCGGATCGAAATTTCCGGTCGGCCGTCCGCGCAGAAACAGGGCCGCAGCAAAGAGCGTGTTCACAAGCAGGGTCAGCGCGCGCAGACCGTGTGGCAGGCGGCCCCGCGACATGCGGGCCTCGGTGGTCAAACCGCGCGGCGGCAGGCGCATGCCCGGCCCCGACTTGGGCAGCGGATGGCCGCCCCGGTCGCCCTTGGCCACTTCGGCCAGGATGGTGCTGACCAGCTGGTCGAACTCCGCCCGGCGGGCGCGGGTGTCTGGCAGCACCAGCAAGGACAGGATCTGGCCGTGCACCGAGGGGACGTTGTTCCAGCGGCAGGACAGGCCGGTCAGGTCGGGCGACTGCACCGGGCGGGCGGGGGGAATGTCAAAGGCGCCTGCCTTCATCTGGTCCTCGACCCAGGACAGCCCGCCGCCATCGAACATCGCGTAGTCCAGATGGTCGGAGGCGGCAAAGCGGGCAACCCGCACATCATGGCCGCTGGCGCGCACCTCGGCCACCGGCACCAGCGCGGCGCGCAATCCAATGCCGAATTCCTGCTCTACCCAGGACCGGAGCTTGGCCAGCTCGGCCCGTGCCGTTGGCGCCAGCGCGGCGGGCACCGCAAAGGAGGTGCCATCGCCGCCGAACACAAACGGAAACGGCTGGTGGTCAAAGGCATTCATCAGCGCGGCAATCGCCGAGGCACCGACCATATTCACGGTCTTGTAGTGGCCGCGGGCCATCAGGCCGGTGGAATCGATGATATCGCAACAGCCCACCCACCAATCGCCGGGCAGCGGCGCAAAGGGCGCGCCGTCGGTCAGCCGGGCAAAGCGGTGCACCTTGTCGAGGCGGGTGTAGAACGGATCGCTGGGGGTCGCTGCGGGGGACATGGAACGCCTTGGTCAATCGCGGCCTTGCCAGTCGTCACCGCCTTCTGCGCAACATGCACTGTTCCGCGGGTCGAGCAAGGGCGCTCTCGCAGGTGTGAGAGGTTGCAACAGAGGCATCCGCCCGCGCCGGACACGTCGGTTTTCAGGAATTTCGCGGAACAAAGGCCGATTCCAGGGCGTTTCGCCCAGAATCACGCCTTTCAATGCGGGCGCAGAAACTATATCACACCGCAGCCGGTCATGAGATCGGGCAATATTGGAGAAACACATATGGGTTATCGCGTCGTTGTCGTCGGCGCCACGGGTAACGTGGGCCGTGAAATGCTGAACATCCTGGCCGAGCGCCAGTTCCCTGTGGACGAGATCGCCGCGCTGGCGTCGCGTCGTTCGCTGGGTACCGAGGTCACATTCGCCGACAAGACATTGAAGACCCAGGATCTGGACACATTCGATTTCAGTGGCTGGGACATGGCGCTGTTCGCGGTGGGTTCTGACGCCACCAAGATCTATGCGCCCAAGGCGGCAGCGGCGGGCTGTGTCGTGATCGACAACTCCTCGCTCTATCGCTACGATTCCGAAGTGCCGCTGATCGTTCCGGAGGTAAACCCGCAGGCGATTCACGGTTATTCCAAGAAGAACATCATCGCCAACCCCAACTGTTCGACCGCGCAGATGGTGGTGGCGCTGAAGCCGCTGCATGACCGCGCCAAGATCAAGCGTGTGGTGGTCTCGACCTACCAGTCGGTGTCCGGCGCGGGCAAGGACGGCATGGACGAGCTGTGGGATCAGACCAAATCGATCTACAACCCGACCTCTGACGTGCCGCCGAAAAAGTTCACCAAAGAGATCGCCTTTAACGTGATCCCGCACATCGACGTCTTCATGGAAGATGGCTCCACCAAGGAAGAGTGGAAGATGGTCGCGGAAACCAAGAAGATCATCGACACCTCGATCAAGGTCACCGCGACCTGCGTGCGGGTGCCGGTCTTTGTGGGCCACTCTGAGGCGATCAACATCGAAACGGAGGATTTCCTCGACGAGGATGAAGCCCGCGACATCCTGCGCGAATCCCCCGGCATCATGGTGATCGACAAGCGCGAGGACGGCGGCTACGTGACGCCAAAGGAATGCGTTGGCGATTTTGCGACCTTCATCAGCCGTATCCGGCAGGACAGCACCATCGACAACGGTCTGAACCTGTGGTGCGTCAGCGACAACCTGCGCAAGGGCGCGGCGCTGAACGCGGTGCAGATTGCCGAGCTGCTGGGCCGTGAGGTTCTGAAAAAGGGCTAAGCCCTCCTTGCTGTTATCGGCAAAGACCTGACTATCGAGAGGCGTCCCACGGGGGCGCCTCTTGCTTTTTGCCCCCCTGCGGGAGAGGCTTCGCGCATCCGATTTGACCTTTAGGTGATTGCCATGCGCTTTGTTCTGCCTCTTGTTGCCAGCCTTCTTGCCTCTACCGCCATGGCGGAGACCTTTACGGCCCAGAGCCGCGTCTCTGCCGTGACCGTCTATCCGAGCGAAGCCCGCGTCACCCGCACAGCGGAGGTGACCCTGCCTGCAGGCAGCCACCGTCTGGTGATCGGCGGGCTGCCCTATGACCCGGAAGCCCTTGAGACGCTGCAGATCACCCATCCGGGGCTGACGCGGGTGGCGATGCATATTGGCGCGGGGTTTCCCGTGATTGCGCAGGGCGAGACGGCCGAGAAGGCTGCGGCCAAGGCGCGGGTGGAAGAGGTCGAGGACCAGATCGCCGCCCTGAAACGCGAGGCCGCCGAGGCGCGGCTGGCGGCGGATGGGGCGGAGGCGGTTCTGGCCTTTCTCACTCAATTGGGCCGAGGCGAGGGCGCGGCTCTGCCAGCACCGGAGCAGCTGCGCGAGGTGATCTCCACCATTGGCGAGGAAACCGCCCAAGCCCGCGACACAATCCTGCGGGCCGAAGCGCAGCAGGCGGGGTTTGACCGGCAGATGGTGGAGTTGAAGACCGCCTTGCGCGCTGCGCAGGCCGCCCTGGAGGCCCTGTCGCAGCAGTCGGATGAGGAAGTCTACCTTGCGCTGGATGTGGTGGCCGCAACGGACGTGACAGTCCCTCTTGCGCTGAGCTATGCGGCGCAGGATGTGCGCTGGGGGCCGGCCTATGCCTTTGATCTGACCACAGGGGATGCACCGCAAGTGACCCTACGGCGCGAGGTCATGGTGGAGCAGGGCACCGGCGAGGATTGGGTGGATGTTGCCTTGCGTGTCTCCACCTCGATGCCGGATCAGCAGATCGAGGCTGGGCCACTTTATCCGCAACGCCGTCGGATCGAAGACCCCGCTGCCCCGGTTCCGCAGGACATGGAGCGCCGCCTTTACGCTGGGAGCCTTGCTGAACCTGTGGTCGAAGCCCCGATCATTGTCGAGGAAGCGGATCGTTCTTTTGAGACGATCACAAGCGAAGCTGGCGTCACCTATAGTTTTGCCGATCTCGTGAGCGTCCGGTCTGATGCCGAGGTAGCCTATCTCAGCCTGCCGGATGTGACGCTGTCGGCCGAGGTCTCTGCCCTCGCGGTGCCGCGCCGGGATGAGACCGCCTATCGCATCGCGCATGTGGCGAACTCCAGCGGGGAGGAACTGTTGGCCAGTTCCAACAGCCGGTTCTTTGTCGATGGAGAGCTGATCGGCAGTGCCGAATTCGCGGGGCTGGCCGCCGAGGAGGACACCGACCTTGGCTTTGGTCCCATCGACGGGCTGCGGATCAGCCGCGATGTCTTGGACCAAAGCGAGGGCGGGCGCGGGGTGATCAGCCGCAGCAATCAGCGCAACGCGGTCGCCGAGATCGAAGTGGAGAACCTGACCGATGAGGTCTGGCCGCTGCGGGTGCTCGACCAAGTGCCCTATTCGGAGCAGGAAGACCTGGAAATCACCTGGTCCGCCAGCCCGACGCCAAGCGAGGAAAACGTCGATAAACAGCGCGGCATCCTCGCCTGGGATCTGGAGCTGCAACCGGGATCGACGCGACTGATCACCCTCAACACCCGCCTGGACTGGCCCGAAGACAAGGTGCTGCGGTAGGGCGCGGGCGACCTCGGGTCGATCAAAAACCCGGAAAACTGTACCATTGCGTCACCTTGCAATCCAATGGGTGCCACATTTTCGCCACCGATCAAGCTACTCTTGGATGGAGTGGATCGGAGGGTGTATCATGAAAGTCAATGAGAAACAGAGCGTCGTCAGCGAAACCGAGGATATGGCCTATGGGCAAACCCCTTGGGCCTGTGCACAGATGCGCAAGCGGCTGGATTCCGAAACGATGATGATGTTGCGGGCCAGCCTGTTTGAACCGCTGAACAAGGCCGATAGCTGGCCAAGCCTGCGTGAAATGCTACGCGGCAAAGGGTTCGACATGACACCGCGCGCCGGACGGCTGCGGTTGGTGGATCTGCAGAGCCGGGTTGAGATCTGCACCTTTGGCCTATTGGGTCATCCGCGGGTCGAGCTGGAAAAACGGTTTGGCGGTCACCCGCAAATGCACTGACTGCGCCGCGTCGCAGGCGCCTCCCCCACCGGGATGACGCGCCTGGGTCTGGGCTGGCACAGCGGATTACGTCAGGTTTCGTGCCATGTCACAGATGACCTGATGGGCCAGCATGACATCGGCCTCGGTGGTTTCAAACGCCCCGGCCTGAAAGCGGATCACCAGCGCGCCATCGACCCGGGTCTGGGTCAGATAGATGCGGCCATCGTCATTGATGGCATTGACCAGCGCCAGGTTTAACGCGTCGAGATCCGTCGCCCCTTTGGGCGCGTAGCGAAAGGTCCAGAGCGACCACATCGGCGGCGTGATGGCTTCAAAATCGGGTTCGGCCGTCAGCGCGCTGTGCAGCTGACGCGACCATGCGACGTGATTGCGAATGCGCTGCCGCAATCCTTCGATGCCGTAGGTGCGGATCAGGAACCAGATCTTCAGCGCGCGGAACCGGCGCCCCAGCGGCACCGACCATTCTGAATAATTGATGATGCCATCATGGCCGTGAGTCTTCAGATACTCCGGGCTGATAGCAAGGGTGCGCACCAGATCGTCGGCGTTGCGCAGAAAATGGGCGGAGCAGTCGAACTGCGCGCCGAGCCATTTATGCGGATTGAACACGATGCTGTCGGCGCCCTCGATGCCGGGCCAATAGGTGCGGAACTCCGGGCAGATCATCGCGGACCCCGCCCAGGCGGCATCCACATGGGTATAAAGCCCGTGGTTTTGCGCGATTGTGATGCAGTCGGCGATGGGATCGGTGGCGCCGGTGCCGGTGCCGCCGACACAGAGGATCACGCCTGCGGGTTGCAGCCCGGCGGCTTTGTCGGCCTGGATGGCGGTCTCAAGCGCGGCGGGGTCCATGCCGCGCCAGTCGCCTTTGATCGGCACGCGCACCAGATTGGCCTGTCCGATGCCGGCCACCCAGATCGCCCGATCCACCGAGGTATGGACCTCTGAGGAGCAATAGATGCGCAGGGTGGGCAGGCCGGACAGACCCTGCTGGTTGCCCTGCCAGTTCAGCGCCCGTTCCCGCATGGTGAGCACGGCGGCAAGCGTGGCCGAGGAGGCGCTGTCCTGAATGACGCCCTGAAAATCCTCTGGCAGGCCAAGCGATTGGCGCAGCCAGTCCATCATCCGGGTTTCCATCTCGGTGGCGGCGGGGGAGGTCTGCCAGAGCATGCATTGCGGCGCGATGGCAGAGGTCAGGAACTCTGCCAGCACCGAAGGCGCGGCGGCATTGGAGGCGAAATAGGCAAAAAAGCGTGGGTGCTGCCAATGGGTGATGCCGGGCATCACCTTTTCCTCGAAATCGGCAAAGATCGCCTCCATCCCTTCGCCCTGTTCCGGCGGCGTCTGGGGCAGGGCGTTCAGCATATCGCCGGGTTTGGTCTGGGCGCGCACCGGGCGGTCGCCCACGGTCAGGTGGTAGTCCTGGGCCCAGTCGGCGACCTTGCGTCCCCAGCCTGCGAAGTCATTCCAGTTCATGTGGTCCTCCTTGGGGCGACATCCCGCGCGCATTTGCTTAACATGTTGTATAATTCACCGACCCTGTCAACGCCAGTCGCCGAAATACTTAACTTTGCTAAGTTGTTGCCAAGTGGCGCCGGGCGGGCGATACAGGAGCGCATGAAACAGTCTTTGCCATCCACGAACCGGTCCCTTCCCATTGCCCTGTTGCGCGCGCGGGAACGGATCATGGGCCCGATCCGCTATCTTTTGACAGATGCAGACCTGACCGAACAGCAATGGCGCGTGCTGCGGGTGGTGCAGGAAGGCGGGCCGATCGACCCGACGCAGATTGCGGACCAAGCCTGTCTGTTGCTGCCCAGCCTGACGCGTATTCTGCAAAAGCTCGAGGAAAAGGGCCTGATCGACAGGGTCCGGGACGAGGCGGACCGACGGCGTCAGGTTGTCACCCTGACCTCTGCCGGTCTGACGGTGATCGAGGAAAACATCGACGCCAGCCTCGAATTGATAGAGCGCACCCGTGAGAAAATGGGGCCAGAGCGCTATGAAACGCTGCTGGACCTGTTGAACGATCTCCACGAACTGGACATCTAACCCGGTTTGGGGGCGGTCAGGCGGGGCGGCGCAGGAAAATCTGCACATCCGCGACATTGGTGCCGGTGCCGCCAATGGTGACCAGGGCCCCTGCCGCCTTCAGCGCCGCGTTGCTGTCGTTATTGGACAACAGCGCCTTTGGATCGGCGCCGGTGGCGGCAATGTCGGCCCAGGTCTGGGGCGTGACGATGCCGCCGGCCGCCTCTGTCGGGCCATCGCGGCCATCGGTGCCGCCGGACAGGAACAGCCAGTCGCCGTCGATCTGGTCCGCGGCCTCGGCAATGCGCAGCGCCAGTTCCTGATTGCGCCCCCCCCGCCCGGTTCCGGCCAGACGCACGGTGGTTTCACCGCCAAACAACAGCGCCTGCGGGTGGGCAGAGGCGGCGGCCTCCGTTGTGTCAAGAATGCGCTGGGCGGCGTCGGCCACATCGCCGGTGAGGTCATCCACCACACTTGCGACCTCCCACCCTAAGGCGCGGGCCCGCTCTGCCATCGCATCCAGGCTGAAGCGGTTGGAGCCGATCAGGATGTTGTCGGCCGTGGGCGTGTCCTGTTGCTGTTCCGGCGCCGACAGCGCCTGCTGGACCGAGACGGGGAGCTTGTCCCAGAGCCCTTCGGTTTGCAGCAGCGCGGCGGCGGCCTTGCGGTCGCCAAGCGGGCTGACGGTCGGGCCGGAGGCAATGGCGCGCAGGTCGTCGCCGATCACATCCGACAGGATCAGCGCGGTGACGCGGGCGGGGGCCGCCGCGCGACAGATGCCGCCCCCCTTGAGCCGCGACAGCGCTTGGCGGACGAGGTTCATGCGGTTGATCTCCAGCCCGGAGGCCAGAAGGATTTCGTTCACGGCGGCCTTGTCCGCCAGGGTGACGCCGGGGGCAGGCGCGACCATCAGGGCGGAGCCACCGCCGGAGATCAGCATCAGCACCTGATCCTCGGCGCGCAGATCGGCGAGGCTGTCGAGAACCTGCTGGCCGGCGGCGGCGCTGGAGGCGTCCGGGACCGGATGGGCGCCGGCAATGACCTGTGCCCCGGCCAGCTCGGTCAGGTTTTCGGGATTGGTGATCGCCAGGGCGACGGCTGGCGGCTGTGGCAACTGCGACAGGGCCGCGCGCATCATCGGCACGGCAGCCTTGCCCACCGCGATCACGATGCGGCGGCCACCGGTCGGCAGCGGTGCCAGCGGGGCGCGCGCCAGCTGCTGCGCCACCGCTGCGGCCGGGTCGGCCCGCGCGATTGCGGTGTGAAATAGATCGAGGGCAGTGTCCGTCAGCGGCGTGGTCATTCCCAGCCTTTCCGTTTTTGGGGTACGTCTTCGGCGCCATATTGGAGAGCTTCGGACCAAGGGGTCAATGGCCGAAGGCGGCGGGGCTTTCAAATTAGGCCATATGATCCTTTCTGCATTCCGGGACGTCTTTGTGATTGGCCTTTGGCCGCAGGCAGGGTTTGGTTGGGGCATTCGTTTCAGAAAGCCACGCCATGACAAAACCGACTTATTACGCCCCCAAGGGGGGATTGCCGCCGCAAACCCAATTGCTGACGGACCGCGCCATGTTCACCGAGGCCTATGCGGTGATCCCCAAGGGAACCAACAGCGACATCGTGACCAGCTTCTTGCCGTTCTGGGGCAAGTCCCGGTTCTGGGTCATCGCGCGGCCGCTCTCGGGCTTTGCCGAGACGTTTTCGCATTACATCGCCGAGGTGCAGCCTGGCGGTGGATCGGAGCGCCCGGAAACCGAGGCTGGCGTCGAGGCGGTATTGTTCGTGGTCGAAGGCCAGATGGTGCTGACCATCGACGGCGCCGAACATGAGATGGCCGAAGGCGGCTATGCCTTTTTGCCACCAAGTGCGGCCTGGAAGCTGACCAACACCAGTGATGCGCCGGTGCGGTTCCACTGGATCCGCAAGGCCTATCAGGCGGTTGAGGGCATCGACATGCCCGAGGCCTTTGTCACCAACGAACAGGAGGTCGCGCCCAAGGCGATGCCGGGCACCGATGGCAAATGGGCCACCACGCGGTTCGTTGACCCCGAAGACCTGCGCCATGACATGCATGTGACCGTGGTGACCTTTGAGCCGGGGGCGGTGATCCCCTTTGCCGAGACCCATGTGATGGAGCACGGATTGTACGTGCTGGAGGGCAAGGCGGTCTATCGGCTGAACCAGGATTGGGTCGAGGTCGAGGCCGGCGATTACATGTGGCTGCGCGCCTTCTGCCCGCAGGCCTGCTATGCCGGCGGGCCGGGGCTGTTCCGCTATCTGCTCTATAAAGATGTGAACCGCCATATGCCGCTGGCGCCGCTGCGCTAGGGCCGCCGGGCTAAGACCACCGGGCTGCGATTGATGAAAAAGGGCCGCGTGATGCGGCCCTTTTGTGCTGTTGCAGGTCCGTCAGAGGTTACTTGTGACCGGCCATGCCGCCAGAGACCTCTTCGGTGGATTCCGCCGTCAGCTCTTCGGGCAGCAGCAGGTTCAGCGCGATGGAGATCACGGCGGCGGGCAGCAGACCGCTGGTCAGCAGGATACGCGGGGTGTCCGCAACGTGCTGCAGCGCGCCCGGCTCCAGTTGCAGGCCGAGGCCAACCGAGAGCGAGATCGCAAAGATCACCATGTTGCGGCGGTTCCAGTCCACATCCGACAGGATCGACACGCCGGCTGCGACCACCATGCCGAACATGACGATAACGCCGCCGCCGAGCACTTCGATCGGGACGGTCCGGATGACGCCGCCCACCTTTGGGATCAGGCCGCAGATGATCAGGAAGATCGCCCCGCAGGTGACCACATGGCGGCTCATGACGCCGGTCATGGCGATCAGGCCGACGTTCTGGCTGAAGGAGGTGTTTGGCAAGCCGCCAAAGATCCCCGCCACGGCGGAGCCGATCCCGTCGGCAAAGGTCGCGCCTTCGATTTCCGCATCGGTTGCTTCGCGCTTGGCGCCGCCCTTGGTGATGCCGGAGACATCGCCAACGGTTTCGACAGCCGACACAAAGGCCATCAGGCAGAAGCCGATGATCGCCGCGAGGGAGAACTCGAACCCGTATTTGAAGGGCTGCGGCAGAGCAAAACTGGCCGCGCGGCTCCAGGAACCGGCGATGGCGTCAAAGGTCAGCATCCCGACCATCAGCGCGTAGATATAGCCCGCGATCAACCCCAGCAGCACGGCCGAGACCGAGAGCATGCCACGGGTGAAGAACTTCAGCCCCAGGGTGACGAGGATCACGACGACGGCGGCAGACCAGTTCAGCAGCGAGCCATATTCCGGCGTGCCAATGGCGGGCACACCGCCGGCTGCGTATTGAATGCCGACCTTGACCAGCGCCAGCCCGATCATGGTCACCACCAGCCCGGTGACCAGCGGTGGCAGGGCAAAGCGGATCTTGCCAATGAACAGGCCGAGGCAGGCGTGGAACAGCCCGCCGATCAGCACGCCGCCAAACAGTGCGGCCAGCGCATCGACGCCCTTGCCAGCGACCAGCGGAATCATGATCGGCAGAAAGGCGAAAGATGTGCCCTGCACAATCGGCAGCCGCGCCCCGACAGGACCCAGCGAGATGGTCTGCAAGAGCGTCGCGATGCCGGCAAAGAGCATCGACATCTGGATCAGGTACAACAGCTCTGGGAAATCCGGCGAGTTGGAGCCGAAGCCAAAGCCCGCCGCCCCGGCGATGATGATCGCAGGGGTGACGTTGGAGACAAACATCGCCAGCACATGCTGGATGCCCAGCGGAATGGCCTTGGCGAGCGGTGGCATATAGTCGGGATCCCGCAGCTGTTCCGGCGTCCCTATCGAAGTGTCAGTCAATGTTTCTGTTCCCTGTTGGTTTCGGGATCTCCTGGCTTCTTGTCTGGTCAGGATGATCCGGTTTGTGAATGGGTCAGTCTGCGATTTCGGTGACCACAGGCGGGTCTTCGAACCAGTGTTCTTCGAGATTGTCGCCGGGTCCGATCCGGTCGATGACAATGTATTGCCCCGGCGCGCCGAGGGGCGCGAGCACCCCGTGCCAGGTGCCGCGATGCAGGTTGACCGACTGGCCCGGCTGGCTGACGAAGGCCAAGGGCGTGCCCGGCTGTCCGCCCGCGTCGGGGGCGACGATCACCAGCATCGCCACGCCGTTGAGCGGCACAAAGGCCTGGCTGCCCTCCGGGTGACGTTCGACCAGTTCGACGGTATAGGGCAGGGTCCGGGCCTCGGCGTCGAACAGGCTGATGCCGGCCCGCCCGTCGGCGAAATCGACCTGCGCCAGATCGTGGTGGCGCCCACATTTGCCCTGGTTGATGATCTTGTCCGGGTGCGGCTTTGGCTCCAGCACGTCGCCAAACGGCGCGAAGCCCGTGGCGGTCAGCGGGCGGGCGATCAGCGCGCGTGTCATGGGAAAAGATCCGCCAGCCGGAACTGGGCGATCCGTTCAACCTGGCGGCAGGCCTCGGCGAATTCTGTGGCACGGTCATTGTCGATGCGGCGCTGGAAGGCGGCCAGGATAGAGGCCTTGTTGTTGTCGCGCACCGCGATGATGAAGGGAAACCCGTGCTTTTTGACATAGGCCGTGTTCATCTCGGTGAAGGTTGCGCGTTCCGCATCGGTCAGCAGATCAAGCCCGGCACTGGCCTGTTCGGTGGTGCTTTCGGCGGTGAGGCGGCCAGCGGCGGCCAGCTTGCCCGCCAGATCCGGGTGGGCGGTGAGCACACCAAGGCGCTCCTCGTCGGTGGCGCTGCGGAACATCCGGCACAGCGCGTTGTGCACGCCAGCGGCGCAGTCATGGGCCGGGCCAAGCTCCAGATCAAAGGCGCGGTCGGCAATCCAGGGGGAATGTTCAAAAATACCGCCGTAGGTGGCGACGAATGTGTCGCGGTCCATCTGGCTGGGCCGGGGGTGGCGCTGATGCGGGTGATGGCTGGCCCAGTGTTCGGCGATGTCGAGACGGCGCGGGCACCAGACGCCCTCGTGGCGCTGGATATGGTCGATGAAGCGCTTGAGCGCGGCGATCTTGCCCGGACGGCCAACCAGCCGGCAATGCAGACCGATGGTCATCATCTTCGGGCTCCCGGCGCTGCCCTCGGCATAAAGCGTATCAAAGGCGTCGGTGAGGTAGTCGCCAAAGTCCGCCCCGGTGACCCAGCCCGGCGCGGTGGCAAAGCGCATGTCGTTGGCTTCGAGCGTATAGGGAATGATCAGCTGGTCGCGCGCGTCGACCTCCAGCCAATAGGGCAGATCGTCATCATAGGTGTCGGAGATATAGTCAAAGCCACCTTCCTCGGCCACCAGACGGACGGTATTGGCGCTGCAACGGCCCGTGTACCAGCCGCGCGGGCGGCTGCCGACGACTTCGGTATGGAGGCGGATGGCCTCGGCAATCGAGGCGCGCTCTTCCGCCTCTGGCATGTCCTTGTGTTCGACCCATTTGAGCCCGTGGGAGGCGATCTCCCAATCGGCGTCCTTCATCGCCTGCAGCTGTTCGGGGCTGCGGGCAAGCGCGGTGGCGACGCCGTAGATGGTCAGCGGTATGCCGGCGCCGGTGAACAGGCGGTGCAGACGCCAGAAGCCGGCACGGGCGCCGTATTCATAGATCGATTCCATGTTCCAGTGGCGCTGGCCCTGCCATTGGGCGGCACCGGGAATATCGGAAAGAAAGGCCTCGGAGGCGGCATCGCCATGCAGGATACAGTTTTCGCCGCCTTCTTCGTAGTTCAGCACGAACTGGACGGCGATTTTTGCGGCGTTGGGCCATTCTGGATGGGGGCCATGTGCCCCATATCCACGCATGTCTCGGGGATAGCGTGTCACTCTTGGGATCTCCGAAGTCTGTGTCTGTTCACATGTTATACGAAGGATGCGGCAAAGTGGCTTTACCACAATTTTTGAAAGTGTTGTTTGTCGCTTCTGCGTGCATCACGGGCATCGGGCGCGCAATATGCTGACAAATGCAGCTGACACGCATCAGGCGGTCGCTGTCAATGGACCTGGATCTGACGGCGAAGGAGAGGATTGAAATGACTGGCTATCTGACGACACATGTGCTGGACACAGCGCGGGGCTGCCCGGCCGAGGGCATCCGCATCGCGCTCTACCGGGTGAGCGGCAATTCCCACCGGAAAATCGCCGAGGCGGTGACCAATGCGGATGGCCGCACCGACAGCCCGATCCTGCCTGCCAAGAGTTTCAAGACCGGGACCTATGAGCTGATCTTTTTTACGGGGGACTATCTGCGGGCGAGTGGCCAGGCGGAAGACCCGCTGTTTCTGGACGCGATCCCGATCCGCTTCGGCATCAGTGAGGGCGAGAGCCATTATCATGTGCCGCTGTTGGTATCGCCCTTTGGCTACTCCACCTATCGGGGCAGCTGACGGATGCCTCCGGCGGAGGTATTTGGGAAAAGATGAAGGGGGGCGTGGCTTCTCGTTACCGCGGTCAGGCGCTGCCGTCGGGCAGGCTGGCGAGGATATGGTCGACCATGAAGTCGATGAACAGGCGGACCTTGGGGTCCTGGTGGCGGCGATGCATATAGAGGCAGGCCAGCTGGATGGTCGCGGGGGGTTCCTGGGGCAGGACCGGTTGCAGGCGACCGGCGGCGAGGTGGTCGGCCACTTCGAACAGTGGTTTGAGGATGATGCCATGGCCGTCGAGCGCCCATTGGGTCAGCACATCGCCATGATCGGATTCAAAAGGGCCGGTGACGGCGATCCGGCGCAGGCCGTCGGGGCCGTGCAGCGGCCATTGGAATTCCGGCGCGCCGGGGTAGCGCAGGTTGAGGCAGTCATGGGCATCCGAGGTCAGCTCGGCGCTGCTGGCAGGCAGGCCGCGTGCGGCGATATAGGCGGGGGCGGCGCAGAGGATGCGCGGGCAGTCGGTGATTTTGCGGATCTTGAGGTTTGAATCCTCCGGCAGGCCGAGGAAAAAAGCCGCGTCCAGCCCCTCGGCCGCGAGGTCGAGTTTGCGATCCGACAGGCGCAGGCGGATGTTGATCAGCGGGTAGGCGGCCTTGAACTGCGGCACGGCGGGCGCGATCAGACGCTGGCCCAGCCCGAGCGGCGCGGCCACATAGAGGGTGCCGCGCGGCGTCTGGGTGACGTTGGAGATATCCGCCTCGGCCTCTTCCACCGCTTCGAGGATCTTGACCGCGCCACGGTAAAAGAGCTGCCCCTGTTCGGTGGGATGCAGCAGGCGGGTGGTGCGCTGGAACAGGCGCACCTTGAGGTGGTCCTCCAGCTGGGAGATGCGGGAGGAGGCAACGGCCGCAGAAATCCGCATGTCGCGGGCCGCCGCAGACATGTTGCCAAGTTCGTAGACGCGGACGAACGTTCGGATATTGTTCAAATAGGCCATGTTGCGCGGTTCATTGTCAGGATACGTTTGAAAGAGCTTGGAATTTTTCCCAGATACAGGAAAATACCCCTGTCGCCTAGGGTCTGGGCGAGATGAAGTAAGGAGGTATCATGGAAGAGATCGTGATCATGTGGGACTGGCTGGGGTTTGCCGTCCGCTGGCTGCATGTCATTACCGCGATGGCCTGGATCGGGTCTTCCTTTTACTTTATCGCGCTGGATCTTGGTCTGAACCGCAATATCGCGGGGCCGGCCGATGGTGAGGAGTGGCAGGTCCATGGCGGGGGCTTCTACCATATCCAGAAATACCTGGTGGCGCCGGAGCGGATGCCGGAGCATCTGATCTGGTTCAAATGGGAGAGCTATTCGACCTGGCTGTCGGGCGCGGCGCTGCTGATGATCGTCTATTGGGCGGGGGGCGAGCTTTACCTTATTGATGCGGCCAAGGCGGATCTGGCGCTCTGGCAGGGCATCGCGATCTCTGCCGCGTCATTGGCTGTCGGCTGGCTGATCTATGACTATCTGTGCAAATCGGCGCTGGGCGAGCGGCCGACCGTATTGATGGTGCTGCTGTTCGTGCTGCTGGTGATCATGGGCTGGGCCTACAATCAGGTCTTTACCGGTCGGGCCGTGCTGCTGCATCTGGGGGCGTTTACCGCCACCATCATGACGGCGAATGTGTTTTTCATCATCATGCCGAACCAGCGCATCGTGGTGGCCGATCTGAAGGCTGGCCGTCCGGCAGATCCGAAATACGGCAAGATCGCCAAGCTGCGGTCGACCCATAACAACTATCTGACCTTGCCGGTCATCTTCCTGATGTTGTCGAACCACTATCCGCTGGCCTTTGCCACCCAGTACAACTGGATCATTGCGGCGCTGGTTTTCCTGATGGGGGTGACGATCCGGCACTATTTCAACACGCGCCACGCGCGGGCGGGCAATCCGACCTGGACCTGGCTGGTGACGGTGCTGCTGTTCATCGCGATCATGGCGCTGAGCCAGGCGCCGTTGAGCCAGGACAGCTATGAGGAGTCCGAGGCCCGCACGCTGACCGCGACCGAACAGGCCTTTGCGTCCTCTGACCATTTCGACGAGATCATGACTGTGGTGCCGGGGCGCTGTGCCATGTGCCATGCGCGCGAGCCGTTCTATGAGGGGATCCGGCGAGCGCCAAAGACCGTCCTGCTGGAAACCGAGGCGGATGTGGCTAAAGCGGCGCGACAGATCTATCTGCATGCCGGCGTGACCCATGCGATGCCACCTGCCAATGTGACCTTCATGGAGGATGCGGAGCGCCGGCTGATCCGCAAGTGGTACGCCGATGGGGCGAAAAACCTGCCTCTGTTCCTTGCCGGGCAATGACCGCGCCGGCCTGACCCAACTGCCTGCAGAGACCGTCTTGAGACATGCCCCTCCTGGGAGCCGGCCAAAGCGGTGCGGTCCAGGGCGCCATCTGACCAATAGAACCGATAGAAAGGTGACCGATGTCCTCTTCCGCAACCCTTCTGCGTGGCCGGACGCTGAACTTCCGCGCTGAGCCCGCCGGGCCCGAGGACACGGCGGCCTTTTGCTATATCGAGGATGGCGCGATCCTGATCCAGGATGGGATGATCGTCGCGCAGGGTGCCTATTCGGAGCTGTGCCACCGGAGGCCGGAGGCGCGGGTTGTCGATCATCGCCCGCATCTGCTGATGCCGGGGTTCATTGATTTGCATCTGCATTTCCCGCAGGTGCAGGTTGTGGCCTCCTGGGGCGAACAGCTGCTGGACTGGCTGAACACCTATACCTTTCCGGCCGAGACGCAATTTGCCAGCCCGGCGCATGCAGCGCGGATGGCCGGTGCGTTCTTCGACCTGCTGCTGAGCCATGGCACCACCACGGCGGCGGCCTTCTGTTCGGTGCATCCCACCTCGATCGAGGCTTATTTCACCGAAGCGGCGCGTCGCAACATGCGGATGATCGGCGGCAAGGTGATGATGGATCGCAATGCCCCCGACGGCCTGCGGGACAATGCGCAACTGGGGTATGACGACAGCAAGGCCCTGCTGGAGCGCTGGCATGGCAGGGGTCGGGCCTCTTATGCCATCTCGCCGCGTTTCGCGATCACCTCGACCCCGGCGCAGCTGGAGGCGGCAGGCGCGTTGGCAAAGGAATATCCCGATGCCTTTGTGCAGACCCATCTGTCGGAAAACCGGGACGAGATCGCATATACGCTGAGCCTGTATCCGGAGGCGGCGGATTACCTGGGGATCTACGAACACTATGGTCTTGTGGGCGCAAAGACCCTGCTGGGGCACGCGATCCATCTGGAGCCGCGCGAAATCGCGCTTTTGGCCGAAACGGGGGGCAAGCCGGTGTTCTGTCCCACTTCGAACCTGTTTCTCGGCAGTGGCTTGTTTGACGAGGGGGGCCTGCGGGCACGGGGCGTCGCCAGTGGCATTGCAACGGACATCGGGGCCGGCACCAGCTATTCGATGCTGCAAACCTTGAACGAGGGCTACAAGGTGCTGCAATTGCAGAACCAGCCCCTGCACCCCTTGCGTGCCTTTCACTGGATCACGCGTGGCAATGCCGAGATCCTGGGCGAGACCCATCGCATCGGCACGCTGGATCCCGGCACCGAGGCGGACATCGTGGTGATGAACGCGGCCGCCACCCCGGCGATGGCCCTGCGGATGGAAGCGGCAACAACCCTGACAGAAGAGCTGTTCGTCTTGCAGGTCCTCGGCGATGACCGCGCGGTGGCCGAAGTCTATGTGGCCGGTCAGCCCGCCAAGCCCAAACCAGCCTGACAGCACAGCGTGGATCCGGAAGTGCCGGGCGCGGAGCAGGATGCTCCGCGCCTTTTTTGGTTTTCGATGACTCGTTCTGGCGGGTGGCTGCGCGGGTCGGGTTTGATTCCT
>NZ_LPUY01000064.1 GCF_001518015.1 Tritonibacter horizontis
CGGTCGCCTCGGGCAAAGCCCGAGGCGAAACACCTCTTTTCCCGAAAGGTCGCCCTGGATCAGGCCGCGCGGGGCTGGAAACGCGCCGTAGCCGGATCCACCTCATAAGCGGTGGCAAGCTCCTCGGCCCGTGCAACCAGATCGGCCACGCTTGCCAGAATGTAATCCACCGTTTCCTCTGCCATAAGGTAGGAAAAATTGAGCCGCACCCAGCCCGGTTTTTGCAGCTCCTGCCCCGCCAGGAGATCCCCGAGCAAGGCCTGCGAGTGGTCGCGATCAATCGCAAGCAGCCGGTGCGCATAAGACCCCGCGCAGGCACAGCCCCCACGCGCCTGAATGCCGTAGACATCGCTCAGCATCCGGGTGAAGAGCTGCTGATGCACCGGCTGACCGGACGCTCCCCGCACGGTGAACGAAAAGATCGGCAGGCGATGGGCGCTTTGGTGCCCCAGCAGGGTCAGCCCCGGCACCTGCGACCAGACCGCGCGCGCCTTGGCGGCATAATGCGCCTCGCGGGCCTCGACCTCCGCCTGTCCCACGGCCTCCTTGACCAGAAAGGCGAGGGCCGCGCGGATGTCGCCGATCACATTCGGGGTGCCAGCTTCCTCGCGCGCGGCGAGACAGTCAGAATAGCGATGCGACCAGGGCGACACGAAACTGACGGTGCCGCCGCCCGGCCAGGAGGGCACCGTCGCCCGCACCGCCGCGCGCCGCAGGATCAGTACGCCGGACCCACCGGGGCCGCCGGCAAACTTGTGCGGCGAGACCACCACCGCGTCTTTCGGCGCGGCGCCCTGCCCGCCCATGTCGATCGGCACATAGGGCCCGGCCCCGGCATAGTCCCAGACCGCGCGCGCGCCATGTGCCCGCAACAGCCGCGTCACCGGGTCGGGGTCAGTCAGAATGCCAGTGACATTGGAGGCCGCAGAAAAGCTGCCGATCTTCAGGTCCGCGTCCTGATGGGCGACCAGCGCTGCCTCCAGCGCGGCAAGATCGACGCCCCCCCCGGCGGCTTCCGGGATTTCGACCACCTCCGCCCGGCTTTCCCGCCAGGGCAGGATGTTGGAATGATGTTCATAGGGGCCGATAAAGACCACCGGGCGCTCTGCTTCCGGCACCCCCAGAAGCGTCACCAGCCGATTGAGCCCGGCCGTTGCACCGGAACCGGCAAAGATCACTTCGCAGTCGTCGCCCGCACCGGTCAGCCGGGCGATTTCAGCCCGGGCCGCGCGGCGCAGGCGGGTGATGTACTGGCCACAATAGGAGGCTTCTGTGTGGGAGTTGGCATAGTAAGGCAGCACCTTGGTCGCGATGAAATCCTCGACCTGCTGCAGCGCCCGCCCCGAGGCGACATAATCCGCGTAGACCAGAGGCACATCGCCGTAGAGACCGGGGATCATCAGCCCTTCGCCAATCAGACCCTGAACAAGCGTGCCCTGGTTGGCGGCCTCGGTGAGTGATGTTCTGAAGTCGTCGAGGATCATAATTGCGCCCTTTTTGGTTGTCTCAGGCAAGGTACCTGATGAAACGCGCGATTTTCCTCTGATTTCATAGGGTGACAGGCCCATTGTGCTATCATATGATCGCACAATGAGAGCAGGGATAGATCAAATCGACCGCGACATCCTGCACGTCCTGCAACGGGATGGCAGCCTGTCGCAGCGGGACCTGGCAGAGCGAGTCGGCCTGTCGCAGAATGCCTGCTGGCGGCGCCTGAAGGCGCTGCAGGACAAGGGCATCCTGCGCGGCACCCGCGCCGATGTGGATCGCGATCAGCTTGATCTGGGGCTTGTGGTCTTTGTCATGCTGCGCACGCGGCATCATTCCAGCGAGTGGCTGGCGCAGTTCCGGCGCCATGTGCTGACCATTCCCGAGGTCGTGGATTTTCACCGCATCGGCGGCGACTATGACTATCAGCTGAAGGTCGTCACCCGCGACATGACCAGCTATGACAAGGTCTATCAGCGGCTGATCGCCGGGGTAGAGCTGGATAGCGTCACCTCGTATTTCGCGATGGAGGCGATTGCCGAAGGGCGGCCCCTGCCGGTCTAGCCGGCGGGGCGGCCAAGACCGGGTCAGAGGCTCCGGGAGGCGGTCAGCCTAGTGCCCGAATGCCGCGTCGGGCATCCATTTCGGGCGTTTGCCCTTGGGCCCGGCCCGCATATGCAGACAGGCGGTATTGGTCCGCTGGAACCACAGCGCCTGAAGCGGATACCATCCTGCGCTTGGCACCTCGACCTCCACCGCGAAGGTCTCTTCGCAGGCCTGACGGCCGTCGAACTCTCCGACCAGCTGGCCGCCGACCACGGCGTGCAGCCCGTCATTGGTAAGGAAGTCGATGGTATAGATCCCCGGCTTGTCGAACCGCACGTAGCCGCTGATGTCAGCGACCACCCGCTCTGCCCGTTCCGAGGTCAGCACCGCCTGGCCCAGCTCGGTGTCGCGATAGTCAAGTCCGCTCAGGGGCGGGCCCGGGATACGCTTGTAATTCAAGGCACTGCGGGCCGCACCGAGGCTTTTGACGTCGGAGGGATAGGCATAGTAGACCGACAGGCCGGGTTTCAGCCCGGTCGGTTGCGGATCGGCGGGTTGCAACGCCAGCGGCGCGGCGACGGACGCAACCACGCCGCCACACAAAAACCCGAAGGCAAGGACGAAGGTTCTGATCGACATGATGTTCTCCCGAAGTATCCGCCCCTGTGGGCCGCGCGGCCAAAGGCCGAGATGTTGCCGACAGCTTAGTCCCTAAACCACCCTGTGCCCAAGAGATTCCTGTCGCCGCCCGCACCTGCCCCGCCCTTTTGCAAGCTGCAAAATGGAAAAAGCCGCCCCCAATCCCGGGAGCGGCTTTCCATGTGGTCCAATCCGGCCCCCCGAAGGGCGGCGGGATTAGTTTTTGGCGTAGAATTCGACCACGAGGTTCGGTTCCATGATGACCGGGTACGGCACATCGGCGAGCGAGGGCGCGCGCACGAAGGTGGCGGTCAGTTTGGAGTGGTCAACTTCGATGTAGTCAGGCACGTCGCGCTCGGCCAGCTGAACGGCTTCGAGAATGACAGCAAGCTGCTTGGACTTCTCGCGCACTTCGATCAGGTCGCCTTCCTTGACACGGTAGGACGGGATGTTGACGCGCTGGCCGTTGACCAGAACGTGGCCGTGGTTGACGAACTGACGGGCCGCAAAGACGGTCGGCACGAATTTCGCACGGTAGACGACGGCGTCCAGGCGGCTTTCGAGCAGGCCGATCAGGTTTTCACCGGTGTCGCCTTTGACACGCTCGGCTTCGCCATAGATGCGACGGAATTGTTTTTCGGTCAGGTCGCCGTAGTAGCCCTTGAGCTTCTGCTTGGCGCGCAGCTGGATACCGAAGTCGGAGAGTTTGCCCTTGCGGCGCTGGCCGTGCTGGCCGGGGCCGTATTCACGGCGGTTCACCGGGGATTTGGCGCGGCCCCAGATGTTTTCGCCCATGCGGCGGTCAATTTTGTACTTGGCAGACGTGCGTTTGGTCACGGCTGATCTCCTTCGTTGGATCGAGGCCAGGCTTGGCCACTATGAAGGGCGTTGTCCTCTTGAGGTTGAACCATCCGGTCCGCCCCCATGACAGGCATCCCCTTGCAGGGGCCACCAACACCAATGAAGCCGGGCGTATATAGCAACCGCGCGTGGTGTCAATGGGGCATGATCCAATCCCGCGCAGCTTGATCGCCGCGCCGCGGCAAATCACCCGGCGGGCGGCACGACCGGTCCCCCCGCCTTGACCCAGCCGGAGAACCCGTCCCGCAGGTGCGCCGCCGCGAATCCCATGTCCTGCAACAGCGCCACCGACAGCGCCGAGCGCCAGCCAGAGGCGCAATGAAAGATGAATGTCTTGTCCTGAGCGGCGAAGACCTCTTTGAAATAGGGGCTGTCGGGGTCAACCCAGAATTCCAGCATGCCACGGGGGCAGTGAAAACTGCGCGGAATAAACCCCATGCGCTCGCGTTCACGCACATCGCGCAGGTCGACAAATACCACCGAAGGGTCGTCGACGCGAGCAATCGCAGTGGCGCTGTCCAATTCCTCGATGCGGGCGCGCGCCTGCGCCACCATCTGCGCCGATGTTACCTTGAGCGGGGCCATGGCTTGTCTCCTTCTCCGCAAACTCGACCGCCAGTCTAGGCAAAGAATTCGGCGCCGACCACGCCGGATTGACAGCTGCGCGGGCCTGCCGCAGTGTCGCCCGTGGCATGGCCGGACGGTTCCCGGTTCGCCCCCAACATCCAACAGCATGAGGCCCGCCCGGTGACCGCAGATCCGTCCATTTCCCCCCGCCTGTCGGCGTCTCTCTCGCTCTGGGACCGGTCGTCGGACGAATCGGATCAGTCGCAACCGCTGTCCGGGGACAGGCAGGCGGATGTGGCCATCGTGGGCGGCGGTTTCACCGGCCTGTCCACCGCGCTGCATGGGGCGCAGAAGGGGCTGGCCTGTCATGTGCTGGAGGCGGAGACCATCGGCCATGGCGGATCCGGGCGCAATGTCGGTCTGGTCAACGCAGGTCTCTGGTTGCCACCGCAGGAGGTTCGCGCGCTTCTGGGCAATGAGATCGGCGGACGCCTTGTGGCCGAACTTGGCCGCACACCGGACTATGTCTTTTCCCTGATCGAACAGCATCAGATCCGCTGCGAGGCCACCCGGACGGGGACGCTGCACGCGGCCCACGCCCCATCGGGCCTGCGCGATCTGGAGCGCCGCGCCGCCGCGTGGCAGGCTCTGGGCGCGCCGGTCCGGTTGCTCAACGCGGCCGAGGTCGCCGAGAAAACCGGCAGCGCAAAGTTTCACGGTGGCTTGCTGGATGCCCGCGCCGGCACGATCAACCCGATGGGATATGTGCGCGGCCTGGCCCGTGCCGCCCGTGCCGCCGGGGCGGAGATCTCCACCGGGACAAAGGTGCGGGCGCTGGTCCGCGACGGGACCCTCTGGCGGGTGGAGACCAATCGCGGCATGGTCACCGCCCCGCATGTGGTGATCGCCACCAATGCCTATACTGCGGACCTCTGGCCGGGCCTGGCGCAAAGCTTCACCCCGATCCGGTTCTTTCAGATCGCCACCCAGCCGCTGGGCGACGACGCGGCCCATATCCTGCCCGAAGGACAGGGATTGTGGGACACCGGCAAGATCATGCTGTCCCTGCGCCGGGATCAGACCGGGCGTTTGATCATTGGCTCCATGGGATCGGTCTTTGGTGGCACCGAGGGGCTGACCCGCCGCTGGGCGGACCGCAAGCTGCACCGCCTGTTTCCAGAGCTTGGCCCGCTGCGGTTCGAGGATGCCTGGCATGGCGACATCGCCTTTACCCCCGACCATCTGTTCCGCATTCACCGGCTGGCGGCCGGGCTATATGCGCCAATTGGCTATAACGGGCGGGGCATCACCACCGGCACGCTGTTTGGGCGCGCGCTGGCGGATCTGTTTGCCGGTGCCTCCGAGGACAGCCTGCCGGTGCCGGTCAGCGATCTGGTGCCGGACCGGGGCCGCGGGCTGAAAATGCAGGCCTACCGCACGGCGTTCTTTGCCAAACAGGCCGCCGAAAGCCTGATCTGACCGGCACGGCGGCGGGCAGTACGAAAGCCAGGCACGCCCCTGGAAGGCGAGAGGTTAGCTGTCCCAGACCTGTTCCAGCTGGGCATTGATATCCGCCGCAGCCGCCTGAAGCGCCGCCAGATGCTGCGCCGCGAAGGCCGCCACCGGTTTGTAGGTCCGCAGCCAGAGCACCGACAGGCCGCCGACCACCTGCCCCCGCACGGTGATCGCCACCGCGATGGCATAGAGGTCGGTGTCCCATTCGCGGTCGCCCAGATAGGCGGGCGAGCGTTCGGCATAGCCCTGGGCCCGGATCACATTGATCCGTCGCATCAGCGCCGCCAGATCAAGGCCAAAGCTGACCGGCCCCCAGTGCAGATCCGATTTCAACGCCTCATAGGTGGCGGCGATCTCGCGATCAGGCAGCGCCGCCAGACAGGCCAGCCCGGTGGCAGAGCCGAAATGGCTGACGCGCCGGTTGATCTGACCTTGTTCCACATGGAAATGACTGGCCTTGCGGGTGCTGTCGATGATCCGCATGGCGCGGGCCTCGCGGATGTGGATATCCGACGGCCAGCCGATGGTTTCGGTCAGGGCCAGCGTGCGCGGGATTGCCGCATCGGCCACCTGCAACATTCCCTTGGGCATCACATCGCCCGAAATATCCGGAAACACCACCAACGTGCGATAGAGCTGATCCGCCAGCGACCGCCGCACGATCTTGCGCGCGATCAGGGTTTGCAACAACCGCCGCAACGTGCTCTTGGGCAGGCCAGTGGCCCGGTGCAGATCCGCCAGCGACATCGCCCCCTCGCGCGCGAGGGTTTCCAGGATTTCAATGCCACGGTCGAGGGAACGATTTTCCTTGAGCATGGCGCAAGTCATGCCACTCTACGGCACGATTTGACAAAGGTTTTCTGCGCGCCCACGGCTTTCTTAGGTTTTGGGCAGAGACCTCGGGGAGGCTGGCGATGAATATTCTCTTTATCATGTTTGATCAGTTGCGGTTCGACTACCTGAGCTGCAGCGGCCATCCGCATCTTGAGACACCCCATATCGACCGGCTGGCAGCGCAGGGGGTGCGCTTTACCCAGGCCTATGTGCAATCCCCGATCTGCGGCGCCGCCCGGATGAGCTGCTACACCGGGCGCTATGCCTCGAGCCACGGAGCGCAGTGGAATGGCTCTCCGTTGCGGGTGGGGGAATGGACCATGGGCGACCACCTGCGTCAGGCCGGCATGGCGTGCTGGCTGATCGGCAAGACCCATATGAACGCCGATGTGGAAGGCATGGCGCGCCTCGGCCTGGCCCCCGACAGTGTCATCGGCGCCCGGCAGGCCGAATGTGGCTTTGACGTATGGATCCGCGATGATGGCCTCTGGGCTGAGGGGCCGGACGGGTTCTACGACACCAAACGCAGCCCCTATAATGCCTATCTGAAATCAAAGGGCTACGCCGGGACCAACCCCTGGCACGATTTTGCCAATGCCGGGCTGGACGGAGTCGACATGGCCTCTGGCTGGTTCATGGCCAATGCCGGCAAGCCTGCAAACATCGCCGAAGACGACAGCGAAACGCCATGGCTGACCAGCAGGACGATTGATTTCATCGAACAGGCCAGCGCGCCCTGGTGCGCCCATGTCAGCTATATCAAACCCCATTGGCCCTATATCGTGCCCGCGCCCTACCACGATATGTACGGTCCCGAACATGTGCTGCCGGCGGTCAAGGATCCGCGCGAACGTGTGGATCCGCACCCGGTTTACGGCGCCTTCATGGGCAATGCGATTGGCCAGGCCTTTTCGCGCGAAGAGGTCCGCGCCGCCGCCATTCCGGCCTATATGGGGCTGATCAAACAATGCGACGACCAGATGGGACGGCTGTTTGCCTATCTCGAGGACACCGGACGGATGCAGGACACGATGATCGTGATCACCTCGGATCACGGTGATTATCTGGGCGATCACTGGCTGGGCGAAAAGGACCTGTTTCACGACCCTTCGGTCAAGGTGCCGATGATCATCTGCGATCCCCGACCAGAGGCCGACGGGACCCGTGGCACCACGGTGGACGCGCTGGTGGAAAACATCGACCTGCTGCCGACCTTTGTCGAGGCGGCAGGGGGCACGGTGGCCGATCATATCCTAGAGGGGCGTTCGCTGACCCCCTGGCTGCATGGCCAGAAGCCGCAGACCTGGCGCGAATACGCGATCAGTGAATATGACTACAGTGCGACACCGATGGCGGTGAAACTTGGGATCGCACCACGCGATGCCCGATTGTTCATGGTGGCCGACGGGCGCTGGAAATTCATGCATGCCGAAGGCGGCCTGCCACCGATGCTGTTCGATCTGGAGCAGGACCCGCAGGAATTCAACGACCTCGGCCGCAGCCCGGACCATCAAGCCATCCGCGACCGGATGTATGACCGGCTTGGCCAATGGGGGCGGCGGATGTCGCAGCGGGTGACCCGGTCGGATGCGCAGATCGAGGCCGGGCGTGGCGCCTCTCGCCGCAAGGGGATTTTGCTCGGTCTATACGAGGAAAGCGACACGGATCCGGAGCTGGCAGCGAAATACGTCGGCCCCGCGCCGCGCTGACGTCGCCGCCTCAGGTTACCTCGTAATCCAGCGCCTCTATGGCCTGTTGCAGCGCCTTGACGAACAGCCGCTCCAATGGCGCCGGAGCCGCGTCCTGACGTTGCATCAAGCCCACCGGCCCCTTGGTCAGCGTGGTGTCAAAGGGCAGCCGGACCAGCCGGCCGTCGCCCAGCTCCTGGCGCACCACCCCTTGCGAGATCATCCAGATTGCATCGGTGTCCCGGGCATAGACCCGCGCGAAGGCGCCAGAGACCGTCTCGATCCGCTGCGGCGGCTCCGACAGGCCATGGCTGACCAGCCACCGCTCCACCAAGGGGCGGATCGCGGCGCTGGTCGGCGGAAAGATCACCGGCCAGCGCGCCAGATCGCTCAGGTCCGGCGCACCCAGACAGGGGTGTTCGGGCCGGACAACGCAGACCACCTCTTCGGTATAAAGCTGTGTGAAGGAGACCCCCTGCATGCTCGCCGGATCGCCCATGCGCCCGATCACCATGTTGACGGCCCCGCTGCGCAACAGATCCATCAGCATGCCGTGCGGTCCATCCGACAGTCGCAACACCGCCACGGGGGCGAGACGCCGAAAGCCCTCGGCCACCTTTGGCAGCAACCCCGCCGCAACGCTGGGCAGGGCCCCGACCGTGACCTCCTGTTGCAAGAACCCGCCGCGGGACCGATCCACGCCCTCCAGCCCATGATCCAGCGCCGCAAGGCTCATGCGGGCAAAATGCGAAAACACCTCGCCGGCCTCGGTCAGCTCGACCCCGGCGCGACTGCGCAGCAACAGCCGGGTGCCAAGGATCTCTTCCAGCTCTTTCAGCGTGCGTGACATCGCCGGCTGTGTCAGCCCCAGATGGTCCCCTGCCCCCTTGAGACTGCCGCGCGCGACCACCTCGGACAGGCACTGCAGATGGCGAATTTTGACTTGTCGGCTCAGTTTATAGTTACCCATATCGGTATTCATAATGGGATATTTCTCATTTTTGAATACGCAAACTGCATGTTACGGTGTCTTCAACGAGGAGAGCGAGATGCGAAAACAGGTGGTGATCATTGGTGGCGGGCCGTCCGGCATGCTGCTCGGGCAGTTGCTGCACCTAGCCGGGATTGACACGGTGGTCCTGGAGCGCCGCAACAAGGCCCATGTCCTCAGCCGGATCCGCGCCGGCATTCTGGAGCAGGGCATGGTGGAGCTGATGCACAAGGCCGGTGTCGGCGCGCGGCTGGAGCAGGAAAGCTATCTGCACAACGGCACGCTGATTTCCCACAATCACGAGATGTTCGGAATAGATTTCCAGCAGCTGATCGGCAAATCCGTTGTGCTTTATGGCCAGACCGAAGTGACCCGCGATCTTTATGCCGCGCGCGAAAAGGTGGGCGGCGATGTCCTGTTCGACGTCGAGGATGCGGAAATCCACGATGCCGAGCGCGACCATCCCTATGTGACCTTTCGCAGAAATGGCAGGACAGAGCGGATCGATTGCGATTTCATTGCCGGTTGCGACGGGTTCCACGGTGTCAGCCGGCGCAGCATCCCGGCCTCGGTGCGCCGCGAATACGAAAAGGTCTATCCCTTTGGCTGGCTTGGCATTCTCTCCGAGACCCCACCGGTGAACGATGAGCTGATCTATGCCAATTCTCCGGATGGATTTGCGCTTTGCTCCATGCGCAATGCCAATCTCAGCCGGTACTACGTGCAATGCAGTCTTGGCGATGATGTCGGCGACTGGACCGACACCCGGTTCTGGGACACGCTGCGGCACCGATTGCCGCCCGAAGTGGGCGAGGCGCTGGTCACTGGTCCCTCCATTGAAAAATCCATTGCGCCGCTGCGGTCATTTGTCAGCGAACCGATGCGCTGGGGGCGGTTGTTCCTTTGTGGCGATGCCGCCCATATCGTGCCGCCGACCGGCGCCAAGGGGCTGAACACCGCGGCGTCGGATGTGCATTATCTCTATACCGGACTGACCCAGTTTTATCAGGACAAGGACAGCGACGGCATCGACCGCTATTCCGAAAAAGCCCTGGCGCGGGTCTGGAAAGCGGAACGGTTCAGCTGGTGGATGACCTCGCTGCTGCACCGGTTCCCGGATCAGAGCCCCTTTGATCTGCGGATGCAGGGCGCTGAAATGGCCTTTCTGCGCGACAACGAAGACGCCCAGCGCGTGCTTGCAACCAACTATGTCGGGCTACCCTACTGATGCGGATGGCAAAACTGAAACACACGGCGCTGCATTGGCGCGAGGATGGCGCGGCGGATGGGCCGGTCGTGGTGTTCGCCAATTCGCTGGGCACCGATCTGAGGCTTTGGGACGCGGTGGTCGACCGGCTCCCCAAACATCTGCGGCTGATCCGCTTTGACAAACGCGGCCACGGGCTGTCTGCCTGCCCGCCCGGTCCCTATAGCATCGACGACCTCGCAGCGGACACGCTGGAGCTGCTGGACCATGCGGCGGTGGCGCAATGCACCTTTGTCGGGCTGTCCATTGGCGGCATGATCGCCCAGGCGCTGGCGGCCCAGGCGCCAGAGCGCATCACGGCGCTGGTGCTGTCCAATACGGCCGCCCGGATGGGCGATCCTGCCATGTGGCAGCAGCGGATTGACGCGATCAACGCGGGCGGCATCCAAGCGCTGTCGGATGCCGTGATGGAGCGCTGGTTCGCGCCTGGCTTTCTGGCTTCGCAGGCCCATCTGCCCTGGCGGCACATGTTGGAACGCACCCCGCGCGCCGGTTACATCGGCTGCTGTCAGGCCCTCGCCGGCGCCGATCTGACCGCAACGACACAGCAGCTCTCCCAGCCGACACTGGGGATTGCGGGCAGCCTTGACGGGGCCAGCCCGCCGGCGCTGGTCGAGGCGACGATAGATCTGATCGCCGACAGTCGTTTCACTTTGATCGAAGACACGGGCCACCTGCCCTGTGTCGAAGCGCCCGACGCCTTTGCCGGTGCGCTGACCGACTTCCTGAAGGAGCTAGGCCATGTCTAAACAGCCGCCCACCGACCGCTACATCACCGGCATGACAGTCCGCCGCAAGATACTGGGCGAAGCCCATGTGGCGCGGGCCGAACTCAAGAAAACCGCCTTTGACGAGCCCTTTCAGACATTGATCACCGAAGCCGCCTGGGGCAACCTCTGGGCCAGTGACGGGATCAGCGACCGGGAACGCTCCATGCTGACGCTGGCATTGCTGGCGGCGCTTGGCAATTTTGACGAGATCCCGATGCATATTCGCGCCACCGCCCGCACCGGTGCCAGCAAGACCGATGTATTGGAAGCCTTTCAGCATGTCGCGATCTATGCCGGGGTGCCACGGGCCAATCACGCGCTGAAGCTGGCCAAGGACACCTATGCCGAGATGGAAGAAGAGGAACGATCCGCATGACCAATGGCTTTGTGAACCGCGACCGGCGCTGGCATCCGGCGGCGGTGACCCCGGACTACAAGACATCCGTCGCGCGTGGCCCACGTCTGGCACCGCTGTCCTTTCCCACCACCCTGGGCGAGGAAACCGGGCCGGTCTTTGGGCACGACATGCTGGGCGCGCTGGACAATGACCTGATCCTGAATTTCGGCCCCCAGGGCGAAATGGCGATCGGCCCACGCATCATCGTCCATGGGCAGCTGCGTGACGAATTCGGGCGTGGCGTGCCCAATACGCTGATCGAGGTCTGGCAGGCCAATGCGGGCGGCCGGTATCGCCACAAGAAGGAAAGCTATCTGGCGCCGCTGGATCCGAATTTCGGCGGCTGTGGCCGCTGCATGACCGACGCGCAGGGGTTTTACGAATTTCGCACCATCATGCCCGGCCCCTACCCCTGGCCCAACACCATGAACGACTGGCGGCCCGCGCATATCCATTTTTCGATTTTCGGACAGGCCTTTGCCCAGCGTCTGATCACCCAGATGTACTTTGAGGGCGACCCGCTGATCTGGCATTGCCCCATCGTTGACACCATCCCCACCCGTGAGGGGATCGAAAGCCTTGTCGCGCCGCTGGATATGGCGCGGACGGTGCCGATGGATGCGCGGGCCTACAAGTTCGACATCACCCTGCGCGGCCGCCGCCAGACCTTGTTTGAAAACCGCATGGAGGGGCTCTGAGCCATGGTCCAGCCGCTGAACCACCTGAAGGAATCCCCGTCGCAGACCGCCGGGCCCTATGTCCATATCGGCTGCACGCCGAATTTCGCCGAGATCACCGGCGTCTACCCGCATGACCTTGGTCAACAGATGATCACCGGTGACGTGGCTGGCCCGCGCATCCGCATCACCGGGCGGGTGATCGACGGCACCGGCACCCCGCTGCGCGATGCGATGATCGAAATCTGGCAGGCCGATGCCGCCGGCCTGTTCAACAGCCCCAGCGAGACGCGCGGGCAAGCGGACCCCGATTTCACCGGTTGGGGGCGCGCGCCGTCGGACATGACCACCGGCACGTTTACCTTCGACACGGTCAAACCCGGCGCGGTGCCGTTCGTGGATGGTCGCCTGCAAGCGCCCCATGTGACGCTCTGGGTCGTGGCGCGGGGGATCAACCTCGGCCTGCACACGCGGATGTATTTCCCGGACGAGGCAGAGGCCAACGCCGCCGACCCGATCCTGTCGCGGATCGAGCATCAGAACCGGGTCAACACCCTGATCGCCACGGCCGAGGGCGACGGTCACTACCATTTCGACATTCACCTGCAGGGCGAGACCGAGACGATCTTTTTCGATATCTGATGCCTCCGGGGGCGCGCGCCCAGCCCCCGGTTTTGATTTGCCGCGCCACGGGCACCGCCATAGGCTCTGACACATCCGCGACCCTGCATGAAAGACCGCTACCGTGAACCCATTGACCGCGACCAACCCGTTCTTTTCCGGCCTTTTTGCGGACGAAGAGATCACGGATCTTTTTTCGCAGCAGGCAACGGCACGGGCGTTTCTGGCCTTTGAAATCGCGCTGAGCCAATCGGCAGGCGCGGCCGGGTTGATCGCGCCGGAACTGGCCGACCGTGCGGCCGCAGCCATGGCGGATTTCAAACCCGATATCGCCGCCCTGCTCCCTGATCTCAGCACCGATGGCATGGCGGTGCCGGGCTATGTGCGGCAACTCAAGGCCCATGTGGGCAAGGATCTGGCGGTAGCCGTGCATCCCGGAGCCACCAGCCAAGACCTGATCGACACCGCCCTGGCGCTGTCGATCCGGGCCGCAAACGACATTTTCCAGCACCGCCTTGCGGCGCTGCTGTTGGCGCTGGATGATCTGGCGACGACGCAGGCGGGCCATCGGCTGATGGGGCGCACCCGGATGCAGGCCGCCCTGCCCATCGACGCGGCGCATAGAATTGCAACCTGGCGAGCGCCCTGCGCGCGGGCGCAATCCCGTCTCGCGGCGCTCAGACCGGAAGTGGAGCAACTGCAGTTCGGTGGCCCGGTGGGCGACCGCCAGCGCAGCGCGCCGGTTGCGGATGCGCTGGCGACGCGGCTCGCCCGGCATCTGGACCTGCAGTGCCCCCCAGCCAGCTGGCATACGGAGCGCGACGGGCTGGCCCTTTATGCCGGATGGCTCTCTTCCCTGACGGGCAGCCTGGGCAAGATGGGCCAGGACATTTGCCTGATGGTGCAGCAAGGCGTCGATGACCTGGCCCAAAGCGGTGGCGGCACCAGTTCCGCCATGGCCCATAAACAGAACCCGGTAACGGCGGAACTGTTGGTGACACTGGCCCGGTTCAACGCCGCCCAATTGCCGCTGATGCACCAGGCGCTGGTCCACGAACAGGAACGCTCTGGCGCCATGTGGACGCTGGAATGGATGGTATTGCCGACGATGATGACATGCACCGGCGCCGCCCTGACCCGCGCGACACAGCAGGTCCGCGCCATCACCCGCATCGGCGAGACACCTGACGCCGGCTGAACGGCATCTCAAAAGAAAACGGAAAAAAGTTTCAGGCGCTGCATCCAAATGCGGCCCTGGCGGAGTCTTCCTATTAGACGGCGTGCGGATGGTCCGCGCCTCCCGTCTGACAGCGAGGAGCTATTTCATGCATTTTCTCAAGACCGCATTTGCCACCGTTTCCCTGATCGCCACCGCACAGGTCGCACCGGCCTCCGGCACCGCCAGCCTGCAGGCCATTGGTCTGAGCGGCGACAACATGCTGCATGTGATCAATACCGAAACCGCCACGGTCACCGCCTCCATGCCGGTCAAGGGCGTCGACAGGCTTCTTGGCATTGACCTGCGGCCTGCCACCGGCCAGCTGATCGGCGTCACCTCGACCTTTGATATTGTCGAGATCGACATCGCAACCGGCGACGCCACCGTGATCTCCACCATGGACAAGGAACTGCCGGTCACCGACGGGGCGCCCGTTATCGTCGACTTCAATCCTATGGCAAACAAGCTGCGGTTCATGAGCGGCACCACCAATCACCGCGTCGATATCGAAAGCGGAGCAGTGACCGTGGATGGCAGCCTTGCCTTTGAGGGGGCCGACATGCATGCCGGCGAAGCCCCGGCAATCGCGGCGGCGGCCTACATCAACTCCTACGGGACACCGGACAAGACGGCGATGTTCGATATCGATTCCACCATCGTTGCGCTGATCCAGCAGACCTCGCCCAACGATGGCACCCTCGCCGCCATCGGCAAGCTCGGGATCGAGGCCAGCGAGACCTATGCCTTTGACATTGCCACCGACGCCGAGGGCACCAACACCGCATGGCTCGCCACTGGCGGCACCCTGAATACCGTCTCGCTGGAAACCGGCAAGATCATGGAAAGCTGGGAGATTTCCGGCGCCGAGGCGGCCTTGCGCGATATCACAATCCTGACCGCCAAGTAACCAACCAAGGCGCGTCGCAGGCTGCAAGCCACCACAGTGCTGCAGCCTGCACGTCTCTCTGCCCCCCGAGGGAAACGCCCCGGGGGGCCTTGTTTCTCCGGGGAAGCCCAGCGGACCATGCAGGTTTCCCCGCCCCCATCCCAAAGAAATGGCGACAGTCCGTTGACCGGTTATTCCGACACCCATAGCATTCCCGCCACACGCGCCGCTTGTGCAGCACCGGGGTCGCCCGGGCGCGCGGCCAGGGCCGCGGAGAACGCGCGCGGGAATGAGGACAGGCAATTGAGCGAACTTGCGCAACGACTTGGGGAGTGTGCGGCCGGGGACACCTCTGCGCTGCGGCGCTTGCTGGACAGTGAAGGACCGCGCCTGTTGGGGATCGCGCGCCGGATGCTGCGGCGGCAGGATCTGGCCGAGGATGCCGTGCAGGAATGCATTCTGACCATCTGGCGCAAAGCCAGACAATATGACCCCGCCAGAGGCAGCGCGCAGGGCTGGGTCACCACGATCCTGCGCAATCAATGCCTGACCATGCTCCGCAAGGAAAGTTGGGAAATTGCCACCGACGCCGACAGCCTCGACCGTCGACAGGATGAGACAATCGTGATGGACGCCTACAATCGACTGGATATCAACAGCGACCTGCGGCGCTGCCTGGACCGGCTCGATGCGCCCAAGCGGGTGGCGATCCTGCAGGCCTATGTGCTGGGCTATACCCATGGCGAGATTTCCGGTCGTCTCCAAGCCCCCCTCGGATCGGTAAAATCCTGGGTGCGGCGTGGCCTGAGCAGCCTGCGGGAGTGCCTGTCATGACAGAGGAACGCACGCTTCAGGATCGGGCGATGGAATTGGCGCTTGGCCTGGCCGAAGACGCTGAGGTGGCAGAACTTGAAGCCCGCGCCCAACGCGAGCCCGAGGTCGCCGCCGCGCTGGAGCACGCCCGGGCCCGGCTGTCCGAACTCGACGATACGGCGACGGATCTGGCGCTCCCGGCCGGGCTGTGGGACCGCATTTCCGCACGGTTGGACGCGGCGGCAGCCGAGGCAGACGAAACGATTGTCCTCGGGCCGGAATTCGATGCGGAAACCCATGCGGTCGTGCCGACGGCGGACCCAGCGGTCAGCGTGCCCTTTGGCCCGCGCCACTGGTTTCTGGCGGCCTGTACCGGGCTTGCGGCATCGCTGGTGCTGGCCGTGGCGCTTGGCTGGGCCATGTTGACCCGCCCCGACCCCAGCGTGATCGCGGTCCTGATCAACGACATGGGCGAAGCTGTGGCACTGATCGAAGGCACCGAGGAGAACTACACCCGCGTGACCCTGCTCGGCCCCGCCCCGGTTCCCGACGGTCAGGTCATGCAGGTCTGGACCAAACCCCAAGCAGACGGGCCGCCGGTGTCACTGGGCCTGCTGGCGGACAATCGCGGCACCGCGCTGGATGTCAACGGCCTGCCCCCGCCGGGTCCGATGCAGCTCTACGAGATCACCTTTGAACAGGATGGAGGATCGCCCAGCGGGCTTCCCACCGGGCCGATCCATGGCAAGGGACTGGCGAAAATCCCGCTGTGAGCGGGGCTGGTGCCGTGACGCCGAAAAAAACCTGTGCCGCGAAGACCCTCGTGCAAACGAAAAAGGGAGCGCCAAGACGCTCCCCTTTTCTCACCTTGTCCCTGTCAGACTGCGGCGATCGGATCAGGCTGCCGCTTTGATCGGCTTGGCCTGGGTGGGCGCCTGGCGCCCCTCAACAAGCTGCTTGTGCAGCGCGCTGATAACCGGTTTCAGGTCTTCTCTTTCGACGATGAACTGCACATCGACGCTGCGCGGCCCCTGCGACGCGCCGAGGCTGGCAAGCCCCACATCCGCGATGGCCTGAAGACCCCGTGTCAGCACCGAAAGCCCTTTGAGATCGCGCCCGATGGCCGAGGCCATGGACAACAACCGCGCCGAGATTTCCGCATTGGGATAGATCCGCGCCAGATCTTTTTCCACCCGCTTCATCACCGTCAGTGAGGTATCGAGATAGTGGGTGATGGTGTTGGCGTTGGAGGTCTTGGAGACGATCCGCACATCATGGCGGGTCAGAACCTCCAGGATCGACGCATCATAGCCCTTCACCCCGACCATGTCCTGCTCGAAGAGTTCCAGCGCGATGATGTCCAGACCGGTGATCATTTCCACCGCAGGCGTATCGGCCGGCTTGTCGTCGATCAGCGTCCCCGGATCGTCAGGCTCAAAGGCGTTGGTCACGCGCAGCGGCACATCCGCCTGGCGCAATGTCTTGGCCGCCTTGGGGTGGATCGCCTCCATCCCCATGTTCGACATCTGGTCGGCCACATCATAGTTGGTATGGCCCAGCTTGCGCGCAACACCTTCGCCCACCAGTTTCGGGTCGGCAGAGGACAGGTGGAATTCCTTGTGAATGATCGCCTCCGACGCGCCGGTAAGGGCGGCCAGGCAGGAAAACGTCACCTCGGAATAACCCCGGTCAAATTCCCGCATCAGGCCTTCTGCACATTGCGCATAACCCGTGACAATCGGCATCTCGGTGGTGGTATCGACATCTTCCAAGGCTTGGGAAATGCGCTGTTCCAGCGTCACATCGCCCTCGTCCCGCCACCCGGAGAGATCGACAAACCGCGCATTGACGCCGGATCGCTGCAACAACAGCGCGGTCACAAAGGCGGAATGCGCCTCCCCGAGACCGGAAAGCAGCTCGCGGATCTGCAGCATATGTTCGGCCAGCCGGAAGTGGCCGTAGCTGCACAGCCGCTGCAAGTCGATCAGGCAGTTGCGGGCGCCCTCGATCCGTTCGGCCACAAAGGCATCCGCCTGGGCCACATCGCCGGCATTGTCCAGCACCGCCTTATGCGCGCTGCGCATTTCCTCGCCAACGCGGGACAGCGCGTCATGCCAGCCATGGTCGGTATCCGCATCAGCAAAGCGGCCATAGACGCCCGGCTCGCCGGTTTTCTTGTGTTCCAGCAAGAGGTTGGTGATGCCACCAAAGGCGGACACCACAAAGACGCGACCGTAGAGATCCTTGCCCTTGCGGTCGCTGACGAACAGCGCATCCACCAGTTCATTCACGCGGGACATCGAGGTCCCGCCAATTTTTTCAACGGTATGTGTCATGTTTCACCTAGACCTCAGGCCAGTTCCTCCGCCGGGGCATAGGAGCCATCCTCGCGGTGGACCTCCGTGCCCGTCACCGGCGGATTGAAGCAGCAGGCCATGTGCAGCTCTTCTTCGGCGCGCAGGATATGCTTGTCATGCAGGTTCAGCGCATACATGACGCCGGGCTTGATCTCGTGCGTCTCGCCCGTGGCGATATCGGTGATCGAGCCTTTGCCTTTCATGCAATAGACGCTTTCGAAGTGGTGCTTGTAGTGGAACTGATGCTCCGAGCCCGCTTCCAGCACGGTGATGTGGAACGAGAACCCCATCCCATCGTCTGCAAGCAGCATGCGGGTCGAGGTCCAGCGCGCATCGGCAACGGTGCGGTCGGTTTTCATCAGTTCATTGAAATCGCGTACGATCATGGGTCTAAAACTCCGGTCTTCGAATTATTGTGCTGCGAACTTGGTGCGCGCGGCCACGTCGCGGGCAGCGGCACTCAGGATTGCGAACCCTTCGCAGAAAACGGCTTCGGTCGTTGTGATCGGAGCCAGGATCTTGACCACCTCGTCGCGCGGGCCGGAGGTTTCGACAACCAGACCCAGCTCGTAGGCGCGGGCACAGATCTCGCCTGCCAGCTCGCCAGAGCCGACATCGACGCCCTGCATCAGGCCCCGGCCCTTGAGGGTCGCTCCGGGGATATGGCTGGCGACTTCCTGCAGTGCACTGGTCACCAGTTCTGCCTTGCGGGTCAGCTCGGTCTGGAACGCGTCATCGGCCCAGAATTTCTCGATCGCAACGCGGGCGGTCACAAAGGCATGGGTGTTGCCCCGGAATGTGCCGTTGTGCTCGGCCGGGCCAAAGATGTCATGCTCGGGACGGACCAGAACCAAGGCCATCGGCAGGCCGAAGCCGGACACCGATTTCGCCATCGTCACCAGATCCGGTGTGACGCCCATTTCCTCGAAGGAGAAAAAGGTCCCCGTGCGGCCACACCCAGCCTGGATATCGTCGATGATCAGCAGCGCGCCGTGATCCCGGGCGATTTTTTCGATCTTCTTGACCCAGGTGGCGGAGGCGGCGTTGAGACCGCCCTCGCCCTGAACGGTTTCAAACATGATCGCCGCAGGGGCGTCGATGCCACCCGACGGGTCCGACAGCATCTTGTCCAGCAAGGCGGCGCTGTCCAGGCCTTCGGCATAGCCGTCAAATGGCATGCGGGTGACGCCCGCCTTGTCCATCCCGGCGCCGCCCCGGTGGTAGCCATTCCCCGTTGCCGCCAGCGCCCCCATGGTCACGCCATGGAACCCGTTGGTGAAGGAAATGATATTGGTGCGCCCCGTGACCTTGCGCGCGATTTTCATCGCCGCTTCCACCGCGTTGGCACCGGTCGGGCCGGTAAACATGACCCGATGGTCCATGTTGCGCGGGGCCAGGATCAGATCGTTGAACGCATGCAGGAACGCCTCTTTCGCCTCGGTGTGAAAGTCGAGCCCATGGGTGATGCCATCCTTCAGGATATGCTCCACCAGAGCGTCTTTCATGTCCGGGTCGTTGTGGCCGTAGTTCAGCGACGAACAGCCAGCCAGAAAGTCGATGTAGCGGGTGCCGTCGTCAGTGAACAGCTCGGAGCCGCGCGCCGTATCAAAGGAGGCGGTGAACGAACGGCAGTAGGAGCGTGCATTGCTTTCGCGGCGCTCATAAATTGATGTCTCTTTTGCCATGTCTTTGGGCATGGGGAAATCCTTTCCGGATTGGAAAACTTTGAATGGGGGGAAGGGGGAGATCAGGCCGCGCGTTGCATCGCCTTGACGTTTCCGTCGAGGGTGATCGTCACCATGTGTTCCGTGTCATGCGCGCCGTCGAAATGGGTCTCTTTTTCGAAATGCGGCTCATCGCGCAATTCGCCACCGATATCACGGGCGAAGCTGCGAAAGAGACCCCAGGAGGCCGCATTGTCTTTGGTGATGGTTGTCTTCAGCAGGGCGGCGTCACGCACCTCTTTGCGCGCCGTCAGCGCGGACAGCATACGCTTGCCCAAGCCAAGGCCGCGCGCGGCTTCACCCACCGCAACCTGCCAGACAAAAAACGCGTCATCACCTGGAATCATATGGCCAGAGATCCAGCCCACGATTTCATCGTCGAGTTCCGCGACAATACAGGTGTCGCGGAAATGATCCGCCTGGATCAAATTAGCATACATGGAGTTACGGTCGAGCGGCTCGCTGGCCTTGACAAGCTCCCAGATTGCGGCCCCGTCCGTCGCATTTGGTTTGCGCAGAAAGGGCTGACGCGTTCGGGGTTTAGATGTCTCGGTCTGCATGATGTCTTTGGGCATCGCTCTGTGTCTCCAAGTTTCGTTCGCCTTTCTAAGTATAGTACAGATGTAAAAACTTCAAGAACCTGAGCAATATTATTCCCCGATCAGGTAGTATTTTATATTCTAACAACTTTTTCCATTCGCAAGCCGAATTATCAAGGGTGATCTATTCTTCACATCCTGCGCATATCGCCCCGTTACTTAGCCCATTGAAGGATTTGGGGTTTCGTGGCATTTTACACCGCCATGACTGATCAACCGCGTGACCGAACAGATGACAGCCTGATCGCGCTCAGACGTATTCTGCGCGCAACAGAGCTGTATTCCCGCAACCTGGCGCAGGCCTCCGGCCTGACGCCGGCGCAGTTGCGCGTGCTTCAGATTCTGGCGTCACAGGGCGGCAGCGCAACACCCAAGGCGCTGGCGCAACGGATGGGGGTCGCGCAGGCGACGGTCACATCACTCGTGGACAAGATTGTCTCGCGGGGGATGGCCACCCGCATGCGGTCCGAAGCGGATCGGCGACAGACCAATGTGGTCCTAAACCCCAGCGGCCAGGAAGCGGTCATCGCCGCGCCGGATGCGCTGCAACAGCGCTATGTCCGCGCCTTTGAAAAACTGAAGGATTGGGAGCAGGCTCAGCTTTTGGCATCGCTGGAGCGTGTCGCCGCGATGCTGGACGCGGATGACATTGACGCCGCACCGGTTTTGACCACCGGCGAGATCAAGATGGGCGACCGTCTGACGTAATTACGCGCCAAGGGCCGCAACCGGGAAGCGCCTGCCAGCAAGTGCTGTCACCCCTGCCGTTGCGCGCCCTGCCCCGCCACTCAGCCCTGCTGCGACCAAGCACACCGCCTCCCGCGATCAATCACGACGACCTGTGACCCACTTCGCAGCGATGCCGCAAGCGCCCTGTGCGCGCACCAAGGCCTGAACGACGACAAACAAAGGGCGTCAAACAAAAAGAGCACCCCGAAAGGTGCTCTCCGAATTCTTACGCAAAAACCGGTAAGGGCTTATGCCAGTGCGAGGTTGCTCGCGGATTCACGTCCGTCACGGCCGCTTTCGATGTCGAAAGTGACAGCTTGACCATCGTCGAGCTGCTGGATGCCAGCGCGCTCAAGAGCAGAGATGTGGACGAAAACGTCGCGCGATCCATGCTCGGGTGCGATAAAACCAAAACCTTTTTGGGAATTGAACCATTTCACGGTGCCATTAGCCATCGTGTCGTCTCCTAGAAAAATGCTACCCACACAACGCGATAGCCCGGCCTAGTGTCATCATAGGAACAACTGGGCCGTGAGGAAACAGAAGGTCGTAAGAAGAAGCTTAGCCCCCCCTAGATGGGCCGTATGCAGGCAAAACACAAGCCCCAAAACCGGATCTTCGGTTATTTCTCCGCGAATTCGTACTGGGACGGTGTCCGGGACAGGGTGTTGGCCCTGCCCTCGGCACACCCATTCAGGCCGCAGCGAGACCGGCATAACAATCTGAAACAAAGTACTAAATTCCGATTTTACTCAGGAGGATCCCCACCATTGCCCCGTCGCCAAGCTCGGGACGCCTGGTATCATCGGCGCAGCGGCACAGCCACGCCCCCTTTTGTCCTGTCGCCCTGATTTCCCGGCGCACACAGGTCGCGAGGCCACAACTTCTGACTGAAAACCAGCCCCCCAGCCCCGTGATCCGGCCCCCACGGCCTCGACGGGGCGCGCCAACGCACCAAGGGCAGGATGGTTCCATACCACCCCGGCAAGCGGCGGATTTTTGCCAACCAGAATCAAGAGACTTGGCAGGCACACGTTCTTGAAACAAAGTTTCGGAAAATCACAAAATCACGGACAGTTGAGATCGCTTTGCAAAATTTTAGACGAATTTTTCGCCGGAAGCCCATGCTGAGCGGGCTTATGCTGTGTGCAGTTCTGGGCCTGACGGCCTGCGGCGAAATGCCGAACGGCAACGAGAGCGCCATTGATCCCCACCGCCGTGCCTTTGCCGTCAGCGAAGCGCAGAACCTTCAGGCGCGCGGGGCACGGGTCTGGTGCGTCCCATTCGCACGCAACCTGTCCGGTGTCGAAATTCGCGGCAACGCCAAAACCTGGTGGGGCAAGGCGCAGGATGAATTTCAGGTCAGCAAGACCCCCACTGTCGGCGCCGTGATGGCCTTTAGCGCCACGTCCTCGATGCCACTTGGCCATGTGGCCGTAGTCTCCGAGCTGGTGTCAGACCGCATGATGCGCGTCGATCACGCCAATTGGCACCGCAACAAGGTTTCACTCGGCATGAATGTTATTGATGTCTCGGCCGAGAATGACTGGTCGAAAGTGCGCCTGGAAAGCAATCCCGGTGCCTATGGAAGCGTTTATCCCATCACCGGGTTCATTCGTCCAAACGCCTGATCATAAGGCCGAAACTTGCAAGTGCCGCCAGCCCCCTTGGCGGTTCATTGCCCGCACGGGTCGGAGCTTCCCTGCCCGGCGTCCCCCCCCCGGCCCGGTGCACATATGGGTAACAAAGTCGGCTCTTTATGGCTGCAACTTTCCTCTACGTGCGGTAAATCACATTCATGTGAGGATCCTCCCGCTATATCGGCAGCGAGGCAGGGCGTGTCTTTCGCCCGGAGAAGGCAGGTTGGAGGTCGAAGGGCAATGAAGAACAACATTCTGATCGTCGAAGATGACGCGGCACTGGCCGGCCTGCTCGCACAGGTGCTGCGAGACAATGGACTGGACGTTCGAATAGCCGCCGATGGCCGCGAGATGGACGCCCACCTGCGGGCCGCCCCCGCCGATCTGATCATTCTGGATATCATGCTGCCCGGCGAGGATGGGTTCAGCCTCTGCCGTCGGCTACGGGCAGAGACCACGGTGCCGATCATCATCCTCTCCGCGCTGGGAGAAGAGACCGACCGGATCGTTGGTCTGGAGATTGGCGCCGACGATTATGTGACCAAGCCATTCAGCCCGCGTGAGGTTCTGGCCCGGGTCCGCAGCCTGATGCGCAGGACGTCCTATGGCGTGGTTCCAGGGTCGTCGGGGCCCTTGCGCTTTGATGGCTGGCGCGTTGATCCGGTCCGCAGGCAGGTCCATGGCCCGGATCATGCACGGGTTTCCATGACAACTGCGGAGTTTGATCTGTTGCTTGGGTTCTGCCGCAATCCCGGACGCATTCTGTCGCGAGAAGAGCTGCTGTCGCTCACCCATGCCGGGTTGGCAGGCCCGGTCGCCCGCAGTGTCGACGTGCATGTCAGCCGCCTGCGTCAGAAGATCGAAGACAATCCGAAAGACCCGAAATACGTGCTGACGGTGCGGTTGGGCGGCTATCTCTTCACCCCGGCCGTCAGCGCGACATGAGGGTTCTAAACCTGATCTGGCCGCATTCCATCCGTCGCCAGATGATGGCGATTATTCTTTGTGCGGTGGTGTTTGCTTCCCTTGCCGGCGATTTTACGGCAAACGCGCTCAAGAACATGCATATGGGGCCGATGGGGGTGGAGGATTACACCTTCGCGATGACCTCCGTGGCGCGCATGGTCGAGTCGCTGCCGACGCAGGCGCGTGCGGAAAACCTCGAAAAATGGCGCGAGATCGGAATAGATGTAACGCTGATTTCGGCCAAGGAAGCCATCGAAATGGCACGCGCGCCGACCCTCTGGGCCCGGCTGAGTGCATGGCTGCGACAAGTGCCTGAAACGCTCTCGCCCGGATTTGATATCGTTCAGACCCACGACGCGACGGTGCTGACCTATCCCATCAGTGACCAGCAAGTGCTCGTTTTCGCTCCCCCGGTGCATTCCCTGCTGGATGACGGCACCATCCATTACCTGGCCGCCGCCAGTGCCTTGGTGCTCGGGTTCTCCGTTTTGGCTGTGCGAGGGATCGCGGCGCCGGTGCGGCATATGGCCGGGGTAATGAAGGCGACTGACAGTTTTTTGGCGAGCGATCAACCGATCCCGGAAAACGGCCCCCGCGAGATTCGTGAACTGGCGCGGGGCATGAACGACCTGCGTGGCCGCATCCGGGCGTTGCTCGAAGCGCGCACCGCGATGTTGCGCAATGTCAGCCACGATCTGCGCACCCCATTGACCCGCCTGCGCCTGCGTCTTGACCGGATCGAAGACCCGAGCCTGCGCAACTCAGCGTTGCAGGACCTGCGGCAAATCGACGATATGATCGACACGACGCTGGAGTACCTGCGGGTCGGTCCCGCCCCATCCTGTTTCGAGCGCAGCGACATTGCCAGCCTGCTGCAAACAATCTGCGCTGACTTTGCCGATACCGGCGCGATCATCCACTACACAGGCCCCCGGCACCTTGTCGCGGAGTGTTCCGTGAACGACCTGACGCGGGCGATCAACAACTTTTGCGAAAACGGGTTGAAATTCGGCACTTCGGTCCGCGTCACGGCGGCCTTGCAGGGGGCAGAGGTCCTCATCGACATCGCCGATGATGGTCCCGGCATTCCCGTCGATCTGCGCGAGGACATGCTGCAGCCCTTTGTCAAAATGGATCTGGCGCGCGGCTCTGCCGGTTTTGGCCTCGGGCTGTCCATCGCCGCCGAAATCATCGCGCGGCACAACGGGGTGCTGGAGCTTTTGCAGAACGAGCCAAAAGGCCTTTTGGTGCGTGTCCGCCTGCCGCAAACACAATCACCGGCTAGAATGGCGTGATCAGCGCACCCGAGGATCAGGCCGACACGAGGGGGCGCCCGCGACGCCCCCTGCCACACAAGATCCTAGAACCGGTAGCCGACAGCGACCACCACACTCGGCTGGACATCATCCAGAACGATAGGGCTGTCGGCAGCGTCGCCGAGCAGCTTTCCAACGGCCATCTCGCCCCGCAGCAACCAATGATCGCCCAGCAGATAGGTGGCTCCCAGACCGATATCGACACGGTGCAGGCCCGCGCCCGCTTCATACACGCTATAGCCACTCGCCGCCGCATCCGCCGCCGAGATCCCGAAATAGGCCCCCATGTATTTGCTGTCCGACACCGTCGCGGCGGCACTGGCATGGATCGAGAAACGCGCGTTGAGATGTTTCCTGGTGCGAAGACCCAGCTCCAGTGTGGTGCCGTCAGAGCCACCTAGGGAGTGTTCCAGCTCCGCAAAGGCAGCAACCTCGCCCAGCGAAAACGCCCCCAGGTCATAGTCAAAATTTGCACCAATCCGAGCCGCGCCTTCAATTGTCGCCAGCCCGTCCAGCATACCGGAATCGATATCCTCCGGATCGCGCCCGCCGTCATAGCCCAACGTCAGCCCAAGCGCGGCCGAAGGCCCGCGCCACAGCTGGTACTCCAACGCCTCCGGGCCAAACCGGAACCGGCCATACTGCAACATGACAAACGGCACCGGCACAACTTCGGTTTCATCGCTGCCTTCATACCTCGGCTGATAGATGGCGCCGCCCCCCAGGACCACCCGCCATTCCGGGGATGCCCCTGCCGTGGGGGTTTCGTCAGATTGCGCCTCGGCATATCCGGTGGTCAGCGCGAGGGCTGCAAATGCTGCGGTTCTGTTCAACATGTTCATTTCAAACTCTATCAGTAGGTCCGTCCCGTCCCTGTCTTCCCACAGCGCGATGTCATCGAATGTGTGGGTGTGATAAGAAATGTTTCAACCTGAGCGGTCGGCGAAAAGACGCCCGCGCAGGGGATGCGCGGGCGTCCATCGTTTTGAGGATCAGAAAATGCGCCGGGCGGGCCCGACCGGAGGCAGGCTAGCCTTTGACACCGGCCGAGATCATCACCGCCTCTGTCACGCGTTTCTGGAACAGCAGATACCCGATGATCACCGGTGCGGCGGCCAGCAGCGCCAGTGCCATCATTCTTGCATAGGCCACCCCGAAGTTGTCGTTCACCTGGGTGATCCCCACCGGGATTGTCATCATGTCTTCGCTGGTCACAACGAGGAAGGGCCAGAAGAAATTGTTCCACGCCGAAATGAAGGTGATGATGGCCAGGGCCGCCGTAATGCCCCAGTTGAGCGGGAGGTAGAGTTTGAACAGCAGCACAAATTCGCCGCCACCATCCAGCAGGACTGCCTCGCGCATTTCCTTGGGGATGGCGTCAAAGAACTGCTTGTAGACGATGACGACCACCGGCACGATCAGCTGCGGCAGAATGATCCCCCACCAGGTGTTCACCAGGTTCATGTCGCTCATCAGGATAAACTGCGCCACGTAGAGCGCCGGAACCGGCACCATGAAACTGGCCACCACCAGAAGATACAACGCCCGGCGGCCGGGAAAGCTCAGCTGGGACAGCGCATAGGCACACATCATGCCGATGACCAGCACGATGGCCGTGATGATCAGCGAGGTGCCGACAGAATTCAGATACCACATCGGCAGTTTGGAATTCGACAGGACGGCAGCGTAGGCAGAGAAATTCAGCTCGTCGAGCAGGATACCAGTGTTGGCAATAATGCGGTTTTCGCTGCGCAGCGACGTGGTCAGCGCCCAGTAGAGCGGAAAGATCCAGATCGCACCGGCAATCAGAACGATGCCGGAAAAGGCGATATTGCGGGCGTGTTTCGCGGTCATTTGCGGCCTCCCATGCGCAGCAGCTGGAATTGCAGCACCGAAACGATGACAATGACCAGGAACAGGACCATCGCAATCGCAGAGGCATAGCCACCGTGATTGAGCTGGAACGCCTCGCGGTACATCTGCATCAGCACCACATAGGACTGGTTGAACGGGCCACCGTTGGACAGCAGATAGACCTGGTCAAACAGTTTGAGTTGCAGGATCAGCTGTAGCGTCAGCACCAATGCCGTCACCGGCCAGAGCAAGGGCCAGGTGATCCGCCAGAACCGCTGCCAGGGCGTGGCCCCGTCCAGCGCTGCCGCCTCGTATAGATCGGGCGAGATATTGCGCAGGCCGGCAATCAGCAACAGCACGTTGAACCCATTGGTCCACCAGATTGTCACCACCGCGATCATCGGCATCACCCAATGCGGGTTCTTGAAGACAGGAACCGCCTTGCCGGTCACCGCCATGATCAAGGGCTGCAGGACACCGAACTGGAAATCCAGCATCCAGGACCAGATCATCGTCACCACCGACACCGGCAGCACATATGGCAGAAAGAACAGCGTCAGAGCCAGAGCCTGCATACGGCCCCTAAGCTTGCTGACAGTCAGCGCGATCAGCAGCGCGATCACCGTCGTCGGAATCACGGTCAGCAAGACAAAGTAGAGGTTGTTCCAAAGCGAGGTGAAAAACAGCTTGTCGCTCAGCAACTTGGTATAATTTGCAAGCCCCACCCAGTCGCCTTCGCCGATCAATGGCGCATTGGTGAAACTGAGGGCTACAACCTTGTAGGTTGGGTAGAGAAAGAACACCGCAAAGACGATCACAAATGGGGCGATCAACAGGATCGCAGCCCTCAATTCGCGACGGCGGCGGTTCGCTATAGACATGACGGCCTCCCGGACCCATCGGTGTGGTGCCGGAGGTATGACAGGCATACCCCCGGCCAGGACATGATCAATCCAGCAGGGACTGAAGTTGATCCTTCATCTGTCCAGCGGCCTCTTCCGGGCTGAGGAAGCCATGAACCGCAGGCGCGATCAGGTTGTCGACCGCATCGTAGATGGGCGAGCCAACGCCGGCAATTTTCGACCGGGGGTCAAAGGCTGCGTTGTTCGCCAGCGACGCATAGGTCGCGTTGGGTTGCAGGGTTGCGTATTCCGAACTGTCCACGGTCGGCTTATAAGCCGGAATATGACCCGCACCGGCCCAGGCGAGGGAGTGTTTCTCCATCCAGCCGATGATCGTCAGCACCGCGTCGCGGGTTTCCTGGCTCATATCGTCATCGTTCGGGATCGCAAAGGCGTGGGAATCCGCCCAGGTGGCCGGGCTGTCGAGCAGCTGCGGCACTTCGTTGGCGAACCATTCATAGCCAAGCGTGTCTGCCTCGGCGCTGTCTTTGAAGGTGGGAACTTCCCAGACGCCATTGATGTGCAACACCGACCGCTTGCCCGAGAACAGACCCACCGAAGCCTCATAGGACGCCTGTTCGGGGATCAACCCGGCGGCGCGCCAATCGGCGAGAACCTGAATTGATTTGACAGCCTTGTCCATGTTGTCGCCGGCCAGAACCTCACCATCGGTGAGCATCTCGCCGCCCTGCTGCCGCAGCAGCGTATAGAACATGCGCCAGGTGCCACCGCCCCCTTCGGACTGAAAGCTCAACGGATCAGAGAAACCGTTGTCCTTGGCCCAGGTCAGCAACCCGGTCATATCCTCGACCGAACTGAGATTGGTCAGGTTGCCGTCGGCATCAATCCATTCCGTGCCTTCCAGCGCGGTGCGGTTGTAGTAAGTCACCACCGCGTGGATGTCGAAAGGGATTGCCATCAGCGCGCCATCATCGGTGGAGGCTGCGGTGATCGTTGCCTCGAAGAAATCGCTGGTCGACAGGCCTGCGGTTTCCAGATCTTCGGCCGTGATGGGTGACAACACGCCCTCTTCCAGCGCCAGCGGCAGGCGGGACAGATGGTAGGTCATGATGTCAGGCCCCTGCCCGACCGCAACCGCCGTCCGCACCTTGGTGTAGAAGGGCAGACCCCATTCCAGCGTCGTGGCGCTGATCTGGATGTCGGGGTGTTCGTCATTGAACTGTTCGATCAGGGCTTTCATCCGCACCCCGTCGCCGCCGCCGAGAAAGTCCCACCACTCCACGTCGACCTGGGCCCATGTCGGGCCGGCAAGCACAGTGGCCAATGCGGTTGCAGCGGCTAGTTTTCCGATTTTATGTTTCATTTTCAGTCCTCCTCCTGGTGTCGTAATCTGTTAGCGGATGCGCGCGCCGTCGGCGCTGAACACAAAGATGCGCCCCGGCTCCGGCATGACGGTCTGAACCGTCCCATGCATGCCGTGCCGCGCTCCGGCCTGTTGAAAAATCACTGCGTCTCCCCCCTCGAGCGTGCCATGTTGGTAGGAGACCCCGCCGAGCTCTTCGGCCACGTCCACGGTGACCCGCAGGCCGTTGGATGCCGTCACGTTCAGATGTTCCGGCCTTATCCCCAACACGATGCGGGTGCCGGTTTCAGGGCGATCTGACACCGGCACCTCCAGCACCAGATCCGGCTGACCATCGAGCTGCGCCACAACAGCGGCGGCACTGTGATCGACCACGGTCGCGTCGAAGAAATTCATCGACGGGGAGCCGATAAATCCCGCCACGAAGCGGTTCGACGGGTCATCATAGAGGTCAAGCGGCGCGCCGCTTTGCTGGACGTAGCCCCCCTGCAACACAAAGATCGTATCGGCGAGGGTCATCGCCTCGACCTGATCATGGGTTACGTAGATCATCGTCGCGCCGAGCGCCTTGTGCAGGCGGGCCAGCTCGAGCCGCATCTGGACCCGCAATTCCGCATCAAGGTTCGACAGGGGTTCATCAAACAGGAACACATCCGGGGCCCGCACGATGGCCCGCCCGATGGCGACCCGCTGGCGCTGGCCGCCCGACAGCTGCGCGGGTTTCTTGTCCAGGTGGTCGACCAGTTGCAGGATCCCCGCCGCAGCGCGGACTTTTTCGGTAATCTCGGCCTTTGGTCTCTTGGCCAGTCGCAGGCTGAAGGCCATGTTCTCGAAGACCGATAAATGCGGATAGAGCGCGTAGGACTGAAACACCATGGCGACGCCCCGGTCGGCCGGGTCAGCATGGGTTACATCGCGACCGCTGATTTCGATCTTGCCCTCGGTGGTATCTTCGAGTCCGGCAATCATCCGCAGCAATGTTGATTTGCCGCAGCCCGACGGGCCGACAAAGACCGCAAACTGGCCTTTGCCGACATCCAGATCCACCCCTCGGATCACATCGATGGCGCCAAATTTCTTTTTGACCCCTCTCAGATGCACGCCAGTGTCCTCCATGGCGGCTCCCCCCTTGTTCATTTCAACCCCGCCGGTGAGATGTGTTTCACGCGACCGACAGCCGGATCAGGCTGTAGGAGAAGGCCGGCAATTCGCCCGCCACCGCACCATCAACAACACCGAGCTTTTCCCCGGCACGCGGGACAATGCGATTGGGGGCGTCGTGGGTATTGGCGATGCGCGCTTCGCTGGCGTCCCCGCCCATGACCTTGTGTTCGATCAGCTGCACGTTTTCGAACCCGGTGAGGCTCAGATTGAACTCCATCGTCTCGTCCGGGCTGCGGTTGATCGCAAAGACGGTGATGGATTTCCCATCCGGCGCCAGCACCCCGGCCACATCGAGATAGTTCACATCCTGCGCGGCATCCTCGCTGTAGCGCGGGCAGTCCACCGCCACATTCAACGCCGTGCCGCGCCCATAAAGGCTGGCGAATTGATAGGGATAATAGATCGACGTCGCCCAGGCGCTGCCGCCGGCCTTGGTCCGGATCGGGGCAATGACGTTCACAAGCTGCGCAATACAGGCAATCTTGACCCGATCAGACTGGCGAATGAACTCGTTCAGCAGCCCACCGACAAAGATCGCATCCTCGAGGTTGTAATCCTCTTCCAGCAGCGCCGGCGCCTCGGGCCAGTCCCATTCGTGCCAGTTCTTGCTGTCCTGCTCGCGGTTATGGTACCAGACGTTCCACTCGTCAAAGCAGATATAGACGTCGTTCTTTGCCCGTTTCTTGGCTTTGACATAGTCGATCACGCCGCCGATGGCCTGAATATAGCGCCCGGTTTCCTCGATCTTGGAGAAATAGTTCAGGCTGTTGCGACTGCTGTTGCCAAAGTATTTGTGCAGCGAGATGTATTCGACGTTCTCGTAGCATTCCTCCAGCACCTGCCGTTCCCAGTCAGGATAGGTCGGCATCTGGTCATTTGACGACCCGCAGACAACGGTTTCAATGCCTTTGCCAAAGGCTTTGACCGCTTTTGAGGTCTCATCCGCGAGGCGGCCGTATTCCTTGGCCTCCATGTGGCCGATCTGCCAGGGGCCATCCATCTCGTTGCCAAGACACCACATATTCACGCCATAGGGGTCTTCGACCCCGTGACTGCGGCGCAGATCGCTCCAATAGGTGCCCGAGGGATGATTGCAGTACTCGACGAAGTTGCGCGCCTCCTCGATGCCGCGCGTGCCGAGATTGACCGCCAGCATCATTTCGATGTCGGCATCCTTCGCCCAGCGGGCAAATTCGTTGATGCCGACCTGGTTGGTCTCTTTCGACCGCCAGGCCAGATCAAGACGCACCGGACGCTCTGCCTGTGGCCCGATGCCATCCTCCCATTTATAGGCGGAAACAAAATTGCCGCCGGGATAACGGATCGCCGGGATTTTAAGCCCGCGCACCAGTTCCAGAACATCCTTGCGGAATCCATCCGCATTGGCTGTGGGATGATCCGGCTCGTAGATGCCGCTGTAAATCGCCCGCCCCATATGCTCGATAAACGCCGAGTAGAGGCGGTTGTCGATCTGCGCGACCGTAAAATCCCGATGTATCGCTGCGTTGCCCTTCATGTCCCCTCCGAGGCGTCATTCCATGTCTGGAGTGACCCTAGGCGGGCGAAAGGTTATCAATCAATTTACATTTACCTCTATCGCGTTGATAGCATTGGTAACGAAAGGGGCAAAGGCGTTCTCAATTAGCCCGTTGACGCAACCTGTCCCGGACCAAGCCCACCAGGCGTTCTGCGGCTGCAGGCATCAGCCGGTCGCGAGGACGCAGGATGTGATAGGGCTCGATCGTGATCGGGCGCAGGGTGTCAAGCAGAACCAGATCCGCGCAGTACGGTGGCGACAGCAACAGGTCAGCGACCTCTTGGGTCACCACGGCAATGACGTCGGATTCCCGCAAGAGGGCCATGATCGCGACCACTGACGCCGTCTTGATCAGGTTTCTCGGCAGATCCGTTCCTTCTTCGTGAAAGGCGATCTCCAGCGCATGGCGGATAGGGGCACCCCGATCCTGCATGGTCCAGAGATAGTCTCCGAGATCGGCAAGCGTCACCTGACCGGCTGCCGCCATCGGATGATCGCGCCGCACCATCAGCAGGACAACCTCATCCTGTGCCGGTTGGATGTCGAAATCGCGGGAATAATCGTGGGGACCGACCCGGCTGAGGGTGAAATCATAATCCCCCCGCTCCAACCCCCACATCAGGCTCGACGAGGATGACACATCAAGCGAGACATCGACCCCAGGGGCCTGGCGTTTGAGTTCCAGGATCGCGGGGATCAAGGCGGCCAGTGCGCCCCCGGTGACCGCCCCGACCCGGACCGCGCCGCCCTTGCCGTCCAGATGGGACGCAAATTCCAGCGACATCTGGTCGATATCATGCACCAGCTTCTGCGCATGTCGGGCCAGAACCTGTCCCGCAGGGGTGGTGACCATGCCTTTTGGTGTGCGCTCAAACAGTTCCGACCCGATCTGCTCTTCCATATCCGCCAACATCCGCGATGCGGCGGGTGTGGTCATTGCGCAGGCATCCGCCGCCAGGCGAAGTTTGCCATGGCGCGCGATGGCGGTGATCAGCCGCAACTGCACCGGACGAAGAGAGCGAAGATAGAGGTTCACGGGGCGGATCTTCTCGCAAGGGGATGGGATCTGAAGGTCTGGATGGACGTTCGGGGCTACATTCACGCTGAGAAGACCGGGCATCAACCCCTTTTCGGGACCATTCCGCGCGCCCGCCGATGCCTCTCCGGGCCACATGATCACGTATTTTCGGGAACGATTTGCGATCTCAAAGCGTTCATGTGTCAACAACATCCAAGGAGACGACACATGGAATATGGCATTTTCGGCCTACTGGTACTGGTCGCGGACATCTATGCAATTTTGAAGACATGGAGCAGTGGCGCGAGTACCGGCGCAAAGATCTTGTGGACTTTGCTGATTCTGGTTCTGCCGCTGCTCGGGTTTATCATCTGGTTCTTCGCGGGGCCGAAGGGGCGCGCAGTCTGAGGCCCGCAGCGTGCAGCGCACCATGGCAACCACCACCGGTCTCAAACCACAGGCCTCAAACCTCTGGCGCCAAACCTCTGGCGCGCCTGCCGCGTCACTGACGTCAGAGGTCACGACGGCGGGGCCGACTCTGGTGCACCAGCCCTTTGTGCGCGAAAAAAATGAACAAGGCATGGCGAACGTCTCAAAGACCTCGCCCTGCCCGAAGGCAACACTTTGAAAGATAAAAAGAAGTGTATGGCGAGCCGTGGAGGACTCGAACCCCCGACCTGAGAATTAGAAGTTCCCTGCTCTAATCCAGCTGAGCTAACGGCCCGTCCTATCCCGCTGTATCGGTCAATTCCTTCTGCCATGTCAACGTGGTAGTTGACCATAGTCTCAGCCATGCGCAACGGGGGCGATTGCAACCCGGCACCGGTGAGGCCGCGCAGGGTCAGTCGTCTTTCGCATCCGGCGTGCCATCCGTCAGCAATGGCGGCGCAAAAGGGTCAAACGCGACACCATCCAACACTTCCTCCTGACGTGCCGCGAGAAACGTCGCGGTCTCGGCGGGAAATCTGTTGTGGATTCGCAGAAATATCACCTGTGCTTCGCGCAACAGGCGGCTCGCCGTGGAAAACGCAGCCTGATCACCGCGCGCCTGCGCGTGTTTCAAAGCCAGCGCCTGTTTTTCCATATTGTCGAATGCCTGTGCGAGGGCTTCGGCGTTCGAAGGAAATCGATCCGCCGGAGGACCTGGATAAGCGTCACTCATACTCTTTCCGCCACCACACAGTCACTCTACTCCAGACCGCCAACCGCGTCGGAATAGCGGCCTCGGTCCCATCACCCGGGGGAAACAAAACACTCTTTAACAAGATGATCTCCTCCCGCTGACAGCAGGGAGGGGGTCGGCGACCCCCAACTAAAGGGGACAGGGGATCGCCGACTTAGCGCCACCCTGCGAGCCTGATGTACACCAACCACACCAAACACCGCATTTTCGGGTCACGCCTGTTTGCGGAACACTCAAATACTCGGTTAAAAAGATGACATTCTTAAAGAAATTTTCACTCAACATTCTCCCGCACTCACTCCGTGATCATCGCATTGGTTGGCGCTGAGTGCACCTGCAGCACTGTGATGAATGCGTGAAAACTTCGCGATTGAGGACATTGAATGCGCCGTTTGCCTGGGCTCTGGGCAGGACTTTTGACAGGCCGATACCTAAGGCCCTGCAGCGCCAGCCCTCAACCGGGCTCCTCCGTGGCCACCGCCGCCCCGACCGGGTCTGGCGCAGCAATCCCCCCAAGGCCTGCACGGTCCTGCGGGCGATAGGGGCCGCGACTGATCAGATCATCGATTGGGGCAAATCCTGCCGGATCGTCCTGCGCTGACTGGTGCCACGAGGACAGGGCGATCGCCAACTGGCGAGAAACAATCGGCGCGGCAACGCTGGTGCCGGACATGCGTACGACCGATCCCGCGCGCGCCCCCGCTGCCCGCCGACCTGGGTTTACCGCAGCGTCATCGGCGCAGGCATGTAAGGTCACGTTCGCGCCCTCAGCCAGCGGGCCACCCGGACCCGCGGCGGAGTAATTGGACAACGCCTGCCGATTTCCGACCGCCGCCGCCACTGTGACGATATCACGCCCACCGCAAAGCGCGTTCAGCGTTCCCGCCCGGCTGACCGCACAGCCCGCTGATTCCAGTTCGACCGACATATGACCGTCAGCCGCATAAGTCACATAGGCGCTGTCTTCGAGCCAGGACCGCTGACGGACCGGGTTGATCTGGTTGGGCACATCGTTTCGCAACACCCGCAGCTCAATGTCCCGCAGCTGCCTCTCTCCCGGGGCGAGAGAGACTTCGACGGTCCAGTCGCCACAGGGCGGCAGCGGACGATAGGGGTCTTTGGCGGCATTTGGTGGCAAGGCCACGGTAACAATTTCCACCCCATCGCCCGGTGCGGTGTCGCCCTCTGGTGCAAAATCGCGCTGGAACCCGTAGTAGATCCCGAATTGCGCCAACCCGTTGGCGCCATTGTTGTCGGTCTGTTCGACCAGCTGCAAGGCGCTGTCCAGTGCCATCGGCCCTTGTGGCAAGGCCGGAGGATAAAGCCCCGCCCCCGTTGGCGGGGTAACCTTGACCAGAAGGGACGCATGTGTCGGCTTTTGTGCCCGCCGCGCCACGGCAATTTCCAGATAGGTCGAGCCTCTGTTCTCCGGCGCAACCCGCAAGGTTGCCCGGTGCGGCGCACCGGGTGCAATTTCAGCACGCGCCACGAGGCGGGATTGCAGCGTGTTCCCCGCAGGCAGCACCACCCTCATCGGCGCCCCATGGGTCTGGTGCCAATAGTCCATCGCCTGCTCGAGCGCCGCGGCAATCAGATGGCCGCCGTTTTTGCCAATCCCGCCAAGGCCGAAACTGAGGTTCAGCACCAAGGGAAACGCCTGTCCCGCCGTAGCCATCATCGTTTCGGTCCGCCGCATGATATCCTGCACCCCGAGGATCATGGCCCCCGCCATGAAGGTGGCCCCGGTATCGCTGACCAGTGCCGTCGGCAGGTTGACCGCAAGGATCGGAAATTTCTCCGGATCGGTGTCGATGGCGTCGCCGCGCCCGGCCCCTGCCGCAAGATCGGCAACATGCGTCCCATGCAGACGGCGGTGACGAAACGGGCTGTGCCCGGCCTGTCCGATCACGGGCAAGGCCTGATAAAACCGGTCCTCGTCGAAATCCGCCCGGGCCAGCCGTTCTTCGATCTCCGTCCGCCCGAAAACATGGCCAAAAGGCACATCGGACGTCGTGCCCCGCAGACATTGTGCATCTTGCTGCCAGACCGAGGCAAACCGACTTCGCCGCCCCTGCCCCATGCGAAAGTTGGGATGTGCGAAGGCAATACCGTCGTCAATAACACCAATGACCGTGCTGTCCGACGGCACGGCAGGAAGCTCCAGCGGCGGCGTCGTTCCAAGCGGGGCACACCCGCATTGCGCCGCTTTCGGCAGGATCGGGGCAAACAGTGTCCGGTCGCGCAGCCCGTCCCGAACCCGCTCCAGCAGGGCGGCCAGAGGGTCGGCCTGATCCGGGATCGCGCCCCCGCGATGCAGCGCCTGCGCCTGTTCCGGCGACATCAGAATGGGACGGGCGGGCGCCGCTTCGTTGCTGTCCTCCAGGTCCAGCGCCAGCAGGCTCGCAGCCTCCCCCTGTCCCACGGCTTGAGCTTCGTCTTGCAAGGTATACCACCAATGCGCTGCCGGGTGGCGCGGCAGCGGGTTGGTTGGGCCTGCCGTTTCAGTACGCCAGTACAGGGGCATGCTCAGCTCTCCTGTTCCGGGGCACCGCGCCGCAGCTCCGCACGACAGGCAGACCAAAGCCAATTCAGCTGCGGGCTATAGCGCAGGGGCAGCTCGCCTGTGGTCACGGTCGTGACGGTCTGACCGTTGATCGCCCCGCCATCGCGGAGTGATGCCATTGTATCCACAGTGTAATCCGCCGCACCAAAGGCAGACATATCGGCATCCAACTTGCGCCAGGGCACCGGCGTTTCCGCGGCTGGATCCCCCGGCGCGGGGGCTTTTACCCGCGCAAGGACATATCGGGCAAGCGTATCGCCCAGCACCGCCCCTGCCGCACTGTCGACGGGGAAATGGACCCCCGCCACTGTCCGGCTGGCCGCGATGCGCACCGCGAGACGGTCACATTGAGTGTTGAACTGCTGCAGCCAGGCCGCCCGCTCTCCCTCAAGACCCTGGGAGAGTTCCTCTGCCAGCGCCTTGAACAGTGTTGCGAGAAAGATCGCCTCGGTCGCGTGACCGCTTGGCAGCGATCCATGTGCAGGCGTCTGGATCATTGGCTGGATCTGCGGCGACAGGCAGGAGGGCCGTGGACAGCCAAACCCATGTTTGATGCGGAATTGAACCATCGCGCAAAACCGCAGGGCCGCCTGAATAAACGCCAGCGTGGCCTTGTTCCGAGCCGGGTGAATATGCGCCAGAGCGGCAAAAAAGGACGTCAGATCCGTAAGCTGAACATCAATTTCTTCCATGCGATCGGCACGCAGATCCGCGTAGTGGTGGAGGTAGTCCAGTTGCTGCGCAAAGACATCTGGGCCCGGCGCCGCCAGCCGCATCAGTTCGACCAATGGTCCTGGGTGCAGGGCGTCCGAGTGGCACAGATATGCCACCCCTCGCAGCGGGCCATCCTCGGGAACGACCTGTTCGAAATCAATGAACAACGGAGCCATCAGTTCATAGTCGATTACCGCCGTCTGCGGCGGACCGGAAAGATGGCCAAGATCGGGGCTGTCGATCACGCTGCGGGCCGTGACCTCTGGCGGTTGCCAGCTGCCGGTGATCCCTTCGCGGGCCAGCATCAGGGCCGTCATCATCGCCGCGCTATGACCCGATCCGGAAAACGAGGCGCCTGTATGGCCTGTGTGCCCAGTATGACCCGTGTGTCCGGTATGACCCGTGTGTCCGGTGTGACCTGTGTGCCCAGTATGGCCCGTGTGTCCGGTGTGACCTGTGTGGCCCGTATGCCCAGTATGACCCGTGTGTCCGGTATGACCCGTGTGCCCAAATCTCGCCATTGTCCCCAGTCCTTTGAGTTTGAAATTCTGCCATGCATCGAAAATGGTTTCGCCGAGGAGCAAACCAGCGAGACCTCAACAGCCTTCGTGAAAAATTCGTGAAATCCGACAGTTGCAGGTCGGTCAGGCAAGGCCGGCGCGGCGCAGATTGCCTGAAGGATACTCCGGCTCCGCAAGGTCCTTGATCTCGAACCCCGGTTCCAGATCGCGGATCTTTTCAACCAGCTGCTCCATCGCATCGCCATCACCACGCTGATGTTCCAGCGCCGCAAGATAGCGCAGCGGTGGGCGAAAACTTGGGACCAACGAATGCGCCATGCGGCTGTGGACCCGGGCCTCTTCAAAATTCCCGGCAAGCGCGGCCGATACACCCGCCTGCATTTCCCACCAATGCCGAGAGCGCGAGAAACGCCCGATCTGCAGGGCCCGGCGCGAAAACCCGACCGAGGCCTCGATCTGGCCCGCCGCGATTTCGGCATTCGCCCGCGACGCCCAGGCCAAGGGATTGGCCGGGTTCAGCGCCGTGGCATCGCGCGCCAGCTCGCCGGCGGCCAGAAAATCCTGGCCCGTCAACAGGAACACATGCGACGCGGCCGCCTTGAGCGCGGCATTCTCCGGCTCTTCCTGCAAGGCGCGCCGCGCGAGGTTCGCGGCCAGATCCGCCTGATAGCCGGGATCCAGATCAGTGTTCTCGACAATCAGGTTTGCCTGAATGAACGCCCGCCAGGCCAGAAACACGCCTTTTGGCACAAGCTCATAAGCGGCCTGCAAATCTGCATTCGCCTGTTCCAGATCCGGCTGATCCATGCTGAATATATTTCGCAACGCCCGAAACCCAAGGAGGCTGGCGTTGATCCGGGACTTGCGGCTTTCACTCAGTGTCAGCGCGTCAACTGCCGCCTCCTGAGCGCGATAGGCGAGTTGCAGCAGCTCCTCGGTGTCGCAGCCCAAAAGCAGCTCCTGCTTTCCACGCCAATGTGCCGACCAGTTGTGCTGCCCTGCGCCGCTGCCCGGCATCACCACCCGCAACAGCGTTTCTTGCCCTGCCTCGAGGATCTGCGATTTGATCAGCGTGTGGCTGGCGGCATCGGCGTCCGTTGGTGCGGTTCGTATGTCCAATGGCGCCAGATCCGACAGGCCTTTCTCGATCCGGTTCTGGAACACCTCGCTCGCAACAGAAAGCGCCAGTTCGTCAGAGGAGATCCGATTGAAAAAAACGATCGGTTCCCCGGTTCCGGTCGACGTTGCGCGTCCCGCAACATCGTCACGATTTGGGGCGGCAAGGATCCGATCCGGCGGGTCGCGCTGTTCGGTCAGCCAGCTGTCAAAGGGCGCCGGGAGCTCCAGCCCCTCGAGAAAATCCCCTGCACAAGCATCCTTCGGCGGACATGCGGCATTGCTTGTCACAAGGGCGCCGTTCAGGCTCAGCATGCCATGTTCAGACAAGACCACATCCGGGTGATCAAAGGCTTTGCGGATCAGACGCAGCTCCTGGCGCAGACTAGCAGAGGCCTGCGTTTTCCCGCGCCCCTGCCAGAGCAGGTTCTGCAGCCAATCCCGCGTGCGCTGCCCCTTGCGCCCGGTGGCAAGCGCCGCGATCAGCGCCTTTCCGCGTTTGCTTGGAACATGCACGACTGTGCCATCCGACGCCGTGACTTCGAACGGGCCGTACAAATTGACGTGAAATGTATGTGTCTCCGTCACCCGTTTCGCTCGCAGTCCATCCCAGATCCCGTGGCGAGTATCAGGAGATCAGCGCCCGTCTGTCAATGCATCATAAAATTTGAATGACGCCGTGATGCAGAGACCACGGCGATCGCCGGAACCGGAATTTACCCGGATTTGCGCAGGATCCATCTGTCGCTGGACCAGATATTCTGATGGCGGATGTCGCCTGGCAACAGGGTGACAAAGCGGTGTCGCCCGCCCCCCGCGTCGATCCAGCACAAATCGACAGGGGCGTCGCTGGTGTTCTGCACCGTGAGCGTTCTGGGGGTCGCACCTGGGCGGATGGGCGGTGCCACCGGCATCGACGCGTCCTCAAGCCGCGCCTTGGCCCGCGCCTCGGGTTTCGCCGCAGCCAGGGGCGGCATTCGAGGCTCCGTCCCGTCCCCGGCAAGGAGCGCAGCGTCGGTTTGGTTCGGCTCAGCTGGCCTGATCTGTTCTGCAGCCGACGGATCGGGATCAGCCCCATCGGTTTCACCATAGCGCCGTCCGTCGACCGCGATGAGAGAGGTGAAAAAAGCAAGCTGCGTCAAGGCGCCGAAACAGGCCTGTCGCCCCTGTGCGCCATCTTCGCCAACCAGAAACCATCGCGCCCCGTTCCAGATGGACAGGGTGCAGGTGCGTGGGTTTATGCTGATCTCAAATTTAGCGGGCAACTGGCTGAAATCCAGCACATGCCCCGCGCAATCCTCGACAATCGAAGACCAGAACGTCGCATCGTCATAGGTGGTGTCTGTTACGACATAGGTGGCCATGTTCCGCTCTGACGTGCCTCTGGGGGATGCGCCCGGACCATCCGGGCAGCAAGTGCCCGGACAGTGCCACAAGAGATGTTAACAGCCCGGAAAAGTAGCGTTAAATCAGTCGCGAAAGCGAAGGCCAGCCCGCGCCCGCGACCTGAGATGTGAAAAAACATGACCCGCCCGAACCAATGCACGGTTCGAACGGGCCACTTGCAGGTCGCGTTGCGGCAGGACGCGCTTAGCCCAGGACCGCCTTGACCGCCCGCAGCGTGCCGGCCACCACCTGATCCGCCTCTTCGCGGCTCAGGCAGAACGGCGGAGCAAAGCCCAGAATATCCCCCTGCGGCATGGCACGGGCAATGATCTTGTCCTGTTCCAACAATTTGGCCGAGACCTGCGGCCCGATCTTGTCGGCCGCGTCAAAAAAGGTCCGGCTGTCACGATCTTTTACGAATTCGACCGCACAGAGCATACCATCGCCGCGAATGTCACCGACATGCGGATGGTCGCCCAGCGCCTCGGCCATTGTTTTATTGAGGTAGGCGCCAACCTCACCGGCGTTGCTGACGAGGTTCAGTTCCTCCAGCAGCTTCAGGTTGGCGACACCCGCCGCCGCGCCAATGGGGTGCGCAGAATAAGTCCAGCCGTGGCCGATGGGACCGTTCTCATCAGTGCCCTGTTCCAGAACGCGCCAGACCTTGTCGCCAATAATAGAGCCGGAAAGCGGCGCATAGGCAGAGGTGAGACCCTTGGCGATGGTGATGATATCCGGCTCGATCCCGTAGTGGTCGGAGCCAAACATCGTGCCCAGACGGCCAAACCCGGTGACAACCTCATCCGCGACCAGCAGAATATCATGCTTTTTCAGCACCGCCTGAATGGCGGCCCAATAGCCAGCGGGCGGCGGGACAATGCCGCCGGTGCCGAGGATCGGCTCGCCGATGAAGGCCGCAATGGTGTCCGCGCCTTCCCGCTCGATCAGCGCCTCCAGTTCGGCGGCGCAATGGGCGACGAACTGCTCTTCCGTCTGGTTCAGATCCTCGCGGCGATAGTAATAGGGCGCTTCGGTGTGAATGACCTGCTCGACCGGCAGATCGAACTTCTTGTGAAACAACTCCAACCCGGTCAGCGATCCCGTCACCAGACCCGAGCCGTGATAGCCCCGCCAGCGCGAGATGATCTTTTTCTTCTGCGGGCGGCCCAGGATGTTGTTGTAATACCAGATCAGCTTGACGTTGGTTTCATTCGCGTCCGACCCGCCGAGGCCGAAATAGACCTTCGACATGGTCTTGGGCGCGCGGTCCAGGATCATTTTGGCCAGCGTGATGGATGCCTCGGTGCCATGGCCCACATAAGAGTGATAATAGGCCAGTTCGCGGGCCTGATCGGCGATCGCTTCGGCGATTTCCTGTCGGCCATAGCCAACGTTGACACAGTAAAGCCCGGCAAAGGCATCCAGAAGTTTGTTGCCGTCGCGGTCTTCGATGAAAACACCAGAGGCGGTCTTGATCACCCGGCTTGGGCTTTCGCCACGGGCGTGCTGCGCCAGATGGGTCGAGGGGTGAAAGAAGGTATCGCGATCCCATTGGTCCAGTTGATCGTTCTTCAGCATGTCATGTCCTTACTTGGTATTCTGTCCAGCGCGGCCAAACGGCGGCGCGGCGAGCGTGATTTTGATGTCAGGGCGCTTTGGTCGGCCTGCCCGGGTCCCCGGTACCTTATCCCCAGTCGCGGCAGACATATTTGACGTCCGTGAATTCTTCCATGCCGAGACGCGCGCCTTCGCGCCCCAGCCCGGATTGCTTGGTGCCGCCAAAGGGGATCGGCGCGCCGGTGACTTTGGTGCGGTTCACCGCCACCATACCGAATTGCAACGCACGGCTAAGTCGATAGATCCGGCGCGGATCATGGCTGTGCACATAGGCGACCAGACCGTATTCGCTGTCATTGGCCCGTTCGATCACCTCGTCCTCGCTGTCAAACGGCACAATCGCGGCCACGGGCCCAAAGGTTTCTTCGGCAAGGATCAGGGCCCCGGCCGGCACATCCGTCAGAACGGTCGGCTGATAAAACAGGGGTCCCAGCGCATGCCGCTCGCCGCCGCAGGCCAGCGTTGCGCCCTTGGCCAGTGCATCGGCGACGTGTTCTTCTTGTTTCAACACAGCCTTTTCGTTCATCAGCGGGCCAATATCCGGGTCGTCCATCCCTTTGCCGATCGTCAGCGCCTTTGTCGCCTCAACGAACCGATCACAAAAGACCTGATAGATTTCGCGTTCGACAAAAATCCGGTTGGCGCCAAGGCAATCCTGACCGGAGGTGGCGAATTTTGCCTTGATTGTTTCCACCACGGCGCGGTCGAGGTCGCAATCCTTGAACACGATCACTGGCGCATGTCCGCCCAGTTCCATCACCAGCCGTTTGACCGTATCGGCAGATTGCCGATAGAGCAATTTTCCGATTTCGGTGGAGCCGGTGAAGGACAGCGCCCGCACCCGTGCATCCCGTGTCCAGGGCTCGACCACGGTGGGCGCATGGCCGGTGACCACGTTGAACACGCCCTTGGGGATGCCGGCGCGTTCCGCCAACTCCGCCAAGGCCAGCGCGCTGAACGGGGTTTCGCCGGAAGGATGTGCCACCACGGTGCAGCCCGCCGCCAGCGCCGCCGCCGCCTTGCGGGTCAGCATGGCCGCAGGAAAATTCCACGGGGTGATCAGCGCGGCGACGCCGACAGGTTCGCGCCACAGCTCCACCTCGGCATCCGGCAGATGGCTGGTGACGCCTTCGATGTTCGGCCGTTTGGCCTCCTCGGCATAAAATTCGACAAAGGCCGCGCCATAGTCGATTTCGCCGCGCGCCTCTGACAGGGGTTTGCCTTGTTCCAGCACCATCAGCCGGGCGAGATCTTCCTTGTGTTCGATCATCAGATCGAACCACCGGCGCAGGATGCGGCTGCGCTCTTGCGGCAAAATACCGGCCCAATCGGCAAATGCGGCCTGGGCTGCATCAACAGCGGCGGTGGAATCCTCGGCCGTCATGGCTGTGACATCGCCGATGACATCCCCCGTCGCGGGGTCCGTTACCGAGATGACCTTGCCCGTGGAGGATGCGCACCATTTTCCATTCACGTAGGAAAAGGACCGCACCAGCGATTTATCACGGATCTCCGCGCGGGCGGAAAGAGCAGATACCGACATGTCGAAGCCTCCTTTGAACATGCCGCGAGTCTGCACCTGTGAAACAGAAGATGTGACTGAACATCCCCGTCCCGGCAGAGGATTCACCCTGTACCGAGCAAGATTTCAAACGGAGGCGCGCCCAAACCCTTGACCGGCTTGGTCACGATATAGGTGAAATAGCGGCTCAACCCGATCCGGGCATCCAGCATCGCGTCAATCAGACGTTGGTAGGCGTCGATGTCACAGGTCACAATCTGTAGCAGGTAATCGAAGCCGCCGCCCAACGCCCAGCAGGCTGTTACCTCGTCGTAGCGCTGCATGCCGGCCTCGAAAGCCCGAAAACTGGCAGCCGTGTGATCCGCCAGTTCCGCGGCGACAAAAACCGTCACATGGGGGCCAAGTTTCTTGAGGTTGATCCGGGCGCTGTACCCTTCGATCAGGCCTGCTTTTTCCAGCTTTTTCAGGCGTTCCCAGCACGGTGTCGGCGACAGGCCCACCTTGTCTGCCAGCGCCGCCTTGGTGATGCGGCCATCATGAGACAGAACGCGCAGAATTTCCAGGTCGCGCTGATCCAAAAGCATATCAGTCCTCAACCACGCCGATCACGGCCACGCAGTCGCCGGATTTTATCAGTCCGGGGAAATGGCGGCTGATCAGAATCCCGCTGCGACGGGCATAATACCCGGTCGGCGCAACACCGGTCCGATCCTGTGGCCAGACCCGTGCGATCAGCGCACCAGCCTCGACCGTCTCTCCCAGATCCACCATGATCTCGAACAACCCATCGCCTTCGGCAAAGAGAAAACAATCGCCATCCGGCATATCGAGGTTGACGGTCGGCGCGATCTGCATCTCTCCGGCGAGGATACCGGCATGGATCAGCACGTTGCGCAGCCCTTTACGGGCAATTGCATTGCTGCGCGCGGACGAGCTGCCGCCGCCGCCCAGTTCTGTGGTCACCAGCACCTTGCCCATGTCCTCGACCGCAGTGTCATACATGCCCGCGCTGTCGATCTCCAACAACTGCACCGAATAGGGCGCGTTGAAGGCTTTCATTGCGGCGTAGCAGGCCACTTGCAGGGGCTTGTCGTCAAGAATATGCGCGGCTGCGAAAGGGACAAAATCCAGCGTCTTGCCGCCCGAGTGGAAATCCACGGCGATATCCGCCAACGGCAACAGGGTGCGTTGGAAATAATCCGCGATCTTCTCCGTGACCGTGCCGTCTGGCCGCCCTGGAAAGGACCGGTTGAGGTTCCCCCGATCAATGGGCGAGGTCCGGGTCCCGGCGCGAAACGCCGGAGCATTGAAATAGGGCACGATGATCAGGCGGCCTGTCACATCCTCGGCGCGGGTGGTCTGCGCCAGTTCCTGCAGGGCGACCGGACCCTCGTACTCATCGCCATGATTGGCCCCGGTCAACAGCGCCGTCTTGCCCTCGCCATTCTGGATCACCGTCAGCGGGATCATCACCGACCCCCAGGCGCTGTCGTCACGGCTGTAGGGCAGCTTCAGAAAGCCATGATGCACGCCGTCCTGATCCAGCGGAATGGTCGGAGAGATCGGATTCGCCTTCATGTCGTCGTCCTTTGCCAGCCCTGTCATGAGAACCGGTTCAGCAACCGGTCAGCTGCCAGCAATACGGCGACTGCGCGCGAATTCAACCCCTGTGCCGGTTTTGCCTGCCCGACAGACGCGCCGACGCCCCATGTGGATGCAAGCCGGGCCGCCGCTAGGGGCTGACGGTGGCCCCAGATCGCAACGCCCCGCCCCCTGTCAAAGCGCCGTCAGGCCGTGCTGCGCTTTTTACGGGCGACCGGCCCCGTGTCGGGCGCAGGATCAGGGCCAGGCTGCAACGGGCTGATATCGGCTTCTGGTTGCGGTGCCTCCTCCGCCGGCAGCTCCGTCAACCCTGGCGCAGGCGGTTGCAACGCCTCGATATCAAACGAAAAATCCATCGCATAGACGCGCTGACCATAATCCTTCAGCGCCGACAGAAACGCAGGATCTCCCCGGTAGACTTTTCGCTTGCTCAGGGCAAACTGCGGCAAATCCGGATCGGTCGGGATTTCCTTCAGGATCACGTAACTGCGCGCGTTCAGCTCCGCCACTTCCGCCGCGATATAGGCCTCCTGACCGCTCGCAGGGGTGGTGATGTCGATGTGACCCGCCGCGTCGATGGTGCCAGTTCCCAATGCAACCCGACGCCCGTCGTCAAACAGATAGGTGATCTCGATAGAAGTTGTTGTCATAACAGCTTTCCTTCGTTCATTTTGCTCGGCAACCGCGTCAAACGGTCGGGGCTTGCTTCAGCGCTTTTTGCACATCTCCACCGGTCTTCCAGGCGTGTTCCTCAAGCGGCTGTTTCAGGTAGCAATCCCTGTCTTCCTTGCCGACCACATATCCGTAGGGATCGGAGTTGGCGGCAAACATCAGCGCCTGTTTGTATTCGGGGTCGCCCGGCAGGATCAGCCCTTCTTGCAACCGCTGCACCAGATAGTCCTGATAGTTGTGGGCGTTTTCATGCACGATGGTGTCAATCGTATCGAAGAAGTCATCGAACGTCGCCTCTTCGTGGGTATTGATATTGATCACATTGGTCGACGGGTTGAACGACCCAAGATCGCCCGGTGGCTCCGAAAAGGTCTGAACCGTTGGCACCGGCATTCCGTAGATCTCGCATTCCGCCTTTAACGTCTTGGTCAGCAACGCGACCTTGCGCTCGGCGGAAATCATCGTGCCGGGATCGGTATCTGCCCAATTGGCGCGCGCCGCCTGCAGTTCCTGATCGTCGCGGATCGCCTCCTTCAGCTTGTCGCGCCGTTCATCATCCACCTTGATGAAATCCGGATCGAGTTCCATCGACATATAGACCTTGATCTGCAATTCGCGCTGCTTCTGGGTCAGGCTCTTTTTCTGACCGCGAAGCGCGTTCAGCAAGTCGATTTTTTCTTCCGTCGTCTTTGTTTTCAGATCGGCCGGGTCGATGGCATCAAGCTGGGTTTCGGCCACGGTCGCCTTTTGCGCGGCTGCCAGATCCGCCGCCGCATGATCGGTTTCCTTTGCAACCAGCGCATTTGCGGCCTTGCCGACATCGGCAACAAAGATCAGCGCCGCGTCATAGTCGTGACCGAAAAAGGCCTTGCGATAGAGCCCCATGACCTCGTCGAACCGGGCAACCAATTTTTCCAGCTCAGGCGTCAGGGGACGCATCGCATTCGCTTTGGTATAGGTCGCACTGATCTTCGCCCACTCGGCCGCAACCGCATCGCGTTTCGGTTTGAGCAGATCGTGCTGCGCCTTCACCGTCAAAAGCTCTGCGAGGGCGGTTTTCAGGGCTGCGAAAGCGGCGCGGGCTTTGGTGTATTCCTTGGCCTGAAAGAGACCAACTGCGGCTGAGAGGCTGGCGCGAAACACCGTGATTTTATCCTCTGTTTCACGGTCAACCGGCTCCATTGCATCTGCGAGATCCCGATCGGTCTTCAGCGCCGTCCATTCATCCGAGAACCATTTTCTGTCCGCGACCAGCCTGTCATGATCCGCCTTCAATCCTTCCAGCTTCACCAGAACCGGTTCCAGTGCCGCGAATTTTTCAAGGCCAAGTACGAAATTGTCTTTTACATCAGCGTCATCACACTCATCCGAGAGGTCATCGACCTGTTTTTTCAGGTCTTTGATCTCATCATTGATGTCACTGAACTGGAGCACTGCTGCCACACGCGCGACAAACACATCGTTGTATTTCGCTTCGAATTCGGTTTCACGCAGACCCTTTGCCGCTTGTGCCCCCGCGACAGCGGCCTGTGTCTCCGCAGAAATCACCGCTAGCTCGTCTAGGACGGCAACCGCTTCGAGATATCGTTCATCGGCCAGCAAGTCTTCGTATCGCACCCACTTGTCATTCAGTCGCCTGTCGAACGTGTCAAGATCCGGGGCATTGTCCGCGGTCTCATCCAACGCATCATCGACATCCGGCTCGACCACCAGAACCCGGTCCGCGCAGGCCTGCCGCGCCGCCGCTTTTGCCTTGTCGCTCTCCGCCTTTTCCGCCAGCACCGCATCGGCCTTCGCCACGGCATCTGTCAGCGCATCCATTGCACCAGGCGCGGCCGTTTTATCCGCAGCGAGCAACACATCCCATGCCGCCGTGAAGGCAGCAAAAAGCCCCATCATCTTGTCGGTATAGGGTTTGACCGCATGGGCGTCGTTCAGCTTGGCTTGCACCTTGGCGTATTCATCACGCATCAGGCGGCGGTCCGCCTGAGCTTGTTGATCTGCCGCGTCCAGACCCGTCAGTTCCTGCGCCAGCGTTTCCAGTTCGCCTACCAGTGCGACGCATTTGGCCACATCCCCGGCGGTGTTATAGGCCTCGACAAAGCTTGCGATTTTCGCGTTCATCGACGCGACACAGGCCAAAAAGTCAGGTGTCGCCCCGGTTCTGCTTCGTGTCGCATCGGTCCCGTCGCGGACTGCGACAAAGCGCTGCAATGCGTCGTCCCGATCCGCCTGCAAGGCGGCGCAGGTGTCTTTCAGGTCGATCAGGCGCTGCGCGTCGATCAGCCCCTGACTGATCTGGGCGTCTACCGTTGGCCAGTCATTCACTTTCGCGGCTTCTTCTGCCGCCTTGGCTGCCGCTTCGGTGTCCTTGAACAACTGGGCAGCCTCGGTGGTGTTCTCCAAAGTCAGCTGGGCCTCGGCGTATTTGACGGCAAACTCACCAGACTTGGCTAGGACTGTCTTGCGCAAGGCCACAAGCACATCGAATTCCGCTTTTCGAGCCAACAGCTTGGCCGTTGCCCGCCGCAGGACGTCAATCGCCGCAAGTGCCCGGCCATACTCTTTTCCGTTCAGGCGCAGACCCGCAATCGAATCGGCGTTCTGGAAGGCGGTTACATCCGCTTTGAACTCCGCCGAGACCTCGTAGATCGTGCGGGCCACATCCAGGTCGCCCTTCAGCGCCCCATGCTCGCGCAGCGCTTGCTCCTTCAGTGCTGCGGCCTTGGTGATCTCAGCCTCTTCAGCCTGCAGTTGCGTGATGGTCGCAAGCAGCGATTTCAGCATCGCCTCTGCGGGCTTGAGCTTCTCGGCCCCGGTCAGCTTGTCGATCTGGGCGGACTGGAACACAAGCGCGCGCTGCAATTTCAGGGCAAGTTTGGTGTCCCCCGGAAGCGCTTTCAACTGGTCGATCTCTGCGGATTTGGCGTCGCGATCCGCCACCACCTTGGCCAGTGCCGCGCGCAGTGCTGCCCGCGCCTGTGCCGGCGCAATCAGCTGGTCAAAGGCCCGCAACGCATCCGTTGCCCGGCCAAAATCTTCGGACGTTGGCGCGACAGCGGCCAGCGCCTCGGTGACTTTCGTGCGCTGCGCTTCGAATGCGGCAGCTTCGTCCTCCGTCGCGCCCTCGGGCGTTGTCAGTTTCGCAAGTGACTCCAATAGGTTCTTCTTGCGTTTCTCGATGACGGTCTTTTCGAACTCGATCTCGGCAAGAAGCGTCGCATAAGCGGTGACTTTTGCCTTTGCACCGGTCAGGTCATCTGTGCGCGATGCGGCCGTTGCATCGGTATAAAGCGTCGCAGCATCGCCCGATTTATAGGGCATGAATGGCAGGGCAAGATCCATTCGGACCTTGTAGGCCTCCAGCTCCGCGCGCAGTGCCGCGGCATCCTCCAACGCCGCGATGGTCTTGGCCATCTCCGCGCCTGCGGCCGCCGCATCCTGCTGATCGGAGGTGTCTGCCGCGGCCGCCGCGGCCGCCAGCTCCCGCACCTTTTCAAACGACGCCAGGGCCGCTGCGTACTCCTCGTTTTCCAGCTTCCCCTGGGCAAAGGCAAAGGCCGCGCGCAAGCCATCCAGATCGCCTGTGCCCTTTTCAATCGCCGCATCAAAGAGTTTGCTGACCTCGATCAACTCGTCTGCCGCCCGCTGGCGCAGCCGCGCCGCCTCTGCGATCAGCAGCTCAACCTTGGTCAGCGTGACCCGCGCCAGATCCAGATCATTGCTGGAAACCGCCGACTGAATTTCACCGGCAAAGCCTTTGGCCTCGTTCAGCTTTTCAGGTAAAACCTTGATCGCCGCCTTGAGGTCCGGGCCAAGGGATTTCAACGCCGCCAGGATTTCCTTGCCAGTCTGCAATTCTTTTTTGCGGGTTTCGACGGTGCCCTCGCGCGCGCCCTCGGGGGCTGCGCTCTCGGCCTCGCGCAGCAGCTTGTTCACTTCCGCCGCAGCCTTGATCGCGACCGCAAATTTGTTGCCGTCAGCCTGTTCCAGCGCGTAGCCCCAAACCGCGCGGATCTTTGATACGTCACCGGCGTTGCGCTTCAGGGCCGCAGCAACTTCGCCCTCCAGTTTGGACTTGATCGCCAGCCATTTCGCCGCGTTCGGATCTGCTTCTCCGTCGCCCGCTGGTGGGCCGTCCGGCGGCGGCGGCGCCCCGGCCCCTGCCGAGGCGACAATCTTGTCCAGGGCGGCGCTGACCTTGGCCAGGCCCGCTTCCAGTTTCTCGACCTCTTTGGCCTTCAGCATCTCCACAAGTTGGGTATAGGGTTTGGTGAAGGGTTTGCGGGCATCCGCATCAAGCCCCTGCACCCGCGCGCCCAGCGCCTTCAGATCGCCCTTCATCCGAACCAGAACATCGCCCTCGGCCAGCGGCTCAGGGCTGACTGCTGCAGGCGGGGTCGGCGCTGTTTCGGGTCCGACCGGCGCTTCGGTCGGCGCCACAGCAGGCGGGGCTTCAGCCAAATCAGGATCGTCGGGCAGCCCCTCCTCGACATCGCTGTCGAGGATACTGCCATCCGGGCCGAGGATCTGGATATTCAGGTTTACCTTTTGGGATTTCAGATATTTCTTCAGCTTCTTGGCCATCGAAGGAAGCTCTTTGTCGCAGGTCAGCGACATCAGCTTGCCTTCGACAGTGACCGTGCCAAACGCGGCTTTTTTGCCGACACCTTCGTCTTTGGCAGCTTTCCCGACCACCTTGGCCGGTTTGCGCAGGTCGAGGCCGAAATAGTCATCGGCGGGTCCGCTGCCGGGGTTGTACCCAAAGGCCAGCGGTTTCTTCCGTGCCATTTTAATAAGGCTTTTTAGTTCTCCACCCTTAACGTCAAACGTCCCCATGGCGCAGTCTCCCCAAAATGCAAAAAATCGTAGTCGCTCAAACGTATTGAGCTAACGCTACGACACCTGGGGCGCTTGGGGGAAGAAATTTAACGAAGTGTTAGAAACAATCTGCTTCTGGCGCAGGCGCATGGCGGGCAGCAGTCGACACAGGTTGCCTGCTGCCTCGCCATGTTCCGATCTGTCAGGGTCAGTCCGCAATCACGTCCTGACGCTGCGTGCCCAATCCCTCGATACCAAGCTCGACCACGTCGCCGGCCTTGAGGTATTGCGGCGGCTTCATGCCAAGCCCGACGCCCGGAGGCGTACCGGTGGAAATGACATCGCCGGGGTGCAAGGTCATGAACTGGCTCAGGTAATGCACCAGATGCGCAACGCCGTAGACCATCGTGCTGGTGGAGCCGTCCTGCATCTTTTCGCCATTGACGGTCAGCCACATGCTGAGGTTCTGCGGATCGCCAACCTCGTCCGGTGTCACCAGCCAGGGACCAAGCTGACCAAAGTTGTCGCAGCTCTTGCCCTTGGTCCACTGCCCGGCCCGCTCGATCTGGAAGGCGCGTTCGGAGACATCGTTGGTGACTGCATAGCCCGCGACATAGTCCATTGCCTCCGCTTCGGAGACGTATTTGGCGGGCTTGCCGATAATCACCGCCAGTTCGACCTCCCAATCGGTCTTTTCAGATCCCCGCGGGATGATGATTGGATCGTTCGGGCCGCAAATGGCGGAGCTGGCCTTCATGAAGATCACCGGCTCTGGCGGAACCTCAAGGCCGCTTTCGGCGGCGTGATCCGCGTAGTTCAGACCGATGCAGATGAATTTGCCCGTCTGGCCAACCACCGGACCAAGGCGCGGCTCGCCCGGCACGATCGGCAGCGCGTCTGCATCGGCATCGGCCACCGCTTTCAGACGCTCCGGCGCCAGGTTCGCGCCAGACAGATCATCAATCAGACCGGACAGGTCGCGGATGGTGCCATCCGTGTGCAAGAGGCCGGGTTTTTCTGCGCCCGGAGCGCCATAACGAAGCAGTTTCATAGTCTTGTCCCCAAATTAATCAGATGGTCCATCCGCCATCTATGCAATAGGCTTGGCCCGTTGTGTAGGTCGCACCGGCCAGATAGACGGCGAGATCGGCGATTTCCTGCGCCTGTGCGATGCGCCCCATCGGCTGGCGCGCCACAAAATCTGCACGGGCGGCGTCGTAGTCCCCGGTTGCCGCCAGACGTTCATCCAGCGAGGGCGATTGTACCGTTCCGGGACAGATCGCATTGCACCGGATGCCCTCGGCCACATAGTCCGCGGCGATTGACTTGGTCAGCCCCAGAACCGCCGCCTTTGTCGTGGTGTAGACAAACCTGTTCGGCACGCCCTTGATCGAGGACGCCACCGAGGACATGTTGATGATCGCGCCGGATTTACGCTCTCGCATGCCCGGCAGCACCGCCCGCACCATCCGCACCATCGCCTTGACGTTCAGGTCATAGGCCAGATCAAGTTCCGCGTCGGTGCACTCCAGAACCGTGCCGCCATGCACCACCCCGGCGCAGTTGAACAGCACATCAATCCGCCCGTAGGCCTCGCAGACCTCGGCCACGGACGTCGCGTCCAGCACGTCGAGCCGCGCCGTGGTGCAGCCCGCCAATGTCGCCAGGCCCTCGGCGTTGATGTCGGTGGCCAGCACCTCGGCCCCCGCCTGCACAAACGCCTCGGCGCTGGCGCGGCCAATGCCCTGCGCCGCCGCCGTGACAAGGACCCTCTGGCCCGTCAGATCGACCGTCATCTTCATTCTCCTTCTAGGCAGCTCTTACATCACCGCGCCGATTTGCCAGGGCACGAACTCCACCGCGCCAAAGCCTTGCGCCTCGCTCTTGGTCTGCGCACCAGACGCCACCTTGAGCATCAGATCAAAGATCTCCTGCCCTTTTGCCTCAAGGCTCACCCCCTCCAGAATATCGCCGCAGTTCACGTCCATATCCGGTTCCATCCGCCGCCAGAGATCTGGGTTGGAGGCCAGTTTCAGCGAGGGCACGGGCTGGTACCCCGAAACGCTGCCGCGCCCGGTGGTAAAGGCGATCAAATTCGCACCAGAGGCGATTTGCCCGGTCACCGAACAGGGATCGTAGCCAGGACTGTCCATAAAGACAAAGCCGGGCTGGTCGATCGGTTCGGCAAACTTATAGACCCCGGCCAACGGCGCGCTACCGCCCTTGGCCACTGCCCCAAGCGATTTTTCCAGGATCGTGGTCAGACCGCCGCGCTTGTTCCCCGGCGAGGGATTGTTGTCCATCTCGCCGAAATTGCGGGCTGTGTAGTCTTCCCACCAGTCGATCAGATCGACAATCTTGCGCCCCGTTGGTTCATCCACCGCCCGCCGGGTCAGCAAATGCTCTGCGCCGTAAATCTCTGACGTTTCCGACAGGATCGAAGTGCCGCCATGGCGCACCAGCAGATCCGAGGCCACCCCAAGCGCGGGGTTCGCCGTAATCCCGGAATAGCCGTCGGATCCGCCACATTGCATCCCCAGCACCAAATGGGCAGCCGCGGCAGGTTCGCGCACCGCCTTGTTCGCTTCGGCGGCCAACTCGCGCAGGATGGCGCGCCCCTTGTCAATCGTGGCACGGGTGCCGCCCTGCTGCTGGATGGTCATATATCTGAACCGCGCGCTGTCCTTCAACGCCTTGCGGTCCACCAGATCCGGGATCTGCATCACCTCGCAGCCAAGCCCGATCATCAAGATCGCGCCGAAATTTGCACTATGGCCGTATCCGGCAAGGGTCCGGAACAAGGTTTCATAGCCTTCGCCCTTCCCCGACATGCCGCAGCCAGAGCCGTGCACGATGGGCACGATACCATCGACGTTGGGAAACTCATCCAGCAGGTTTTCCCGCGCCACCGCCTCCGCGATGAAGCGCGCGACGGAACCGGCGCAGTTCACCGAGGTCAGAATGCCGATATAATTCCGCGTCCCGACACGTCCCGAAGGGCGATGGAAGCCGAGAAACTCGGCACGCCCCTCCGGGTCCGGCAGAGCCACCGCCGCCGCCCCGAACTGATAGTCCTGCTTGTGCGCGCCCATCCCGAGGTTGTGAACATGAACATGCGCCCCCGGCGCGATATCCACGAGGGCCGTCCCGATAATCTGGCCATATTTCAGGATGTTTTCGCCAGCGGAGATCGCGCGCAATGCGATCTTATGTCCGGCGGGCACCGCCTCTCGTGCGGTGACGTTGCCGGGCAGCGCCGTCCCGTCGGGCACGGTGCGAAGGGCAACAAGAACGTTGTCTGCGTCATGCAGGCACAGGGCAAAAGGCTGGTCAGTCATGGGCGTGTCTTTCACGGTGTCACAAGCACCTTGATCAGGTGGTCGCGGGAAGCGGCGAGTTCACCAAACCGGTCTGGCAAGACCGAGAGCGGCAGCACATCCGAGGCAATCGCATCGGTCGGAATCAACCCCTGGCGGATGGCGTCCATGACCTGGTCAAAATCCGCCTTCAGCGCATTCCGGCTGCCAATGATCCGGGTCTCCCGCTTGTGGAACTCCGCGTCGGCAAAGGTGATGTTTTCCTTCACCACACTCACAAGCACGCTACTGCCGCCATGCGCCACCAGAGGGAACCCGGCTTCGATCGCCTGGGCATTTCCGGTCGCATCAAAAACCAGATCGAACCCTTCGGCAAGGTCTCCGGTCAGAATGTCATCCCCGACCAGATGGGTCTGGTCAAACCCAAACAGGGACGTGGCCGCCGCCAGTCGCTGGGCGCTGAGGTCCATCAAATGCACCTCTGCCCCGGCGATCCGTGCAAAAAGCGCGGTCCCCAGCCCGATCGGCCCGGCGCCGGTGACCAGCACCTGATCCCCTGCCCCGCAGCCCGAGCGCGACACCGCATGGGCGCCAATGGCCAGAAATTCGACCATCGCGGCCTGCACGGCGGTCAGCCCCGTCGCCGGGTAAAGGTTGCTTTCGGGCACCGCGATCCGGGCGCACATGCCGCCATCGGTGTGCACCCCCAGAACCGCAATGGCGCTGCAGCAGTTGGGCTTGCCGCGCCGACAGGCCCGGCAGGTGCCACAGGAAAGATAGGGGTTTATCACGACCAGCTGCCCAGCATCAGGGCCGTCCACCAGATGGCCGGACAGCTCATGGCCGATCATGCGCGGGTAATTCAGAAACGGGTGTTTGCCTTCAAAGATGTGATAATCCGTGCCGCAGATCCCAATCGCGGCGATATCCACCAGACGCGCACCATCCGGCGCCCGCTGCGGCTTGGGCCGTTCCTCCAGCGCAAAGCTGCCCGGTTCGACACACACACCGCATGTCATGATGTCCTGGGCAAGATCCTTCATTGTGCCACCTCCAGATTGCGGGCGGACCAATCGGTCGGCAGTTCGCCTTTGACGATCAGGCTCAGCACGTCGTCCTTGGTCACCTCGTCAATGCCATGCGCGCCAACCAGACGCCCCTTGTTCATCACCACGATCCGATCACACAGGTCGAACACATCGTGCATATCGTGGCTGACCAGCAGGATCCCGATCCCTTCGGCCTGCAACTGACGAATGAGATCCGCAACCATGGCCGTCTCTGACGGCCCCAGCGCTGCGGTTGGTTCGTCCATGATCAGCACGCGGGTGTCAAAATAGATCGCCCGCGCGATGGCGATCACCTGCCGCTGGCCCCCCGACAGCGACGAGACCGGATCGGACAGGTTCTTGAAATTCGGATTGAGCCGCGCCAGCACCTTGCGGGATTCCTCCAACATGCGGGCATCGTCCAGATTGCCAAAACGGGTTTTCAGTTCGCGGCCCAGAAACAGGTTCGACGGGGCGTCCAGATGGTCCGCAAGCGCCAGCGTTTGATAGATCGTCTCGATCCCGGCATCGCGGGCATCGTTGGGGTCCTCAAAACTGACGGTCTGGCCATTGACGCGGATTTCGCCCGCGCTTGGCGTCATGGCCCCGGCCAGAATGCGCATCAGACAGGATTTCCCGGCGCCATTGTGCCCCAGCACACCAACCACCTCGCCCGGATAAAGATCGAGCGAGACCCTGTCGACGGCCCGCACCCCACCAAAGTGTTTTTCGATACCGGTCATCTCGACCAAGGGTGTTTGCGACATGAGCTGCCTTTCTGCCGTATTGGGTCTGCACATCAATGGGACGAGGGCGTTCATCGAACGCCCTCGCTGTTCGGGCTCAGTACAGAACGTTCTGTGCCTTGTCGGTGTCGATGTTTTCCTGATCGACCAACACCACGCCGGTGTTGATAAAGCTGTCAACCTTCTCGCCTGCGAGAATGTCGATGACCGCGTTCACACCCAATTCCCCCATGGCGAAAGACCCCTGGACCGCTGTGGCCTCCATCAGGCCCTCGCGGACAAACTGCTGCAGGTCCTCGTTGCCGTCAAAGCCCAGCGCCACCAGCTCGCCGGCTTTACCGGCCTGCATGATTGCGCGGCCCATGCCGACTGCGGTTGGTTCGTTCGCCCCGAAAATACCGACCAGATCCGGGTTGGAGGCCAGGATGTCGGTGGTCTGGTTGAGCGCCAGCGCCATCTGGCTCTGCGAGTAGTAGGGCCCGACGATCTCCAGGTTGGAATTCGCCGCCAGATACTCGGAGAAACAGCCAACCCGGCCAATTTCAGAGCCAACACCCGCAACATAGGACATCACGGCGACTTTGCCTTCGGTGCCTGCCTCGGCAATCATCCGCTTTGCGACTTCTTCGCCGGCCGCGCAGTTATCGGTCGACAGGAACGCCTGATAGGTGCCTTTGGCGCTGTCGGTCAGGGCGCTGTCGATGATCACAACCGGGATCCCGCTTTCGAACGCGCGCTTGACAGCCGGGGCAAGTGCCTCGGGGTCCGACGGCGCCAGCACGATGCCGGAAACGCCACGGTTGATCGCGTTTTCGACCATGTTGACCTGATCGGCCACCGCGCTTTCGGTCGCGGGACCGTCAAAGGTAAAGCTGTGCTCGGACTGGGCTTCAATGGCCGCTTGCGCGCCTTTGTTGACGTTCTGCCAGAAATTCGAGCTCGTGGTCTTGACGATAACCGCGATTTCACCGGCCTGGGCCAGCCCTGCGGACAGGGCCATGACCGACGCAAACATTCCAAGTTTAAGGGACCGCATCTCATTTCCTCCTCTGAAGAGATATTGGTTAATCTTGTCTTCTCGTTGACCGGCGCCGCCCTCCGTCTGCGGCGCCGATTTCGTTTTGCGTCAGGGTCGATTGCGGATCTGGTCGATCCAGACCGCCCCAATCACCACTGCGCCAATCACGATCTGCTGGATAAAGGCCGACACCCCGGCCATGTTCAGGCCATTGCGCAGGATGCCGATGATGAACGCGCCAATCATGGTGCCGGACACGGTGCCAACACCGCCCGACAGGGACGCCCCGCCGATGACCGCCGCCGCAATCGCGTCGAGTTCGTACATCACGCCTTCGCTCGGTTGGGCCGTCACCAGACGCGACATCAGGACATTGCCCGCCAGACCTGCCAGCGCCCCCGACATAACGTAAGCGTAGAGCTTGACCTGATCGACCCGGACCCCTGACAAACGCGCCGCTTCCTGGTGCGAGCCGGTGGCATAGATATGACGCCCGATCTGACGACGCGACAACATGTAGGCCGCCGCGATTGCAACCAAAAGCAACAGGATCGCCGGATAGGGAATGCCGGGAAAGATCACTTTGGGGAACCCGTTCGGCTGCATCTCGACGACACGGAACAGGGCGCCATTGCCGAGCCGACCAAAGGCCTCGCCCAGTTGCGAAATCGGGGCCGCCCCTGTCAGTTGCAAGGCAAGGCCCCGCGCCATAAGCATCATGCCCAGCGTTGCCACAAAGGGCGGGATCTTGAGCCGCGTCACCACCAATCCGTTGACCGCCCCGCAGGCAGCCCCGACGACGACTCCGATCGCCATTGCCGGCGCGACCGGCAGGCCGGCCTTGACCGTCATTGCCGTCGCCACGCCCGAAAGCGCCAGAACGGACCCCACCGACAGATCAATGCCGCCGGTGATGATGACCATGGTCATCCCGATCCCCAAAAGACCGATCACCGAGGTCTGCAACAGGATTGTCAGCCCGTTATTGACGGAAAAGAATGCCTGGCTCGCCAGAGAGAACCCAGCGATCAACAGCAACAACGTCAGAAGCGCGGACAAGCGGTGGATTTTGGTTGCATCCGGCATCAGGCCTGCAAGCGGCGTGCTCGTGCGACCCTGAGCAGGTTTTACGGCTTGTGACATACGCCCCCCTTTCGCATGTTTGCATTTAATTATTTAAAACATAAATAGGGGTAGCGCGATTCCTGTCAATGGTTTTTAATAATTCCGTACAAAAACAGAGTCAGCGCCCAATGACGCTCAGGAAGGCAGGCCCATGGCACGCAGCGACACCAGATACCGGGAAGCCTACAATCGGCTCCTTGCCTATTGCGAAACGCTCCCGGTGGAGGCCACGATCCCCTCGGAATCCCGCCTGGCAGAAATCGCCGGCGTCAGCAGAACGGTCATTCGCCGCTGCCTCAGCCGCCTTGAAGGTCTGGAGCTGATTTCCTGGGAAGGGCGCGAGAAACGCCTGTTGCGCGCCCCGCGCGCCGAGGACCGGATCGCCCAGCCAGACGCCAGCCCGGACCGAAGCGATCTGGAACAGCGGTTCCTGGACTGGGTGTTGCGATTCGACGTCCCCGCGAACACGCCGCTTTCCGTGGCGGAACTCTCCCGGACGTTTGAGGTGCCGCAGCACGATCTCAAGGAGTTCCTCGCCGGCCTCAGCCGCTTTGGGCTGGTGCAGCGTCGCCCACAAGGGGGGTGGATTCTCCTCGGCTTCACCAAGGATTTCGCGATTGAACTGTCCGATTTCAGATCGGTGCTAGAGGTCAACGCCGTAACCCAGGTCACCGAAGCGCCGGTCGATCACCCGGTCTGGTCCGACATCCGCCAGTTGCGGGCGGACCATCACGCGCTAAAGGACGCCATTGATACGGATTTCCACGAATTCTCAAAACTCGACGAACGCTTTCATCAGACCATCAATTCGGTGGTGCGAAACCGCTTTATCGCCGAGTTTCAAAAGGTGATCTCGCTGATCTTTCACTACCACTACATGTGGGACAAGACCGAGGAGAAGATCCGCAACGCCGCCGCGATAGACGAACATTTGCAGATCATTGATGCGCTCGAAGCCCGCGATGTGGAGGCCGCCCGCGCGGCGACCCAGCGCCACTTGCGGACCTCCAAAACAACGCTTTTGTCCTCACTGCGCCATCACGATCTGGGCTGATCGCCTCAGCGCCACAGCGCGGCGGCCGCCTCGGGCACCGGCTGCGCCAGCGCCTCCAGATTGCGCAGCAAGGAGGCAGGCTTCGCCGTCCCCAACAGCACCGAGGCCACCGCCGGATGCTGGCGTGCAAACTGAAGCGCCGCCGTTGCCAGTGAAAGGCCATGCTCTGCCGCCTGCGCCTCCAACGCGCCGACCCGGTCGAGGATCTCGCGCGGTGCCGGGCCGTAGTCGTAGGTCGCCCCCGGGGTCGGGCCGGTCGCCAGGATGCCGGAGTTGAAAACACCCCCCAGCACCAGACTGCACCCGGCGGCGCGGCAGGCAGGCACCAGCTCTGCTTCGGCAGACCGATCCAGCAGCGTCAGGCGGCCGGCCAGCAGGATCACATCCAGCGGCCCGGCCTCACGCATCACGTCCAGGCAGACCTCGCACTCATTGACGCCCAGCCCAAAGGCCCGAATGCGCCCCGCGTCGCGCAACCGCCGCAGCTGCGCATAGCCCGACCCCAGGAAATCCTCCATATGGGCCTTGTTTGCCTCGGCCCCATGGGTATAGGCGCCGATATCGTGGACATAGAGAATATCCACATCAGAGCGCCCCAGACGGGCGCAGCTTTGCTCGAAACTCTCCGCGATTCCATCGGCGGAATAGTCATAGCGCACATCATTCTGGGCAGGATTGACATAGCTGTCCGCCTCCGCGATTGGCGCCTTGGCCGGGGACAGGACGCGCCCCACCTTGGTCGAGATCCGCGCCTCCGGATGGCGGGTCAGGAACGCGCCCAGCCGTTGTTCCGACAGGCCGCGCCCATAGTGCGGCGCGGTGTCAAAATACCGTATCCCCCCGTCCCAGGCGGCATCCAGAACGGCTGCGGCCTGCACGTCGCTGACCTCCCGATAGAGGTTTCCGATACTGGCACAGCCAAAGGCAACCTCGGTCACCGAAAGCCCGGTCTGTCCGATCTGGCGTGTCTTCATGATCCATTCCTTTCAAGCGCCGCCTGCAGCATCGGCTTGTCGCCGGTATCGCCCTGCGCCCGGGCCCAATCGACAAAAGCCGCGATGCGACGGTTCAATTTTTCGCTGTGGTTTTGCGCAATATCTTCCAGCTTGTGATCCAGGAACGGGTTGGCGAACCGTTCGCATGTGGCGGCGATATAGGCGGCGATTCCGTCGGCCTCACCCGCCGCCACAAACCCGGGCGCAACTTCGTTGGCGTAGAGGTCGCGCAGCCGGTCTGCGGGTTCCCGGTCTGCCATGACATCGCGCACATAGGTGGCACCGGATCGCCCGCGCGCCATCCAGTCCGAAACCATCCAGGTGTGGCCAAGGTTCAGGACAAACAGCTTTTGCCGCTCAACCGGACCAAGGTCGGAAACCACCTGGATCGAGGGATGTTCGCAGGGCAGCTTCAGCCCCGGCTGATCCTCGATCGCCCAGAGCGCATAGGGCTCCGCAATGGCACCGGCGGGGTGCAGCGGCTCCGACACGATGCGGTCGACCAGGGAATTGACCCAGATCACCTCTGTCATCAGCCATTCGCGATAGGCTGGCTCCATTCCTTTCGCGACCTCCAGCACCAGATCGCGCAGCACGGTGCCATTGTTGCGGACCAGCTCCGTGGGAATCACCTGCACCCCGGCCCCGCCCGCCGCATAGCGCAGTCGCAACAAATGCGCGAGCTTTGCCGGGTAGGACATGCCCAGATCAAAGGTCGCGGCATGGTCCACCGGCTGCGGGCGGAACCCGGCATCGGCTGTGTTTGACAGGATTATCTCGGCCTCATGCGCCACCAGATGCTCCACTTCGGCCAGATCCGCCCCCAGGGACAGGCCGCGATGGATCGCATTGACCCGCCGCAGCTCGTCAATGCGGCGTCCGTCCAGAAGCCCGCGAATCTTGACGTCATACCCCGCCGCAAGCGCCGCCACGCGCCCCGCCCGAGAGGGGTCGCCGCTGGTCTGCACGACAGTCACCGGCCGGGCCTCCGGCGCGGCTTCGGACAAAAACAGGTCCACATGCGCCTGCAGAAAGCGGCTTGTTCCAAATTGCAAAACAGATGGAATTGGCATTGACGATCCTCCCAGTTTGGTTTGTTATTATTTAGAACATATCTGCATGCAAGGAAAATCCGTGATCATCGACGCACATCAGCATTTTTGGCGGATCGACCGGGGGGACTACACCTGGATGGACGACAGCGTGGCCGCCATCCGCCGCGACATCCTGCCGACGGAGCTTTTGCCGCTGGCCACCACAGCGGGCGTCGTGGGCACTGTCGCGGTCCAGGCGGCCCCGACCCTGGCCGAGACGGAATTCCTGCTGGCCCTGTGCCGCGACACGCCCCTGATAAAGGGGGTCGTTGGCTGGATTGATCTGACCGGCGACGTGCCCGCGCAACTGGCGCGCCTGTCCCATCCGATGCTACGCGGTGTGCGGCCGATGCTCCAGGACATCCCGGAAACGGACTGGGTGCTGCGCCCGGACGTTGTGGCCGGTCTGGCCGCAGTTGCCGCAGCGGGGCTGCGGATGGACGCGCTGATCACGCCCCGTCATCTGAACACCATTGACCGGCTGGCACAGCACCTGCCAGAGTTGGCGATCATCGTCGATCATTGCGCCAAGCCGGTGTTTGACGGCACCGACCCCGGCAGCGACTGGCGCAACGGAATAGAGAGACTGGCCCGGCATCCGCAAATCAGCTGCAAACTGTCCGGCTTGGCCAATGAATTTGGCCCAGGCTGGTCCCCAGAGGCGTTGCAGCCAACCTTCGACCATGTGCTGCGCTGCTTTGGCCCGGAGCGGTTGATGTGGGGCAGCGACTGGCCGGTACTGGAGCTGGCCGGGGACTATCCCTCCTGGCTCGACACCGCGCAGAACCTTTGCGCGCCGCTGACGCCAACCGAACGCGAGGCGCTGTTTGGCGGCACCGCCCGACGCCTCTATGACCTAGACCCGAAAGGAACGCAGCCATGAAACGCATGGGCCATGTCATCGGACTGAAAGCCGACCATCTGGAAGAATACAAACGCCTGCATGCCGCCGTTTGGCCCGAGGTGCTGGACCGCCTGCGCCAGTCGCATATCACCAATTATTCGATCTTCCTGCGAGAACCCGAATTGCTGATGTTCAGCTATTGGGAATATACGGGTTCGGATTTCGACGCCGACGCCGCCGCGATCGCGGCGGATCCGGTTACCCAGAAATGGTGGGCCCTCTGTGGCCCGATGCAACAGCCGCTGGACAGTCGCAGCGATGGCGAATGGTGGGCGGGGATGGAGGAGGTTTTTCACCTCCCCTAAGCGTCACATCTGCACCCCGCCCCGCCGCACGCGCCGTTATTCCGGCAGCGCCGGAAGCGCCAGGGTAAACACCGACCCCACGCCCACCTCGGAGCGACAATAAAGACTGCCATTGTGCCGCTCTGCGATCTTCTTGCAGGTGGCCAATCCCAGCCCTGTTCCGTCAAACTCCTGATCCCGGTGCAACCTGTGAAACGGATCAAAGATGCGGTTCAGGGAGTTCGCCTCGATCCCGATCCCATTGTCGGAAAACTCAATCAGCCAATGGGTTTCCGTCTGCCGCGCCGAAATGCGAACTTCCGGCACCTCCGACCGGTTGTATTTGATCCCGTTGCTGACAATGTTCTGGATCAGCTGACCGATTTGCGGCGCGCTGCAATAGATTGTCGGCAATTCGCCAGAAGAAACCAACCGCGCGTTCTGCGCCTTCAGATCCACCATCAGGTTGGCCCGCACCGCGTCAACTTGTAGATTGAGATCAACCACGGCAAAGCGGTTCTGCTCGCCGTCGACCTGGGTGTAGCCTTCAAGCGCGACAATCAGACTGTCGACCCGCTCGGCACCATCAAGAACGAAATCCAGGATTTCGGAATTGTCGGTCAAGACCTCGCCCGGCAAATCCTCGATCAGCCCGTCGATGGCGGTGCGGATCGAACGAAGCGGCGATCTGAGATCATGCACAAGCACATGGGCGAAGGATTGCAGGCTCTCCTGTTGCTCGCGTATCTTGCGCCGCATTTCGGTGCGCTCCGTCGCGTTGACAATCGCGCGCTGCAGGTTGTCTGCAGTGATCATACTCTTTGACAGGTAATCCTGGGCGCCCAGCTTCATCGCCTCAACCGCGATATGTTCGCTTCCGTAGCCTGTGATCATCACCACGGCCAGATCCGGGTTGATCGAAAAAATGCCCGACAGCGCCTTGAGACCATCCCGTCCGGGCAGCGAATAATCGAGCAACACACAATTGATATGCCGCAATTCGTGAAGCCGCATCAGGCAGCTGGCCTCATCAGAGGCCTCATAGGTTGCGATTTCCTCCCCCGGGAACTCCGCCAGGGTTCTGCGAAGCACTTCGCGATCTTCAGGACTGTCGTCCACGATAAGAATGCTGACCGACATTTTTCTCACCGCTCCTTTGGCAAAAGCGCAAATTGAAACCAATATTCCTGAAGCCGTGTCATGGCTTCGGTAAATTCAGTCCAGGAAACGGGTTTTTGCACATAGGTATTTGCACCGGCGCGATAGCACCCTTCGACATCCTCCTGCTCGGAAGAGGTTGTCATGACCACAACAGGAATTTTCTTCAGGTCATCCTGTCCCTTGATCCGTTTCAACAGTTTCAACCCGTCCAGCCCCGGCATATTCAGATCGAGCAGGATCAAACCCGGCAAGGCCCGCAGGTTCAACCCTGAAAACGGCTCCTCCCCCCGCAGATATGCCCAGGCCTCCAACCCGTCCCGGCATCGCTGGATGGGGTTCGCGAGGGTAGTGTTTTTCGAAAGCGCCCGCTCCGTTGCTTCAAAATCGTCCTCATTGTCCTCAATGATCAAAATATCCTGCACAGCTGCGTAATCAGACAACATGGGTCTCCCGAAAAATCAGGCTTTCGGCGGCCGTTTTGGCCTCTCCCCTGCCCGTGAATGTGAAATAAAAGGTGCTGCCCTGCCCTGGCGCCGACACCACCTGGATGACGCCACCGTTGCTTTCGATGACCTTCTTGACAAATGCCAGTCCGGCCCCCGTGCTGGTGCCATAGGCCTCCCGTTGATTGAGCCGTTTGAACATTCTGAAAATTTCGCTGTGAAATTCGGGATCAATTCCTATGCCATTGTCCCTGACGTAAAAAACCTCGTGGATCTGGCGGCCCTTGACCACGACATCCTCCTGATAGCCGATCAGGATGCGTTTTTCGTCGGCATCGCTATAGGTCAGCGCATTCACGATCAGATTTCTCAGAACGGTGGCGACTTCGGATGGGTTGGCATGGATCGACGGCAGCGGCGTCTCGATCTCGATCCGGGCGTTTTCCTCGTCCAGCGCCTCGCCAAGCGAGGACACGATGTCATCGATGATCTCCTTGGGGTCAACGGTTTCGCGTGCGGCCGCCCCCCCCAGCCGGGAGTATTTCAGAAGGGTCGCAATCAGCACATCCATTTGCCCGCATAATTCCTGCATCCGATCCAGGCGGCGGCGGGCATCCGGGCCCAGCGCGTCACCGTGATCCTCGATCAGGAACCTGGCCTGATTGGCAATGCCCCGCATTGGCGCCTTGAGGTCATGAGAGGCGATATGCGCGAACTCGCTCAGTTTGTCGCGCGCTTCTGTCGCCTCCATCACCTTGCGCTCCTGCAGGGCCACCTCCGCGACGGATCGTGCCATTTCGATCCGGCTGGGCATCGTCAAGAAGTTCGGCAGCAACCGCGCCAGTTGAATGGCGGTGTAGATCGAGACCGCCGCCGTCGCCACCTTGATCACGCCTTGGAGACCATAGGCCGGCACCCAAAGCGTCAAAAGCCCGGCCAGATGGCTCAGGGCGCAGGCGGTGATAAAGGCGGCGAACAGGCGCGCGACCTTGGGATGCAACAGATCCGGGCGCAGCTTCACCGCCTTCAGGATGATGACAGGAATGGTAAAATAAGCGGCGGCAATCAGGAAATCGGAAACCCCGTGCATGACCAGTAAATCAGGTCGCCAAAGCAAACAGACCGCATGCGGAACGAACTGGGCCGCGCTGAAAAGCTCAATAATGTAATCCAGCATTGTACCAGCTCCGACTTGCGACAGACCTACAATGACCGAAAGTATATGTGAAAGGAATTAGGAATGCGTTGATCGCCTTCGTAAAATACGAAGATTGCCCGGTCCATTCAGGAACATAGCCGACAAGCCCTTGCAAAGGTTCAGGGATTTTTCATCGCTTCGGTTTTGGTCCGAACGCTCCGCCGCGCCCGGAAAATAAATTGCTGTGAAAATAGCCGTGTGTTTTTACGATAATTTTGCAATTTGGAGAAACCGGCGGAATTAAAAACCGGCGCTTTGGCCGCGATTTAATTCCGCCGGGTTGAAAAATGGCCTCAGCTCGGAGCCTCCTCGGCCGTCTCAAACCGGCTCACCATGCGCCAGTTCTGTGGTAGATGGCGGACCTCACCGGTCACTTCAACTTTTGCGTGCAAGTGGATGTTCGCACTGGACTCCCCGATCATCAGATCAAACATGCCGGGTTCGACGATCCGGCGGCCGTCGCGACCGGTAAAATTCAGCATGTCGGTGGGCAGCGCAATTTGCACCTTTCGGGCCGCGCCCGGCTCTAGGTGCACGCGACCAAAGGCTTTCAGCTCCTTGACAGGCCTGACAACCGACGCCAGCCGATCCCGCATATAAAGCTGCGGCACCGCGACACCGGCCCGGCTGCCGGTGTTGCGGATCGTAAAGGTCATCGTCACGTCGCCCGTCTCGATCGCCACCTGATCCGCCGCCAGCGCCAGATCGGAATACGCGAAGGAGGTGTAGCTGAGACCATGCCCAAAGGGATAGCGGCTGCCGAAATGGCGCGCGACAGGGGTGCCCGAGCTTTTGAACTTGTGGTTGTAGAAATAGGGCACCGCCCCGGCGCTGCGCGGCACCGACAGGGTCAGGCGACCCGAAGGCTCCACCGCCCCAGTCAGCACATCGGCCAGCGCCCGTCCGCCCTCCTGACCGCTGAAGTAGGTCATGACCTGCGCCGCGATCTTGTGCTCCTGCCCGCCGAGGTTGTAGGGCCGCCCACTGCTCAGGACCACCACGACCGGGGTGCCGGTCGCCACGATGGCGTCCAGCAATGCTTGTTGCAGGCCCGGTAAATCCAGAGTGTCCACATCGGAGCCTTCGCCGACGGTGCCGGTCTGAAAGATCCCCGACAGATCCCCGACACAGACGATGGCAACATCGGCGTCCTGGGCGCAGGCCACCGCCGCGTCGAACATGTCCCGCCGTGTCGAGTAGCGCTCAGCGATATCAAGGCTGGTGTTATCTTCTACGTCGCCGGGAAAGACCGGCGCCCCTGCGGATCGCTCGTCAAAGATATTGCAGCCCCGCGCATAACGGACCCGCCCCGGACAGGCGGCACGCAGACCCGCCAGTGGGGTGACCACCTGATCCGTATCGTCGGTCTGATCGGTGTTGATCAGATGCACCGGAAAACTGTAATCGCCCAGCAGCGCCAGCGGATCATCCGCCGTCGGGCCGATCACCGCCAGCCGTGCCTCGGGCGAGAGCGGCAGAACCCCGGTGTTGTCGAGGAGAGTGATCGACTGCTCCGCCACAGTGCGCGCCACCGCCACGGCCTTGGAACTTTGCAGCACGACGGCGCCCTCGTTGGCATAGGGGGCTTCGAACAGGCCGACCCGGAATTTTTCCCGCAGATGGCGGCGCACCGCCTCGTCAATGGTCGCAAGGTCAATCAGCCCCCGCGCCAGCGCCGCCTTCAGATGCGGGGCACAGTCGTCGGCGGGCAGTTCCACATCCAATCCGGCGCCAAAGGCAAGTGCGGCCGCCTCTGCCGCATCCGCTGCCACACCATGATGGGTATGAAGCAGGGTGATGCCGATGTAATCCGCCACAATGATCCCGTCGAACCCCCATTGGTGCCGCAGGACCTCGGTTAGCAGGTGGCGCGATGCATGCAGCGGTTCATTGTCGATATCGTGGTAGGCCGGCATGATTGACCCGGCATTGGCCAGCTTGACCGCCATTTCAAACGGCAGCATGAAATCGTCGTTCAGCGCCCGCCACCCGAGGTGCACGGGCGCATGGTTGCGCCCGCCCTCGCTGAAGGAATGGCCCACGTAATGCTTGAGCGTCGCCAGCAGATCGCGCTTTTCACCCTGAAGACCGCGCACATAGGCGGTGGCCATGAGGCCGGTCAGATAGGGATCCTCGCCAAAAGTCTCCTCCGTCCGGCCCCAGCGCGCATCGCGCGCCACATCCAGCACCGGTGCCAAGCCCTGCCGACAGCCAATCGCCCGCAGCTCCGCGCCGATCTCCGTCCCGACCTGTTCGATCAGATCGGTGTTCCATGTGGCGCCAAACGCGAGCGAGGAGGGAAACATCGTCGCCCCCCGCACCATCGCCCCGGACAGGCATTCCTCGTGCGACAACACTGGAATGCCAAGCCGCGTCTCCTCGACCATGAATTTCTGTAGCTGATTCAGCGCCCGCAGGCCTCGGTCCGGATCAATCGCGCGGGTTCCAAGCGGGCGCGTCACCTGCCCCAGGCCATCGCGCAGCCGGTCCAGCACAGATTCATGCGCTGCGCCACCGGCGAAACTGTCCGCCCGCACCCGATGATTGCCGTGCTCGTCCAGCACCAGCCAGATCGCGTGCAGCTGGGCGATTTTCTCGTCCAGCGTCATCCGCGACAGCAGATCCTCCACGCGGGTCTCAAGCGGGGTGTCGGGGTTTTTATAGGGCTCGGTCATGACAGGATACCTTCTTGAGTGTGAGGCCACGCGCCCGGCGCGCGCCGTCAGGGCGCGGGCTCCGCGACCAGCGACAACGCCCCGGAGGCCTGTCGCCGGCCACCGCCAGACCGCCGTTCAGAACAGGGGCGCGACTGGCTCCTCCACAGTCTGCCCCCGGTGCGTGAATTCTGTTGATGGGTCAACTTTACCGGTATATATACCTTATTTATCGGTAAACTAAAATTCCTGTCAATTGCCATTCTGGGCCGGCGCAGGATCATCCAGCGGCCTTTGATCCGGCCAACTGTGATCCTGTTCCCTGGACGTGCCGCGCATATTTCGAAAAGGTGGGACCATGACCAACCGCATCAAAGACGACGCCCCCCTCGCCGCCAGCCACCGCGACGCGGGCGCTGTGCCGGCAGCCGCGCCCGCCCGCGTCACCCTCGCGGATATCGCCCGGGCGGCCGGGGTCAGCCGGATGACGGTCTCCAACGCGCTCAACAACCGGACCGGCGTGTCGCGCGAGATGCGCAAAACGATCCAGCATGTCGCCAAGGACCTCGGCTATGTCACCAACTGGGCCGCCAAGAAACTCTCCGACACGCGCTCCAACGCCGAAAGTGGCATCGTCGGGGTCATCGCGGAACTTCATACGCCCTATATGGCTGAAATCGCCGGGGCGATCAGCAGCGCGGTGCGCGATTGTCACCGCGATATGCTGGTCTACTCGCTGCCGGAACCGGGGCGCGACCTGCCCGGCAACGTGCTCGACCTGCTGTTGGATTCCGTCGATGGGGTGATCTCTGTTCTGCCGCGAGAATCCATCGACCTGCCCGCCCTGATCCAGGCCCGGGTGCCGGTGGTCGCGGTTGACCCGCTTGCAATTGACGATGCCGTGCCCTGGGTGGCTGGCGACAACTATCAGGGGGCGCAACTGGCCGTGCGGCATCTGATCGCGTTGGGACATCGCGAAATCGCCTTTCTTGCGGGCGAGGACGACCGGTATTCCGCCCGCGAGCGACTGCGCGCCTTTCGCGACACCATGGCAGAGGCCGGGCTGGAGGTGCGCGCCGACCGGATCATCGACGCAAAATTCCTGCAGGAGCTGGGGCGCTCCGGCACCGAAAACCTGCTGCAGAGCCAGACCCCGCCCACCGCGATTTTCGCCGCAAACGATGTGAGCGCCCTGGGGGCGATGACCGCAATACAGGCGGCAGGATTGTCCGTGCCGCACGACATTTCGCTGATCGGGTTTGACGATCTGCCGTTGGCCCGACAGATGTTGCCCGGCCTTACGACAATCCGGCAGCCCTATCCCGAAATTGGCAGGGCTGCGGTCCGGCTCTTATTTGAAATCAAGGCGATGGGGGGACAGACGCCCCCGCCCGGAAAACACATCCTGTTGCCGGTGTGGCTGATCGAACGCGGCTCCACCGCCCGTTTGCAGCCGTCAAAGCCGCGCTAGGGCCGGCCATCGGCAAGATCCCGACCGCTGCGCCGCACAGCGCGACATTCGCGTGACTTTGCCCTCTTGGATATGATTAGCTGCAGCCATTGAGGTGCAGGCACAGAAGGTGGATCATGGCGATAAACAGACGGCAGTTCGGCGCTGCGGCGCTTGCCTTTGGCGTGGCGGGGTGCAGTGGCGGGCCATCCACCGGACCGCAAGGCACGGCCCCCTCCCCCCTGCCCGACGATCTGCGCCCGGCCCGCAATGCCGGATACGCCTCATGGGTGGCGAAGTTCCGCAGTCGCGCCCGCGCGCAGGGGTTTTCCGACGCGCTTCTGGACAGTGCGTTTCGCGGCGCCGGCTATCTGCCCGGCGCGGTCACCCGCGACCGGAACCAGACGGAATTCACCCGAACACTCGAGGATTATCTCTCTATCGCCGTCTCGGACGAACGCGTCAGCAAGGGCCGCGCGGCCTTTGCCCGCCACCGCACCACGCTGGCTGCGGTCGAACGCAAATACGGCGTGCCTGCCCAAATCGTTACCGCCATCTGGGGGCTGGAAAGCTTTTATGGCGAGCGGCGCGGCAATGTGCCGGTGATTTCAGCCACCTCCACCCTGGCCTATGACGGTCGCCGCGGGCAGTTCTTCGAAAGCCAGCTGATCGCAGCACTCAAGATCCTCGCGCGGGGCGATGTGACAGCGCGTGCCATGACCGGAAGCTGGGCCGGTGCGATGGGGCATACGCAGTTCATCCCAACCTCCTACCTCGCCTATGCTGTTGATTTCACAGGGGACGGACGGCGCGACATCTGGTCGGAGGATCCCAGCGATTCGCTGGCGTCGACTGCGGCTTACCTGTCTCGGAATGGCTGGCAAAGCGGGCTCAACTGGGGGGGCGAGGTCGAGGCGACCACGCCCGCGACCGGTGTCATTCAACCCCAGCCGGGGGGACCGCGCTTTTACACCACCGGTAATTTCCGCGCCATCAAACGCTATAACAACTCCGATTCCTATGCGATTGGCGTCGGCCATCTGGCAGATCGCATTGCGGGTGGGCCGCCGCTTCGCGCGGGGTTCCCGCCTGATCGCTACGGGCTGACCAAGGACGACCGCATCGCCCTGCAGCAGGGGTTGACCGCAAACGGGTTCGACATCGGCCACGCGGACGGCGTGATCGGGCCAAAGACCCGCGAGGCAATCAGCGCCTTTCAAAACCGCAAAGGTCTGCCCGTGACCGGAGATCCGTCACTGGCCCTGCTGCGCCAGCTTTCCTAGGCGCAGCCCCCGTCCGGTCTGAATTTCCGCTTTAGCGGAGGTTTCCGCAATTCTACTGGAAGTGGCCAATATAACGGACGCTTCATAGGCGATGCCTCCGGGCCTGGGGCATTGCCCCGGACCGGCGTCCGCTCCCCCCAACACGCCCCCACTGCTCTCGCTATCCTCGCGGCCCGCAGTGGCGGGCCCTGAGTGTCGCGTCGCGCGCGACGGTGCCGGAGCCTGCGCGCGAGCCATCGTCACATTGAATGTTCTTGTAACTGACATCTGACTGTCACAGCTTGCAGCTAACAAAAATTCATTCGGATGAAAGACACATGAACAGAGACCGTTGGCGCGAGATACGTGCAGCAATCGAGCAGGACATCATGGACGGCGTAATGGAGCCCGGGTCAAGACTGCCCACAGAACCCGCGTTGGCCGCCCTCTACCAGTCCGGGCGCCATTCCGTGCGGCGTGCCGTGGCCGAACTGGCAAAGGAAGGGCTCCTCAGTGTGGAGCAGGGCCGGGGCACCTTTGTGCAGCACCGGCCAATGCTGACCTACGCGATCGGACCGCGCACCCGGATGCGGCGCAACATGCAGGCGCAGGGCGTCGCGGTCACCTCGCAGACCCTCGGCGTTGCGCACCGGCAGGCCAGTCCCCGCGTCGCCGCGGCCCTGCAGATCGCCGTCGGCGCAGAGGTGGTCGCGACAGAGCGCCTGTCCTTCGCGGATGGGGTGCCGGTATCCTTTGGCACCCTGTTTCACGACGCCGCCCGGTTCGGCGATTTTCCCGCGCGGCGACAGGAGATGGCGTCTGTTTCTGACGTATATGCCTCTTACGGGATCACGGATTACCTGCGCGCCAGCACCCAGATGTATGCCCGCCCCGCCCGGGCGCAGGAGGCGCGGCGCTTGCAGCAGCACCCGGACATGCCGGTGCTCGTGGTGCGGGCCATAGACCAGACCCCCGACGGCCATCCCATTGCCTTTACCCATGTCATCTGGTCGGCGGCGCGGGTGAAATTCGACATCGTACACGGAGAGGATAGCGCGTGACCCAATCCCCCCCTGCCGGGGCTGCCCCGCAGACACTGCCCGACTGGCCCCATGGCGATATGTTGTCCATCCTCGCCCGCAGCGATGCCGACAGGCTCAAGGCGTTGGCAGAGCCGCTGATCGCGAAATTGCCGGACATCACCGTTCTTGAGAACCGCACCGGGCTGGTGATGCTGCCCATGCGGGACAGCGCCCAGGGCACCCATTTTCACCTCGGCGAGGTCTTGATGAGCGAAGCGCGCATTTCAGCGCAAAGCCAGGAGGCCTATGGCATGCGCCGGGGCCGGGACCTGGAGGCGGCGATGGCAATGGCCGTCATCGACCTGGCGGTTGCCATTGGAATTGAGCCGGACGCGATTTCGGCCTTCCTGCACCAGGAGGCGGCCGCCCAGTCTCAGGCAGATCGCGCCACACTGGCAAGGGTCGAAGCCACCCGCGTCGATATGGAGACCTTCTGATGACTGCCGCACCGCTTGCGTCTGAATTCGACACCCGCACCAATGCCACCTACGAGGCGCTGATGTGGGCGCTGTCCCGCCCCGGCCTGATCCGCACGCTGCCCCTTGCTGGCCTTGCGCAGATCATCGACACGCTGATTGATCGCGAATGCGCGGTCTACTGCGAGGACGCCGCACTGACGGCGCAGGCGATGCAGACAGGGGCGGTGCTGGCGCCGCCGGAACAGGCGGATCATCTGTTCCTGACCGCTCTTGAACACGCCGACTTTCTGACCCGGCTGCCCCAGGGCAGCGACCTCCACCCCGAGGCAGGGGCGACGCTGGTCTGCACGGCCCGGTTGGGCCGAGGGCCCCGGCTGCGCCTGACCGGTCCGGGATGTGAGGGCGCGGTCGAGGTCCGGATCGACGGGCTGCCCGACGGGATCTGGCAGACCAGAGCACAGGTGCTGCGCTACCCATTGGGGTTTGAACTGTTTCTGGTCGATGCAAACCGCGTGCTGGGCCTGCCCCGCTCAACCAAAGTGGAGGTGCTCTGATGGCCTATGTGGCAACGCGCGGCGGTGCGCGGGCAATTGAACAGTCACAACGACTGTTTCGCGCCGAGATGGGCACCATCACACCTGAGCGCGTGGCCGAGGTGCGGCGCGCCCTGCCCTATCTGGTGGACCGGGTGATGGGCGAGGCATCGCTCTATGATGCCGATCTGGCCGCATTGGCGCTGGCCCAGACCGGCGGCGAGCTGCACGAGGCGGTTCTGTTGTTGCGGGCCTGGCGCACGACGCAGCCCCGTCTGACCGTGGCCGATCCGGTTCTGCAACAGGATCTCTTTACCCATCGCCGGATTTCTGCGGCGTTCAAGGACATCCCCGGCGGCCAGATTCTGGGGCCAACGCTGGATTATTCGCACCGCATCCTGATGACCGAGGTGCTCTCTGGCGCGGCCCAGACCCCTGATCCGGTGGATGCTGCCGCGATCAGCGCCCCGGCGCAGCACCCTTCGGTGGCCGCCTGGCAGGCCGAAAATGGCCTGCTGAGCGCAGCCGAGCCGGACACCCGCTGCGGCAACGACATCCCCGACATCACCCGGGAGCCGCTGCTGTTTCCCGCCCAGCGCGCCCACCGGCTGCAAAGCCTGGCCCGGGCCGACACCGGCGGCGTTCTCGCGCTCGGCTATGCTGCCCAGCGCGGCTATGGGCAGGCCCACCCCACCGTCAACGAATTACGCCTGGCGGAGGCGGAGGTCATCGTCCAGCACCCCCGTGGCACCCGGTTCAGCGCCGGGCGGGTCAAGGTCAGCCAGGCCGAGGTGGTGGCAAAGACCGGATCGGACCTGCGGCTCGGATTTGCCGCCACGCTGGGCTGGAACGAGGTCAAGGTGATCGCGGCGGCCACATTGGATCTGAACGCCAAGGGCGCGCCCAAAGGGTCGGCCACCGAAGAAGAATTCTTTCTCTACCATACCGAAGGGGTCGAGGCCTCGGGCTTTTGCATCCATTTCAAGCTGCCCCATTACGTGACCTTTCAATCCAGCCTGGATGCGATGCGCGACGCCAAAGCCAGGGATCAAGCCAAAAACCAGGCCAGGGCGGCCGAGACGGCGCAGGCCACCAGGGAAGCGGAGCCGACACCATGAGCCTCAAATCTCTGACCCGAGACTGGCAGCCGATGAGCTTTGGCTTTCTGGATGCCTCGGCCAAACGCGAAATCCGGCGCACCTCGCTCAAGGCGATCGCGGTGCCGGGCTGCCAGATCCCCTATGCCAGCCGCGAGGTGCCGATGGCGCGCGGCTGGGGCACCGGCGGTTTGCAGGTGTCCTGCACCCTGATCACCCCCAGGACCCGGATCAAGGTGATCGACCAGGGGGCCGACGACAGTGTCAACGCCGCGTCGATCCGCCGGTTTCTGGCCCGCGTGTCCGGCGCGCCGACCACCATGGACACGCTGGAGGCCGATCTGATCCAGTCCCGCCATCGCATCCCCGAAGAAGTGTTGCAGGACCATCAGGTGCTGGTGCTGCAGGTGCCCAACCCGGAACCTTTGCGGCCGGTCGAACCCAACATGTCGCTGGCGCGGCAGATGCATGCGGATGCGGACTACGGCCGGATGTGGCTGCAGCTCTATGAACAGATCGTGCGCTCCGGGCGGGTGATGCAGGGGGCGAGCTATCCGAGCCTTGTAAATGGGCGCTACGTCATGACGCCCTCGCCGATCCCGCGCTGGGACGTGCCGAAACTGCATATGGCGCGGCACCTGACGCTGCTGTCGGCGGGGCGCGAAAAACGCCTGTTCGCGGTGCCCCCGTTCACCCGTGTCGAACCCCTGGTGTTTGAGGATGTGCCCTACCGGGTGGAGGACCACGCCGGGCTGAGCTGCGCCCGCTCTGGCGCCCGCGGGTTCTTCATGAACGAAATTCCACAAGCCGATGGGTCCTCGTCCTATGAGATCTCCGACAGCGAGCTTGGCGTCAAATCCATTCGTCAGCGCGACAACGAGACCGTCACCATCGGCGACACCTGGTACAAGAACGGGGAGATGGCCGGATGAGCCAGACACAACTGGACGCGCCCCGACTGGTCAGGACGCAACCGCTTCTGACCGCGCGCAACGTCTCAAAATCCTATGGGTCCGTGCCGGCGCTGCGCAATGTGTCGGCCTCGGTCTTTCCGGGCGAGGTGCTGGGCATCGTCGGCGAGAGCGGCTCTGGCAAATCCACCTTCCTGCGCTGCCTCAATCTGGAAGAGACGCCGGATGCGGGCAGCTATACGCTGGATCTGCCCGACGCGGACGGCAATCTTTTTGATCTGGACCGCTACGCGCGGCGGATGCTCTGCGCGCGCCAGATCGGGATTGTCTATCAGAACCCGCATCTTGGGCTGCTGATGAAACATTCCTCCTCGGGCAATGTTGCCGAACGGCTGCTGGTCGCGGGCGAGCGGCGTTTTGCCGTGTTGCGCGACAAGGCCCGCGCCGCGCTGGAGGCCTCGGAGTTTCCGCTGGAGCGTATGGACGCGCCGCCGATCGAACTGTCCGGCGGCATGCAGCAACGGGTGCAGCTGGCCAAGGCAATCGCGCTGGAACCGGCGCTGTTGCTGCTGGACGAGCCGACGACCGGGCTGGATGTCAGCGTGCAGGCACTGGTTCTGGACACGCTGAAACGCCTGCAACAGGAGCGCCGGATCACCATGGTGATCGTCAGCCACGACCTCGGGGTGATCCGCACGCTGGCCGACCGGGTGATGGTGATGCGGCGCGGCGAAGTGGTCGAGGCGGGTCTGGCCGATCAGGTCTTTCAGGATCCGCAACACGCCTATTCACAACAATTGGTGCATGCAAAACTATGAGCCTGATCCTAGACGTTCGCGCCCTGTCCAAAGGGTTCACCATGCATCACCTGGGCACCCGGGTTGACGCATTCCACGATGTGTCCTTCGTGTTGCAGGCGGGCGAATTCCTGCTGCTGAAGGGGCGCAACGGGGCGGGGAAATCCACCCTGCTGCGCACGCTTTACCGCAGCTATCTGGCCGCAAGCGGCCAGATCCTGTTCCACAGCAGCCATGGCGAGATTGATCTGGTGCGGGCCGCGGATGTGGATGTCACCTTTCTGCGCCGCACAGAAATCGGGTTTGTGACCCAGTTTCTGGTCGCCCGCCCCCGTGTCAGTGCCGAGGCGCTGGTGGCGGAGCCTCTGCAACGGGCGGGCCGCGCCCCCGCCGAAGCCCTGGACGAAGCCCGCCACTGGTTGCAGGCCTTTGGGGTGAAACGCGACCTCTGGCCCGCCTACCCCACGACGTTTTCCGGCGGCGAGCAGCAGAAGGTGAACCTGGCGCGCGCCCTGATCCTGCCGCAGCGGTTGTTGCTGCTGGACGAGCCAACCGCCTCGCTCGATGCCTCTGCGCGGGCGGCCCTGATCGACCGGCTTGCGGATCTGAAATCCCAAGGCACCGCGATGATTGGTGTGTTCCACCATCCCGGCGATGTCGCTGCCCTGATCGACCGAGAGATCGACCTGACGCCGGACCAGATCCCCGAGCAGACCCAGAACATGGCCGAAGACATGGAGCGCACCGATGTGGTTGTCTGATTTTGAACTCGTCCTGCCCGACCGGGTGATCCCCCATGGCTCTGTCCGGATCGCAGAGGGCCGCATCGCCGAGATCGCCGAACACGCCCGGCCCGGCGGGCTACAGGGCGCGGGGCGGACGCTGTTTCCCGGCTTTATCGACATGCATGGCGACATGATCGAACAGGAGCTTGAACCCCGCGCGCGGGTGGATTTTCCGATGTCGGTCGCCCTTGGCGCACTGGATGCGCGTCTGGCGGCAGCCGGGGTCACCACCGCCTATGCCTCGGTGTCGTTTTCGCGCGGCGTGCGCGACGGCGAGCGGCGCTCCTTTGCCCACACCAGCCGGGTGATCCGCGACCTGCATGCCGCCCGCCACACCGCGCGGGTGGACCACCGTATCCATGCCCGTTTCGATATTACCTTTGACAATGCGGTCGGGGTCCTGCGCGATTTGCTGAACGAAGGCCGGGTCGATCTGGTGTCCCTGATGGATCACACCCCCGGTCAGGGCCAGTACCGCAATCTGGAAATCCACATCCGGAACAAGGCCGCCCACCACGGCGTGACAGAGACCGAAGCGCGTCAGATGGTCACCACCGCCATCGCCGAACGCACCCGTCCGCAAGAGGCGCTGCTGTCGAACATGCAGACCGTCGCGCAGATGTGTCGCGACCACGGTGTGCCATTGGCCAGCCATGACGACGACACCCGCGACAAGGCCGCGATGATGGCGGACCTCGGGGTGGTGATATCCGAGTTTCCGGTCACCCAAGAGGCCGCAGAGGTCGCCATTGCGCGGGGTCTGATGACCGCCATGGGGGCGCCGAACGCGATGCGCGGCCAAAGCTATTCCGGCAATCTGTCGGCGCGCGACGCCCATCAGGCCGGGCTGTTGTCGATCCTGGCTGCGGACTATCACCCCGGCGCGATCCTGCCCGCCATCCGGGCCCTGGCGCGGACGGATCCGGACGGTCTGGCCGGGGCGGCCCGCATGGCCACCGCCCATCCCGCCAGGGCGCTGGGGCTGAGTGATCGCGGTGAAATCGCCCTCGGCAAAAAGGCCGATCTGAGTGTTGTGGACCCGTCCGACCGCGTCAACCTGGTGCTGCGCGCGGGCAAGGTCATCCATTCCGACGGCAGCCTGCCTTCGCCGGTGCCGACGCTGCGCGAGATCCCGCAGGCCGCAAACCGGGGCGTCAAAGAACTGTCATGCGACGTTTGAGTTGTTGTCACTGAGATCAGGTAGCTACGGAGGTGAGCAATTCATTCGGATGAATCACCATGACTGGCAACCTGATCCTCGCTGACGTGACCCGCCAATTTGGCGAAACCACCGCCGTTGACCGCGTCAACCTGTCGATTGCGCCGGGACAGTTTGTCGGCGTGATCGGCCGCTCCGGCGCGGGGAAATCGACGATGCTGCGGCTGATCAACCGGCTGGTTGACCCCACAGCGGGGTCAATTTCGTTTGACGGGGTCGAGGTCACCGCCCTGCGGGGCAAGGCGCTGCGGGCCTGGCGGCGCGATTGCGCGATGATCTTTCAGCAATTCAATCTGGTCGACCGGCTGGATGTGCTGACCAATGTGCTGATTGGCCGACTGGCAGAACATGGGTTCCTCAGCTCGATGGCGATGCGGTTTACCGACGCGGAGCGCACGATGGCGATCCAGGCGCTGGACCGGCTGGACCTGGTTCCCCAGGCGCTGCAACGCGCCGGCACGCTTTCTGGCGGCCAACAGCAACGCGTGGCCATCGCCAAGGCGCTGCTGCAAAAGCCCCGGATCATGCTGGCCGATGAACCCATTGCCTCGCTCGATCCGGCCAATGCCACCCGTGTCATGGATGGGCTGAAGCAGATCAATACCGAGGACAAACTGACGGTGCTGGTCAATCTGCACACCCTGGACACCGCGCGCGCCTATTGCGACCGCATCGTCGCCATGCGCGCCGGGCGGGTGATGTTTGACGGCACCGCAAGCCAGCTGACCGATGAAGTGGTGCGCGACATCTACGGGCTGGAAGGTCTGGCAGAGTTCAACGAGGCCGTTACCTCGACCGCCGCCCGGCGCACTGGCCGGGTCTGGGAAGACGCCTAGAAATTCCAAAAAACGCAATCAGGGGAGATCTCACCATGCGTTTCATCACTGCCACCGCACTTGCGGCCCTGCTCACCACACCCGCCCTCGCCGACGGCTGGAAAGACGACTATCAGGTCCTGAAATTCGGCATTCTGTCGGGCGAAAACGAAAAAGACCGGCTGATGCGCAATGAACCGCTGCGCGCCTACCTGGAAGAGGCGCTTGGCGTTGAGGTCGAGATTTTCACCGCCGGCAACTACGATGGCGTGATCCAGGCGATTGCCGCCAATCAGATCGAAATCGCCCGCCTCGGCTCATCCTCCTATGCGGCCGCCTATACCGCGACCGACGGCGGCGTTGTGCCGACCCTGACAACACTGAAGAAAGACGGCACCACCGGGTATTATTCCATCGTGGTGTCGCGCTGTGACAGCGGCATCACCTCGCTGGCCGATGCCAAGGGCAAAGTGCACGCCTTTGCCGATCCCGACAGCACCTCCGGCTATGCGGTCCCCTATTTCAACATGGTGACCAAGGAAGGGTTCAAACCCGAAGACTATTTTGGCACCGTGACCTTTGGCGGCAGCCATGAGGCGGATGTGACCGGTGTCGTCAACGGCACCTTCGACACCGCTGCCACCTATCAGAACAACGATGCCGATGGCGTTTACCAGCGCATGGAAGACAAGGGCATGATCGAGGAAGGCGTGGTTTGCAAGATCTGGGAATCGCCAGAAATCACCTCCGGCCCCTGGACCTTCCGCAAAAATCTGCCCGAAGCGCTGATCGAAGATGTCACCGTCGCCATCGAAGGCTTTCCCGCTGCGGATCCGGAAGGTTTCAAGCTCTACTCCTCGTTCACAGAGGAAGACCCGAACCCGGATACCGGCTTCAAACGCGTCGACACCGAACGCTATCAGTGGATCGTCGACATGCGTGCCTGGATCAAGGCGCACCGCCGCTCCAGTTCCTGAACGTAATCGCGACCACGGGTGGGCGCATCCCGCGCCCGCCCTTTGCATTCGGGAGCTTCGCCATGACTGCGACAGCAGGGATCGGGGATCGCGTGCCGCAGGTAACGCTGGACCCTATTTCGCAATTTGAATCCGACTATGCGCGCAAACGGCGACGGTCGCGCATGGGCTGGCTGATCGGCACGGTTCTGTTCGCGCTGGCCTTTGCGCTGACCTCCTGGATGGGCGACTTTTTCAAGGTCACGCAGGTCACCCTGCCCGACGGGTCGCGCGATTGGCGCTGGATCATTCCGGCCGGCATTCCGCGTCTGGGGGAATATATCTCAAAGACCATCCCGGACCTGCATTGGGACACGCTCGGCACCGATCTGGAAAACTGGTTCTGGCGCTGGAAGGTCTGGTTGCGCCTGCTGCTGGAAACCATCCTGATCGCGTTTCTTGCCACCGTCATCGGGGTCGTCGGCGGCTTTCTGTTGTCCTTTCCGGCCGCGCGCAATCTGACGCCGAACGCCTGGGTCCTCTGGATCACCCGCCGCTATCTGGAAATCGCCCGCACGGTGCCCGAACTGGTCTGGGCGCTGATCTTCGTTTTCTGTTTCTCCGTCGGCCCGCTGGCCGGGGTCGCGGCCATCGGGCTGCATGCCACCGGCGCCCTGGGCAAGCTCTACTCCGAGGTGAACGAAAACATCGACATGCGCCCGCTGGAAGGGGTCAAGGCCGCCGGCGGGACCTGGTTCGACCAGATCCGCTATGGCGCGGTGCCGCAGGTGCTGCCAAACATCATCAGCTACACGCTGCTGCGGTTTGAAATCAACGTGCGCTCCTCTTCGATCATTGGCTATGTCGGCGCCGGCGGGCTTGGCCAGGAGATCCGCACCGCCATGAGTTTCCAGGAATATCAGGACCTCTCGGCGCTCTTCATCATCATCTTCGTCACCGTGATGATCATCGACTACGGATCTGAAAAGCTCCGCCATCGGGTCATCGGGCTGGAGGCACATTCATGAGCATCTCGGCACAAGATATCGCAGCCGCGCGCGCCCGCCTGCCCCGCGCCTTTCGTGCACCGCTGCCTGTGCGCCTGCGGCGCTGGGGACTGTGGAGTGGGTTCATCATTCTGATCGGCTGGTGTCTTTATGATTTCAACATCAGCCCGGTCCGGATCTGGGAGGGGCTGGGGCGGCTCGGCACGGTGCTCGGCTTCATGTTCCCGCCGCACATTTGGCAGAGCTGGGCAGAGTTCTCCGAGATCCTCAACGGTTTGGGCGAAACGCTGGCGATTGCCTTTCTCGGCACCCTGCTTGGGGCCATCGTCGCCTTTCCGCTTTCGTTTCTCGGCGCCAAGAACATCACCCGGCTGACCCTGCTTCGCCAGACCAGCCGCCGGGGCTATGACGTGATCCGCGCCTTTGAAACGCTGATCCTGGCGCTGATCTTCATCCGCGCCTTCGGGCTTGGCCCGCTGCCCGGTATCCTTGCGATCGCGGTGAGTGAGATCGGCACCTTTGCCAAACTCTTCTCCGAAGCCATCGAGAACACCTCGCGCCGTCCGGTCGATGGCGTCAAGGCCTCGGGCGGGTCGCGGCTGCAACAGATCCGGTTTGGCATTCTGCCGCAGGTGAACCCGGTGATCCTGTCGATCCTGCTCTATAATTTTGAATCCAACGTCCGCTCTGGCACCATCCTCGGGATCGTCGGCGCTGGCGGCATCGGGTTTCTCCTGTCGGATCGTATTTCGGCCTATAAATGGGACGAAGCCTGGTCGATCATCTTTCTGATCATCGCCATGGTCTATGTCATCGACTGGCTGTCAGGCCTGATCCGCGCCCGCCTGATCGGCAAGAGCACCTTGGCGAAATGACCCGCCCGACGGCGAAAACGGGCCCCCGACGGGGCCCGAGCACAGATCGTGGTCTGGGAATGGCGCCGGGATCGGTATAAAGCTGCCCAACCGGACATCAGGGCGCTGGAGAGCGATGCTTTCATCAAAAAATACCGCGGCAGAGGCCCCGCCCCCGCGCAAACCCCGCAAGATCATCGACGGTGGCTTTCTCGTGCTGCTCGGTTTTACGGTTGTCGCCGGGCTGGCGGTGGCCGCGACCCGTGGCATGACGCGCCTGACCGAGATCCTGGCAGAGACGTTTGGTTTCATCGCGCTGCTGTCGCCCAAGATCGCAGGCGGTATCTTTATTGCCGCCCCCCTGCCGATGCTGTTGCCACGCGACAAGGTGGGCCGCTGGATCGGCCGCGAAAGCGGCCTGCGGGGGCTGGCGGTGGCGGCGGTCTGCGGCGCGGCGCTGCCGGGTGGACCGATGATGACCTTTCCGCTGGCGGCGGGGCTTGCCGGGGC
>NZ_LPUY01000065.1 GCF_001518015.1 Tritonibacter horizontis
CGCCGCCGGTGAAGGGGGTTCTAAGCCCACCAACCAAGACCCGCAACCCCTTTTTTGCAAATCTGTCATTTTTTCAGCTTCCCCGCGTAAATCCTTATATTTTCCTGGGGTTAGGGTCTGAAGAAATCTGTATCAGGATGCTGAGCCGGGGGGACTTGGGCGTCTAAATGCGCGTCCGCCCCCCTCAACGGGCGGAATCGGCCGCGCCGAAACGGCGTCGAATACGGTCCGGGGCGCGAATCCGGCCCGGCAATTTCAGGCGCAGCAGCAACAGGACGATGATTCCACCCAGATAAAGAAGCGGCTCGATCTGAAACCCCTTCGCCAGCAGGACAAAATGCAGGGCCGCCAACACCGCGGCCGGGTAGCTTAGCTTATGAAGACGCCGCCATGTGCTGCCCAGCTTCCGGATCGATGCCTTGTTCGACGTGACCGCCAGGGGGATCAGCAGCACAAAGGCGGCCATACCAACCGTGATATAGGGCCGCTTGAGAATGTCAGCGATGATCTGAGAGGGGATTTGCACATCAAGCAGCAACCAGACGAGCAGATGGCAGAGGACATAAGAGAATGTCAGCAGCCCCAAGGCCTGACGAAACTTCAACAGGTTCAGGCCAACAAATCGACGAAGCGGCGTCACCGCCAGGGTCGCGATAAAGAACTGCAGCGCCAGTTCGCCATAGCGGTGTTCCAGTTCTTTGATGGGCTCGACGCCAAGTGATCCGGAAAGCGCAAGCCAGAACAGCCAGACAGCAGGGGCCAGCCCAGCAAGCCAGAGGGTCCAGACCGGGATCCGCCGCAGAGAGGGATTAAGGGCACTGAGGGCCATCAGAAGTTCTTGGCCAGATCCATGTCGGCATAAAGCGATGCGACTTCTGTCTCGTATCCGTTAAACATTTCGGTTGGTTGGCGACGCGCAAACAGACCGCCCCCGATGCGGCGTTCCGAGGCCTGGCTCCAGCGGGGATGATCAACCTCCGGGTTCACATTGCTGTAAAACCCATACTCGCGGGCGTTGGCCATATTCCAGCTGGTCGGTGGCTCCTGATCGGTCAGGGTGATCTTGACCACCGATTTGATCGACTTGAAGCCATATTTCCACGGCACCACCAAACGCAGCGGTGCGCCATTCTGGTTCGGCAGAGGTTTGCCAAAGATTCCGGTGGCCATGATAGTGAGCGGGTGCATCGCTTCATCGAGGCGCAGCCCTTCGCGGTAGGGCCATTCCAGAACGGGATAACGCGTGCCGGGCATTTCCTCCGGGCGCAACAAAGTTTCAAAGGCAACATGGGTTGCGCCCGCCTGAACCCCCGCCAGCGCGAGCAGATCGGCCAGCTCGAACCCCTGCCAGGGGATCACCATCGACCAGGCCTCGACGCAGCGAAACCGGTAGATCCGGTCCTCCAGAGTCATTTCCGACAGGATTTGCTCAAATCCATAGGTGCCGGGCCGGTCAACAAGGCCGTCGATCTCTACTTCCCAGGGGCGGGTGGTCATCTGACCGGCATAGGTCGCAGGATCGGTCTTGCCGGTGCCGAATTCATAGAAGTTGCAGTAGGACGTGACTTCTTCCCAGGTATTGGTCTCCAGCTCCGCGTCCTGCGCGGCGGCCAAGCCGCCACCGATCGCGCCGAGCCCAACGCCACCCAGCCCGGCCAGAAGCGCACGCCGGTTCCAGAATGCGGCCTCGGGCGTGATGTCCTTGGGGGTCAGATCGTTTTGCCAGCGGTGGGCCATTGCGGTGCTCCTCGAAATACGCGTTGCATCTGAGGTAACCCGTCCGGGCCCTCGTGCAAAAACATATCCTCTCACATCTCCGCGACAGCACTGTAACTTGGCATGATTTCATTCATCGGCCGGGAGGAGCCATCCTCCAGCACGATCCGCATGTGGCGTCGCCGCATCTTGCGCGGCTCATCGACACCGACCGAATGGGCGATGGTCTCGACCTCGTGGATCACTTCGCGGGCGTAGCGGGCAACTTTCAGGTATTTGTCCTCCACGACCAGCCCCTGCTGAAGTCGCGGATCGTGGGTGGTGATCCCGGTCGGACAGGTGTTGCGATTACACTTCAAGGCCTGAATGCACCCCAGCGAGAACATAAAACCGCGCGCGGAGGTCACGAAATCGGCCCCCGCCGCCAGCGCCCACGCGACATCGCCGGGGTTCACCAGCTTGCCACTGGAGATCAGGCGGATGCGATCCTTGAACCCATATTCGTCCCGCAGATTGCAAACCAGCGGCAGCGCCTCGCGGACGGACATGCCAACAAGGTCAATCAGGGGCATCGGCGCGGCCCCTGTCCCGCCTTCGCCGCCATCCAGCGTGATGAAGTCAGGCACATCATCAGGACGTGCCGCAAAATACATGAACATTTCCCGCAGGGCCGCCTCTGACCCGGCAACCGTCTTGATCCCCACCGGTTTGCCCGAAATCCGGCGCACGCGCGCCACCATATCGAGCAGGTCGTCATAGTTGGCGATATCCGGGTGCCGGTTGGGCGAAATGCTTGCGACGCCTTCGGGAATACCGCGTATCGCAGCGATTTCGGCATTCACCTTGGCCGCAGGAAGGATGCCGCCCTTGCCGGGCTTGGCCCCCTGCGCCAGCTTCAGCTCGAACATCTTGATCTGCGGAATTTCAGCGAGTTCAATCAGCCGCGCCTCGTTCAGGTTGCCTTCTGTATCACGCACGCCGTATTTGGCGGTCCCGATCTGAAACACAATGTCACACCCGCCATCGAGGTGAAACGGACTCAGACCGCCCTCCCCGGTATTGAGCCAGACGCCCGCCTCCCGCGCGCCCCGACTGAGAGCCACGACCGCAGGACGCGACAGGGCACCATAGCTCATGCCGGAAATGTTGAAGAAGGATGGCGCGTTATAGGGAACGCGGGCGGTTGGCCCGATCAGCATCGGCTCTGTACTGGCGTATTGGTCATTCAACGGCGGGAAGGCCGCATTGACAAAGATCGGCGTGCCCGGAACCGCCATGTTCCGGGTCGAGCCAAACGCGACCGTATTGGTGACACCGGCGCAGGCCCGCGCGATCCACTCTCGCTGGGCACGGTTGAAGGGCAGTTCCTCACGATCCATGGCAAAGAAATACTGGCGAAAGAACTCACCCAGACTGCTGAAGAGATGTCGAAACCGCCCCAACACAGGGTAATTGCGCCGGATCGCATCCTGCGATTGGGTGCGGTCGACCAGAAACATGCCCCCGGCAATCAGGATCAGCAGGCCCAGCGCACAAATAAAAAGAACCGCAAGGACCGAGACCGCGTTCATCGCAAACCCCATGGATATCGTCTCTCTTTCCGGCCCGCAGACCACTGTGGCATTATCCGCCTTATCCCGATGCGCCATGACTTGTGCATGACAAACCGCGCAGGGGTCTGGCGCCCATATCGAAACAGGGCCACCCTTCCGGGCGACCCTGTCGTTCACTTAACCGGCCTCAGTGTACAACCGCATCATCCGGGCGCGGCCTGTCGGTTGTGCCCAGTCGATCCCCGATCACCAGCCCGTCTGTCCCGGCAGCGACCGGAATAGTGTCACCATCCCGGATGTCTCCGCTGAGCAACGCCTCTGCCAGCGGGTTTTGCAGGGCACGCTGTATCACCCGCTTCAACGGACGGGCACCAAACACCGGGTCATAGCCCTCCTCGGCCAGCCAGGCCTTTGCACCCTCATCCAGTTGCAATGTGATTTTACGCGAGGCCAGACGTTTTTCCAGCCGCCGCAACTGGATCTCGACAATGCCCCCCATGTCCTGCCGACCAAGCCGGTCAAAGATCACGGTTTCATCAAGGCGGTTCAGGAATTCCGGTCGGAAATGCGCACGAACCGCGTCCATCACGTCCCGTTTGGCATCGGCGGCGCTGCCTCCCTCGGGCAGTTGGCTCAAGGCCTGCGCCCCAAGGTTGGAGGTCAGGATGATCAAGGTCTGCTTGAAATCGACCGTCCGCCCCTGCCCGTCCGTCAACACGCCATCATCCAGCACCTGCAACAGGACGTTGAACACATCCGGATGGGCCTTTTCGACCTCGTCAAACAGAACCACCTGATAGGGCCGCCGACGAACAGCTTCGGTCAGGGAACCGCCCTCGTCATACCCCACATAGCCTGGAGGCGCCCCGATCAGCCGTGCAACGCTGTGCTTTTCCATGAACTCCGACATATCGATGCGCACCATCGCACCGTCGTCGTCAAAGAGATACTCCGCCAGCGCCTTGGTCAGTTCGGTCTTGCCGACGCCGGTTGGCCCGAGGAACAGAAATGAACCAAGCGGGCGATTTTCGTCGTTCAGACCGGCCCGGGCGCGTCGCACCGCGTTCGCCACTGCCGTCACTGCTGTATTCTGGCCGATGACGCGGGTGTGCAGCCCGTCCTCCATCCGCAGCAACTTCTCCCGCTCGCCCTCAAGCATCTTGGACATCGGGATACCCGTCCACCGCTCGACCACTGCGGCAATCTGCTCCGGGCGTACGGCTTCTTCGACCATCAGCCCCTGCTGTTCTTTTTGCTCGGCTTCGGTCAGCTGCTTTTCAAGGTTTGGAATGACGCCATAGGACAGCTCCCCCGCCCGGGCGAGGTTGCCTTCCCGCTTGGCGATATCCAGCTCCGCGCGGGCCCGGTCGAGCTGCTCTTTCAGGTCGCGGGCAGAGGCCAGCTTGTCCCGTTCCGCTTGCCATTGAGCAGTCATTTCGGCAGACCGTTCCTGCAGATCGGCCAGTTCCTTTTGCAACTGCTCCAGGCGGTCCTTCGAGGCTGTGTCATCTTCGAGTTTGAGTGCCTCGTCCTCGATCTGCATTTGCAGGATCTGCCGGTCCAGCGCGTCCAGCTCTTCGGGTTTGGAGTCCACTTCCATCCGAAGCCGGGCTGCGGCTTCGTCAACCAGATCAATTGCCTTGTCTGGCAGAAAGCGGTCGGTGATGTATCGGTTCGACAAGGTCGCCGCCGCCACAAGCGAGGCATCAGCGATGCGCACACCGTGGTGCAGTTCGTATTTTTCCTTGATCCCGCGCAGGATCGAAATCGTATCTTCAACCGTTGGTTCATTCACCATCACCGGCTGGAACCGGCGGGCAAGGGCTGCGTCCTTTTCGACGTATTTCCGGTACTCATCCAGCGTGGTCGCACCAATGCAGTGCAGCTCCCCCCGCGCCAGGGCGGGCTTGATCAGATTGGCCGCATCCATGGCCCCGTCCGATTTCCCGGCGCCGACCAAGGTGTGCATCTCGTCGATGAACAGGACCACTTCGCCGGCGGCGTCTGTCACCTCGTTGAGAATGTTCTTCAACCGCTCCTCGAACTCGCCGCGAAATTTGGTCCCGGCAATCAGTGCGCCCATATCGAGCGCCAGCAGCCGCTTGTCGCGCAAACTTTCCGGCACGTCACCGTTGATGATACGCAGCGCCAAACCTTCGGCGATTGCGGTTTTACCGACGCCGGGCTCACCAATCATCACCGGATTGTTCTTGGTCCGGCGGGACAGGACCTGCATCGCGCGCCGAATTTCGTCGTCCCGGCCGATGATCGGATCAATCTTGCCCTGGCGGGCGCGCTCGGTCAGGTCGAGTGTGTATTTCTTCAACGCTTCGTAGCTGTCCTCGGCCGTGGCAGAATCCGCCGTCCGGCCTTGCCGGATGTCGTTGATCGCCTCGTTCAGCTTCTGGGCTGAAACCTTCCCAGCCTCCAACGCGTCGCGCGCCTTGGATTTAACAAGCGCCAGCGCCGTCAGCATCCGCTCAACCGGGACAAAGCTGTCGCCAGCCTTTTCCGCCACCTTGGCAGCCTCGTCCAACACCTTTGCGGTCTGGCCGTCCAGATAAATCTGACCGGAATCGCCGGACACCCTGGGCAATTTCCCAATCGCCAGTTCGGTTGCTTCGCGCACCAGCGCAACATCGCCCCCGGAGCGGGCAATCAGATTTGCCGCCATCCCCTGGTCGTCGTCCAACAAGGCTTTCAGGATATGTTCTGGCGACAGGCGTTGATGGCTTTCCCGCAGAGCAATGGTCTGGGCTGCCTGCACAAAACCGCGCGCCCGTTCAGTGAACTTGTTCAAGTCCATCGTCTTCTCCTCTTCATAAGCGCCCCGTATTTAACCCCGCCTGCTTGGCAGCACAGGGTTGGTCCGGGCCTCGATCCAAGATGTGGGCATCCGTTGCCCATCTTCAAGTCTGTTCTTAGCATATCAGAGATTGATGAACCTTGACCCGGATCAACCGCACAGACCTGTGGGAGTAAAAAGCGCATCATTGGTCTTTTCCCAATCGGCCAATGCCAGTAGGAGGACCTAACCCAGCGCCAAAACCGGAGTGTGCCGATGACCGTCCAACTTGCAGATGACCGCCTGATCGTAGCCATGGATGTGCCGAACGCCATCGCCGGGCTGAAGCTGGCGGAACAGCTTGGCGATGCGGTCAGCTTTTACAAGATCGGTCTCGGGATGCTGACCGGCGGTGGCCTGGCCCTGGCCAACGAGCTGAAAGAGGAACATGGCAAGCGCATTTTTCTCGACATGAAGCTGTTTGACATCGGAGTGACGGTAGAGAAGGCGGTTCGCGGTCTGGCCCAGTTCAACCTGGATTTCCTCACGGTTCATGGCGACCCTTATGTGGTGCGCGCGGCCAAGGAAGGTGCCGCCAGAACGGACATGAAAATTCTCGCGGTGACCATTCTGACGTCACTGGACCGCGACGATCTGGACTCCGCCCTGATCAAACCCGGCGAAATCCGGGATCTGGTCCAGGAGCGGGCCGGCAACGCCTTCGCCGCGGGGGCGGATGGCGTGATCGCCAGCCCACTCGAAGCCGCCCTTATTCGTGCCCTGCCAGAAGCGGAAGGCAAGCTGATCGTCACACCCGGCGTACGCCCCGTCGGGTCAGATCTTGGCGACCAGAAACGTGTAACCACCCCGGCTCTGGCGCTCGCGGCAGGAGCGGATCACCTTGTTGTGGGCCGCCCGGTCTGGGCAGCTGCTGCCCCCCGTGACGCTGTGGACAGCATCCTCGGCGAGATGAACAGCCCCCAGGCAAGAACACCGAACCAAAACTAGCCCCCGCCTGCCCAATAAAAGGGCGCAGGCATTCCCGCGTTCGTGCGGCCGATTTCGCCCTGTCAGCACCGTTCATCGGTGCCTCAACCCGCGAAATTAAAAGGGGAATTCTTGCATAGAGGTGTTCGAATTGTGAAATTCGAATTCTTCATACGTGACTTGGAAAGCACAGGTGTTGTTGAGAAATACGACGTTTTGCTACGTTAAACTTTGCCAAAAGGTCAGAATTGTTCGATTCTGAGGGCGAGACACTCCCCTGACGTTGACCTCTTCCTGAGCGGCGTCACCTTCCCCCCGCCTCTTGTGCGGGGGTCTTTCTTTGAAGAGAGGCCTTTTAGTCTCCGTCTATGTTAGGCTCTGGCGCCAGCAGCACCGGATGTCTCCAGGTAATCCCGAAGACGCTGTTTGAAACTTGGGATGGCAAGCGGATGCGCCAGATAGGCAGTTGGTGCCATCAGGTCCCAGCCTTGACCCTCGTCGCCAAACTGGATCTCGGCTGCCGTTTCCGCCGGTCGGTGCGCGACAAAGAACCAGCTCGCGCCGTCCTCCACCAGATACCTGCGCCCATAGTTCAGCTCTGACAGCTCCAGTCGCAGCCCGACCTCTTCCTGCGTTTCCCGCAGTGCGCATTCCTGCGGAGTCTCCGTCCCTTCGCGCCCGCCACCGGGAAAATCCCAATGACCCGGATAGGGGATGTCAGGGCGCTCGTCCCGCAGCAACACCAGCAGGTCCTGACCGAGAAACAGCGCCAGTTTCGCTCCGATAAAGCCCATGGTATGAATAGTCTCCGCAGCGACAAGTTGAGATGCCGACAGCGACATTAGCCGGTATGGGTGTCACATGCACGCGTGTTCCCGCATTTCGGTCCACCCGACTACTCCAGCACACCAACGAGACTTCCATGCCTGCCCTTTGCCGTGATTGCCTGCATCGCTTTGAGCCGCCCGCTGCGCCTTCCCCGCGCCAGCGCTGTCCGGCCTGCCGCAGCATGCGACTGAAGACTCATCCAGAACTCTTCTCCCTGACCATCGCGCATATGGATTGCGACGCCTTCTATGCCAGCGTCGAAAAGCGGGACAATCCCGAACTTGCGGACAAACCTGTCATCATCGGTGGCGGCCACCGGGGCGTCGTGTCCACCGCGTGTTATATTGCGCGCATTCGTGGCGTCCGCTCTGCCATGCCGATGTTTCAGGCGCTGAAGCTCTGCCCGGATGCGGTTGTGATCAAACCGCGCATGGATGCCTATGTGGAAACCAGCCGCGCGATCCGCAAGATGATGGATGAGCTGACGCCCGAGGTTGAACCGCTGTCACTGGACGAAGCCTTCATGGACCTTTCTGGCACAGAACGGCTGCACGGGGCCCCGCCTGCGGTGATGCTCGCCCGGCTGGTCAAACGCATGAAGGACGAACAGGGCGTCACCGGATCCATTGGCCTCAGCCACAACAAGTTTCTCGCCAAGGTGGCATCGGATCTGGACAAGCCGCGCGGTTTTTCGGTGATCGGCGCTGCCGACACCGCCGATTTCCTGCGCGACAAACCCGTGCGGCTGATCTGGGGGATTGGCCCGGCCGCCCAGACGGCCCTGGATGCGGCTGGGATCCGCACATTCACCGACCTGCTGCGCTGGGACCGACGGGACCTGCACAACCGGTTCGGAAGCATGGGCGATCGTCTCTGGCATTTGGCGCGGGGCGAAGACCGGCGGAAGGTCTCGGGTCGCGCGCCGGTCAAATCAATCTCGAAGGAGACAACCTTTTTCGAGGATACCATGCATATGGACGTTCTGGATGGGCATCTCTGGCGGCTGGCGGAACAGGTTTCCGACCGGGCAAAGGCAAAACAACTGGCGGGGCGCATCGTCACACTGAAGCTGAAACGCGCCAATCACAGCGCCCTGACGCGGCGCCACTCCCTGTCCGGCCCGACCCAAATCGCGGATCAGATCTATCGCACCGCCCGAAGCCTGCTGGATCAGGCCGTGACCCAGGGTCCGTTTCGCTTGCTGGGCTGCGGCATCAGCGACCTGGTCCCCGAGGCACAGGCCGATCTGACGGGTGATCTGCTGGACCCCAATGCTGCGAAACGTGCCAGCGCCGAGCGCGCCGCAGATGACATTCGCAAACGCTTTGGCAAAGCGGCGATCCTGAAAGGCCGCGCATTGCGGTGAGTGCCGGAATTTACTCTGCCGCCATCGGCTGACATTCCGAGCCCTGATCCGCAATATCGCGCAATGCCCGTGTCAGCCGCCCGCGCACCGCCTCGAATTGTTCGTTCGGCGTGATATTGGCTTCATCCATATAGAGCGACCGGTCGATTTCGACCTGAATGGCATGCTGTCCGCGCGACGGGCGGCCATAAGTCTGCGTGATATAGGCCCCCGCGAAGGGCGAATTGCGCGCCACCCGGAAGCCTGCAGCGGCAAAGGCGGCCTCGACCCGATCCATGACCTTGCGGTCCGCCGCTGCGCCAAACCGGTCGCCCAGCACGATCTCGGGGCGCTGCGCGCGATGCATCGCGACGCCTTCGACAGCCTCATGCGGCATGGAGTGGCAATCAATCAGGATCGTTTCGCCGAATCGGCTGCGGGAGGCATCCAGCAAGCGTTGCAGCGCCGCATGATAGGGCTGCCAGTAGTTTTCGATTCGCGCCCGCGCCTCCGCCAGCGAAAGTTTTCCACGGTAAATCGTCCGTCCATTGGAAACCACGCGGGGAATCACTCCCAGGCCAGAGGCGACTCGCGGGTTCTGGCCACGTCGCTTCACCCCGTCGATCAACGCCGGATCCAATTCCTCGCAAGATCGGTTGAAATCCACAAATGCGCGGGGCACCCGGGCCGTTAACATCGGCATGCCAAGATCCGGCGCCGCTGAAAACAAGGCGTCGACAAAGGCATCTTCGCTGCTTCGCAAGCGTTTTGGGTCAAGAATCGACTGTTCCACAAAAGCTTTTGGGTAATCTGCGCCGCTATGTGGCGACGCAATCACCACCGACGATTGCCACTCCTGTGGCATCTCGATTGAATATGCCTGCGCTGACATATGTGTTCCACCCTCCCGCGTGATGCCCTCAGCATAGAGTTTATATTTCTGTGGCAAAAGCTCTTGCGCCCACAATCGACTCCTTTTATAGACCCCTTCACCGACGCGAAGCGATGTGCCAATCGGCACGACAAAGTCGTTTTGATGTTGGCATCATGGGCGGTTAGCTCAGCGGTAGAGCACTTCGTTGACATCGAAGGGGTCACAAGTTCGATCCTTGTACCGCCCACCATGATTTCGCAGGTCTGAACCAGGTTGGTTCTGACGCCCCGCTAACCCAGGCGCTGGTTCGCGCCGCAGAAAAGGAGAGAGGCCATGAAGGTCAAGAATTCGCTCCGCTCGCTGAAGAACCGGCACCGTGATTGCCGGATCGTGCGTCGCAAAGGTCGCGTTTACGTGATCAACAAGACCCAGCCGCGCTTCAAAGCTCGCCAGGGCTGAAGACTGCAGCAAACTGCCTCGCAAGAGGGTTTGAAAAACCGCATCTCAGGATGCGGTTTTTTTGTGTTTGTGCCACCGATCAGCGTGCCTCTGCCGAAATCACACAATTCCGACAGATATAGTAGGTTACCCCCTTACATTCTTCCCACAATGTAGTAATTGACTAAACGACTTGGGTTTAGCGCAAAGCGGCGTCCCAGGGCCTGCGACAACCATAGGGATGGAACGTTCATGAAAGCCACTATTCTTGCCACAGCAATCACCACCAGCCTCGCAACGACGGCCGTTGCCGATGGGGTGGTCAATCTCTATTCCTCTCGTCACTACGACACCGATGAGCGCCTCTACAGCGATTTTGAAGAGGCAACCGGGATCACCATCAACCGGATCGAAGGCAATGCGGACGAGCTGATCGCACGCATGGAAGCCGAAGGAGCGAACTCCCCTGCTGATGTGCTGATCACTGTCGACACCTCGCGGCTGGCACGCGCCAAGAACGCCGGTATTCTGCAATCCATCGACAGCGATGTGCTGGAAGACAAGATCCCGTCCAACCTGCAGGACACCGACAACCAATGGTTCGGTTTTTCCCAGCGCGCACGGATCATTTTCTATGCCAAGGACAGCGTCGACACGCCGCCCGCGACCTATCTTGACCTCGCCGACCCGGCTTATAAAGGCAAGGTCTGCATCCGGTCCTCGACCAACACCTACAACCAGACGCTGCTCGCCTCGATCGTGACAAACCACGGCGAAGACGCGGCGGCAGACTGGGCCGAAGGCGTCGTGGCGAACATGGCACGCGCGCCTCAGGGTGGTGATACCGATCAATTGCGCGGTCTGGTGTCTGGCGAATGCGAAATCGCTGTCTCCAACAGCTACTATTTTGCCCGCGCCCTGCGCACAGACGTCAAGGGCGTCTCGGCAGACATCGACAAGATCGGCTGGGTCTTCCCCGCGCAGGACGCTGAAGGCGCACATATGAACCTGTCCGGAGCCGGTGTGGCCGCACATGCCCCCAACCGCGACAACGCCATTGCGTTCCTGGAATATCTGGCCTCCGAACAGGCTCAGAAATACTTCTCCAGCGGCAATGATGAGTTCCCGGCCGTTGCAGATGTCGAACTGGCCGACAACGTCGCCAAACTGGGTCAATTCAAGGCAGATGGGGTCGATCTGGCAACCGTGGCAGAGAATATCCCCACAGCGCAAAAGATCTTTAACGCTGCCGGTTGGGAATAACCAAACCGCCCTTACCGGGGTATCAGGATTTCGACAGGCGCAGTTTCGACTGCGCCTGTTTTCGTAAGGAATTGGCCGTTGTTCCGACTCGGTTCCGGGTGGTGGGACCTGGCGCTATGTCCAGATGGGAAAATATCAATTGCCACACAATTGGAATTTTTCCGGTGAATCAAGCCTCAAGCATCCAGAGGGCATCCGCGCCGCCACGCGCACCGGATGTTTGTCTGGACCGGCCCGCCGACACCCCCTATAGAGTCGCGCCAAGCACACCATAGAGTTTGCACATCATCCAACCGGGAGCGCGGCCACCATGCCGAATGCAATGCACGCGATGCGCGGGGGCTTGTCCTGATGCGCGTCCCAGTCACAATTGTCAGCGGCTATCTGGGTGCCGGGAAAACGACCCTCATCAATCGACTATTGCGCGAGGACCATGGCCTGCACCTGACGGTGCTGGTCAATGATTTTGGCGCGATCAATATTGATGCCGCGCTGATCGCGGGCTCGAATGTCGAAAGCGTGGCCCTGGCCAATGGCTGCGTCTGCTGCTCGCTGAGTGATGACCTGGCACAGAGCATCAATCAGGCCCTGACAGGCGATATCAGGCCGGATCACATCGTGATCGAGGCAAGCGGCGTCGCCGACCCGGTCGCCATCGCCAATGTCCTGTTGGAGGATCGTCGCCTCAGCTACTCCGGGGTGGTCACCGTCGTCGACAGCTGCAATGTGGATCGGCTTCTTTGCGACCCTGTCCTGCAGTCACAGGTTACGCAGCAGATCCGGGCCGCCGATATCGTCCTGATCAGCAAGCTGGAGGCCGCACCAAGCGAGGCATTGCTTGCCCAACTGCGGCAGTGCGGCGCCCGCGCGCCGACCTCCCTGAATGATATTTCGCTCTCCCAGATGCTGTTCGACATCGTGCCCTTGCCACGCGACGCCACCCCGGTTCCCCATCCGGGCTATGTCAGCTGGCAACACCGCAGCACCCGCGTTCTTGACCGGCGCGCATTGGGCGACAAACTGGCCGCGCGCCCCGAAGGGCTCTACCGGATGAAGGGCTTTGTGCTGACCTCGGGCGGTGCCTATGAACTGCATATCGTCGGGCGCCATGTCGAAGCGCGTCGCTGCGAGGCAGAGGAAACCCTGCTCGTGGGTCTGGGTCCGGAAAAGCGGATCAGCCGGGATCAGATCGAGGCCTGGTGGAGCGGGGCCTGAGGTCGCCTCAGCGCCGTAGCCCCACCTGACGACAGATCAGGATGACCGGCAGCAGTCCCACAGCCATGATCACCAGCGACGGAACTGCCGCACCTTCCAACCGCTCGTCCGCGGCCAGTCGGTGGGCCTGCACCGCCAAAGTGTCAAAGTTGAAGGGGCGCATGATCAGCGTCGCCGGCAGTTCCTTCATCACATCGACAAAGACAATCAACAGCGCCGTCAGCAGGCTGGGTGTCAGGATTGGCAGATGCACCCGGCGCAGCATGCCCAGTGGGCTCTGCCCGAGTGACCGCGCTGCCGCATCCATATTGGCATGGACCGTAGCCTGCCCGCCCTCATAGGCCCCAAGCGCTGCGGCCATGAACCGGACAAGATAGGCCATCACCAGCAACCAGATCGAACCAGTCACCAACAGGCCAGTGCGAAGACCAAACCGGGCCTGCATCCACGCATCCAGCGCATTGTCAAAGGCCGCAAAAGGCACCATCAACCCCACCGCGATCACCCCGCCCGGCACCGCATAGCCCAGCCGCGAGAAATAGGCCGCGGCGCTGGAGGTCCGACCGGGGCGCAGCCGCTGGTAAAAGCCAAGGCAGATCGCCGCCACAAGCGTCAGCCCGGCCGCGACACTGGCAAGGGTGACGGAGTTGCTCAGGAACGCGATATAGCGACGGCTCAGCAGGTCCTGTTCCGACTGCAGCCCCATCAGGGACAGGCTGACCAGCGGGATTACGAACCCCAGCACCACCGGCAGGCAGCACAACACCATCGCCGCCACCGCCCGGCCACCGGACAACTCTGTCGGGGGCATGGTTGTTTGCTGTTTCCCGGCATGGTGATAGCGGGCCTTGCCCCGGCTCGCCCGTTCGGCCACGGCCAGCAACAGCGCAAACCCAAGCAGGCAAAGCGCCAATTGTGCCGCACCGGACCGGTCCCCGATCGAAAACCAGCTGGTGTAGATTCCGGTGGCAAAGGTCTGCACCCCGAAATAGGCAACCGTACCATAGTCCGCGATGGTCTCCATCACTGCGAGCAACACGCCGGATGCCACGGCCGGACGCGCCATCGGCAGGCTCACCCGCCAGAAGGCGCGCCAAGAGTTGTCGCCAAGCGCCCGCGCAGCCAGAAACGCGCTGGCGCTCTGTTGAAGAAACGCGGCACGGGCCAACAGATAGACATACGGGTAAAGAACCAGCACCAGCATCGCCGCCGCCCCGCCCAGAGACCGGATTTCAGGGAACCAATAGTCTCGCGGTCCCCAACCCGTCACATCACGCAGCGTCGATTGCACGATCCCTGGATGGTCCAGCAGGAACGTATAGGCATAGGCCAGCACATAGGCGGGAAAGGCCAGCGGCAGCACCAGTGCGATCTCGAAGATCCGGACTCCGGGAAAGCGGGTCATGGTGACAATCCACGCGGCCCCGACACCAATCGCAAAGGTGCCGACAGACACCAGCGCCACCAGATAGAGCGTCGTCAGCGCATATCTCGGCAGCACTGTCCGGGCGAGATGCGTGATCGTTTCGGCCCCGCCGGACAGGGCCGCAATCGCCACCGCCACCATCGGCAGCAGGCAGGCCAGCGCGACGAACCATGCCACCGACGCAAAACCACGTGCGCCTCTGGCACGCGCGGCTTTGATGCGGTGGGGGGCACGCGGCCGGGTCGGAGTTGCGTCTGTCATCTATCCTGCCTTCAACAGTGCCGGTCCTGTTTCAAGCATTTTTGTCGGAAACTCCAGCGCGAAACCGCTGCGGCCCAGAGCGGGCAGCAGCGGCACAGCAACGCCCCCAAGGACAAGACCCCGGGGTCAGTCGTATTTGCGTTGATCCTCGATCACCAGCCCGTCCTTGGGCAGACTGCCGGGCGGGACGATATTCACCGCGCCCTTGAGTTTCAGCAAATCAGCGACAGATCGGGCAAAGCTGACCTCGTCCCCGCCGTCGGCCTCGATCTGCACGGTCATCACGTCCATTTCCCCCTCGCGGGCAGCAATAACGCGCGCTTTGACGATCTCATCGTGTTTCGCCACAAGGGCCGCGACCTGTTCCGGGCGCACGAACATGCCCTTGATCTTGGTGGTTTGATCCGCCCGGCCCATCCAGCCCTTGATCCGGAGGTTCGTCCGTCCACAGGGGCTTTCTCCCGGCATCACGGCCGATAGATCGCCGGTGGCAAACCGGATCAGCGGGTAGTCACGGTTGAGACTGGTGACAACAACCTCCCCCACCTCTCCCGGGGCAACTGGAGTGCCGGTCCCCGGTGTGACGATCTCGACGATGACATGTTCATCGACAATCATCCCCTCCATTGCAGGGGTCTCGTAGGCGATGTTCCCAAGATCGGCTGTGGCGTAGCATTGCAGGCAGGAAATGCCGCGATCCGCGTAATCCTTTCGCAAGGAAGGAAATAATGCACCGCCCCCGACAACAGCCTTGCGAAACCCGAGGGTGACGCCCATCGCCTCTGCCTTGTCGAGGATCACTTTCAAATAGTCGGGTGTCCCCGCATAGGCTGTCGCGCCAACATCGCGCGCGGCTGTGACCTGAAGTTCGGTCTGACCGGTTCCGGCCGGCAAAACCGCCGCCCCGACGGTGCGCGCACCACTTTCAAAGATCATTCCGGCAGGCGTCAGATGGTAGCCGAAACAGTTTTGCACGACATCACCCGGTCCGACCCCTGCCGCGTGCAAGAACCGCCCCATGCGCCACCAGTCATGATCCACTCCGCCCGGTTCGTAAATCGGACCAGGCGACTGAAAGATATGAGCAAAACCATGCGCCGGCTTGAGAGTGAAGCCGCCGAAGGGGGGGTGAGCAGCCTGCGCCGCACTCAGGTCTGCCTTGCGCAGTACCGGCAAGGTGGCCAGATCGGCGACGGTCCGGATCGCAGCGGCGTCGGCATCTGCCAGCAACGCAGCAAAACCGGGCGCGGATTTCGCGCGCGCGATCTGTTCCGGCAGACGCTCGGCCAGATCTGCGGCACGGGCGTCGACGCTGCGCGTTTCCAATGCATCAAAATATGTCATGACTTTACCCTCTTGCCTCAGCTCAGCCATCTCTTGCGACGACGATAGGAGCGCACGTCGCGGAAGCTCTTGCGCCCTTCTTCCGACATGCCGAGGTAGAACTCCTTCACATCCGGGTTTTCCCGCAGCTCCGCGGCCGGTCCGTCCATCACAACGCGTCCGGATTCCAGGATGTACCCAAAGTGGGCATAGCGCAGCGCCACATTTGTGTTCTGCTCCGCCAGCAGGAAGGTTACCCCTTCGTTTTCGTTGATCGACTTCACAATCTGAAAGATCTGCTCGACCAGCTGCGGGGCCAGCCCCATCGAAGGCTCGTCCAGCAGGATCGTCTCAGGGCGGCTCATCAGGGCCCGCCCCATCGCGACCATCTGCTGTTCGCCGCCCGAGGTATAGCCGGCCTGACTCTTGCGGCGTTCCTTGAGACGCGGGAAATAGGTATAGACCATTTCCAGGTCTTCTTGGATTTTTGCTTTGCTGTCGCCGCGGGTGTAGGCCCCGGTCAACAGGTTTTCCTCAACCGTCAGATGTTCAAAACAATGACGGCCCTCCATCACCTGGATCACGCCCTTGCGCACCAGATCCGCCGGGTCCTGCGCGTGAACCTCTGCGCCGCGATACCGCACGGACCCTTTGGTCACTTCGCCACGCTCCGAATGCAGCAAGCTTGAAATCGCCTTGAGTGTCGTGGTCTTGCCTGCGCCATTGCCGCCCAACAATGCGGTGATGCCGCCCTTTGGAACCTTGAGGCTGACGCCTTTCAGGACGAGGATCACGTGGTTGTAGATCACCTCGATATTATTGACTTCGAGCAGGGTCTCCACCTGCGAGTCTGTGGTTTTGGCCGCGTCCAGCATCTCGATCGCCTATTCCTTCGCGCTTGTCCGGGTCGGACAGGGTGGGTGCGGCGCGGAATGCCGCACCCCTTGGGCTGAGTGGCCGCGCCGATGCCTCTGAGGCCGCGGCGCGGTGCGAACGCTTATTTGCAGCGCTCTTCGATATTGTTTTCCGCGGCATAGGCACTGGAATCTTCCGCCACCAGTGGACCAAGCACATCGGAATCCGTCGGGTTGAACCCGGAGATCATCGACCAGGTCTGCGTTTCCGCATCCCATTGGGTCATCCCGACAAGACCGGGCCCGCCATGGTTTTCACAGGAGACCGAGAAAGACGGGCCAAAGTTTGGCATGCCGAGTTCGGTCATCAGATCCTGGGTGATCTCAAGCGCTTCCATGCCATCGCGCATCATCGCCGGGGTGATATCAGCCACGCCGTGGATCTCTTGTGCTTTCTTGGCAGCCTCGACCGCCAACATCGCCGCATAGAACCCACGGTTGTAGAGCACGTTGCCGATCTGGTCGCCGGCACCCGCCGCGAGACCTTTTTCCACGACATGCGTTTGCACATCCGCGAACACCGGGAAGTCACGACCCACGTTGTGGAAAGTGATCGCCTTGTAGCCGTCGGCCTGATCACCCGCCGGCATCACGTCATGCTCGGCCCCGGACCACCAGACACCAATGAAGTTTTCCATCGGGTACCGGATGTTCGCCGCTTCCTGAATGGCAACCTGGTTCATCACGCCCCAGCCCCACATCACGACATAGTCGGGACGGTCGCGACGGATTTGCAGCCACTGCGATTTCTGCTCCTGACCGGGGTGATCGACCGGCAGCAGCTTCAGCTCGTAACCGTGCTTTGCCGACAGTTCTTCCAGGGTACGGATCGGTTCCTTGCCATAGGCAGAGTTGTGATAAACCAGAGAGATCGTCTTGTCTTTCAGATCGCCCGCGTTTTCTTCCAGCAAGTAGTTGATCACGCCGGATGCGCCATCCCAGTAGTTCGCGGGATAGTTGAAGACATGCGAGAACACTTCGCCGTTTGCAGCCGAGGTCCGGCCATAGCCCATGGTGTGAAGCGGAATGCCGTCTGCGGTCACTTTTGGGATCAGCTGGTAGGTAATGCCCGTGGACAGCGGTTGGTAAACCAGCGCGCCTTCGCCCTTAGTGGCCTCATAGCATTCCACACCCTTTTCGGTGTTGTAGCCGGTCTCGCACTCAACAACGCGCGCCTTCACGCCGCCGATGCCGCCGTCACGCTCGTTCACGAGGGTGAAATAGTCATTATAGCCGTCAGAGAACGGAATACCGCCCGCCGCATAGGGGCCGGTGCGATAGCTCAGGTCCGGAAAGACCAGATCCGCCATTGCGGGACCGGCCACCATCAGGGCGCTCAGCGCCAGGGTCGTCATTTTCAGTGTCATCGGGTTTCATCCTCCCTTGAATTCATTGTTCCGATGTTTCGATTATCGGGGCCGGTCTCCTCCTGCCGCCCCCGGCGATGTCATGTGGCCGCGCCGCGCTAGTGCGGGAAGGGCCACAGCCGCAGCTTTTCCTTGGTCACGCGCCAAAGCTGCGCCAATCCATGTGGTTCGAGGATCAGAAAGGTGACGATCAGCGCGCCGACAATCACCAATTGGAAATGCGCCACGATGTCCGTGGGCCAGCCGAGCAGATCAACGCCAACCACCTTCAGCACCACTGGCAGCAAGACCAGAAAGGCCGCTCCGGCAAAGGAGCCAAAGATCGACCCCAGCCCGCCAATGATGACCATGAACAGCACCAGGAACGATTTGTTGATCCCGAAGGCCTCGCCGACCTCAACCGCGCCGAGGTAGACCGAAAAGAACAGCGCCCCCGAGATGCCAACAAAGAAACCGGAGACGGCAAAGGCCGTCATCTTGGCCCGCAGCGGGCTGACCCCGATGATCTCTGCCGCAATATCCATGTCACGAATGGCCATCCAGGTCCGTCCCTGTGTCCCGCGGGTCAGATTGCGCGCCACGATGGCGCAGAAGGTCAGGAAGATCAGGCAGAACATATAGGTCGCCCAGGCCGGCGCATTCGGCCCGGTGATGACGATGCCAAACACGTCCCGCTCTGGCGCGTTGATCTGACCGGAGGCGGAATAATTGTAAAACCACGGCACCCGGTTGAAGAGCCAGACCAGAAAGAACTGCGCCGCCAGGGTGGCAACCGCCAGATAGAACCCCTTGATCCGCAAGCTCGGCAATCCGAACAGAACACAGACCAGCGCCGTCACCCCGCCCGCCAGCAGCACATGAATGAACATCGACACCTCGGGAAAAGATGTCATCAACTTGTAGCAGGCATAAGCTCCGACAGCCATGAAACCACCGGTCCCGAGAGAGACTTGCCCACAATACCCCACCAGTATGTTCAGCCCGATTGAGGCAATGGCGTAGATCAGGAACGGCAGCAGGATCGCGTTGACCCAATAGTCGTTAACGAAGAATGGAATGACACCATAGGCCACCGCCAGGACCGCAAAGTAGCGGTAGCGATCGAACCGGATCGGAAAGGTCTGGCTGTCCTCGGCATAGGAGAGTTTGAAGTCTCCGGCTTCACGATAGAACATGATGTCCCCCCAAATTGTCGTGGCGCTCAGTGGAGCACAACAGGATGAAAATTCGCCAAAAAAGCAGCGCTAGCACCCCGGCTGGGACTGCGAAACTCAGGCCGGATAGCGCCAGAAACCGCTCGGCGCAGACAGGCGGGACGCTCGCAAAACCGCCGACGGTCGACGTTTTGTCACGCCACCAGACGCGCTGCGCCAAAGGTCGGAAAAGCTCGCTGGACCGCTTCATCGCGCGCCTCGCGCGTTAACCATTTCGTCAGATTTCCGCGTTTTGCCACATTTTGCCCAAATCTGTTGGCCACATTTTGCGTGGGAAACGTGAGTGGGTAAGATGACTGCAATTCTGGATGAAATCCGGCGGCTGGATGCTGCCCGGAAACGAGGCGATATTTCCGCCAAGGAATATGCATCCGAAAGAGGCCGAATTCTGGCCTCTGTCGAGGATGCCGATATAGCGCCGACGATGGACGAGCCGCGGGTGCGCCCCTCAAGGCAGGCTGACACTGCGGCATCGGGTCGAACACAGTCCCCCCACCGCTCCGCCCGCACATCAGCGGGTCCGGCAGCAGAGCGCGCAGTTCCGCGCGAGGCAGAGCCCGCCCCACAGGCCGCGCGCACGGCTTCGCCGTGGCCACAGAGCGAGGCGATAGATTTTGGCGATCCGGACGCGTCCGATGACATCACGAATTTCTGGGGCCTGATATTCATTGGCTTTTGTGGCGCCGGCCTGATGACATTTTTGGTCGGGCGGTTGATCGGCGATCTCACCATCGCGCTGACGCTTGCAATCACGGTCTTCGCCGCCATGGTCATTGCCGCGTTCCAGCGAATGCAGACCTGAGGCCGCGTCACCGCAAACAGCAAGAGGGTATGCGGTTCAGACGCGCTCAATGATCTTTTCTCCAAACAGACCCTGCGGGCGAAACACCAGGAAGATCAGCGCCAGAACATAGGCAAACCAGTTTTCGGTTGCGCCGCCGACCATCGGACCAATGAGAAATTCGAACAGTTTTTCACCAACGCCGATGATCAGCCCACCCACGATGGCGCCGGGGATCGAGGTAAACCCACCGAGCATCAATACCGGAAGCGCCTTGAGCGCGATCAGGGAGAGGGAGAATTGCACACCGGACTTGGTGCCCCACATGATCCCCGCGACAAGCGCCACGAACCCGGCGACAGACCAAACCAATACCCAGATGAAATTCAGCGAAATCCCAACCGAAAGCGCGGCCTGGTGGTCGTCTGCAACAGCCCGCATCGCACGGCCCTGTTTGGTGTACTGGCTGAACAGCACCAGCCCCGTCACCAGCAAGGCCGCAATGACTGTCGCAACGATATCGAGATTGTCGATAAAGAACCCGTAGCCGAAGATATTGAACGTCACCTCGTCGATCCAGAGGTTGATCCCCTGGGGCAGGCCGACATCCAACGTTTTGATGTCAGAACCCCACATCAGATCCGCCACCCCCTCAAGGAAGTAAGCCAGCCCGATCGTCGCCATGAACAGGATGATCGGCTCTTGCCCGACCAGATGTTTCATCACCAACACCTGCACCAGCCAGGCCAGGACAACCATGACAGCCACGGTCAAGAGGATCGCGACCAGCGATGGCACCGTCCAGCCAAAGTGGGTCACATGGCTGCCGAAGACGGCGTTGATCATATGGGAGAACGGCACCTGTCCCTGCATGATGCCGACCAGGGTCATCGCCGCAAACAGCGCCATGACCCCCTGCGCATAGTTGAAAATGCCCGAAGCCTTGTAGATCAGCACGAAGCCCAGCGCGACGAGCGCATAAAGCACCCCCGCCATGAGGCCATTCAGCGTCACCTCCATTGCAAAGATCAATTGATCAGGCATGGTGTGCCCCCCTCTTCCAGTCTGCTGCCGTGATCGCCCGTTCAGTCATGAGACACCCCCAGATAGGCGTCGATCACATCCTGATTGTTGCGCACCTCATCCGGGGTGCCGTCGCCGATCTTCTTGCCGTAGTCCATCACCACAACCCGGTCGCTCAGATCCATAACCACGCCCATGTCGTGCTCGATCAGGGCAATGGTGGTGCCGAACTCATCATTCACGTCGAGAATGAAACGCGACATGTCTTCCTTTTCTTCGACGTTCATCCCTGCCATCGGTTCGTCCAGCAGCAGAAGTTTTGGCTCTGCAGCCAACGCCCGGGCCAGTTCGACGCGTTTTTTCAGACCGTAGGGCAGGCGTGAAACAGGTGTCTTGCGGATGGCCTGGATCTCAAGAAAATCAATGATCTTCTCGACCACTTCCCGGTTCTCATTTTCTTCCCGTTCCGCCCGCCCCTTCCAGAAGGCCTGCTGAAACAGGTTGGTTGTCATGTAGTTCAGCCGCCCGGTCATCACGTTGTCCAGAACGCTCATGCCATCAAACAAGGCAATGTTCTGAAAGGTGCGCGCGATGCCCTGCCGGGCCACCTCATAGGGGCGCATCTGGGGGCGTTTTTTTCCGTGGAACAGAACCTCGCCCTCCTGCGGCACGTAAAAGCCGGAGATCACGTTCAGCATCGAGGATTTGCCCGCCCCATTGGGGCCGATAATGGCGCGGATCTCGCCCTCGCGAATGTCAAAGGAAATGTCCTTGATCGCCACCACGCCGCCAAAGCGCAGGGTGATGTTTTTCATTTCCATGACCACGCCGCCAATGGTGCGTCCATCTTCGGTCACATAGCTGTCAGCTTGATCCAGCATGGGCTGCTCCTTCGATTTCTTGCTTGGCGGCATGGGACGGTGGGCGGGGCGAGGTGCAGCTTGCCTGCACGAGCGCCGGACCAAACGTCCTCATTCCGCAGCCACCGCGCGGGTGATGGCGGATTGAACCTTGGCATCGACAAGCGTCAGCGTTGCACTGATCGTCCCCTTGCGCCCGTCCTCATAGGTCACTTCGGTTCGGGTCGAGACTTCGTCAGAGCCGTCATAAAGGGCCGCAATGATGTCTGCGAATTTCTCATCCACGATCCGGCGCCGGACCTTGCCGGTTCGGGTGATCTCACCGTCATCCGCGTCCAGTTCCTTGTGCAGCACCACAAAGCGATGGATCTGGCAGCCCGACAACATCTCATCCTGCGCCACCGAGGTATTCACCGCTTCGACATGTCCGCGGATCGTTTCCAGCACGCGCGGATGCCCGGCCAGTTCCTGATAAGAGCCATAGGCGATATTGTTGCGCTCGGCCCAGTTGCCCACCGCAGTCAGGTCGATGTTGATAAAGGCGACGCATCGGTCCCGACCGTTGCCGAACACCACCGCCTCCAGGATGTCAGGATAGAACTTCAGTTTATTCTCGACGTATTTCGGCGCAAACATCGCACCATCGGCCATCTTGCCGACATCCTTGGCCCGGTCGATGATCCGCAGATGACCGGAACTTTCCTCGATGAACCCGGCGTCGCCGGTGGCGACCCAGCCCTCGGCGTCCTTGGTCGAGGCAGTCGATTCTGCGTTCTTGTAATACTCCACAAAGGTGCCGGGCGACCGGTAGTGGATCTCACCGGTGTCGTCGATCCGGATCTCCACATCCGGGGCCGGCACGCCAACGGTATCAGCCCGCACTTCGCCATCCGGCTGCACGGTGATGAAAACCGTGGCTTCGGTCTGGCCATAGAGCTGCTTGAGATTGATCCCAAGGCTGCGATAGAAATCGAAAATCTCCGGCCCGATCGCCTCACCAGCGGTATAGCCGACACGAATGCGACCGTAGCCCAGCGTATCCTTCAGCGGACCGTAAAGAAGAACGTTGCCCAGCGCATATTTCAACCGGTCCAGCGTCGCGACAGGTTTGTTGTCAAGGATCCGTCCGCCGACCTTTTTTGCATGGGCCAGGAAGTAGTGGAACATCCGCTGCTTCAGCTTGCTCGCATCTTCCATGCGGATCATCACATTGGTCAGCTGACCCTCAAACACCCGAGGCGGTGCAAAGAAATAGGTCGGGCCGATCTCGCGCAGGTCGGTCATCATCGTGTCCGGGCTTTCCGGACAGTTGACGCAAAATCCGCACCAATAGCTTTGACCGAGAGAGAAGATGAAATCACCGACCCAGGCCATCGGCAGATAGGACAGGACCTCTTCCCGCTCCGTCAGGTTGTCAAATTCGCTGGCGTTCTTGGCGCTTTCGATAACGTTGCGGTTGGACAGGACCACGCCTTTTGGGCGCCCTGTCGTTCCGGAGGTGTACAGCATCACGCAGATGCTGTCATAAGTCAGCTTCGCCCGCCGCGCCGCCAGCTCCGCACTCAGATCCGAGCGTCCCGCCCGCCCCTGCGCCTGCACGTCGGCGTATGAATTCAACAGGGTATGGTCATATTTCCGCAGGCCGCGCGGGTCGACGTAGATCACCCGTTTCAGGTTCTCCAGCTGGTCCCGGATGTCGACCACCTTGTCCACCTGTTCCTGATCGCCGGCGATCACATAGGCCGCGCCGCAGTGATCCAGCACATAGGCCATCTCTTCGGCGCCAGAATCCTGATAGATTGGCACTGGAATGGCGCCGACGCTCTGGGCGGCGACCATGGACCAATAAAGCGATGGGCGATTGCGTCCAATGATGGCGATGAAATCACCTTCGGACACACCCAGAGCCAAAAAACCAAGCGCCAGCGCGTCGATTTCCTCAGCCGTTTCCTGCCATGTCCAGCTTTGCCAAATGCCGAATTCTTTCTCCCGGTAAGCCGGGCGATCGGCAAAGACAGCGGCATTTCTCTCCAGCAGAGCCGGCACAGACAAAGGCTGCCCGGAGCCAGACGATGTCTGCGCAGCGGTATGAGACACGTATTTACTCCTCCCGTATCCGGTCCTCCCCGACCGGATTGGCCGTCCCTCGCACGGGTGTACGGGGCGATCCTTGTGTCCTCAGTAGGACAGGCCCCAAGTAACAAATCAAGTTTTACGCGATGATTTCTGAAACCTTTCAAATTGTAACAAGACCGATAAAACCGTCGGCACGCCAGACCCGCAGCCCTCGGGAGAAGCCGCTTTGCCTGCCTCGCGCAACCTGCTAGCCAAGGGGCGGGGAGCATGGATGAAACAGACAAACGCACAGCGCGCGGCGATGATCGACGCCGGCTTGAATTTGATTGCGCAGGCCCTGTCGGTCTATGACAGCGCCCTGCGCCTGGCGGCCTGCAACCACCGGTTCCAGGAAATGTTCAACCTCCCGCCCGAGCTGGTGCAGGAAGGGGCAAGCTTTTCCGATACGATCCGTTTCATCGCAGAACAGGGCGACTATGGCCCGATTGACGACATCGACATGTTTGTCCAGCAACGGGTCGATCAAGCCCGCGCCTTCGTACCGCATTACGTGGAGCGACAGCGCGCCAACGGAAAGGTGATCTCGATCGAAGGGGCGCCCCTGCCGCAGGGGGGATGGGTAACGGTCTATACCGATATTTCACGCACCAAACGGGTCGAAGAGCTGCTGCGCGCAAAGTCCGAGGAACTGTCGGACCAGGTGCTGAGCTACACGGAGGAGCTGTCCGCCACCAACCGCAACCTTGCTGCCACCATCAAGACGCTGGAAGAGACCCAGCGCCAACTGACCCAGATCGAAGCGCGCACACGGCTGACCACCGAAATGATGCCCGCACATATCGCCCACGTCGACCACGAGGGCTACTACACCTTCACCAACGGTCGGCTCAGCTACGTGTTTCCCGGACGGTCCGCGGATGTCTTGGGGCGCCATATCGCCGATGCCCTGGGGCCTGCGGCCTATGCCCGGATCAGCCCACATCTGGCCGCCGCCTATCAGGGCGACAGCCCGGTGTTCGAATTCACCGAAGATCAGGACAGCCGCCGGTTGCGGGTAGCGCTCACCCCGGACGACGCGGGCGGCGTCTTTATTCTGTCCATGGATGTGACTGAAGAAACCCAGGCCCGGGTTGCCCTGCAACAGGCCCGCAAACGCGAAATCGCGGCCCAGATGACCAGTGGCCTGGCACATGACTTCTCCAATCTGCTGACCATCATTCTCGGCATGCAGACCAAACTTGCGCCAATGGATCTGCCCACTGGCGCGTCCGAGTTGGTCGAGGGCACCCTGTCCGCCGCCCGCCGGGGAGGGCGGCTGCTGGACCGTATGGCAGAGATGACAAGCCACCGCGGCCTGCGCCCCGAGGCCACCGACCTGCATGCGCTGCTGGCAGAGCTGAAGATCCTGGCCACGCCCTCCCTGCCGCAGGGGGTCGGGCTGAGTGTGCTCGACAACACCGGCAGCGATCCCTATCTGCTCGACGCCGGTCGGTTGCAGGATGCCCTGCTCAACCTGATCCTCAACGCGCGCGACGCCTGCGGCCTCAGCGGCCAGATCACCGTCGCGGCCCATCTGGTTGGCCAGACCTGGATCGAGTTCTCCGTCGGTGATACCGGGCCGGGGTTCTCGCCGCAGGCCCTGAACAATGCGCTGAACCCATTTTACACCACCAAAGGTCAGGAAGGATCCGGGCTTGGCCTGTCGATGGTCTACGACATGGTGAAATCGGCCGGTGGCGACATTCGCATCGGCAATACCGTTTCTGGCGCAATGGTCACCCTGCGCCTGCCCTATCGCGTTGCCCCTTTGGCCGTCGGTGGTATCGCTCTGCTGGTCGAGGACAGCGACGCACTGCGCGCTACCTACCGGCCGCTGTTGATGGATCTCGGCTATTCCGTCCTCGAAGCCACCAGCGCCGATGAGGCAGTCGCCCTGCTCGCCGATGTCGAAGGCATCGCCCTGATCCTCTCCGATATACGGCTCGAAGGCAGCGCGACCGGTGTCGATCTCTGTCATCGGCTGGGCGATGGTGCGCCGCCCGTGGTCCTGATGACCTCGCTGCCGCCCTCAGATCCGCACCACCAGGCCGCACTGGCGGCCGCACCGCTTTTGCAAAAACCATTCGAGCGATCCCAGCTGGCGGCGCTCCTGCATCAGGAGGCACCGCATGAGTGACCCCGCCCTCGCCCCGCTGGTCACCATTCTGGATGACGAACCCGAAATCCGCCGGCTGCTGACCGAAACGCTGGAAGATGCCGGCTACCGCACCCAGAGTTTTTCCCGCGCCCGCGATTTCGAAGCCGCGCTGAAGCGGGTCACACCGGATGTTTGCCTCGTGGATCTCTCGCTGCCCGACACCGACGGGCTGGCGCTGGTGCACCGTCTGGCCTTGGAACAGGGCGCCAGCGTCATCATCATTTCAGGCCGGGCGCAGGTACAGGACCGGGTGACGGGTCTGGAGCTGGGCGCCGACGACTATATCACCAAACCCTTCGACCCTGCCGAGGTCGTCGCCCGCATCCGTGTCCGCCTCCGCGTGCCGCCCCGCGACGGCAAATCAGCCACCGGCGACCGGGCCAGTTTCGCCGGATGGATCGCGCATTTTGACCGCTACGTGCTGGAGGACGAACAGGGGCAGGAGACCGCGTTCTCCCACGCCGAAGGCGAAGTGTTGCGGCTCTTTCTTGACAGCCCCAAGCGGCTGATCTCTCGCCCTCAGATGATGGAACGGCTGGGCGGCGGGGTCGGCGACAGCTTTGACCGGGCGATGGATGTGCGCATATCGCGGCTGCGCACCAAACTGCGGGAAGACCCGAAAAATCCGCGCCTGATCAAAACCATCTATGGCGCAGGCTATATTTTTCTCAGCGATGTCAGCTGGAGCTGACAGCCCCCCACGCCCGGGCAGGGCACCCATTCAGAATTCAGCCGCTCTCTTGCGGTGGCGATTCGGCTGGCGTAAAGAATCACTATGGCCACCTGTCTTCTCTATCGCCACGCGCAGACCCGCCCCGCCCGTTTCTACCGGATCGAGCTTGCAATGAACCTCTTTGATGAGGTTTCACTGCTGCGCGAATGGGGTGTCAAAGGGGGCAAGGGCCGCTGTGCCATCCACCTGTTCGACAACCTGCGGGCCGCGTCGGTCGCGGCTGACCGCCACCGCAAACGGATGTTGAAACGGGGCTACGACCGCGCCTGATCAAATTGCACAATTGCACAGCAATGTACGCAGATCAGGGATCCAGAGCCGTAACTTGACCCTTTCAACCGGCGCGCTGCTCCCCTAGAACTTCTGCAACAGGATCGATGAGGCAGGCCCATGTCAGAAATCACGCTGGTCCGGCACGGTCAGGCCAATACCGCAGCGCGGGACGAAGAAAGCTATGACAGGCTGAGCCCGCTCGGTCATCAGCAGGCGCAATGGCTTGGTGCGCATCTGCGGGACTGCAAGGACCACTACAGCCGGATCTATTGCGGCACGCTGACCCGGCATGTGGAAACTGCGGCCTCGATGGGCTTTGATGCCGGGACGCTGATCCAGGATCCTCGGCTCAACGAAATGGAATATTTCACGCTTGCGCAGGCGATGGAAGCACAGCACGGTCTGGCCATTCCCAAGGAACGCGAACAGTTTGTCGCCCACCTGCCGCAGGTCTTTGCCGCCTGGTCCGAGGATCGCATCGCAGAACCGCCCGAAAGCTGGCGGGACTTTGAAAGCCGCACAAAGGCGGCGCTGGAAGAGGTTGCCGCCGACGAGGGCCCGGCACTGGTGGTCACCTCCGGGGGGCTGATCTCCATGGTGATGCGCCAATGCCTTGACCTGAAGATCGCAGCCACCGCACGCATTGCCCTGGCCGTGATGAACAGTTCGCTGCACCGGCTGCACAATATCGGCGGCCATTACGCGCCGGTGCTGTTCAACGCCGTGCCGCATCTGGAAGCGCCCGACCGCCAATATGCCCGCACCCACCTCTGACTGCGCCCAAGCAGGAGACCCCTTATGCAGCTATACTACGCGCCCAATACAATCTCTGTCGCCGTGGCCATCGCGCTGGAAGAAGCCCAGCTGGACTATCAGGCGGTCAAGGTGAACTTTGCCGAAAAGGAACAAACCTCCGCGGCCTATCGCCAGATCAATCCCAAAGCGCGCGTGCCGGTCCTGGTGGTCGATGGCGGCATCCTGACCGAAACCGGCGCGCTGCTGGACTATGTCGCCGATCTGGCACCAGAAGCGGCCTTGCGCCCCACGGATCCGATCCTCGCAGCCCGGATGCGGGAGGTGATGTATTATCTCGCCTCGACCATGCATGTGAACCACGCCCACAAGATGCGCGGGACCCGCTGGGCCTCCAACCCCGCGTCGCTCAAGGACATGGCCCGAAAGGTGCCGGAAACCATGGCGGCCTCTTGCGACTATATCGAGACCTTCGGCCTGAAGGGACCCTTCGTGCTGGGCCAGACCCTCAGTCTTGCGGATTGCTATCTTTACGTGATCTGCACCTGGCTCGAAGGCGACGGGGTGAAACACCAACGGTTCCCGAAGATCACCGCCTTTATGGCAGAGATGGAAGCCCGCAAGAGCGTGCAGGCCGCACGCGCCAAGAATATGCTTTGAAGGACACCACCATGACACACCTTTGGGTCCGGGCCGAACAGCGCCCAAACGAAGATCGCGTCGGCCTGACGCCCGCCGGGGCCAAGGCCCTCATGGATGTCGGCATCCGCGTCACCATCGAGGAAAGTAAAACGCGGGCCATCCCGTTGCAGGGCTATATCGACGCCGGCTGCGACATCGCCGCAGAAAACACATGGCCGGATGCCCCTCGCGATGCGATCATTTTCGGTCTCAAGGAACTGCCGGAGGACGGCACCCCCCTGCCCCATCGCCACATCATGTTCGGCCATGCCTTCAAGGGCCAGCACTCCGGCAAGGCGCTGCTGCGCCGGTTCCGCGAGGGCGGCGGGACGCTTTATGATCTGGAGTATCTGGTGGACGAAACCGGTCGCCGGGTCGCCGCCTTTGGCTACTGGGCCGGTTATGCCGGTGCCGCTGTCACGCTCAAGGCCTGGGCCGCGCAGCAACACCAGGAGATCTGCGGCCCGGTCGGTGCCTACAGCGACAAACACGCCTTGCTCTCCGATCTGGGTCGCGCGCTGGATGACACGGGCAAGGCGCGGCCGACGGCCATCGTGATCGGTGCGCTTGGTCGCGTCGGCGCCGGTGCGGCCGACCTGTGCGAGGCGATGGGCGTCACCGTCACCAAATGGGACATGGCCGAAACCGCCAGCGGCGGTCCGTTCCCGCAGATCCTGACCCACGACCTGTTCCTGAACTGTATCTTTGCCCGCCCCGGCACCCCCGTCTTCGTCCCGCAAGAGGCCCTTGCGGCCGACCGCAGGCTCACTGCAATTGGCGATGTGGCCTGCGACCCCGATAGCGACTACAATCCGGTTCCGGTCTATGACCGTGCCACCACCTGGGACGCGCCGGTCCTGAGGGTTGCACAGGCGCCGGTGCTTGACGTGATGGCAATTGACAACCTGCCCTCGATGCTGCCCGCCGAAAGCTCCGAGGATTATGCCGACCAGCTCCTGGCGAGCCTTCGAACCCTCACCGATCTCGATTCCGGTGTCTGGGCGCGGGCGCGGGCGGTCTTTGACGAACATGTGGCAGGCTGATCGACCTGCCCGCAAGAAGGAGAACTGACATGACTATTCATTGGTGCGGCACCGGCCTCTCCGCGATTCCCGGCCTGCGCCGCCTGCTTGAAGCGGGCCATGACGTCGCCGTCTGGAACCGCACACCCGAAAAGGCCACCGAGGCCGTGGGTGACCTGACCACCAACATCCACAAATTCTCGATCACCCGCCTGTCAGAGCTGCTCAGCCCGGCGGATGTCGTGGTGTCCATGCTGCCCGGCGACTGGCATGTCGAACTGGCAGAACTGGCAATTGCGAAGGGCGCTCATTTTGTGTCGTCCTCCTATATCTCGCCCGAAATGCGGGCGCTGGATGACAAGGCAAAGGCCGCCGGCGTCGCGCTGGTGAACGAGGTTGGCCTTGATCCGGGGATCGACCACCTGATGGCCCATGCGCTGGTGGCGGAATATGCGGACTCCCCCGCCTTTGACGCCGACAACGAGCTGAGCTTCCTGTCCTATTGCGGTGGCATCCCGAAAACGCCGAACCCGTTTCGCTACAAGTTCAGCTGGTCGCCGCTCGGAGTGCTGAAAGCGTTGCGGTCGCCGTCGCGGTCCATTCGCGATTTCAAAACCTACGATGTCGCCCGCCCCTGGGATGCGATCTCGACCTATGATGCCCCCCTGGCCACGCCAGAGAGCTTTCAGGTCTATCCCAACCGCGACTCGCTTCCCTTTATGGAGCAGTATCATTTCGGCAAGGACTGGAAGGTGAAGACCTTCGTGCGCGGCACCCTGCGGCTCAACGGCTGGAGCGATGCCTGGGCGGATGTGTTCCGCGAGGTCGAGACCCTCGAAGGGCCCGAAGGCGACGCAAGACTCAAGGAAATGTCAGATCAGTTCTGGACCGATCACGCCTATGACGAAGGGGAGCCGGACCGAGTGGTCCTCTGCGTTGATCTCAAGGCAGAGCGCGACGGCCAGACCAAATGGCACAAGACCTATGTGATGGATGCCTGGGGTGATGACCGTGGCAGCGCGATGGCACGGCTGGTGTCCTACCCGGTCTCCTTTGCCATCGAGGCGGCCATGAACGGCAAGATCGCCGCCGGCGTCAGCGCCGCGCCCAGCGATCCGGCGCTGGTCGACAGCTGGATGGGCCGCATCGGCGCACTTGCACAGCATTTACAGGTTGTCTCACATACATCCTGAACGCCTTTTTCCCGCGCGCATCGACTTTGGTGGGCGCGGGGCCACTGTTTTGCCACCCGCAGCAATTTACGCTTCTTTAGTGGAAACCTGACAGGGTCGGCGGTGCGCCCCCGCGCCAGCCTGTGGACCGAGTGGTCGTCTCTGCACTCTCAGCACCCACAGATCCGGTCGGGCGGTTGGCTGCTGGCAAGGTGGAGACGCTGCAATGACACCGGATGAAATTGCTCTTCTGGACCAGGTCGAACAGGCCGTGTTCGTTCTGGAACCCGACAGCGCCGGGGTGCCGCGCTACGTTGCCTTCAACAGCTACGCTCTCGGCCATGTACAGCGCGACGTTGCCGACGTCGTGGGCAAAACCATCAAAGACTTGTTTCCCGGTCAGTATGGCGAGGTGATCTATCAACACCACCTAACGGTCCTCGAAACCGCCGCTGCGCTGAGCTACCAGTCGCATCTGCCGTTGCACGGCGAAGAAATGCAGATCGAGGTGACGCTGCGCCCGATTTTGACGCCCGAAGGACAAGTGCGCCGGATTGTCGGAACGACCAAGGATATTTCCAGTCTGAGCAAGCTCAAAGATCTCTCGCTCGATGTGGAAATGTTCCAGTCCGAGATCGAGGATTTCGTCAATCTGGCCGCCCATGATCTGCGCACCCCGATCCGTCATGTTAGCATGATTGCAGAGATGTTGCGGGAGGATTTCACCGATCTCGGGGATGGCAAACTGGAACTGATCGACATGCTTGAACAGATCGGCACCCGCGCCATGACCATGATCGCCGATATTCTCTCTCATGCGCAGGCGACCTCGACTCAGTCAGATATCCGAAAGTTCAACTTTGAAGACCTCGTGCGTGAGGTCGTGGGGCTGTTTGATCCGCTGGGTGCCTGCAAATGCCATATCTCCGGGGGCTGGCTCGACGGGGACCGCGCCGCGACGCTGATTGTCCTGCGCAATCTGGTCGACAATGCCATGAAACATGCGCGCGGGCCGGATCTGGATGATTTTCAGCTTTGGGTCAGTCTCGCCCCGGACAGCCCCGGCTTCATCAGGATCGAGGTGCGCGACAATGGCCCCGGCCTGAAAGATCCGTCCGTGGTGTTGCTCAACACGGGCACCTTGCGGACAGAAGGCGGGTTTGGCCTTCTCGGCGTGCGCCGTCTTGTTCAGACCCGCGGGGGCCAGATTGAGGCCGAAAACGCGGCGGATGGTGGCGCCGTCATTCGCTTCACCCTACCCGGCGAGATACTCGACCCCAATACGGACGACATCGACCAGCTCAAGGTCAGCTGACCGGTTTCACGGCCGGGTCAGCCTCCGGCAACACAGGCCGCCCCCGTCCAAAGAGCGCGATCGCCCCGCGCCGCCCGCGCAAGACCGCCGGTGGCAGGGTCGTCCAACCGTCGCGCGCGGGCGCCCCCTCGGGCGCCACCTGATCCAACAAGGCCCCTGACACGATGATCTCCATGTCGTGTTCCTTGGTCAGTTGCTCCAGCCGCGAGGCCGTATTGACCGTATCGCCCAGTGCCGCATATTCCAGACGTTCCTCGTCCCCGACAACACCCGAAAACACCTCTCCCCAATGGAGGCCGATCCCCACCCGAACCGGGGGGAGCGCCTTGGCGTGGCGGTATTCTGACCAGTCCCTCATTTCGTCAGACAGACAAAACGCACAGCGCAAAGCGCGCTCCGCCGCCGCGGTCCCATCGAACAGCAACATGGCCCCGTCGCCGATGAATTTATCCACCATGCCGTTTGTTTGCCGCGCCGCGCGTTGCACCCTGATGCGAAAATCCGTCAAAAATGCTCCGACCTCGGCCGGATCGCGCCCCTCCGACCAGGAGGTGAACGCGCGCAGGTCAACAAACAAGACGCCCATGTCCTGCCGCCGGCCCTGGCGGACATCTTCCAGGGCTTCGGCCCGGACACGCTCTGCCAGGCGCGCGGGCAGATACCGTGTCAACGACAGCCGCCGCTCCGTTTCGATCAGCGACCGGTGCAGCAATTGCCGCAGGGCAGCCGCCGCCACCACCAGCACCACCCCGGCCAGCAGGATCATCGCCAGGCGGGCGATATTGGGCGCCGCGACAACCAGGTAGCTAAGCCGCAAGACCACCTCTTCGGTCACGACATGATCGGTGCGAAAGCTCAGGTAACACAGGCCAATCGTCATCAGCGTGACGCAATAGGCCTGCAAATACGGGTTGAAGCGCAGCACCGCAAACGCCAGCACAACCGGCACCAGCCAGGTCGACGGCAGCAGGAAGAGAAGCACGCCCGGCATCGCCAAATTCTCCAGCCCGACCCATGTGTTCACCAGAATGAACAGGCAGTCAAAGGTCACAGCCGGCCAGATCATCCAGCGCCGAAATCGGCCGCTGTTGGCCAGCCAGAGGCTCAGGATCCCGAGCCCGAGATAGCTCAGCATCGACAGGACCGCAAAGACCCATTGTTTGTGCAGGACCTCCGCGACCTCTACTGGCGGTTTGCCCACCGCGAGGAAAAACACCAGTATCAACCCAAGTGACACCAGGATCCGCAGGATCGAGACGATCTTTTCCGCCCGCAGCTCCGCTTCGCGCAACAAAGCGGCATTCGGCGTCGGACGCCCGCGCCCCGAACGTGTCCTCATTCTCCCGGTGTTTCCAAGGCGACGACCTGGCCCACGCCTTCGGCGCTGAGCTCTTCAAAATCGAAGTTGTCGAGCCGCTGCGCCCGACGCCCGGCCTTGTCCGCGCTGATCTTGATATCCGACAGATCCTTTTGCGCCTGGCCGAAATGACGGTCCAGATTGACCACCCGGTCACCCAGACGCTCCACATCCTTGTGGAGCAACCCGAGTTCCTTTCGGATCGCCCCCGCCTGTTCCCGCATCCGCGCATCCTTCAGGATCGCCCGCATGGTGTTGAGGGTCGCCATGCAGGTGGTCGGGGAGACGATCCAGACCTTAAGCGAGAACCCTTCGCGCACCACATCAGAGAAATTGGCGTGCAGCTCCGCATAGACCGCTTCGGACGGGAGGAACAGCAGCGCGCCATCGGCCGTTTCGCCTTCAAGGATATATTTATCCGAGATGTCCCGGATGTGCTTGCGCAAGGCGCCCTTCAGCAACCGCGCAGCCTGTGCCCGCTCCTCTGGCGTCTCGGCCCGGCGCAGGGCCTCATAGGGTTCCAGCGGGAATTTGGAATCGATGACAATCGGGCCCGGCGGGTTGGGCAGACGGATGATGCAATCGGCGCGCTTGCCGTTGGACAGCGAATACTGGAACGCATAGGCATCGGTCGGCAGCGCCTTGGACACAATATCGTTCAACTGGATCTCGCCAAATGCCCCGCGCGTTTGCTTGTTCGACAGGATATCCTGCAGCGACAGCACATCGCCCGACAGTTTGGTGATATTGTCCTGCGCCTTGTCGATCACGGCAAGACGTTCCTGCAACTGCGTCAACGAGGTCGCAGTGCGCTTGGCGTTGCCATGCAGGCTCTCGCTCATCCGTTCCTGCATTTCGGCAATGGCGCGGGCCTGTTTCATGGCGTTGTCCGCCAGCCGGTCGTTCATCCGCTGCTGCACATCGCCCAGCCGGTTTTCCATCGTTTGCAGGATCTGCAACTGGGCATTCGCCTGCGTATCAGAGACGGTCTGGAGATTGCCGCGCAACGCCTCCTGCCCGGAAGACAGCTGCTGCGCAACCTGACCGATATTGGTCATCTGCTGCGTCAGCGGCGCAATTGCCCGCACCGCCCGCGCCGAGTTTCGCATCGACAGAAACAGCAGAACGAACAGCAACAGAACAGCCGCGCCAGCGCCCAGAATCATCAGACCCAGCGCATCCATATTGGCGATGGCCTCATCCATGCCCTCCATCAGACACTCCTTGAGCTGCTAGCTGCGGCCGAACAGGCGTTCGATATCTGCAAGTTTCAATTCCACATAGGTGGGGCGGCCATGGTTGCATTGCCCGGAATGCGGCGTCGCCTCCATCTCGCGCAGGAGCGCGTTCATCTCCTCGCCGCGCATACGCCGCCCTGACCGGATCGAGCCGTGGCAGGCAACGCGGGACAGGATCGCCTCAAGCCGCGCCTGAACAAGCTGGCTTTCGCCCTGATCAGCCAGTTCGTCCAGAATATCCCGGATCATCGCCTCAGCATTGACTTCACCAAGGATCGCGGGCGTTTCCCGCACCGCCACCGCATTGCCGCCAAAGGCCTCGATCCCGAGACCAAACCGCGCCAGATCCTCGGCAACCTCCAGCAGCCGGGCGCAATCATCCTGCGATAGCTCGACGATTTCCGGGATCAGCAGCGCCTGAGCGGCAACGCCGGTGTCGGCCATCTGTGTTTTGAGCTTCTCATACACCAGCCGTTCATGCGCTGCATGCTGATCGACGATCACCATACCGTCGCGGGTCTGCGCAATAATGTAGTTCTCGTGCACCTGCCCGCGGGCCGCGCCCAGAGGCAGCTCTTCGATCCGGGCAGACTCCGCCTGGGCTGCTGTCCCGGCGTGATCTGCACCAGGCTGCGGCTCTTCGACGAGGCGGCCACTATAGGCGCTGGAAAGTTCCGCAAAGCCCGCCGATGGCGGCGCATCAAGGGTCCGCTCCTGCGGCATGCCGGGGGATTGCGCCGCATAGGCGCTGTTGCGTGCGCCGCGCGATGGCCGGTCCATCTGATAGATACGTGGCGCACCAGAGGCCGTGGGGGGTTCGGGCCGCATTGCACCCAGCGTGGCCCCCGCCACCGTGGATGAAGCCCGGTGCCCCGCCTCTGCCAGCCCATGGCGCAGGGCAGAAACGATCAAGCCGCGCGCCACGCCGGGATCGCGAAACCGCACTTCGGATTTGGCCGGGTGGACGTTGACATCCACCAGTGTCGGGTCGCAATCCAGAAACAAGGCCGCCGCAGGGTGACGGTCACGGCTGAGAAAATCCATATAAGCGGCGCGCAAGGCCCCGGTCAGCAGCCTGTCCTTCACCGGGCGCGAATTCACGAACAGGAATTGCGTCACCGCAGCCCCGCGCGAATAGGTCGGCAGCGCTGCATAGCCAAACAGGCGGATCTCGTCCCGGGCTGCGTCGATCTTTAGCGCGTTTTCTGCAAATTCCCGCCCGATCACATGGGCCAGGCGCCCATGCAGCGCATCAAACAGATCGCCATTCATCGGGTCCGCGCGGAACACGACCCGCCCCTCACCACCGCCGGAGACATCGCGCAGCGTGAACCCGACCGCAGGTTCGGCCATCGCCAAGCGTTTCACCGTATCGGCAATCGCCTGGCTTTCGGCCCGGTCGGTTCGCATGAACTTCAGCCGCGCCGGCGTCGCAAAGAACAGATCCCGCAGCTCGACAACCGTGCCCTGGCGCAGGGCCGCGGGCTTGACCGGGTCCATCTGACTGCCGCTGACACGGAGCTGGGCGGCCTCGTGCCCCTCGGCGCGACTGGTAATGGTCAGTCGCCCCACCGCACCAAGCGAAGGCAGCGCCTCGCCCCGAAAGCCAAAGGTATGGATGTTCAGAAGATCGGACCCGTCGATCTTGGACGTGGCATGACGCGACAGGGCCATTGGCAGATCCGCAGGCGACATGCCGCAGCCATTGTCGGTAACCCGGATCAGCGTCTTGCCGCCATCCGCGATCTCCACTGTGATCCGGGTTGCCCCGGCATCAATGGCGTTCTCCACCAGTTCTTTCACCGCAGAGGCCGGACGCTCCACGACCTCGCCGGCGGCGATCCGGTTGATCGCACTCTCGTCGAGCTGCCGGATGACCGGGCGCACTTGGGTGGGGGATTCGCTGATTTGGGGGTTGGGAGTAGACATAACACTATATTTAGCATGCTGCTGCGCGATTCTGCCACCCGCAATACGCCCTGTCGCAGGGGGCTTCAATACCGGTTGCGCGGGTTGACGCTCAGACGCCCGACGGTGCGCCCGCGCGACGACGGCACGGACCCCAGAGCGCCGAAATGGCAAGGATCACGCCAGAGACGGTGGCAATCATGCCTGCCGCGCTGACCGCATCCGCCATCCCCACCCACATCGGGCCATAGCCTGCGAGGACATAGCCGACAATCGCTGAAACGGATGCAAAAACCACGCTCCAGCCCACCTGCACCTCCAGCCGGTTGGTCATCATCCGGGCGGCGGCGGGCGGACAGATGAACATGGCAATCACGATGATCGACCCCACCGCATCAAAGGCAGCGACCGCTGCAAGTGCCGCCATCAGGACCAACGCCAGCCCGAGCCATTCGGTGCGCATCCCCAGCGTGCGAGCAAATCCCTCGTCGAAGGTGGCGATTTTCAATGGCCGCCAGAACAGGGCGATGAAGGCGGCCACGACGACCAGCGTCGCCGCCATCCGTGGCAGCTCCACCGGCAGATAGGCCAGGGCCTGCGGATCCAGCAACGAGTCCCAGCCGGTACCGTCAAGCCAGATCAGGCTCTCCAGGTTGCCATAAAGCGCGTGTTCCACATCAAGATGCACCGAGGACGTGTCGCTTTGCTCCAGCAGCAACACCCCGGCGGCAAACAGCGTGGTGAACACCACCCCCATGGCAGCGCCCGGTTCGATCCGCCCCAGCCGGCGGATCCCCTCGATCATGACCACCGCCACGATCGCAGCGCCCGCCGCCCCCAGCATCATCGGCCAGGTGGAAATCGCCCCCGTCAGCAAAAAGGCAACCACAATCCCCGGCAGCGCCACATGGCTGATGGCATCGCCGATCAGCGCCTGTTTGCGCAGCAACAGGAAATTTCCCGGCAGGGCACAGGCCACCGCCGCAAAGATCCCGATCAGGAGCGGCGTCAGGGACAGGGTTACAAACTCGCTCGCCATCAATGGGCCTCCCTTGCGGGGACGATCTTGCCGTCGATTTCGGCGATTTGATCCGGTGTCAACACGGTTTCGATCTCACGCAATCCATCATAGAGCGCCGCTGCGGCCTCCTGTGCCTGATCGCGGCGCAGGATTTCCCAGCGCCGCTCGTCCCGCAGGGCCTTGGCCGCCCGGGCGCGACCGGCCCGCGTCGCGACGCCATCGGCCCGCACCAGCCCCGCCCGCGCCAACAGCCGCAGTGTCAGCGGCTCATAGATGGTCTGCGCCTGAGCCAGCGCAAGCAGGCCCTGACGCAGGTGAACACGCCGCTGAAACCGCCGATGCCGCAGCACAGCGGCCAGCACACCCCGATTCGGGGCCACCAGCAGCGACAGCGCAAACAGGGCAAAGCTCATCAGCACGATGATCGGTCCGGTCGGCAAATTCGGGGCCGAGGCCGAAAGGGCCGCGCCGAGGTAGGCCGCCACCGCACCAAGGATACCAGACAGGATGACCACCTGATCCGCCCGCTCGGTCCAGAACCGCGCCGTCACCGGCGGGATGATCAAGAGCGCCACGATCAGGATCAAGCCAACGACCTTGAGGCCAACGACCGTCACGGCCATCACAAGCGCCATCATCAACATGTCGATCCTGCTGACCGACAGGCCCCGCGCCGCCGCATACTCCGGATCGAACGCCACAAGCGTCATCGGACGCCGCGCCAGCAGGATCATGACCAGCACCGCCGCGCCGCCCCCGGCAATGACCAGCGCGTCCGAATAAAGCATCCCCGCGGTAGAACCCAGCAGGAACCCCTCAAGCCCCGCCTGCCGCCCGGATCCCAGCGTCTGGATCACCGTCAGCAGAACGACACCAAACCCGAAGAAGACCGACAGGACAGCGCCAATGGCGGCATCCTCGGCCAGGCGGGTGTTGCGGGTCAGCCAGTTCATGCACCACAGACCGATCCCTGCTGACACGGCGGATCCGACCAGCAGGGCCGCCAGATTGCGCCCCTCGCCGCCAAGACCGACGAGGATCAGGAACGCCACGCAGATGCCGGGCAATGTCGCATGGCTCACCGCGTCGGAAACCAACGCCCGTTTGCGCAGGAACAGAAACGTTCCGGTGATCCCCGAGGCGGCCCCCAGTAGCGTCGCACCCACCGCGACCAGCGTGGCGTTGTAGCCCAATTGCAAAAACAGTGCGTCAAACAACATGCGCGTCAGGCCGTCGTGGCAATTTGGTCAACCTGCGCCGTCGCCAGACGTCCGCCATAGGCCGCCTGCAATGTCTCCGCCGTGAAGGCCTCGTCCACCGGGCCTTCGGCCACCTTGCGGGTGTTGATCAGGAACACATTGTCGAAATAATCCCGCACCGTCGCCAGATCATGATGCACGGCGACCACGGTCTTGCCCTCGGCCCGCAGATCCTTCAGCACGCTGATGATCGCCTTTTCCGTCGCCGCATCGACCCCGGCAAAGGGTTCATCCAGCAGGTACAGATCCGCGCCCTGGGCCAGCGCCCGCGCCAGAAACACCCGCTGCTGCTGGCCACCCGACAGCTGGCCGATCTGGCGCTCGGAAAATTCGTGCATGCCAACCCGGTCAAGACAGTCCCGCGCGATCTGACGGTGGCTGCCCCGGATACGCCCAAGCAGGCCGAGGTCCCGGTACAGCCCCATCATCACCACGTCGATGACGCGAGTGGGGAAATCCCAGTCGACCGAGGCCCGCTGCGGCACATAGGCAATGCGCGCTCGTTGATGGTCGAGCGGCCGGCCAAAGACCTGCACCCGGCCCGACAGCGGTGGCACGATCCCCAGCGCCGCCTTGAGCAAGGTCGACTTGCCGGCGCCATTTGGTCCGATGATCGCGGTCATCTGCCCAGCCACGACGGTCATGTCGACCGAAAAGACGGCCGGCTTTTCGCCATAGCTGACGGTCAGGCCCCGAATGCAAAGCGGGCTGCTGCTCAGCCCCGCCTCTGCCGCAGACTGTCCGTTCTGGCTGGCCAGTGAAAGTTGCATGGCTAATGTCCCGCCCCGAGTTTGCCATCCATGCCGCCGACAGGCACATCCGCGCCCAACGCCCCGGCGATGGTGGTAAAGTTATGGTCCAGCATACCAATATAAGTCGCCTCATAGGTCCCATCTGCGCCCATGGCGTCGGAAAACAGCTCTCCCCCGATCACGACATCGTGACCCTTGGCGCCCGCCCCCTCGATCAGGGCCCGCATCGACCGGTCAGCGACCGAGGTTTCGACAAAAACGGCCCCGATCTGGCGCGCCACCAGGATATCCACCAGGGTTCCGATGCGGTTCAGCCCCGCTTCGGACTGGGTGGAAATCCCCTGCAGGCCCAGCACCTCGAAACCATAGTCGCGCCCGAAATACCCAAAGGCATCATGCGCCGTGACCAACACCCGGTTGTCCTGCGGAACATCGGACACGATTTGTTGGCCGTAGGCCGACAGACGGTCCAGCTCGCCCAGGTGGCGGGTCAGATTGGTGTCGAAAATCCCGGCGGCCTCCGGCCGCGCCTGGGTCAGGGCGCGCGCAACCTCCGCCACCACATAGGTCCACATCCGGGGGCTCATCCAGACATGGGGGTCGTATTTGTCGGCATAGTCATCATGGCGGCGCAGCAGATCCTTTGGCGTGGCCTCCGCCACCGCGACCACCTTGCGTTTGCGCGCCAGCGCGTGAAAGAAATCTTCCATCTGCGCTTCAAGGTACAGCCCGTGCCACAGGACCAGATCCGCGCGTGTCATCGCGGCGATGTCACTGCGGGTCTGGCGATAGGCGTGCGGGTCAACGCCTGCCCCCATCAGGGCCACCACCTCCACCTCGGCACCGCCGATCTGGCGCGCCGCATCAGCGATCATGCCGGTGGTGGCCACGACCTTCAACGGGCCCTGCGCTGCCGCAGCCGGCAGCGTCGAGGCAAGCCCGGCAAATGTGCCAATCCCCAGAAGCGTCTGTCGTCGGTTCAGCATGCGTGGGCTCCCTGCTCACAGATTCTCGAAACACCTGACTGCAATATGAGAACGGCTCGCAACTTCGTCAATGAAAATGAGAATTATTCTCAAAATAGACTTCGTTTTTGTCCTTTTGGTCAAAAAATGATCAACAAACCCGGTGCCAATGCTTGCATTGAAGGGGGTCGGCATGCGATTTTGCGGGCAAATCTTTCGAGGACTCCCGCACATGGACAGCCAAATCGCAGACAACGGCGCACCGACGCCCGTCAAAGCCCCTGCCGACCAAGCCGCCGCGTCGGTGGCAAACGCCTCTCACGGTGGCCTGCCGCGCAATCCGGGCATGCCGCTGGATCTGGATTGGGCCCTGGGGATCGAGGCGAACACCTCTGCCATCGAACGGCGCTGTGCCAGCCTGCCCGGGCGCCGCACGGTCAAGAAAGACCACCAAGCCGCCTGGCTGTTGAAGGCAGTGACCTGCATCGACCTCACCACCCTGGCCGGCGACGATACCGATGCCCGGGTGCAGCGCCTCTGCGCCAAGGCACGACAGCCGGTCCGGGCCGACATTCTGTCAGACCTCGGCATGAGCAAGATCACCACCGGCGCGGTCTGCGTCTATCACGACATGATCCCCGCCGCCGTCCGGGCGCTGCATGGCACCGACATTCCGGTCGCAGCCGTCTCCACCGGTTTTCCCGCCGGGCTGTCCCCCTTTCACCTGCGGGTCGAAGAGATCCGCGAAAGCGTCAAGGCAGGCGCCCGCGAGATTGATATCGTAATTTCCCGCCGCCATGTGCTCACGGGAAATTGGCAAGCGCTCTATGACGAAATGAAAGCCTTCCGCGAGGCCTGCGGCGAGGCGCATGTGAAGGCGATCCTGGCCACCGGCGAGCTGGGCACCCTGCGCAATGTCGCCCGCGCCTCGATGATCTGCATGATGGCAGGCGCTGATTTCATCAAGACCTCCACCGGCAAGGAAGGGGTGAATGCCACCCTGCCCGTCTCGCTGGTGATGATCCGCGCCATTCGGGACTATTACGAACGAACCGGCGTCCACGTCGGCTACAAACCCGCTGGCGGCATTTCCAAGGCCAAGGACGCACTGGTTTATCTCAGCCTGATGAAAGAGGAACTGGGCAACCGCTGGGTTCAGCCCGACCTGTTCCGCTTTGGCGCCTCCAGCCTGCTCGGCGATATCGAACGCCAGCTCGAACACCACGTGACCGGCGCCTATTCTGCCGGCTACCGCCACCCGATGGCGTGAGGACCAACAGATGACAATCAAAGAGATCTTCGACAGCATGGATTATGGCCTCGCCCCCGAAAGCGCCGCAGACGCCTTTGCCTGGCTGGTCGATCAGGGCAGCCGCTTTGGCCTGTTCATCGACGGGACCTTCACCCAACCCGGCAAAGGTTTTGAAAGCCGCAACCCCGCAACGGGCGAGGTCCTGGCCGAGTTGACCCAGGCGACGCAAAAAGATGTCGAGGCCGCCGTCAAGGCCGCGCGCGCGGCACAGCCCGGCTGGGCGGAGATTGGTGGCACCGGGCGGGCCATGTTCCTCTATGCCATCGCGCGCCTGCTGCAAAAGCACAGCCGCCTGTTCGCGGTGCTGGAGACCCTCGACAACGGCAAACCGATCCGGGAGAGCCGTGACATCGACATTCCCCTGGTGCAGCGTCATTTCTACCATCACGCCGGCCATGCCCAGCTGATGGACACAGAGATGGCCGGGCGTGAGGCGCTTGGCGTCTGTGGGCAGATCATTCCGTGGAATTTTCCGCTGCTGATGCTGGCCTGGAAGGTCGCGCCAGCGCTGGCAATGGGCAATACCGTGGTCCTGAAACCAGCCGAATATACCTCGCTGACCGCGCTCCTGTTCGCCGATATCTGCCGTCAGGCCGGGCTGCCCAAGGGGGTGGTCAACATCGTCACCGGCGACGGTGCGGTGGGTGAAATGATCGTCAACGCGAAGGTGGACAAGATCGCCTTTACCGGCTCCACCGATGTCGGGCGCAAAATCCGTCAGGCCACCGCCGGCAGCGGCAAGGCGTTGACGCTGGAGCTGGGCGGTAAGAGCCCCTATATCGTCTTTGACGACGCCGATCTCGACAGCGCCATCGAGGGGCTGGTGGATGCCATCTGGTTCAATCAGGGCCAGGTCTGCTGCGCCGGATCCCGGCTTTTGGTTCAGGAAAGCGTGTCGGAGCGGTTCCACACCAAACTGCGCGCCCGCATGAAGACCCTTCGCCTGGGCGACCCGCTTGATAAATGCGTCGATGTCGGCGCCATCATTGATCCGGTTCAACACGCCCAAATCACCAAAATGGTCGCTTCGGCCCGGAACTGCACGGTGCACCAATCCCCGGTGGCCCTGCCGACGCAGGGCTGTTTCTACCCGCCGACCCTGATCGAGGGGCTGTCGCCTGCGGACCCTCTGATGCAGGAGGAAATCTTTGGCCCGGTGCTGGTCTCCACCACCTTTCGCACCCCGGCCGAAGCGGTGGAACTGGCGAACAACACCCGCTACGGGCTGGCCGCGACGCTCTGGACCGAGAATGTGAACCTCGCGCTGGACATCGCACCGAAACTGGCGGCCGGCGTGGTCTGGGTCAACGGCACCAACATGTTCGACGCGGCAGCCCCGTTTGGCGGTGTCCGCGAAAGCGGGTTTGGCCGCGAAGGTGGCGTTGAGGGCCTGATGGCCTATACTCGCGCCAGCGAAAAGCCCGAACCGCTCGCCCCCGTTCCCGCCTTTGAAAGCAACGATGCCCCCGTCGCGCCGGGCGGGCTGGACCGAACCGCAAAGATGTTTGTCGGCGGCAAGCAGGCGCGCCCGGACGGCGGGTATTCCAAACCGGTCTATGGGCCCGATGGCAACCTGCTCGGCCATGTCGGGATCGGCAACCGCAAGGACGTGCGCAACGCGGTCGAGGCGGCCCATGCCGCCAAGGGCTGGTCCAAGACCACCGGCCATCTGCGGGCTCAGATCCTCTATTATCTGGCCGAAAACCTCGCCGCCCGCGCTGACGAATTTGCCATGCGGATTGATGCGATGACCGGCAAAGGCACCGGCGCGGCAGAGGTCGAAGCCTCCCTGCAGCGACTGTTTTCCGCAGCCGCATGGGCCGACAAATACGACGGGCTCGCCCATGGGGTGCCGATCCGTGGTGTCGCCCTTGGCATGAAGGAACCCGTGGGCACCATCGGCATCCTCTGCGCGGATGAGGCCCCGCTTCTGGGGTTGATCTCGGCTGTTGCACCGGCGCTGGCGATGGGCAACCGGGTGGTGCTGGCCGCCTCGCAGGCCTTCCCACTGGCCGCGACCGATCTTTATCAGGTGCTTGAAACCTCTGACCTGCCGGCCGGCGTGGTCAATATCCTGACCGGTAGCCACAAGGAGCTTGGCGAGACCCTGGTCAAGCACCTCAATCTTGACGCGGTCTGGAGTTTTTCCTCGACCGATCTGTCCAAGATGATCGAAGAGGCCTCCGCCGGGAACCTCAAGCGGACCTGGGTCAACAATGGCCAGGCCTTCGATTGGTCCCGGGACCAGAGCAAACGCTTCCTGCAGGCCGCAACCGAGGTGAAAACCGTCTGGATCCCCTACGGCGAGTAAAACCTCTACCACAGACGGCGGTATGCATCGCCAAAACGCTACAGCGCGGCCCCGACATGGGACCGCGCCGTTTTTTCATCGGACGAGCGGGCGTTGCGCCACGGCGCGGCTCTAGTCGGTGGATCTCAGCCCCTCAGGCTCCCCCACCACCACGAACCGCAGCCCCTCCGGGTCGAGCAGCGCCTTGGCCACCCGGTTCACATCCTCCAGCGTCACCGCTTCGATCTTTTCGTTGCGGGTCACCACATAGTCGATGGGAAGCTCGTCCATCTGCATGGACACAAGGATCGACGCGATCTGCCCATTGCCGTTGAACCGCAGCGGGTAGGCGCCGGTCAGATAGGTCTGTGCGTCCTGCAGTTCGTCTTTGGTCACGCCGTCGGCCACCATCGCCGCCCATTGGTCGCGCACAACCCCGACCGCTTCGGCCATTTTCTCATTCGCCGAGGCCAGCGACCCCATATAGGTCGAGGCCAGATCCAGCGGCAGCAAATAGCTGTAAACACCATAGGTCAGACCGCGTTTGGTGCGCACTTCCTGCATCAGCCGGGTCTCGAACGAGCCGCCACCGAGAATCTGGTTCAGCACATAGGCGGCAAAGAAATCAGGGTCATGGCGACCAATCCCCGCCTGCCCGAACAGCGCGACCGATTGCGGTGTCGCAAAGGGCACAACGGTCACGCCACCTGTCAGCAACACCTCGGCCGGACCAGGCATCGGTGCGCCTTCTGCCGGCAGATCCCCGAGCAATTCGTCCAGCATCACGCCCAGTTCCTGCGGCGTGATGTCCCCCACCGCGCTGACATAGAGCCGGTCCCGGGCAAAAACGGCCTCATGGGCATCGAACATATCCTGCCGGGTCAGGGCAGAGACGCTCTCCACCGTGCCCTTGCCACTGGTGCCATAGGGATGATCGCCAAAGGCCAGTTTGGCAAAGGTCTCGCTGGCGATCTCGTTCGGGTCGGACATGTCAGAGCGAAGCCCCACCAGCACTTGCGCCCGCACCCGGTCCAGCGCATCCTGGTCAAAGCGCGGCTCCTGTATGGTCTGGCGCAGCAGCTCCATCACCTCGCCGCTGTTTTCACTCAGGAAACGGGCAGAGATCGACACCATGTCCTTGTTCGCATCGTAGGAAAAACTCGCGGCCAATGCTTCCAGCGCGCGGGTGTATTCCTGCGCGCGCAACTCACCGGAGCCTTCTTCCAGCAGCCCGCCCATCAGGAAGATCGCACCCCGCTTGCCCGGCGCATCGAGCGACGTTCCGCCCCGGAACCGCAGCTCCAGTGCGCCAAAGGGAATGCTGTGATCCTCCACCAGCCAGGCCTTGATCCCGCCTGGCGAGACCACTTCCTGTATGTCGATTTCCGCGCGGGCCGCCTGGGCGGCACCCAGCAAAACCATCGCCGTCAGCAGCGCAAACAGCGCCCTCAGTAGCGGTCGCCGATCCTGCGACGCGGTGCGCACGGCACCGCCCCTGCGCATCGGACCCGATACTGGCCCCCGCAACCGGGTGGACAAGGCGCGCGTATGGTTCCGGCTCATTGATCACCCTCCTGCGGGCTTTGGGTCAGATATCCGGTGACGGATGTTTCAGGCCGCAGCACCTCGCGGGCAACGGCGATAATTTCGTCTTCGGTGATGGATTGCAGCACCCGGGGCCAGTCCTGCACGTCCTCCACCGTCAGGCCGGAGGTCAGCGCCCGGCCATATCGGTTTGCGATCCGGTCCACATCGTCACGGGCATAGATCTCGGCCGCCCGCAGCTGGAGCTTGATCCGGTCCAACTGCTGGCTGTCCACGCCCTCCGCCATGAAGGCCGCCACCGTCTGATCCAACGCGGCTTCGGCTTCGGCCAGGGTGACGCCGTCGGCGGGCACGATCACGAAATCAAACGTGGTGTCATCCAGCGACACCCCGGAATAGAAGGCCGCCGTGTAGACCGCCACCTGTTGCTCGAACTGCAGGGCATTCGCCAGATAGGAGGTGGTCCCGCCGCCAAGCAGTTCAGACAGCAGATACAGCGCCGCCGCCTTTTCCTGGCTCGCCGTGTCACGCTCCGGCGCGAGATAGGACCGCTGCACATAGGGTTGCGCCACCCGCGGATCGGCAAAGCTGACCCGCCGTGCGGCGCTCTGCGGGGGTTCCTGACTGCGCAACCTGTCCGGCAATTCGGGGTTGGCGGGGATCACGCCATAATAGGTTTCGGCCAGGTCGCGCACCTCATCGGGCTGCACATCGCCGGACACCACCAAGATCGCGTTGTTGGGCGCATAATAGGTGCCGTAAAAGGACAGCGCATCCTCCATCGACAGGGTTTCCATCTCGTGGCGCCAGCCAATCACGGGCTGTCCATAGCGATGATTCAGATATTGCACCGCCCGCATCTGTTCGCGAAACAGCGCCGACGGATCGTTGTCCGTCCGCTGGTTGCGCTCCTCCAGGATCACTTCGCGTTCCGTCACGATGTCGGTCTCGGTCAGCCGCAGATTGCGCATCCGGTCCGCTTCCATCCGCATCATCAGTTCCAGCCGGTCCGCCGCCACACGCTGGAAATAGGCGGTATAGTCATAGCTGGTAAACGCGTTGTCGCGGCCCCCGTTCCGGGCAACCGTGGCCGACAGCTCGCCCGCGTCCAGCGTGTCGGTGCCTTTGAACAACAGATGCTCAAGGAAATGCGCAACGCCGCTCTGGCCCACCGGTTCATCCGCCGATCCAGCGCGGTACCAGACCATATGCTGCACCACTGGCGCCCGGTGGTCTTCGACCAGAACAACCATCATGCCGTTGTCCAACGTGAAGGTGGTGACCAGCTCGGTGCCGCTCTGTGCCTCGGCATCGGGCGAGACGGAATCTGCGGGCGCGGGACTGCTGTCCTGCGCGGCCAGCCCGGTTGTCATCGCAAGACCGCAAAGCGCGGCGTACCCCAGGGCCTTTAGCCCTGCCAAGGTCGCTGCCACAGATGTCATATCCTATCCTCCGGATCAGTCTGCCGAGCACGCACAGATGACGGCCCAAGGCGAATTCGTTGGGCAGAGTCGGTATATCTGCTGTAGCTCAAGTTACGATGCCCAGAGCCAGCCACAAGCCAAATTGGCAAAAACGTGATGACTTAGTTGGTCTCCGGCGGCGCAGAGGGGGTCGGCACCCCGGCACGGCGGTAGGCCGTGTTCACATCATAGGGGTCCAGCGCTTCCCGCTCGTAGGTCTCCGCGTAGCGATCAACGGGGAACAGTTTGATATTCGCCAGAATCCCGGCGCGCTTGCGACGTTTCACATCCTCGGCGCTCAGGGTTTCGCGAATGTCCCCCTGCACGCCGTAACGGCTCGCTGCTGTCACCAATGCGCCGTCACCCGCCGGGATACCGCTGCTACTGGGACGCCCGCCCAGGGCAAGGATCGCCTCCGCCTGCGGGTCGCGATCGGTGATGTTGCTGCCACCGGGGGTCGGGGTCGGCAGGGTGGCGTAGTTTTCCGGCTGCTCGAGGGGTTTGCTTGGCAGAACCAGAAATTCGTCGGGGGAATTGCGGCGCGCATCAAGATCATGCAGCGGCTTGTCGCCACAGGCTGTCAGCAACAGAACGGAACTCAGGATGATCGGAGCGGTCGCAAAGCGCATGGGGCGCGGTCCTCTTAGACGGTTTCGCTCACCTCTAGCGCAAATCGCAACCGAGGTCACGCAGGGTTTTTGCCCCGGCCCTCATACAGGATCAGGCCCGCCGCCCCGGCAAAGATAAAGATATCCGCGACGTTAAAGACAAACGGATTCTGGATGCCGCAGCAGGACATGTTGAGGAAATCCAGCACATATCCATAGGCGATCCGGTCCACCACATTGCCCAGCGCGCCGCCGATGACCAGACCGGCAGCAACCTGCATCACGGTGCGGTCCGCGTGGCTGCGCCGCACCCAAAGATAGACAGCCGCGCAAATCAGTAGTGAGACAACAATCAAAATCCAACGGCTTGCGCCCCCGTCGCCGTCAAACAGGCCAAAGTTGATGCCGCGATTCTCGCCGTAGCGAAACCGCAGCAACGGCGGCAGCACATCCAGCCGCAAGCGCGTCACCAGATCGAGGCCGAAGACGACCCCGATCTTTGTTGCCTGATCCACGAGCAGCGACAGGGCAGCCGCCAAATATAGCGCTTTGGCCCGCATTGGCGGTTTCTCCTGGGTTAGTGACGGAAGTGGCGCATGCCGGTAAAGACCATCGCCAGACCTGCATCATTTGCGGCCTTGATGACCTCGTCATCGCGCATCGACCCGCCGGGCTGGATCACGCAGGTCGCCCCATTGGCCGCCGCTTCCAGCAGGCCATCGGCAAAGGGAAAAAACGCATCAGAGGCAACCGCGGACCCTTTGGCGAGGCTCTCCGGCAGGCCGATCGCATCCGCCATCCGCTGCGCCTTGACGCCCGCGATGGTGGCCGAGTCCAGGCGGCTCATCTGGCCGGCGCCGACGCCAACGGTCTGGCCCGCCTTCACGTAAACAATCGCGTTGGATTTCACGTGTTTGGCAACCTTCCAGGCAAACAGCAAATCCGCCATCTGCGCCTCGGTCGGGGCCTTTTCGGTCACCACCTTGAGATCATCCATGGCGCGGTGGCCGATGTCCTTGTCCTGCACCAGCATGCCGCCCGAAACCTGACGGGTGGTCAGGCCGGCATCCTGCGGATTAGGCAGGCCATCGGTCAGCAACAGACGCAGGTTTTTCTTGCCCGCAAAGATCTCTTTCGCCGCCTCCGAGGCGCCCGGCGCGATCACGACCTCGGTAAAGATCTCGGTGATCGCTTCGGCCGTTTCCGCGTCCAGCGGCTGGTTCAACGCCACAATCCCCCCAAAGGCAGAGGTGCGGTCGCAGTCAAAGGCCTTTTTGTAGGCCTCGATCAGGGTCGCCCCGCGCGCCACACCACAGGGGTTGGCATGCTTGATGATCGCCACGGCCGGGCCATCCTCGGGTGCAAATTCGCTGACCAGCTCGAACGCCGCATCGGTGTCGTTGATGTTGTTGTAGGACAGCTCTTTGCCCTGCAGTTGCCGGGCCGTTGCGACGCCGACCCGGGCGCTGCCATCGGTGTAAAAGGCCGCGTCCTGATGCGGGTTTTCACCATAGCGCAGGGTCTGGGCCAGTTGCCCGGCAAAGGCGCGACGCCGCGGGGCCTCCAGACCGATGGCGCCAGCCATCCAGTTCGACACCGCCGCATCATAGGCCGCAGTGCGCGCATAGGCGTTCTGCGCCAGCCACTGGCGAAACACGAAAGAGGTCTGACCGTCGTTCTGATCCATCTCTTCCAGCAGGACCCCGTAGTCCTCGACATCCACCACGGTGTTCACAAAGGCATGGTTCTTGGCCGCCGCGCGGATCATCGCCGGGCCGCCGATGTCGATATTCTCGATCATTTCGGCGTAATCGGCCCCACGTTTCAGCGCCGCCTCGAAGGGGTAGAGGTTCACCACCAACAGGTCGATTTCACCAATGCCATGTTCGGTCATGGCCGCCACATGGGCGTCATTGTCACGCAGCGCCAACAGCCCACCATGCACCATCGGGTGCAGCGTCTTCACACGGCCGTCCATCATCTCGGGGAACCCGGTCACCTCGGACACATCCCGGACGGACAGACCCGCCTCGCGCAGCGCCTTTGCGGTGCCGCCGGTGGACAGCAGCTCGACCCCGCGTTCGGCGAGGGATTTGCCCAGCTCGATCAGGCCGGTCTTGTCAGAGACGGACAGAAGGGCGCGGCGGACGGGGTGGAGGTCGGTCATCGGTGTCAGAATCCTTGTTCAGGTTCACTCTTCATAGGCCATAGGCTCGTCACGATTGAGATCGCGCACCGCCAGTGCCGTTTCCTGCGCCTTGCTGAGTGTCCAGCGGACCTGGGTCACATATTGAATGGCCCGTCCCGAAAGGACAATCTGCAGCGCCTGGCGCGGTTTCAAGCGGGTCTTTTCCAGGTAAACACTGGTTTCCAGCTTCAGATCACACTGGCCGTCGTGACGGAATACCCAGATCTCGCCGCTCTTGAGCGCCATGGATACTGCCGCGCCGCCCAAGTCAAGGGCCGCGTCCACATCCGGGTGCAAATGGAACCTGATATCATAGCCGATGCCCTTGAGCGCGCCATCATCCAGCGCCCGGTCGAACCGGCGCTTGGCCGCATCGTCAAGGGTCAGCACCATGTCTTCTCCGGTGATTGTCCGCCCATCGACGGAGAGGTCCAGCGAGCGGGCCACGGTGATGCCAAAATGTTTGGAATAGCCATCATGGGCGCCCTGAAAGCGATAGCCGTCATCATGATCTTCGCGCTCGACCGGCACTTCGGTCGGGGGCTCGATCAGATACTCCTGCCCGGTGATCTTTTGCGGGGCCGCCAGCCGGGCGCTGGAATGCCCTTCCAGACACATCACCGAATGCGACGGGGTTGCCCGTCCGGCACGCCGCCATTCCAGACCAAAGTTTTCGCCCGCGCCGCAGCTGACAATCAGCGGCCGACGCCCCGATGTCAGCTCAAACGCCAGGGTCGAGGCATGCCCATTGTAGGACGCCTTGCCAATCGGCGGCACGCTGGCATCGACAATGACCGAGGTCCGCCGCGCCGAAAGCCGACAGAACCCCATCGCCAGCCCGTCGAAGGGACGCGCCGGCACCTGGGAGGCGGCCAGCGCATGGTCAAGCCACCCCTCCTGCCCGCGACCGCCACCATGAAAGCGCGCCAATCCGCCATCCGCATGGCGCAAGGCCCGCAAGGTCGGCGCGATCCGTTCCAGGGCGGCGTGATGGTCACGCGGCACACTGCGACCTGCCTCATGCAGGGCAGCAGCGGCCCAGGTCAACAGGGTGAACACATCCAGCAGCTCTTCGGGGTTGCGGGTCGGCAGGCCGCCGTCGGCGTTGATCTGGGTTTTGCATTCCTGCGCCAGCGCCTTCACGGCCGGGTCCGCCAGTTCTTCGCAGCCTTTCAGTGCCAGACCGGCGTAGATCAGACCGGTCAGCGCCTCAAATCGCGGCAACCCCGGCGAGGCCCCCTTCCAGCGCTGAGACAGAAACCAGGTCTGCTGCGACAGCGACCGGTAAAACGCATCCGAATGGGCCTTGTCCTGACCGCTGAGCAAAAAGAGCGCATGGTTGGTCCAGCGAATCACCCGCCGCCCGGTCAGATCCGCCGACCAGCCCGGGCCAGTGCCGCGCCCGTAGGTGTCGATCCAGCCCCAGATCCACAGCTGCGCCTTTTTGCGGGCCCGCAGATCACCCACCGCCGCAAGATCGTCGAGCCAGGTACAGCCCTGCCGCTCTGCCTCAAAGGCAAAGTCAGGCGCCTCCACATCCCAAAGCCCGGTTGTGGCGCTTTCGACCAGATAGCCGGCAAACAGCAGGTTGCCCGCCACCAACTGGCGCCCACGGGCAAAGCTGCCGATGGTACGTGGCTCGGGCTGCGACACGAAACCGGTCGCCGCAGGCTGTTTGCGCGCCTTCCAGGCGGTGTAGCGATTTAGCAGCCGCGTTCCGCGACTGGCCATACGATCGTATCTGGACATGCTCTCTTGCCTCACACGCCTTGGGCGTTTTGGCCAGAGGATAACGCGCGACCCGCGGGGTGTCATGCGCTCTGTGTCCAGAAAGGATCGCTTTGACGTCAAGCCGCGCCACAGATCCGGTCAAATGGACAGGGCGCGACCCCGGCCGGCTCAGGTCGCCGCCTTGATCAGCTCTGCCATATAGAAGCCGTCCATGCCGCCGAGCTCTGGCCAATAATCTGGGCGCAGACGCAGGCCGCCTTCTTCGGTGATCCACTCCGGCGCGATCCCCGGCAGGGTTGCCAGCGTGGTGCCAATGCTGGCATCGGGGAACATGTCCAGCAGATCCTCGACCTGGCATTCGCCCTCGTCCGGCAGCAGCGAGCAGGTGCAATAAACCAGTCGGCCGCCCGGTTTGACCAGGGACCAGGCATGCGCAATCATCTGCGCCTGAAGCTCTATCAAAGCGCCGAATCCGCCGCCGTCCTTGGCCTGCGGCAGGTCTGGGTGACGCCGGATTGTGCCGGTGGCGGAACAGGGCGCATCCAGCAGAACGGCGTCATATTGTCCCTTTTGTTCAAGCACATCCCCCACGACGACAGCGGCCACCAAACCGGTCCGCGTGAGGTTTTCCTGCAGGCGATGCAGCCGACCTTCGGAAATATCCACCGCCGTGACATCCGCCCCGGCCGCCGCCAGTTGCAGGGTCTTGCCCCCCGGCGCGGCACAGAGATCCAGAACCCGTTCGCCGGCCTGCGGATTGAGCAGCCTGGCGGGAAGTGCGGCGGCGGCGTCCTGAACCCACCAGTCGCCCGCTGCGAATCCCGGCAGGGCGGAAACCTGTCCGGCGTCGCGCAGCCGATAGCTGCCGGTCGGCGTCCAGTCTCCGGCGATGGCGGTCAGATCCGCGCCCGGCTTTGGCGTCAGGTCCAGCGGCGCGCCGCGGAAATGGGCCGCCTCGATCGCCAGCATCGCCTCGTTGCCCCAGGCCTGCGCCAGCGGAGCGCGCAGCCATTTCGGCAAGCGTGGCACCCGCAGCTTGGCCCATTCGGCCGGCCCTTCGTCAGCGACCTTGCGCAGGATGGCGTTCACCAGCCCCTTGAGCTGGCCATGACGACGGTGGCGCGCCACCAGATTGACGATATCGTTCACCACACCATGAGCGGCGCCACCGGTACACAGCTCCATCGCGCCCAGACGCAACGCATTGCGTACAAACAGCGCAGGCGGTTTGCGCAGGTGTTTTTGCAGGATCCGGTCGACGCGTTCCAGCGCCCGCAACGTCTCTAACGTCAGCCTTTGAGCCCGCGCCCGATCCGCGGGGTCCAGCGGGTCCAGCACCTGTCCCTGACACTCTGCCAGCAAGAGGCCCTCGCCCAGAACCTTGTCCAAGAGAGCCAGCGCAGCGCGACGGGCATCGGTTCCTGATGTCGGACGGTTACTCATACAAAACTCTCCTGATGGCCCTTCGGCTTGTCCGTGGTGGACGAGGGCGTATATCATGGCGCAAGCATAATGAAACCCGTGCTGCGGAGAAGACCGATGAGCAAGACCTCAGACACCCCCGAGCCAGCCCCGCTGCCCCCTGCGGCCGAACGGGCCCTGGCCGAAGCCGCGGCACGCCGGAAGGCCCAGGCCAACGACGCACCGCCGCCGACCGAACTGGGCGGACGCGACGGGCTTGACCCGGCACGCTATGGGGATTGGGAGAAGAAAGGGATCGCGGTCGATTTCTGATCGCGGTCCCGGACCGCCGTGCCGGAGAGAGGGGCGCTGCCCCCGAGGTATTTTCCAAAAGATGAAGGCCGGTCGGTGGTGGTCACAGGCCCAGCACGTCGATCATGTCATAGGCCCCCGGTGGCTTGCCCTGCCCCCAAAGCGCCGCCTTGAGCGCGCCGCGGGCAAAGATGGCCCGATCCGTCGCCATATGGCGCAGCACGATGCGTTCGCCTTTTGCCGCAAACAGCACGTCATGCTCGCCAACGATATCGCCGCCGCGGATGGCGGTAAAACCGATGTCGCCCTTCTTGCGGGCGCCGGTGATGCCGTCGCGGCCTCTGTCCGACACCTCGGACAGGGAAACGCCGCGCCCCTCGGCCGCGGCCTCGCCCAACATCAGGGCGGTGCCGGAGGGTGCATCCACCTTGTGGTGGTGATGCGCCTCGATGACCTCGATGTCGAAATCTTCGTCCAGCGCTGCGGCCACCTTTCTGGTCAGCTGGACGAGCAGGTTGACGCCGAGCGACATATTCCCGGCCCGCACGATCACGGTCTGGCTGGCAGCCGGGTCCAGATCCGCGATCTGCGTCTCGCTCATACCCGTGGTGCCGATCACATGCACGCAACCGGCCTCGGCTGCCAGTTTTGAAAAGGCCAGGGTCGCCTCGGGCGCGGTGAAATCAATCACGGCCTGGGCTGTTGAAAAGGCCGCCAGCGCATCATCGGTGACGATGACGCCCTGCGCCGGGCCGCCCATGGCGATGCCGATGTCCTGACCGACCCAATCATGCCCCGTTCGCTCCACCACCCCGGCCAGCCGGGCGGTGTCGCTGTCCAGAACTGTCTTGATCAGCATCTGCCCCATGCGCCCCGATGCGCCGGTGATCACGATCCCTGGTTTATCCGTCATGGTTCCACTCTCCGGTTGGACTATCCGCTTGAATTCTCCTACCCTGCCGGGGACCGCTTGGCAAAGGGCGGGTTTCGGCATAGGTCGTGTCACATGGCTAAGAACAAATTCCACGACGGCGCCGGTCCGTCCCAACGTCAGCTTCGCGTCGGCGAGGTTATCCGCCGCACCCTTTCGGAGGTGCTGGCGCGCGGCGATGTGCATGATCCGGATCTGAACCGTCTTTCGATCACCGTTGGCGAGGTGCGAATCTCTCCGGACCTGAAAATCGCCACTGCCTATGTGTTGCCGCTGGGTGGCAAGGGGCAGGAGGACGTGTTGCAGCTTCTGGCCCGCAACAAGCACGAGTTGCGCCGCATGATGGGCAAGAAGACCGGGCTGAAATTCACGCCCGACCTTCGGTTCCAGATTGATGGCACCTTTGACCGCATGGACGACACCCGCCGCCTGTTTGATCAGGATGCGGTGCGCCGCGACATCGAGGATTAGGCGCAATGCCGCGGGTGCCAGGCCTGATCCCGGGCCCGATCATGCGGCTTTGCACCGGCCTGTGGCTGGCGTTGGCGGCCGGGGCCACACCTGCAATTGCAGTGGACTGCCGCGACGAAACCTTTGACCACAACCGCTATACGCTCTGCGAGGTCGATGCGGCGACAGAAGACCTGCGCCTGTTCCTGCGCGACGGCAATGGCGCCGTGCTCGGCCATTTCTCCACCATTGACAGGCAGCTGCAGGAGAGGGGCGAGACGCTGACCTTTGCGACCAACGCCGGGATGTACCATTCGGACCGCTCCCCCGTCGGGCTGTACATTGAGGATGGCAAGGAGGAGATGCGGTTGGTGACAACGCCGGGGCCTGGCAATTTCGGCCTGGTTCCAAACGGTGTGTTCTGCCTCCGGGAGGGGCGCGCCGATGTGATCGAAACCGGCGTTTTTGTCGCGACCGGCCCTCAATGCGACAGCGCGACGCAATCGGGTCCGATGCTGGTCATCGACGGCGAATTGCATCCCAGGTTCCTTGAAGCCAGCACCTCGCGCTACATCCGCAATGGGGTCGGCACCAGCGCGGACGGCCGCCGCGTGATTTTTGTCATTTCGCGCAATACGGTGAATTTCCACAGCTTCGCCAGCCTGTTCCGGGACCACCTGAACCTGCCCAACGCGCTTTATTTCGATGGCAATATCTCGCGGTTTCATGCCGTCGCGCTGGGGCGCTCTGACGCCGGGTTCATGATGGGGCCGGTCGTCGGGGTGGTCGCCCCCCTTGGGGCCGCGGCGACGGATGCGCTGCGGAATTGACAGAGCGCACGCGCTAGGGTACCTCCCGCGCCTCATCCGACATCATTGAGGGGTTTCATGGGACGCAAACGCAAGGGACGCGACATCTCCGGCTGGCTGGTGGTGGACAAGCCCGCAGGCCTGACGTCGACCGCCGTCGTCAACAAGGTCCGCTGGGCATTTGACGCCAAAAAGGCCGGTCACGCAGGCACGCTCGATCCGGAAGCGACCGGCGTTCTGGCTGTTGCCCTGGGCGAGGCGACAAAGACCGTGCCCTATATCACCGACGCGATGAAGGCCTATACCTTCACTGTCTGCCTTGGCGCCGCGACCAATACCGATGATGCCGAGGGCGAGGTCATCGCCACCTCGCCACTGCGCCCCACGGATGAAGAGATCAAGGAAGCGCTCCTTGGTTTTGTCGGAGACATCCAGCAGGTGCCGCCGAAATTCTCCGCCGTGAAGATCGACGGCCAGCGCGCCTACAAGCTGGCCCGCGATGGCGAGGAGGTGGAACTGTCCGCCCGCGCGCTCTGGGTCGAGGAACTGGTGATGCTGGACCGTCCCGATGCGGACCATGTGGTGTTGGAAATGACCTGTGGCAAAGGCGGGTATGTCCGGTCGATCGCCCGTGATCTCGGTGAAAAACTCGGCTGCCTTGGCCACGTGCTGCGCCTGCGTCGAACCTGGTCTGGCCCGTTTGATGCAGAAGATGGCATGACACTGGAAACGCTCGACACACTCGCCAAAAGCCCGGAGCTGGATCCCTATCTGCGCCCTCTCGAAGACGGGCTGTGCGATCTGCCGGAGCTGAAATGCACCGAGCAGGGCGCGGCCCGGTTGCGCAACGGCAACCCCGGCATGGTGATTGCCTCTGATGTGGAATACGGCGACGAAGCCTGGGCCTCGCTCAACGGGCAGGCCGTGGCGGTGGGCATCTACAAGGCCGGGGAATTGCACCCGAGCCGCGTGTTCAACACGGAGCAACCCGATTAACACTCAGGCAAGATCCGTTAAGGCATTGTAAACAAATAGGGAAGTAGCTCTGACCGATTGTTTCGCGCGCGAAATATAAGGTCAGAACTGCTGACCTAATCGCTGTCCCGCTGCCAAGATTGCACTTTGCCATCGCTTGGGTCAGATATTGGACATGATAACCCGCCATCACACCAAGGGCGATGCGCCCTCTGCCGCTGTCTATTCCGACTGCGAGACCTATCGCTACAGCCTGACCCGCACCTGGAACCCGGCCGGGCGGAAGGTGATGTTCGTGATGCTGAACCCCTCCAAAGCGACCGAAGTTCAGAATGATCCCACCATCGAACGCTGCGAACGCCGGGCGCGGGCCTTGGGGTTTGGCGGTTTTCGGGCCACCAATATCTTTGCCTATCGGGCGACAGACCCGCGCGACATGCGGGCCGCCGAGGATCCCGAAGGGGCGGACAATATGGCTGCCCTGCTGGCCGGCCAGACCTGGGCCGATACGGTGATCTGCGCCTGGGGCACCCACGGCGCCTATCGCAATCAGGGCGCGACCGTTGCGGCCCGGCTCCGGTCTGCCGGGACGGATCTGTTTCATCTCGGTCTCAGCAAGGCCGGGCACCCCAAGCATCCGCTCTATATTGCCTATGCGCAGGCCCCTGTTCTCTGGCGCCAGGACAGCTGATGGCCACGGCTGGTTAACCTTTGTTCCCGTTTTGTTTTGCCCTGTCGGCAAAATTGTGTCAGGGTTAAATTCGAGAAACTGTATGTGCGACGAAGTGGACGGTTTTTGTGTTGTGGTTAGCCAGCTTACTCGGGATGGTCGCTGTCGGCAGCGCCGTGCTGATTGATTTCGGATCGGACGAAGATCCGGAGTCCGAGGCTGACGAGTCTACAGGACAGACCGGCGACGACACCACATTGGTCTCGCCCGATGATTTCCTCTCGGGCGCAGGTGACCTTGCCGACGGCGACGGCGACTCACCTGCGGCAACCGACCCCGATGGGCAATCCGACGATCCGGGCAGCGACGCGTCCTCGGCGCCGGAGGGGCTCTCCCTGACCGGAACCGAGGCGCTCGACCAGATCTCTGGCGATGATCTGAACGACACGCTGCTTGGCCTTGGCGGGGACGATCAGCTGAACGGCGGCGCAGGCGACGACAGTCTCGACGGCGGCACCGGCAACGACGCGCTTTATGGCGCCGAGGGCAATGACACCCTTGCCGGTGGGGCGGGCGACGATCTTTTGCATGGCCAGGATGGCGCAGATGTCTTGACCGGCGCGGACGGCGCGGATGCGCTTTACGGTCATTTCGGTGCGGATACGCTGGACGGCGGCGACGGCGCGGATACGCTGCATGGCGGCGCGGACAACGACCATACCCAAGGCGGTGCCGGCGACGACGAGGTTCACGGCAATGCGGGCGATGACACTGTGTCTGGCGGCGCGGGCGCGGATGCGCTGTTTGGCGGCACCGGCGATGATGTCGTTACCGGCGCCGATGACGAGGCGACTGGCGACTTTGTAAACGGTGGCGACGGGGATGATACGCTGATTGCTGGCGCCTCTGACGTGGTCACTGGCGGTGCCGGTGCGGATCAGATCCTGCTAGGCGACTGGATTGCGCAGGGCACGGTCGATCTGGTCGATTTCGATCCCGCCGAAGACCGGCTGTTGCTGGTCTACGATGGATCTCAGGGCGTGCCGGACGTCGCACTCGAGACGGACCCGCAGACGCCCGAAGAAACCATCCTGCGGCTCGATGGGGTCGAAGCCATGCGCCTGACCGGGGCCGAGAGCCTGACGGTCGAGGATATCCTGCTGGTCGAGGCCGGGGATGAAGACGTCGCCTTCCTGCCGCTGCCGTCCAGATAGATCCACCGCCGCTTTCTCTGCCCCCATTCGATCACAGCCCGTTCGACCTTGCCGTTTTGCGATGCCGGTTCCACAGGTGTTTCGCATCGGGCCTTGCCCGATGCGACCGGCGCAGGCCCCATGGGGCCTGCGCCGCCACCGCCATACGACGGGCCTTTTCAGCTGGCGAGGCCTTTGCCAGGCTGCGGCCTTCGCAACGCAGGGGCGGCGTGGCCTTAGGTCGCCCCGGACGGGGAGGCGGACCCTGGCCGTTTTTCTTTGCAAACCCGCATCAAATCCAGTACCGACCTGCAATCCGTGCGTGGAATCACCTCTTGTTGGACCCCGCATGGATATCTCCATGGGCCTGCGCTGGACGACATCCCGGCCTGCGCCATCCACTTTAACCTCGCAAAGGAGACCCCGATGTCGATCACTGCAGAAGAAAAAAACCGCCTGATGAAAGAATTCGCGACCAAAGAGGGCGATACCGGTTCTCCGGAAGTCCAGGTTGCAATTCTGACCTCGCGTATCAACACGCTGACAGAGCACTTCAAGACCCACAAGAAAGACAACCACGGTCGCCGTGGCCTTTTGAAAATGGTTGCTCAGCGTCGGAAGCTGCTGGACTACACCAAAGGCAAAGACGAGGCCCGCTATCAGGACCTGATCAAGAAGCTGGGCATCCGCCGCTAAGCGACGCGCAGACCGAATTGACCACGATGCCCGTTCCGATCTGGAGCGGGCATTTTGCGTTTGACCTCCAGGGATCCTCCCGGCCTGGATCACGTCGACCTGCGCGCCTTGGGGCCTGCGCCTCCCCCGCCACCGATGGAGTGGCTTGAGCTTTACTGCATTTCATGATTGTTACGTTATAACACATTGTACAGGAGTCACGCATGTCCGATCCCCGCCTTCCCGTTACCGTGCTGTCCGGTTTTCTCGGCGCGGGCAAGACCACGCTGCTCAACCGGATCCTGAACAACCGCGAGGGGCGTCGGGTTGCGGTGATTGTCAACGACATGTCCGACGTCAACATCGACGCGGATCTGGTGCGGGCCGGCGGCGCGGACCTCAGCCAGACCGAGGAAACGCTGGTGGAAATGTCCAACGGCTGCATCTGCTGCACCCTGCGCGACGACCTTCTGGCAGAGGTCCGACGGCTGGCGCTGGCAGCCCGTTTTGACTACCTGCTTATCGAGTCGACCGGGATTTCGGAGCCGCTGCCAGTGGCGGCGACCTTTGATTTCCGCGACAGTGCAGGCGAGAGCCTGTCGGATGTGGCCCGGCTGGACACCATGGTCACCGTCGTGGACGCGGTGAATTTGCTGGCAGATTTCGCCAGCCATGACCGGCTCACCGACCGGGGCGAGGCCCTGGGCCAGGCGGATGACCGCACTTTGGTGCATTTGCTGACGGATCAGATCGAATTTGCCGACGTCGTGATCCTCAACAAGGTCAGCCGCGCCACAGTTGACCAGCGCGATGCGGCCCGCAAGATCATTCGCAGCCTCAACGCCGATGCTGAGATCATCGAAGCGGACTACAGCAATGTGCCAGCGGACAAGGTTCTCGACACCGGTTTGTTCGACTTTGAAAAGGCCCATGAACATCCGATGTGGGCCAAGGAGCTCTATGGCTTTGCCGATCACATTCCCGAAACGGAGGAATATGGCATTGCCTCTTTCACCTACCGCGCCCCGGCCCCCTTTGACCCGCAGAAGATCCATGCCGTCCTGAATGACACCCTGCCCGGCGTGATCCGCGCCAAGGGGCATTTCTGGATCGCAACGCGCCCGGATTGGGTGGCGGAGTTTTCGCTGGCCGGGGCCCTGTCCAGCGTGGCGCCGCTCGGGACCTGGTGGGCCGCCGTGCCGCGCGACCGCTGGCCAACGCATGATCAGGCGCAGGCCTATATTCAGCGTCACTGGCAAGAACCGTTCGGGGATCGTCGCCAGGAACTGGTTTTCATCGGGGCCGGGATCGACTGGCCGCTGCTGAAGTCCAGGCTGGATGACTGCCTGGTCGCAGGGGCGAACCGGGACACACTTTCCCGGTATGAAGGCGCGCCGGACCCGTTCCCGGTCTGGCGGCGACAGCCCGCAGCGCAGTGACCATGGGCGCGCGGCATCGAAACGGCAACCGGGGCGCGGTGGCACTGCCCCTGCGGCGGCGACAAGAGGACCCGATGCAGGCCTATGACCGCCTGCCCGCCGCCCTGCGCGCCTGGATTCAAGGCGCGCGTCTGCCCTGGTCGGCGCAATCCTGTCACCGCATCTGGCAGGCCGCGCGCCGCGACGGGTTGGACCCCGAGGCCGCATTGGACCGGCTGGAGGCCGCCGAACAAAGGACCCTCCAGGCGATCCGGCAGCGGCAGCAGGCCCCCAAGCCCGGCGTCCCCCGAAGCTGAGCGAGCTCTTTCTTTCTGCGCCAAAGTCATGTAAGGGCGGACTATCTGAGACGATGTGCCAGGACCCCGGTACGCGAAAGCAAGATAAGAAGGGGTCGGCGGCAATGGGGCCGCTACGCAATATGGAGACCCGGGATACGCCTGGGAGCGCTCCGACTTAGGATACGACAGATGTTCAATGTGACGACAAAGACAATGCAGTGGGGCGAAGAAACGCTCACGCTGGAAACGGGTAAGGTTGCGCGCCAGGCAGATGGCACCGTGATCGCGACCCTGGGCGAAACCTCGGTCATGGCCAACGTGACCTACGCCCGCGCCCAGAAGCCCGGTCAGGATTTCTTTCCGCTGACCGTGCACTACCAGGAAAAATACTATGCCGCCGGTAAAATTCCGGGCGGCTTTTTCAAACGCGAAGCGCGTCCGACCGAAAAGGAAACGCTGACAGCCCGTTTGATCGACCGACCGATCCGCCCGCTGTTCGTCCCCGGCTTCAAAAACGAAGTTCTGGTGATGTGCACGGTGCTGTCCCACGATCTGGTCAATGACCCCGATATCGTCGCGATGATCGCAGCCTCTGCAGCGCTGACCATTTCCGGCGTGCCGTTCATGGGCCCGATCGCCTGCTGCCGCGTTGGCTATGAGGGCGGCGATTACGTCCTGAACCCGACCGTGGATGACATGCAGGACCTGCGCCTGAACCCCGATCAGCGCCTCGACCTGGTTGTGGCCGGCACCAAAGACGCCGTCATGATGGTGGAATCCGAAGCTTACGAGCTGACCGAAGAAGAAATGCTGGGTGCGGTGAATTTTGCCCACGAGCAGATCCAGCCGGTTATCGACCTGATCATTGATCTGGCCGAAGAAACCGCCAAGGAACCCTTCGATTTTGTTGCGCCGGATTATTCCGAACTGTTCGCCGTGGTCAAAGCCGCCGGCGAAGAGAAAATGCGCGCGGCCTATGCGATCTCTGACAAGCAGGAGCGCGTTGCCGCTGTTGCCGCCGTCAAGACGGAGATCATCGAAGGTCTGAGCGACGAGCAAAAAGAAGACGCCAACCTCGGCTCCGCGCTGAAAAAGCTCGAGTCCGGCGTTCTGCGCGGTGACGTGGTCAAGAACGGCCGCCGCATCGACGGTCGCGCCCTGGATGAGGTCCGCCCGATCCAGTCCGAAACCGGCCTGCTGCCGCGGACCCACGGCTCTGCCCTGTTCACCCGCGGTGAAACGCAGGGTCTGGTTGTGACCACGCTGGGCACCGGCGACGACGAGCAGTTCATCGACGCGCTGCACGGCAATTTCAAATCCAACTTCCTGCTGCATTACAACTTCCCGCCCTACTCGGTGGGTGAAGTTGGCCGCGTTGGCTCCCCCGGTCGCCGTGAAATCGGCCACGGCAAGCTGGCATGGCGCGCGTTGCAGGCGGTTCTGCCGGCCCCGACCGACTTCCCCTACACCATCCGCGTGGTCTCCGAGATCACCGAATCCAACGGCTCCTCTTCGATGGCGTCCGTTTGCGGTGGCTCCCTGTCCATGATGGACGCGGGCGTTCCGCTGAAAGCACCGGTTGCCGGTGTTGCGATGGGTCTGGTTCTGGAAGAGGACGGCTCCTACGGCATCCTGACCGATATCCTCGGCGACGAAGATCACCTCGGCGACATGGATTTCAAGGTTGCGGGCACCGAAGCGGGCATCACCAGCCTGCAGATGGACATCAAGGTCGCAGGCATCACGCCTGACATCATGAAGTCCGCACTGGCGCAGGCGAAAGCCGGCCGTCTGCACATCCTGGGTGAAATGGCCAAGGCGCTGACCGAAGCCTCCGAATTCTCCGAGCACGCACCGCGTATCGAGACCATGACCGTGCCCACCGACAAGATCCGTGAAGTGATCGGTTCCGGCGGCAAGGTCATCCGCGAGATCGTCGAAGTCTCTGGTGCCAAGGTCGACATCAACGACGACGGTGTCATCAAGATCGCATCTGCCAATGGCGAGGCCATCAAGAAGGCCTATGACATGATCTATTCGATCGTGGCGGAGCCGGAAGAAGGCGCGGTCTACACCGGTAAAGTCGTGAAGATCGTCGATTTCGGCGCCTTCGTGAACTTCTTCGGCAAGCGCGACGGCCTTGTGCACGTCAGCCAGATCGAAAACCGCCGCCTGAACCACCCCAGCGATGTGCTGAAGGAAGGTCAGGAAGTGAAAGTCAAGCTTCTGGGCTTTGACGATCGCGGCAAGGTGCGCCTGTCCATGAAGATCGTGGACCAGGAAACCGGCGAAGAGATCGTGGCCGAGAAAAAAGAAGACACCGCCGACTAAGTCGCGGTGCGCGCCGGGACAGTGTCGCCCTGTCCCGGCGCGTCTTCTCTCAAGACCCGCTTTCCGCCGCAATGCCTGCGGCGGGGCCATACCATCCCAGGGCACGGCAAGGGCCCCGTCCCTCAGCAACCGACACAAGAGTTGGAGACCGGCTGTGCCTTCGGAACCAATCCAGACATTTCTATCCGCCGCCGCGCCACGCTGGGCGCAGACTGGCAGCGCCGCACCCGCCGGGCGGGTCATTGCGCATCTCCGCGACCCCAAGGGGACGGACCACACAGCCCATGCGGATCTGGCGCAAGAGATCGCGTTTCTGTCCCAGCCCCGCGCGCAAACACCGCTTTTTGTCAGTTATTACACCAAGGACACCCCCTATGAGGCCCTAGCCGACCGGCTGCGGACCTCGCTTGATGCGCTGGGTCTGCCCCATCGGATCGAACCTATTGCGACACGCGGCAGCTGGGTGGCAAACACCGGCCTGAAAGCCGGGTTCATCGAAGAGATGTGGCAGGACTCCGACGGTCCGATCTGCTGGATCGACGCCGATGCCGAACTTCTGCGTGCGCCCTATATGGTCTACGATAACCCGTTTGATTTCGCGATTGTGCGACGCCACGGCTGGTATGACATTTCAAGCTTTGTCTACTTTGGGAAATCGCCAGCCGCCGGGCAGCTGATCGCGGATTGGGCGCAACTGTGCCGCGACACCCCCCATGTCTGGGATCAGGCGCTGCTGACCCTGGCCTGGTATCGCACCGCCCGCGACAACGCGCTGGCGTCGCTTTGGCTGAACGATGGCATCTTTCGCTTCCCCCGCCCCTGGGTGCGCGACCTGCGGGACCAGCTGCTGTATTATCCGTTCAAGCGGAAAATCCGGCCCTATGTGAGCCAGAAACAGGCATCGCGGGAGCTGAAGACATTTATGGATGCCAGCAAACGCGACACCACGGAACTGGGGTCGGATGATATCTGCCCGGCCTTTCGGACGGCGCTGCAATCCGGTCGGTTTGACCTGGCTGATAGCCTGGACGCGATGTTCAGCCGCGCCCCGTCAGAAAACGCCTAGACCGCCCGCTGCAAGGCCCGTTCAAGCGCCTCTGCTACCTTCGGAATCGCCTCGAAATACGACAGGTCCGCATCCTCGGGTTTGTAGATCGCATCCAGGCTGCCATGGTCCGGCGCCTGGATCGCTGCGATGTCCGGCCGTCCAATCGCGGCGGCATAGTCCAAGAATTTTGAATTGGTCGGGTCGAGATGCTTTTCCACCCGCAGCCGCACATTGGGAATTCCATAGCAATCGGCGGCGATCAGCCCATGCAAACTGGACGACGCGATACACTCGCACTCCCCGATCAGCCGGAGCGTTTCCATCGGCGGCGCATTGACCGGAATATTGACCACACCCGGAGTTGTCTCCAGCATCTGGCGCAGCACCGGCGAGTCGACATCTGTGTAATGCAGCACGATGCCCCATTTGTAGGTCTTTTCCCGCTTGGGAGTATGAAGGCGGTCGAACAGCAGCCCCGGATCGCCCAGCGGCACATCGTGGCGATCGCCCAGCCTTGCGCGGGTCACCGGGCCGCGCAGCGCAATCGGATCCAGCAGGAAGGACGACACCTGTCCTTCTCCGGTCAGGCAACCGGATCCCCAGACCCGGACCGGATCGAACCGGAACTTGCGCAGCCGCTTGAGCCGGCGATCGACAAGCATTTCCAGAAGGCTGCCCACCGCTGCGAAATCGCAGTTGGACACCCGCGCGTGACAGACGCTTTGGCCAGTAATCGCCTCGAACAACATCGGCGAGATATCATCGCCAAAGTTGATTTCGCCATTGCGTCTGCGGCTGTAGAAAAGCCGGATATCACGTTTGCCCATGTGCTCTCTTTCGTCTGCGAACTTCCCTGCGCGCCCTGAATGCTATATCCGCTGTTGAACTGAATTGCGAACGGACAATTCCGGCAGGGCTGGATGGCCGCGACGATCTCAAAACCGACATGCGGGTAGCGGAATGAAACGCAAGAAATCCAGATTCGAACAGATGTTCTCGCTCTCGCGGCATCGCAAGCGCTGGGGCGCTGCCGCACATGCGGCCGCGAACGCAGAGCTGTCCACGATGAAGACCACATTGATCGACGCCGGCGCGCCTGTGCAGACACGCGGCGCCGCGAAATCGCTGGATGCCCATATCGAAAACCTGCGGGTCGAGTTTTCAGGCCGCCCAGAGCTTCTGTGGCACCACGCAAAGCTGATCGTGTTGATCCGGCGCGATTTCCGCCTCCAGGAAACCTATGCCCAGTTTCGCGCACTGTGGGATCAGGAGGGCGATTTTCTCTGCGCCAACCTCAACATCCGCTGGCTGATCTCGGCGACGGATACGCTGGCAGATCATGACCCCGACCCGCAGGTGCGCGCGGTTGCGATGATGGCCTCGTTGCTAGTCAATGCGGTCAAGGTTCAGGAGAGCGAGCGGTTCATCTGTGACACAGGCAGCGCCGTGCCGAACCCGGCGCATATTGAACGTTTGCAGACCGATCTGGTGCCGCTGTTCGAAGGCATGTCCTGTTTTACCATCGGCACCGACGACACCCTGCGCAACATGTATTGGCGGCTGGAACCCTTTATGGAGACCCCGCCCGCCGGGGCGATCCTGCGCGCGATCTGGGACAGGTTTCAGGTGGAAGATACCGTATTTGCCCGCCTGCGCGCCCTGCATACGCGCGACAAAACAGGCTGGTGGCGCGACACACCCGACTGACCTGCCGTCAGGGCTGAAAATCGTCAGGCTTGAGGTCAATCTCGCGCCGGTCCGCGCGCCCCAGCTGACCAAGCGCCCGCAGCCCCATACGCAGCTGCGCCGCAATCCGCCGGGCGCGGAACCTCGGGCCGGGTTTGCGATCCACGGCTGCGCCCGCATCAATCGAGGACACCGGCGCAAACGGCGTCGCGATTCCGTGGGACGCGCAGCGATCCAGTTGCAGGGCACAGGCCGGTTCGACCTGATAGGAGGTCATCCCATAGGCGCGACACAAGACAGCATCGGCCAAACCCGGTGTCTGCCGGGTATCCTCAAGCAGGTATCGCGCGCCGTCAGGCCACAGCACATAGGCAGCGGCACCCGACCGGTCCTGATAAAGTCGGCGGATCACCAGGCCGGGCACCAGGGCGCTGGCCCGCTTCGCCACCAGTTTGCGCCGTCCGCGGACTTCCAACGTCACATGCTGCGCGTTTTGAATATTTTCCAGGGCGGCAAGGACCTCTGGCACCCGGCGGGACAACATCGCGTCATCTTCGAGCACAAGCGTCGGCCGTCCCGTCGCAATGATCCGCTCCCAGGCAGCGATATGGCTGAGCAGGCAGGCCTTTTCGGTGGTTTTCAACGGGCGTTCCCAGCGCTCCCAATAGGGCGCGCGCGACTGGGCCGCAGGATCTGACGCTGAAATTGCGTCAAGCCGTTCATAGGCCAGCCCCAACCGCTGAAGCTGCGCCGCCATAAAGGTCATGCGCTCGGTCGCGCTTGGGAGATTTATGACGAGAATATCCATTTGGCTCCTGTGCCCCCCTGCTGAACCTCTGCGGCACGGATCGGGTCTGATACCAGCACCCGCTTGACCGGCAACCGGTCGGTGGTCAGCGACGGGTGGCTTTGCCTTTGGCAATGACGCGGCCATGGCCTGGGCAACCGTCCGACCAGACGGCCCCCCAGGCCTGCATGCGGCAGAAATGCCGGAGGTTTATTGCGGCGCCTTGGTTTTCCGCAGGTAGGGGAAGATGGTTTCAAATTCACCGAACTTCGCCTTGGCATCCTCGTTGGACACCGACGGTGGGATGATCACATCCTCGCCCGGCACCCAGTTGGCAGGTGTGGCGACGCCTTTTGCGGACATCTGCAACCCGTCCAACGCGCGCAGAACCTCGGCAAAGTTGCGCCCGACCGTCATCGGATAGGTCATCGACAGCTTGAGCTGCTTGTCCGGGCCGATGATAAAGACAGACCGCACGGTGGCGCTGTCGGCGGGGGTGCGCCCATCGGGCAGATAGGCCTCTGCCGGCAGCATGTCAAAGGCCTTGGACACGGCCAGACCGACATCCGCGATGATCGGGAAGCCTGCCGGGGATTTGGCGTAGGTTTCAATATCGCCTTTCCACTTGCGATGGTCCTCGGCGCTGTCCACCGAGACGCCAATCACCTTTGTGTTGCGGGCGGCCCATTCGTCCGCCAGCTGCGCGACGGCAGAAAACTCGGTCGTGCAGACCGGGGTGAAATCCTTGGGATGCGAGAACAAAATCGCCCAGTTGTCGCCAATCCAATCGTGGAAATTGATGGTGCCCTGATCTGTTTCAGCCGTAAAATTCGGCACCACATCGTTGATACGCAAACCCATGTGATCGCTCCTTTTTGCAATGGACGTGTGAATCGCTCTTGCGCAACCTACCGCCTTTCGGCGCAGGTTACAGCAGATTGCCAGTAAGCGTCCGAAATTGTCGCAGATCGCCGCGCATGACACCCGGCTTCGCGGTTCTATCGACTCAAAGCCGATCAGCGCATGAGCGGAGAACCTCGGGTTTCGGAATTTGATCAAAAATCCGGCTTGAAGAGGCTCCCGGTCGCTGACACACTGCCTGCAACGCTGGCTATGACCAGAGTCGCACATATAGAAAAGGGAGCGGATCCATGATTGAGAAACGCGATTTTTACATTAACGGTCAGTGGGTTGCTCCCTCTGCCCCAAATGACTGCCAGGTCATCGACCCCTCGACCGAGGAAGCCTGCGCGGTGATCACACTTGGCGCGGCTGCGGATACTGATGCGGCGGTTGCCGCGGCCAAGGCGGCGCTGCCCGGTTGGATGGCGACCCCTCCGGCTGAGCGGATTGCGCTCGTTGAAAAGCTGCTGACGGTCTATAACAGTCGCGCCGAAGATCTGGCGCAAGCCATGTCAGTCGAAATGGGCGCCCCCATCGATATGTCACGTACCAGCCAGGTCGGCGCGGGCAGCTGGCATCTGGACGGGTTCCTGGCGGCGGCAAAAACCTTTGCGTTCGACCGCCCCCTTGGCGACCACGCCCCGAACGACCGGATCATCTACGAGGCGGTTGGCGTCGCGGCGCTGATCACCCCGTGGAACTGGCCGATGAACCAGATCACGTTGAAATTTGGCGCCGCTGCGATTGCGGGCTGCACAATGGTGTTGAAACCCTCCGAGCAAAGCCCGCTCAACGCGATGATCTTTGCCGAGATCGTGCATGAGGCCGGCTTCCCTGCCGGTGTATTCAACCTGGTGAACGGCGATGGCCCCGGCGTCGGCACGCAGCTGTCATCGCATCCCGACGTGGACATGGTGTCATTCACCGGCTCGACCCGCGCGGGCACCGCAATCTCCAAGGCCGCAGCCGATACGCTGAAAAAGGTCCATCTGGAACTCGGCGGCAAGGGCGCCAATGTGCTCTTTGAGGATGCCGACGACAAGGCTGTCAAACGCGGCGTCCTGCACATGATGCAGAACACCGGCCAGAGCTGCAACGCGCCCTCCCGGATGCTGGTGCAGCAGTCGATCTATGACCGGGTGGTCGAGGAAGCCGCAGCCGTCGCGGCCAAGGTCGAAGTCGGCCCCGCCTCGGCCGAGGGACGCCACATCGGCCCTGTCGTGAACGAACTGCAATGGAACAAGATCCAGGATCTGATCCAGAAGGGGATCGACGAGGGCGCGCGGCTGGTGGCCGGTGGCACAGGGCGGCCGGATGGGCTGAACAAGGGCTACTATGTAAAGCCGACCGTCTTTGCCGATGTGAACAACCAGATGACCATCGCGCGCGAGGAAATCTTTGGCCCTGTGCTGACGATCCTGCCCTTCGAAACCGAAGAAGAAGCGATCGAGATTGCCAATGACACGCCCTATGGCCTGACCAACTACGTGCAGACCCAAGACGGCGCCCGTGCCAACCGCATGGCGCGTGCGCTCCGGTCCGGCATGGTTGAAATGAATGGCAAATCCCGCAGCGCCGGGTCCCCATTTGGCGGCATGAAACAATCCGGCAACGGCCGCGAAGGCGGGATTTGGGGGCTGGAAGATTTCCTTGAGGTCAAGGCCATCGGCGGCTGGACCCCGGAAGACTAATCCGGTCCTCTTGCAGTGCACACAGGCGCCGCCCCCACCGGGCGGCGCTTTTGCGTTGGCGGCAGAGAATAGCACTGGCGTCGTGAAAAATTCACGCAACTTTGAGAGTTATCCAGCAGTGTCGCGGCGTAGGCTTGGCGTCTTGTTTCAAGTTCCGATTCTGCGCTGTGCTCGGCTGCTGATACCAAGGAGGTGCGCAATGGACTTTTACGTTGCCCTGGGGCTGCCCTCCGCAGACCTCGACCCGGAGACCGCGATCCTCCCGGCGCTGGCCAGCAGCCGCGCACCGGTCGTGGCGACGGTGATTGCGGTCCCGGACCCTGTTGTGATCTGCGAAAAGCTGCTGCGGCTGGACCGCTATTGTGCGACGGGCGTCCAGTTGCGGCTGGAAGAATCGACCTCTGCCTCCTTGCGATTGCACGCGGCCAAAATGCCGGACGACACCCGATTGGCGCATCGGTTTGCCATCCTGAAAGGCCTGTTGCTGCGGGCCGGGTTTACCGGGGTCACGGTCCTGAACACCGACCCATCCAGCGCGATCCTGCGCTGGGAGACGGCACCGGCACTGCCCCCACTGGAGACCGGAGGCTCGGTACAGCTGACCGATCACGTGCACCGGCTGATTGCCTCTGATCCGGCGCGGGCCTGGCGGATTGAAGACATCGCCCAGCATCTGGGCCTCTCCAGCCGCAGCCTGCAGCGCTACCTTCTGGCCGAAGGCGGTACATTTTCAGTCGCCTTGCGTCTGGCCCGGACAGAGGTCGCAACCAACTTGCTGCGCAAAAATGCACTCAGCCTGGCGGAAATCGGGTTCTGCTGTGGATATGCCGATCAGGCCCATTTCCAGCGCGAGTTTCGCAAAGTCGCCGGCCTGACCCCACGCCAGTACAGAAATGGCGGCGGAAATGTTCAAAAAACCGTCAGAATGGTGCCTTAGCGCGAAACTTTTGCGACGCGCCGCCATCGGGATGTTTCAACCGCAGTTCCTCGGAATGCAGCATCATCCGCGGATGCTCCCGTGCCGCACCGCTGGCGTAAAGCGGGTCGCCCAGGATCGGATGGCCCAGCGACAGCATGTGCACCCTGAGCTGATGGGAACGACCGGTGCGCGGCATCAGCCGCACCCGCGTTTCATCCGCCCCATGGCTGAGCACTTTCCACTCCGTTTCGGCGGGTTTGCCGGTCTCGTGGCAGACCTTCTGCAAAGGCCGGTTCGGCCAATCGACGATCAGGGGCAGATCAACGGTGCCTGCGCGGGGCTGCAGCTGGCCATCGAGCCGCGCAAGATAGGTCTTCTTCGTCATCCGTTTTTCGAATTGCAGGCCAAGGTGACGTTGCGCATGCGGTGTCATCGCAAAGACCATCACGCCAGAGGTGTCCCGGTCCAGCCGATGGACCAGAAGCGCCTCGGGAAAGGCCGCCTGCAGACGCGCCAACAGACAGTCCGACAGGTGATCCCCCTTGCCCGGAACCGACAGCAGCCCGGCCGGTTTATTGACCACCAAGAGCTGTGCATCGTGATGCAGGATATCGAGCGGATCGCTCGGCGGGGTATATTCACTGGAGACACTCATGCCCGTTGCCTAGCGATCAGATGCAGACAAGACAAGTCCGTCAGCCGGGCCAGACCTGCCGGGCGACCCCTGTCAGCGGGGCGACTGCGCCTGTCACCCAGCTTCTTCTGTCGGGGGCACGACCTGCGTCAGCGACCGACGCATCCCGCGAAAGAGCGAGATCGAGTAGATCACAAGCGCGATCCAGATCAGCGGAAAGGCGATCAGACGGGCCCCGCCAAAGGGTTCCTTGAACACCAGGACCGCCACCAGAAAGATCAGGGTTGGCGCGATATATTGCAGGATGGCAATCGTCGAAAGCTTCAGCAGTTTTGCCCCGTTGGCATAGACGATCAATGGCAGCGCCGTCACCGCCCCGGTGCCAAGCAGCAGCAGCGTGTCGTATTGGGTGACCGCAAAATGCCCCTGCCCTGTCAGCGCCAGATAGCAAAGATAGCCGAGCGCCGGTGGTGTCAGGATCAGAACCTCCAGCAGGAACCCCTGGTTCGGGCCAATCGGGAGCCATTTCTTGAAGAACGCGTAGGCGCCCCAGGACAGCGTCAGACCCAGCGCGGCCAGGGGCAGGCGCCCGGCCTCCACCGTCAGGATCACCACCGCAAGCGCAGCCAGACCCACCGCAACAAATTGCGCCCGGCTCAGGCGTTCGCCAAGCACCGCCGCGCCCAGCGCGATGGAAAACAACGGGTTGATGTAATACCCCAACGCCGCCTCCAATGCGTGGCCGGATGCGACAGCCCAGACGTAAATGCCCCAATTGACCGATACAAAGGCCGCTGTGACACAGCCCATCAAGAGCATTTTCGGGTTTTTCAATGCGGCCTGCAACTCATTGAACCGACCAAGGAAAATCAGCAAAGCGCCGGCGATCGGCACCGACCAGATCACCCGATGCGCCACCACTTCGGCGGGCGGGATATGTGCGAGCAATTTCATGAAAAGCGGCAGGAAACCCCAGAAAACATAGGCCGACAGGGCGAAGGCCAGACCCTGGGGCGTGTCGATGTTTTCGGGTCTTTCGCTCATATTCAGGTCTTTCCGCCGCTCAGCCGCCTGCCCGACAGCTTGTCGGTCTCTGCGTAACAAATCGCTAAGATCGCAAAACTGCCTGCAAAACAGGCAGTGCGACACGGCGGACCTAGCAGACCCTTCAGCGTTTTACACGCTCCGATTTCGGATCATACATCGGCCGGAGCGAGACCTCGGCCCGCACCCGCGTTCCGCAGACATCTATCTGGTAATCCGAGGCGAGCACATCGGCGGCGTTTTCCCCGTCGCAGGCCACATAGCCCAGCCCGATTGCCCCGCCCAGCGTATGCCCGTAGCCACCAGACGACAGGTAGCCGACATATTCGCCGTTCCGCAGAATTGGCTCGTTGTGAAACAGCAGCGGCTCCGAATCGGTCAGGCGAAACTGCAACAACCGCTTTTTCGGCCCCGTCATCTTGCGTTCGATCACCGCCTCACGTCCGATAAAATCGCATCCCTTGTCGACTTTGACCGCAAAGCCCAGCCCGGCATCCACCACGTGATCCTCACAGGTAATGTCGTGACCAAAATGGCGAAACCCTTTTTCAAGTCGGCAGGACTCCATCATGTGCAGGCCGCAAAGCGTCAGCCCCAGATCCTGCCCCGCCTCATAAAGCGTGTCGAACACATGCGCAGCCATGTCGCAGGACACATAGATTTCCCAGCCGAGCTCTCCCACATAGGTGACCCGATGCGCCCGGGCGAGGCCCATGCCGATCTCGATCTCCTGGGCGGTGCCAAAGGGGTTTGTCGCATTGGTGAAATCATTGGGGGAGACACGCTCCATCAATTTGCGCGCATTGGGGCCCATGACCGCCAGCACCCCCTCAGCCGCGGTCAAATCCAGGAGGACCACGTTGTGATTGCCTTTGTGCCGTTCCATCCAGGTCTGGTCTGCCAGCCGGGTCGCGGCGGGGGTGACCACCAGATAGGAGGTCTCGCTCAGTCGGGTAACGGTCACATCAGCCTCGATGCCACCGCGGGAGTTGAGGAACTGCGTATAGACGATCTTGCCCACGGGCACCGAAAAATCGCCGCCGCCGATCTGGTTCAGAAACGCCTCTGCGTCGGGGCCCTCAACGCGGATTTTGCCAAAAGACGACATGTCGTAGAGGCCGACATTCTCACGCACGGCGCGGTGTTCGGCGGCAGAGTTTTCAAACCAGTTCTGTCGTTTCCAGCTGTAGTGATAGGATGGGTCCTGCCCGGCTGTTGCAAACCAGTTGGCCCGTTCCCATCCCGCGACCTCGCCAAACACCGCCCCCCGTTCTGCCAACAGATGATGAAACGGGCTTCGACGTATCCCGCGCGCCGTTGCTTTCTGGCGATAGGGGAAATGATCCGCATAGAGCAGGCCCAGCGTTTCCTTTGAGCGTTCGAACAGGTAGTGTTTATTGCCCTGAAATGGCTGCATGCGCGAAATATCGACATCACCCAGATCAAAGGGCTTGGCGCCGTCCTGCATCCATTGCGCCAAGGCCATGCCAGCGCCCCCGGCCGACTGGATCCCGATGGAGTTGAACCCCGCTGCGACCCAGACATTGTCCATCTCGGGTGCAAGCCCAAGGTGATAGGCGTCATCCGGGGTAAAACTCTCTGGCCCGTTAAAAAACGTATGGATGCCCGCCTCCGCCAGCATCGGCATTCGATGGACCGCCGTTTCCAGGATCGGCTCGAAATGATCGAAATCCTCGGGCAACTGGTCGAACTCGAAACTGTCGGGGATGCCGCTCATGCCCCACGGCTTTGCATTGGGTTCAAAGGCGCCAAGCAGGATCTTGCCGGCGTCTTCCTTGAAGTAGGCGCATTCATCGGGCACCCGCAGCACCGGCATCTGGGTCAGGTCCGGGATCGCTTCGGTGACGATGTAGAAATGTTCACAGGCGTGAAGCGGCACGTTGACACCCGCCATGCGGCCCACCTCGCGCCCCCACATGCCGGCGCAGTTGACGATCATGTCACAGGCGATATGGCCTTGCTCTGCGCCGTCATCGGATTGCCAGTCAACACCTGTGACCCGGCGCCCCTGCCGTGTCAGGCCGGTGACCTTTGTCCGTTCCTGTATGATTGCGCCACGTTGGCGCGCGCCCTTGGCAAGCGCCAGCGCGATATTGGCCGGGTCCCCCTGCCCGTCTTTCGGCAACCAGACGCCAGCCGTCACCCCGTCGATGTTCAGGTGCGGGTAGCGGGCTTTCACCTCGGTCGGGTCGATTTCCTCGATTTCGACACCAAAGGCGCGGGCCATGGCGGCCTGACGAAAGATCTCTTCGCGCCGTTCTTCGGTCAGGGCCACCGTGATGGAGCCGCAGCGTTTGAACCCGGTCGCAACCCCGGTTTCCGCCTCCAGCGCGCCGTACAGTTCCTGACTGTATTTGGCGAGCCTGGTCATATTCGCCGTGGCCCGCAGTTGCGCGATCAGCCCTGCCGCGTGCCAGGTGGTGCCCGAGGTCAGCTGCTTGCGCTCCAGCAGGACCACATCTGTCCAACCCAGTTTGGTCAGATGGTAGGCGACCGAACAGCCCACCACACCACCGCCGATAATGACGACACGCGCCGTTTGCGGACGTTCAGTCATGCACGCAACCTTTCATTTTTCGGATCCCAAAGCGGCTGATCGGGCTGGACCACGGCGCGGTACATCTGGCCGTAGATTTCGACCTCCAGTTCGGTGCCCGGCTGGGCGTGATCGCGGCGCACCATGCCCAGCGCGATGGAGGCCCCGACCCGATAGCCCCACCCGCCAGAGGTGGTCTCGCCGACGATGTCGCCATCCTTGTAGAGACAGGACATATAGGGCGCGTCGGCCTCTGCCGCATCGACGATCAGGGTAACAAACCGTTTGGCCACCCCGCGCTGTGCCTCGGCCTGCAAAGCGGCCTTACCGGGAAAGTCTTGCGGCTTGTCCAGCTTGACGAAACGCTCCAACCCGGCTTCGAGCAAACTATAGTCGGTTGACAGGTCGCCCTTCCAGGCGCGGTAGCCTTTTTCCATCCGCAAACTATTCAGCGCATACATGCCAAAGGGCGTCGCCCCGCCGGCAAGGATCGCCGCATAGATGTCCGGCATATCGGCATTGAGGGCGTGGATCTCCCAGCCCAGTTCCCCGGCGAACGAGACCCGGACCAGATGCGCGGGCCGGCCCGCGACGGTGGCGGCCTGATGGGTCAGCCAACCAAGGCTGAGGTCGCCGTCGGTCAGCGGCGTCAGGACCTGGCGCGCCTTTGGACCCGTGACGATCAGGGTGTCGCGGGTCCTGGTCAGATCCTCGACGCGGACGTCGGCAGGCATGGCAGCGCGCAGGATGTCGCCGTCGTGCCATTGCGCCGCTGCGGCCGTGATCAGGATGAACTCATCCGCGTCCAAACGCAGGCAGGACATTTCTGTCAGAAGTCGGCCACGGCGGTCGGCAATATAGACCAGGTTCATGCGGCCGACCTTGGGCAACCCGCCCGCAATCAGCCCGCGCAAGGCCTCTGCCGTCCCGACGCCGGACAGCCGGAACCGCGAAAATCCGGGCAGATCCAGCACCCCGCAATGGTCGCGCACCGCCTCGCATTCCGCGCGAATACGGACCTGCCAGGGGCCTGCGCGCCCCCAGGTCTGGGTCGCCTCCTCAGAGGTGTCGTCGCCGGGTTTGGCAAACCAGTTCGCCCGCTCCCACCCGTTATAGGCGCCCATGACACCGCCATTGGCCTTCACCACCGCATGCACCGGCGACAGTTTGCGGTCCCGTCCGGCGGGCCATTCGTGATGGGGGAAATGCATGGCGTATTCGTGGCCGTAGGTCTCCATCCCCTTTTGCACGCAATAGTCCGGGTCGGTATAATCGGTAAAGCGGCGAGGATCGCAGGACCACATGTCCCATTCGGTCTGCCCGTCGATGATCCATTCCGCCAGCACCTTGCCCGCGCCACCGCCCTGAGCAATCCCGAAGGTAAACACGCAGGCCTCGAAGGCTTGTCTGACACCCGGCATCGGGCCAAGCAGCGGCAAGCCATCAGGCGCATAGGGAATGGGGCCGTTGATGACGCGCGAGACCCCAGAGGTTGCCATCAAGGGCACCCGCGCCATGGCATCGGTCACGATATCCTCGATCCGGTCCAGATCATCAGACCAGAGCTGAAACGAAAAATCATCCGGCATCGGATCGTCTGGCGTCGCCCAATGGGCCCGGCAGTTGGGTTCATAGGGGCCAAGGTTATAGCCGTGTTTCTCTTGCCGCAGGTAGTAAGAGACATCCACGTCCCGCAGCAGCGGCAATTTGCGCCCGGTCTTTTGGGACCAGGCCTCGATCTCGGGGATCTCTTTTGTCAGCAGGTACTGATGGCTCATCACCATCATCGGCACAGTACGCCCACCGTAGGGTTTGAACCATTCCCCCACCCGCTGCGCGTAGTAACCGGCCGCGTTCACCACGTAGTCGCAGGCAATATCGCCCTTGTCGGTATGCACCATCCAGCCCTCTGCGGTCTGGGTGACGCCCGTGGCGGGGCAGAAGCGCAGAATGCGCTGTCCCATATCGCGGGCGCCCTTGGCCAGCGCCTGGGTCACCTGCGCCGGGTCAATGTCGCCATCATGGGGATCAAAAAGCGCCCCGGCCAAATCGTGGGTTTCAATAAAAGGATAGATTTCTTTCACCTCAGCGGGCGTCAGGATCTTGATATCCATCCCTTGATAGCGCCCCATCGCCGCCGCGCGCGCGAACTCCTGCATGCGCTCCGCGGAATGGGCCAGCCGGATGGAGCCGGTCTGGTGATAGTTCATCGGATAGTCGACCTCTGCCCCGAGGCGGGCATAAAGCTCGGTCGAATAACGTTGCATGTTCATGATCGACCAGGAGGTCGAAAACGTCGGCACATTGCCCGCCGCATGCCAGGTCGAGCCTGCAGTCAATTCGTTCTTTTCCAACAGGACACAGTCGGCCCAGCCCTTCTTGGCCAGATGATACAGCGCAGAACAGCCGACAACGCCGCCGCCGATAATGACCACTCTGGCCCGTGTTGGAAAATCTGCCATTTTCGGCTCCCTCAAGAGGTTGTGCGACCGGTCCGCGGCGGTCAGTCTTTCTGCGGTAATCCGTCGGTGATCTCGTAGTAGTCGCCCTTGGCCGCGACGAAGATGTGCTTTTCCAGGGTCACGCCGGTTGGGGCGACCACCGCGCCCAGGGCAAAGCTGATGGTGTCTTCGTCATGGGCCTTCCAGAACAGAAAGGAGCCGCATTGCGCACAAAACCCGCGCTTGGCGGCCGCGCTGGAGGCAAACCAGCTGACCTTGCCGGTGATGGTCAGATCCGTCTCGGCCACATAGGCAGACGACCAGATGCCGCCCGACTGTCGCCGACACTGGCCGCAATGGCACATCGACGCCCCCAACGGCGCGGCGTTGGTTTCAAAATGGATTGCGCCGCACAGGCAATGCCCCCGGATCATGACGCGGCCTCCAGATTGGGCGTACTGCTGGCTCCCAGAAGCAGCCCGTAGACGATAAAGCAGATCGCCAAGAGGCGGCGGATCCACACGTTGAATGCCGCCGCAAGCGCCGCCCGCCCCATGCTGACTCCCAGCAGGGTAAACCCCGTATAGCTGATCGTGGTCAGCACCAGCGCGGTCGGTACGATCACTGCCATCTGCGACCAGATCGCCACATCCGGCTGCACAAACTGCGAAAAGGCGGCCAGATAACCTGCGACGCTCTTGGGGTTGATGGTCGCCACCGCCAGCGCATGCAGATAGACATGCCGCGCCGGACGCTCGGACGTGGGCACGGGTTTCGTTGCATTCCGCCAACCGCGAATGCCCAGAAAGACCAAAAAGCCCGCGCCAACCAGTTTCGCGATAAAAAACCCGGTGGGCGAGGCCGCGATCAGCGCCGTCACCCCCAGCGCCGACAACAGCAAAAAGATCGTCGCCTGCGTCAGGATGGCGAGCACCCCCAGCATGGCCTTGCCAAACCCCAGGTTCATGCCGTTGGAGATGCAGTTCACCGCGTTGGGTCCCGGCGTGGTGACAAAGGCGGCCCAGAACAGGGCAAAGATGATCCAGGCGTCAAAGCTCATACAGGGACCTCAATAGACGGGCGGTGCGATGACCCAGACCGCGACACAGGGGCAGTCATAGGGGTTCGACCACAAAAAGGGTTCGTTGCGGATGCGGAAGCTGTCGCCTGCCCCGACGGTAAAGTGACGCGCGCCGATCTGCAGGTCGAGGCGGCCAGAGATCACATAGGCGACCTCCTGTGTCGGACGGTGGGCGGCGGATTGCATCCGCGCCTGCGGCGCAAAGGTGGAATGCACCATCTCGAAATCATCGGTCAGGTCGGGCGACAGGAGTTCCTCGATCAACCCTTCCTCGCCCGACCCCATCGGGCGCCGGGCGCCGGAGCGTACGATATAGCCCTGTTCCTCGACCGGGGCGGAGGCGTGGGCGAAAAGCATCGACATCGGCACATCGAGGCATTTTGCCAGCCCGCGCAGGTCTGAGATCGAGGGCTCGGACATGTCCCGCTCAACCTGGCTGATCCAGCCAACAGAGCGCCCCATACGCGCGGCAAGCTCCGCGATGGTGATGCCCCGCGCCCGGCGCAACGCCCTGAGATCGGCGCCCAGGGTGGTATGTGTTGGCGATTGGGAATTCACTGGCACCGTCCAAGTTCGTGAAATTTTGCAGGCAATTTTCACCCTCTGTGATTCTCGTGAAAAATGAAAGAGAAATTTCACGAACAAAAAACCCGACACTTCGCAGCGTCGGGCCGGGTGTTCGGATCCGCTTGGGGTAACGCGGGACGGTCAGCCCCGCCCCTGCTCAGAGCCTGCCAAAGACCGAATGCAGGATTGCGGCCAGCTGCTCGGCATCTTCCGTGGTGAAAGCGCCGGGTTGGTCGCTGTCGATGTCCAGCACCGCGATCAGTCGGCCGGAGGCCGCGCGCACCGGCAGCACGATCTCGGATCGGGTGGAGGAGGCACAGGCGATGTGGCCGGGAAAGGCGTCCACATCGTCCACCAGCTGCACCTCGCCGGTCCGGGCCGCCGCCCCGCAGACGCCGCGCGAGAAAGGGATCACCAGACATCCATGTCCGCCCTGGTAGGGGCCGATCTTCAACACCTCGGGCGCGGTCACGCGGTAAAACCCGGTCCAATCGAACCGGTCATCGGCGTGATGCAATTCGCAGGCGAGAGTCGCCATCAGGGCCACCTCGTCGGTTTCCCCCTCGGTCAGTGCGGCCACGGTTTTGGCCAGATCGTCGTAGTCTACCCGCATCAAAGTTTTGCCTTTTACAAATATGAGCGGACGAGCCCCCCCGTCCGCCTGCATGTCATGAGGCGCATAATCGCCAGCACGGCGAAGGTCAAACCCGCTCGATTGCGATCGCTGTTCCCTCGCCCCCACCGATGCAAATTGCTGCAACGCCGCGCTGCAATCCGCGTTTTTCCAGGGCGTTGAGAAGCGTCACCATGATGCGTGCGCCAGAGGCACCGATCGGATGTCCCAACGCGCAAGCCCCGCCATTTACATTGACCTTCTCTCTCGGGATTCCCATCTCGCGCATGAAGGCCATCGGGACCACCGCGAAGGCTTCGTTCACCTCCCAAAGGTCAACATCCTCCACGTCCCAGCCGATCCGTGTCAGCAGTTTTCGCGCCGCGGGAACAGGCGCCGTGGTGAACCATCCCGGTGCCTGCGCATGGCTGGCATGACCCAGAATATACCCCCGCACCGGCAGCCCGCGCGCTGCTGCGGCTTCCTCGTTTGCAAGGACCAGCGCCGCCGCACCGTCCGAGATCGAAGAAGCGTTTGCCGCCGTGACCGTCCCACCCTCGCGAAACGCAGGTTTGAGGGTCGGGATCTTTTCAGGGCGAGCCGTGCCGGGTTGTTCGTCGCGGTCTGTCACCACCTCGCCTTTTCGGGTTTTCACAATGACTTCAGTTATTTCGTCCGCAAATGCGCCGCTTTCCTGCGCCGCCAGAGCGTTCGAGAGCGACCCAAGCGCAAAGGCGTCCTGCTCCTCCCGGCTGAACTGATAATGCTCGGCGCAGTCCTCGGCAAAGGTGCCCATGAGACGGCCCTTGTCATAGGCATCTTCCAACCCGTCGAGGAACATATGATCGACAACCTGACCGTGGCCAATCCGCGCCCCGCCGCGCATTTTCGCCAGCAGGTAGGGGGCGTTGGTCATGCTTTCCATGCCCCCCGCCACCATCACATCCGCGCCGCCTGTCGCCAACCGATCGCATGCCATCATTGCGGCCGTCATCCCGGAGCCACACATCTTGTTCAAGGTGGTCGCGGGGACGTCCTCGCCAAGCCCGGCGGCGAACCCGGCCTGCCGCGCCGGAGCCTGCCCCTGACCGGCAGAGAGCACGCAGCCCATCAGGACTTCGTCCACCGCAGTGGCCCCTGAACGCTGCAATGCAGCTTTGATCGCGGCCCCGCCGAGTTCGGCTGCCGTGACACCGTCATACATGCCTTGGAATCCACCCATCGGCGTCCGGGCTGCCCCGGAGATTACAATCCTGGCCATTTCAACTCTTCTCCAATTTTCTCAACTATCCATACTGAATGATAACACTTAGGGTCTAGGGTACGTGCCAAGTAAGACGAGCCGAGGAACACTCAATGAGCCTAACGAGCACGGTAGCAGACGACGCGCAGGTGGTAACCGTAAACGCCCAACGCATAGATGCAGCCATGGCAATCCAGTTCAAGGAAGACATGCGCACGGAAACCGATGCCGGTCCCCAGCGTGTGATTCTAGACTTGTCCAGCGTCGAATTCATCGATTCCAGCGGTCTGGGCGCCATAGTCGCTGCTATGAAACAGCTTGGCAAGGATCGTCGGCTGGACCTGGCCGGGTTGACCCCCATGGTCGACAAGGTCTTTCGACTGACCCGTATGGATACCGTCTTCAACCTATTCGATACGCTTCAGGACGCTCTGGACCCTGAACACGTCGAACATTGATCCCGACGCAACCGTTTGTGGAGCCCGAACTCTATGGTTGAAACCTTCGCCTGCTCCTTCAGGGCGACCGAGCTTGATGCCCGAAGGGGTATCGTTTCGGTGGTGGACCGCCTGAAAAACATGGGTATTCCGGATACCCGGGTCGACGAGGTGCAGATTGCCCTTGCCGAGGCAGTCAACAACGTCGTCGAACATGCCTATGCCGAGACAGCGGCAGGGGATGTCCTGATCCGCTGCAACCTGCATCCGGACCGGCTGTGGGTCGAGATCCGCGACGCCGGCGTTCCCTTTCCAAATGCCAAGCTGCCCGACGGCAATACGGTCAAGGTTGACGCAGATACACCGCTAGAAGACCTGCCCGAAGGCGGCTTTGGCTGGTTCCTGATCCGTGAACTGGCCAGCGACATCCAGTATCAGCGAAATCTGGACAACAATCAGCTCTCCTTGTGTTTCGAAATTCAGCTGACCTCCGAGCCACAACAATCGAGCTAGGTGTTTGATCCCACGGTTTGATGGTGTGATCCTTTCGAAGGAATGGAAGGTCAGCCACGTTGGCCTGTTGCGGGTTTCGTGGATGGCAGTTTAAGCTTTCATAGCTCTCTCCTCGAACGTGATAGGGCTTAGATACCCGATGGTCGAGTACCGCCGCTTCGGATTGTAGAACCGCTCAATATAATCGAATACATCTGCGCGTGCCTGTTTTCTTGTACGGTAGGTTTTCCGCCTGACCCGTTCGGTTTTTTTCAGCGATGAGAAGAAGCTCTCCATCGCAGGGTTATCCCAGACATTTCCGGACCGGTTCATCGAACAGGTGATACCGTGATCGGCCATCAGCCTTTGGAACGGTTCACTGGTATACTGGCTGCCCTGATCGGAATGATGCAGCAGCTCCCTTGGTCGACCTCTGTGCCAGATCGCCATGATCAAGGCGTCCGTGACCATCTGGGACGTCATCTGGTCGCTCATGGACCACCCGACCACACGCCGCGAGAAGAGATCAATGACGGCGGCGACATAGAGCCAGCCTTCCACTGTCCAGATGTAGGTGAAGTCTGCCACCCATTTCTGGTTCGGGCCATCCGCATCGAACTCACGTTCAAGCACGTTGGCCACGATGATCGACCTCGTGCCCTCGTCTTTTGGTGGTTGCCGGCGCTTTGGGCGGGCTCTGAAGGCCGCCTGCCGCATCAACCGCTCGACGTAATGCAACCCTCAGGAATAGCCGTTTAAACCTCAAGTTGGCTCTGTTGCACAAATCCTGTGAGGGATTCATCTCGTGAATTCAGCATGGTAGCTGGGACGCATGAGCAGACCTACATCCCCAAGCTACAAGACTAAAAACTGTCCAGCCTACAATGAAGCGCTCAAGCGCCGGGGCTCGCTGACCATCTGGTCCGATCCCGAGATCGATCTGGGAGGCTGCGCCGACAGGCAAGCGTGGTCGCCAGCAGGCTTACAACAATTCTGCCATTCAGACTTGCGTGACAATGAAGGTGTTGTTTGGCATGGCGCTGCGGCAGACGACCGGGTTCGGCGAAAGCTTGTTGCGCCTGGTCGGCCTTGACTGGTCGGTGCCCGACTTCAGCACGCTGAGCCGCCGCCAGAAGACCCTCGCCGTCAACATCCCTTATGGTGGCTCCAAAGGGCCGTTGCACCTGCTAATCGACAGCACTGGCATCAAGGTTGAGGACGGCAGCTCTGCGCAGATAGTGACCTCTGTAAACTCGGCCTTACTTCTGCCTACTGCGGCCACGGTCGCTGCTATACAGCATTCCGAAACCGCCATTCGCTGCAGTTGCAACATCGGCCCGCTGTCGATAGGTGGCTCGGTGGACAAAGCGGACGAGGTGGCTGGCTCATGCTCCAATGGCGTCGAATGCGCCAAAGTGCAATTATCAATGACTGATAGAAAAGGAGCCACCCACAGATGCCATTGGGAAAACAGAAGTCTGGCGCTACTGAGACCTGAAGCGCCAATCATGAGGAGCGCCATTATGGAGATTTGCATAGCCGCTGCTGCCATTCTTCGGGAAGATGGAGCAATCTTGCTTGTCCGGAAACGTGGAACGTCCGCATTCATGCAGCCCGGTGGGAAAATCGACGGCCTTGAAACGCCCGTGAACGCTCTTCGCCGTGAACTTTTCGAAGAACTCGCACTAGATCTTCAACCCAAGGAGGCCGAATAACTCGGTCAATTTTCGGCCTCCGCGGCGAATGAGCCCGGCTGCCTCGTTACGGCCGAAATGTTTCGCATTCATCTCAAAGATCATGTCGAAGCGCGAGCAGAGATCGAAGAGATTCGATGGGTGTATCCGAACTCGCAAGACAAACTTGATCTCGCGTCTTTGACGCGGGACATGGTTCTCCCTGCGATTTGGCGCTAGTAGCCCGGCGCAATGGGTCTGCTCATGCAAAACAGCTATTGCGCTGGTTTCACAAGATATGTCCCGCATCATGCCTTCGCGCAACAAAGCCAGGCGAGATGATATCACAACCATTGAGAACGTTTAGAAGACGATTAAACCTGTCATACGCCTTCGGATAAGGTCGGGTTCAATGAGATTAGTTCTGTGGGAGGGAGCCATCATGGAAGATGCAGGAATTGGCTGGATTGCAGCCATTATCGTTGGAGGGCTGGCCGGTTGGATTGCCTCTGCGGTGATGAAGGCAGACACTGGCATATTTTTGAATATCATCCTTGGAATTGTCGGCGCAGCCGTAGCGAGTTTTTTGTTTGGCCTATTGGGCGTGTCCTTTGGGGGTGTGCTAGGGTATCTGGTCGCTGGGGTTGCAGGGGCCTGCATTCTTGTCGGCGGAGCACGCGCACTGAAGCGCTGACCGCCCTGTGGCGACTTGTGGTGCGCAACGCGGGTGTGGATCTTGATGAGGTGCTGACGATATTACAGCAGGATACAGGCGCATGAAGTTGGAACCGGGACGGAATTGCTGGCGTCTTGAGCAAGCCGATAGGTTCGCTTTCATCGTAGACGCTGAAAATTACTTTGTCGCTGTTCGCGCTGCGATGCTTAGAGCGCGGCATAGTATTATGCTGATTGGTTGGGATTTTGATGCCCGCATCAGTTTGGGAGAAGGCGAAGGACCGGAGCAGCTTGGCGATTTCATGTTATGGCTTGCTGACAGATCGCCGGCACTTCAAATTCGACTGTTGCGCTGGGACACGGGCGCCTTTCAGGCCATGTTTCGTGGCAACACGCTCTCTACGATATTGCGCTGGAAGTGGCACAAACAAATCATGCTGAAGCTTGACGGTGCCCATCCGTTTGCCAGTTCGCACCACCAAAAAATCGTGGTGATTGATGATTGCATCGCATTTTGCGGTGGTATTGATATGACTGTTGGACGTTGGGATCGGCGTGACCATGAAGATAACGATCCCGGCCGCATTGACCCGGATGGTAAACCCTATGGGCCATGGCATGACGCCACCAGCGCATTTGACGGAGCAGCGGCACGCGCGATGGGCGATCTGGCCCGCAAACGATGGAAGATCGCAACGGGTGAAACACTGAAGCCAGCAGGTGACAACCATGAGTGCTGGCCGCCTGCGCTTGAAGCAAATTTCAAAAATGTGGAACTGGCCATAGCGCGCACGCAACCGGAGATGTCGGATGTCGCGCCACTGCATGAAATCGAGGATATGTATCTCGACCTCATCGCGAGTGCCAAGCGTTGGATTTACGCCGAAAGCCAGTATTTTGCATCGCGTCGTATCGCCCATGCTGTGGCCAAGCGACTGGTTGAGGTGGACGGCCCGGAGATCGTCATCGTTAACCCAATTTCCGCCGAAGGATGGCTCGAGCCTATAGCAATGGACAGCGCGCGAGCGCGGCTACTTGAGGCCCTGCGTCGGATTGACAAGCATGACCGGTTTCGCCTCTATCATCCTGTGACCGCACAAGGTGCCGAGATCTACGTGCATGCAAAGGTGATGGTTGTAGACAACCAGTTTCTGCGTGTCGGGTCTTCGAATTTCAATAACCGCTCACTGCGGCTTGATACGGAATGTGATGTAGTCCTCAGTGGAGTAGGTCCAGAAAATGCAGAGCTGTGCGAGGAGATTGCACTGCTGCGGAACGATCTGATCGCGGAACATCTTGCGACGACACCGGACGAGGTCGCACGCCGACTGAAGAGCTCGGGATCGCTGATTGCTGTGATCGAGGCTTTGCGTGGTGAGACGAGCGGGCGAACACTGCAGGCATTCGAAATACCAGAGTTGAGCGACATTGAAGAATGGTTGGCCGACAATGAAATTCTCGATCCTGAAGGGCCGGATGCGCTGTTCGAACCGCTAAGTAAGCGCGGGTTGTTTTATGGGTGGCGCAAGCGATTACGACCGCATTGATCGCATTGATGGCTTGTATATCCCTAAACTGCCATTCTGCCGCCACAGAATTTGTGCGCTAAAATGTTGGCCGGCAGCTTTGCGCGACGAACGATATTACGGATGTACATGCGCGCCTCGGCGGGCAGTGGTTGCGATGCGCGAGAAACCTTCTCTTTTTACTTCGAGCTTAACCGTCTCAGTGGTGCTGACATCGGACAAGCTCGGCACATCACCTGCAGGGTGAAAGGACAGTGTAACGCCGCCGACGTCATGCGGGCTCTGCGCCACTTGTCGCGCCCCGGCAAAGCCCTCTTCACAGCGGATCGACATGATATCAGGGGTTTGCGCAGCCGCCATCACCACGCCATGTACCGCGCGGGCGTGATGGGTATGGCCATGGGGAATGCGCACAGGGGGCGCTGGATGGATGGGGTCTACACAGAAAACGCCCGAAGGGCAGTGAAGCCCCTCGGGTCGGTTTATGAGGATCTCCGCTGGGTTCAAAATGTCACCGTGACATGACGGCCCACGTCGGGCTGCGTATCAGTCAGATTGGCCTTCAGAGTTTCATAGAGAAACACCATGCCGCTTTTGGGGCTGAGCCACAATTCGGAGGTCTTGGGCGTCATCCGGACCAGAGCTAAATCAGGATCATTCTTTCCACCCTCGAACCAAGAGGCGGCGACGAAATTCCAGACCTCGGACAGTTTTTCGCGATCTTCCGACAGCTGTAGCGTGCCGTTGACAACGCCATGCAGCCCTGCGTCCGTATCGCAAATGGCAAAGCGGATCTCTTTCCCGGATTGCGCAGCGTTGGCTGCGTCGGTGCCGCGCGCGGTCAGGAACCAGATGCACCCATCCTCGGGGGCGCAGTTTGGCGACATGGGAATGAGGCGGCCATTCACCTCCATCAGTCCTGCGCGCACATTGGCGAGGCGGTCCCAGAATTCTTGTGTGTCGGTCATGAGGTTTCCCCTTTGTTAAAGGCTTGTCGCACCTCTAACGCCCTGCGCGGCCATTCGTTCCTTCGCAAGCCCCGCAGCGCGGCTCAGATCGGCTGCCAGTTCGGCGCGCATCTCCTCGCTACGTGATCGCGCGCGCAGGATTGCTGCGGGATGCCAGGTAATGAGGACGTCACCGCCTCGGATTGCCGGCTCCAGTGTCCCACGTCGCGACGTCAGCGCCGCGCGACGCCCGGTCAGTGCAAATGCGGCGCTCACGCCAAGCGCGACGGTTAGCCGAGGCCGGATCAGCCGACGTTCCTGGTCCAGCCACCAGCGGCAATGGTCTATCTCGCCGCGCGTCGGGCTTTGGTGCAGCCGTTGCTTGCCACGCTGACTAAACTTAAAATGTTTCACGGCGTTGGTCAGATAAGCGGGCGGGCATCCCGCCTCTGCCATCGCGGCGCGCAACAGCTGGCCAGCCGGGCCGACAAAAGGCCGGGCTTGCTGGTCCTCGTGATCGCCGGGTGCTTCCCCGACGATCATCAGGGGCGCGTCGGTGGGCCCTTCACCCCAGACCATCCGTCGCGGAGCGCAAAGGTCACAGCCCGAACAAGTCTCGGCCACCGCACGCGTCTGATCGAGCGTGGCAGGCATTGCCGCGATCCGCGCCGCGCGTTTGGGAGGTTCTGTCGGCAGCGCGTCCCGCATCCGCTGCACGCGCGCTTCGGCGTCTTGCAACATAGCCGGGATCGAGCGGGTCTCGGGGAGGTTTTTCCAGTACTTCACCGGCATTTCGGATTTCATTGCCCCGACCTTCACCCGCGCAGGGTTGAATATATGGGTGAAATAGGTGGTCCAAAGCACCTCTGACGCGTCCTCCGGCAGGTCCGGGCGCGGCCCCGGCAGATCAAAATCAAGCTGACCGTCTGAAAACCGCGCCGTTCCGAAAGGGGTCGCAATGATCCAGTCCATATCGGCGAAGCGGCGCGCGAAGAAGGGAGTAGCGGCCTCCACAATGCGGTGGTCTGGCTCAAACCACGCGGCAAAGCGGCGGCGCGCGCCGTCCGTGGGAAATTCGCGAAACCGGACGAAGGCGTGCATCTTGTGAATGTCGCGTCCCACGGCCTTTGCCAGCCGGTCAAGCCGACGGGTCAGAGGATCGGCGGGATTTCCGAGCGAACGCCGGTCATTCTGATGCCGCCAAAGCGCCTGATACAGCAAGGCAGGCGCCTCCGGGTCGGTATGGCAGATGACGCTGCCCGACAGTTGAACAAAGCTTTTGGGCACACGAAGATCGCGCGGGCCGTCCGCATCGGGAATAGGGTCACCGCCAAAGAGGGTGCCGCCCTGCCAGTCAACCTCCTCCGGCGCAATCCCGTGGCTGGCGAGACACCGGGCGGCCTCGCGCCACGCCTTTGCGCGCCCCAGAACGGGCAGATCGATCTGGATCATGCGAACAGGCTGAGTTGCTCGGGCGGTGGCGCGTAGCGCGCGCGCAGTCCGGCGCTGTCGGTCAAAGCGCCAGGCGACCAGTCGGGCAGCGTGATGAACGGCTCGGCCTGTTTCACCCGCGCGCCGATGCGGATCAGATCCGCGTAGCGCAGCGGCCCGGAACGCCGCGCGGCAAGGATACGTTGCACGGTGCGTGTTCCAAACCCCGGAATGCGCAGTAGCAATTCGCGCGGCGCGCGGGCCACATCCACGGGAAACTGTGCGCGATGCTCCAGCGCCCAGGCGAGCTTTGGGTCGATCTCCAGATCCAGATTACCGCCCTTGGTAGAGGACGTGATCTCCGCCGCATCAAATCCGTAAAATCGCATCAGCCAATCGGCCTGATAAAGCCGGTGTTCCCGGATCAACGGCGGCCGGATCAGCGGCAGCATTGCGGAGCTGTCGGGGATCGGGGAAAAGGCCGAATAGTAGACCCGCTTTAGCTTGTAGCCCTGATAAAGCCGTGTGGACGTGCCCAGAATATCGCGGTCCGACGTGCCGTCTGCCCCAACGATCATCTGGGTCGACTGCCCGGCGGGGGCAAAGCGCGCCGGACGCTTGCCGCGATGACTGGCCACTTTGCTGGCGGCGCGTGTTTCACGCACGTGGCTCATGGCGGCGCGGATACCCTTGGGCTGTTTCTGCGGCGCAAGCCTGGCGACACTGTCGTCTTTGGGAAGTTCCACGTTGATCGACAAACGATCAGCATAGCGTCCGGCTTCGGTAATCAACTCCGGCGCGGCCTCAGGGATCGTCTTGAGGTGGATGTAGCCCTTAAAGCCATGCTCCTCGCGCAGCATTCGCGCGATGCGGACCATATCCGTCATCGTATCGTCCGGGCTGCGAATGATGCCCGACGACAAAAACAGCCCCTCAATGTAGTTGCGCCGATAAAATTCCAACGTCAGCGTTACAACTTCTTCGGGGGTGAAGCGCGCCCGCTCCACCCGACTTGAAACGCGATTGACGCAATAGACGCAGTCATAAATGCAGAAATTGGTCATCAGGATCTTCAGCAGGCTGATGCAGCGCCCATCAGGCGTGTAGGCGTGGCAGATCCCGCTGCCCCCGGCACTGCCGATTCCACCCGCGCGGGAATCCCGCCGTGTGGTTCCGGAACTCGCGCAGGAGGCATCGTATTTGGCAGCATCCGACAGGATCGCCAGCTTTTCTTGGAGTGTGCGCCTCATGAGAACATATGTAGAACACAGATGAGCTCTGCGCAAGACCAGCCGCTCTCAGCGCAGCAAATCGGTCTCGTTTGATCCTTCGATTGGTACCTGCAGTTGCTCTTCAAGATCGTCCTCCGTGCTAAGGTCGTCATCCATCTCAGATCGACCCTCCTTGGGCGCGGGTATGGTTTCGGGCGTTGTTCCAGACCCCTGTTGCAGTGGGATGCCTTCGGGGAAGATAATCTCGCGCGCTTCATCAGGCATGGAGATGCCTGCATCCATCAAAGTCTGTTTGATTTGCCGGACCAGCGCGCTGCGTAACTTGAGCGGTGAAATCTGAGCGCCATCAAACCAGTAGTAGATCTTGACGTTCACGGTTGAAGCGCCAAGCGTGTCAGCCAGCACCATCGGCTCGGGGTGCTTCAGCACCCCCGGTTCGGCACTGAGCACGACATTGACGATCCGCTGCACGTCGCTGATCGCCGCGTCATAGCCGATGCCCAGATCCAGCTCTCCGCGGCGGCGGGGTACTGCGGTTAGGTTTTCTATAATCGACTTGAAGACGGTCGCATTGGGGATTTGGATGTGATTGCCCTCGACTGACACCAGCACCGTGCTGCGTGTGTTCATGCTGTGAACTACTCCGGATTGCCCAGCCACGTTGATGAGATCGCCCCGCGCAAAGGGTTGGCGCAGGCTGAGCAGCAGTGAAGCGAGGAAGTTCTCGGCAATGTCGCGAAAGGCAAAGCCAATGACGATCCCCAGAACCCCGGCGCCGCCCACCACCGATAGCGCCAGCTGGGTTAGCCCCGCAATCTGAAGCACGAGGTAGAGCCCTAGCAACAGCACCGGAAGCGCACCAAGCCGTGCCAGAATGTCGGCGATGAAAGGCGATCGCGTGCGCCCCCGCAACGACCAACTCAACAAGCGGCGCACCACGCGCGCGGTGAACCACGCCAGCGGCAGGATCAGCAGGGCCAGTGCGATGGAGGGCAGCGCCGCTAGCAACTGATCTTTGAGCACGCGCACCTCGCGCACGGCGGGGTCGATGGTCAGCTCGACCGCTTGTTCCACCTCGATCCTGTTGACCACGGCGACAACCCCCGTTGTCTTGGCGGCCAGATCGCGCGCCCAAGTCTTGCGCTCGGTCGTCGTTGTAGTGCCGTCGAGAAACGCGATGCTGTCATCCACGCGCACAGATGCGTCCGAATACCACCCCGTAGCATCAAGTATCTGCGCGATCCGCTCCGCGATGCGGGTATCCGCAAGCCCCGGCTCTACATCCACCACCTGATCGGTAGAGGTCACCTCACCGCCCGCGTCCGCAGGCGTCTGGGCCGACACGGGTGCGGTCGTCAAAAGCAACAAGATCAAAATGATGCGCATGGCGGCCTCGGCCTGGATAGGTGCGAAGTTTGGGCCAAGGGGAGCCCGATACATATGGAAGCGTAGGTGCCGACATAGGCCCGGAACAAGCTTGGCAGCATCAGAAACGGTTTGCCATGCCTCTATTCTCTGCGCCTTCCTGTGTCGTGCCTGTGAAAGCTCAAACCTTTTTTGAGTTACCGACAGATTTTCTGGCCCACTCAACGGTCACGTCGCCAAAACAGTCGATGAGCGAATCCGTTGCCCACCTTTGACCTTCGGTCGTACGGCCGAGCACGGAGAGCCCAGCCGTCACCGGTTTCAGTCCGCAGTCGACTTTTAGGTGTCCAGCGTGGAGCAAACCGCGCACCAAGGGATCGGTGATATCGTCGGGCGATGGACCAGGAAGAACGCAATCGATCATCACGTCGGCAAGGATCTTGTCATCCAGCCGCCACCCACCACGCTCCAGTACGATCGACGGGTCCTCCGCAACGGCCAGACGGACCAGGCCCTTGTTGATCAGGGCCCGAAGCAGGCGGGCGCTGCGTACGGGCGGGCCGTAGGAATAGCGCTTGAGCCCATTTTCAAAAGCGACCAGCGCGGAGCGGGTCTCGCAACTGCCGCCGCACGCCGCAAACGGACCCCGCACATCCTGTTGTAGTTTTCGCCAAATCTGCCCGACGGCATAACCGACTGAGGGCGCGCGCTGCCCTTCCGCCATCGAGAGGCCGATCTCGAGCGCGGACGCCGGGTCAGCGCCTTCTTGCGCGCCGGGCGCGTCGCGCTCAGCGGCGAGCCACGGCTGGGGATCGGTGCTGGTGATGCGCGCGACGATCGGCGCAAGGGCATCGGTCAGGCACTGGACCGCAGCATCCGGCGAAAGCGTCAGTGCCCGCGTGACCGCGCTGATGACAGCGCGCCGCTCGGTTGGGAGCGGATCAAAGAGGGCGTCGATATCGGCATTGGCTGGTTTCGGAAAAGGAGGCATCCCGTCAAGGGAGAACGGCACGATGAGCTTCGGTTCCCGCCCCGAGGCACGATAGCTGTCGCCATCCATTCTGCCGCCTTGCCCCAGCGTGAGCAGGGCGATCACATCCAGCGCCGAGAGTGCGAGCCCGCGCAGCGCCGCGACCCGCCCGCTCCAATCGATGGAGCGGATCGCCGTTGTCGGGTAGGCGTCGAGGAAGGTCAGCCTTTGCGCGGCGGCATGCGCGCTCCAGCGGGCGGCCTGCGCATCTCGCGTCACCGGGGGCTGGCCTTGCGTCAGAAGCAGGTTGTCAAACGGCCCGCGGCCATCGACGATCCAGCCGCGATCATAATGCGCTGACACGGCGGTGGCGGGGACATGTTCAACGTGTGGTCGCAGTCTATGCCAGCGCTCCGTCAGGTAGCGGCCCACCTCTGCCCTTGGCGGGTAGGCCTCGGGCGCGCCCCCCAACCAGTCGGCAAAACGCGGCGCACCAAGATCAAGCTCGCGAACCGGCAGGTTCAACAGGCACTCGGGCGCTTCGTCTGGACGAAAGTTTGGTCCGACGCCCGGGTACGGGCCTGGCTCAAAAATGCAGAGGCGCAGGTCAGGAGCAACCGCCAGCGCCGCCTCGGCGGCGGCCAGCCCCCTGGGGCCGAGCCCGATGATTGCTAGCTTCTTCAAAGACACGAGAGGCGGCGTAGCTCAGCCGCAGTGGAAAGTAAAGCGCACGGTTTTCTGGACTTGCGTCGAAAAACTGCCAAGCGCATCAGAGCATGATCGCGACCAACGGAACAATCGATGCCGGCGAAATGGACGCGGGACTTCAAGCCAAATGCTGTTCCCATGGGCAGCCAACGACCGAATGGAACTTAGCCTCGCAATCCACGCCTTGCGAATGGCGATCAATCCGGGCCTGCCAGCCCACAAGGCTGCATTCCAAACACGGATCGCGGACCGCACTATTGGTCATACGACGATCACAAAGATCCTTTGAAAGCAACATTTCAAAGATTGTCAAATTTCGTCCTATGCGAATGTGGCTGCTTCCTGGATACGATACAGATGGCATGTCAGAACCTGTGAGCGTAGCCAAGTGGGGCAATGGAGCGCCAAGCCAGAAGTGCTTTTTAAATCCGACTTGTAGAAACACGCGGAGTGGTGGACCGGTGTCGGAAAGGTTGAAGTTGAGCAGATCTATTGCGGACAGACTTTTGTTCAAGGTAAAACCTGTCTTTGTAGTGCGGCACTGCGGTATAGGCGCGGTGGCCGTGATGAATTATGATAAGATCCGGAATGACCAAAGATATTGAAAGCTGCCTTGTCAGCCGCCTTTCCCGTTTCGTTGACCTGACTGAGCGTGAACGTGACTTCATCGCTGAAATGGAAAAGGATGAACGACCTTGCCGTAAAGGAAGAACGGTCGTCGGCGACCGGTCGGATGAAGGTCGGCAGGGCGGACAAAGCACCCTTTCGTGGTCCGGTATCGAATGACTGGTATCGCTTAGTCGCTCATTGATCTCAATGGCAGATCACTCCCAAGCGCGTTCCTTCCAAATGCCGCTCCTAACCTCGTCACGAGCCTCGTAGGTCCGGACAGCCTCGTGCAGATCCCCGACTTTCGCTTCTTCGCGATCTTCGCCGATCTCCGTCAGTCGCATCGTATACCACGCGGTAATTCCGCCCTCTGGTGGGTCTTGGAATCGTGGAAAGTCTGGATCATCCACTGCGCCAGATTGCCATTTGCTCGGAAGGGACGGGTCGAGCACAAGCGCGCGCGCGAGGCCAATCATGTCAATGCCCCGATCAAGGGCACCCGTCACCTGCCTTAAGGTCTTGAACCCGCCCGTTACCATGAGCGGTTTGTCGGTCAGAGGGCGGGCCTGTTCGGCGAAGTCGAAAAAGTAGGGGCCACTGCCTGCGCTGTCTGAGGCGGACTTGGCACCTGGGAAATATGTCCCGCCGCTGACGTCGATCAGGTCGATCCCCGTTTCGTCCAGAGCCGCGACCACAGCGAGGGCATCATCCTCGTGAAAGCCACCCTCCAACTGGTCGGTCGCGTTCAGCTTGACCGCGATCGGGAAGCTTGGCCCGACCGCAGTGCGGACCTCATGCGCAACCTCCAGCAACAACCGCATGCGGTTTGTGACGGACCCACCATATTTGTCGTCTCGCCGGTTGAACAACGGCGACAGGAATTGAGACAGCAGGAAGCCATGGGCCGCATGAATCTGCACGCCGCCGAAGCCCAGCTTCTTCGCCATGTGGGCGGTTCGGGCGAACTCTGACGGCAGGTCACGGACCTCTTTCAGAGTCAGCGCCGAGCAAGTCAGGCCGGGGATGTCGAGCGCGCTTGGCCCCTTGGGATCGCTGATCGGAGGATGAGCCATTGCACCGGCGTGGCCGAGCTGTAGCCAAAGCTGCGCCCCGTTTATAGAACCAGCACGGGCGAGCGCCCTGAACCTCTCAACATCGGAAGCTGGCCCGAGGACGAGGTTTCCAGGCTTCTCCGCGAAATGCGGGTTGCCCTGCACCTCACCGACGATCGAGACGGCAAGCCCGCCTTCCGCCCAACGTTCGTAAAGCCGGATTTGTGCATCGGTCGGATCGCCGCGCCCGTCGCCAAGCGAGTCCGACATCGCCGACTTGCCGATGCGGTTCTTCAAAATCACCCCACAGGGCAGTTCAAGCGGCTGAAACAGACTGGCTTTGTGATGAGTATCCATAAATCCGGCCTTACACTACTGACGCCGCCTTGTCTCCACTGCGGCCATTCGTGCGTCACGCAGCATGGGTCGAAGAGGGCTCAAAGCCGCCGTTCTCCGCACCAGCACACCAAACTGGTACTGATGCGGGAGGTCAAGGTCGACAGAGCGGACAAAGTGTGAATTTGCTGCACTTGCGCCAATGTAAGCATTAAAAAATTCTGAGCACATTCGCCTATTTTTCGATCAATGTAGTAAGTTCGGTAGCTTGCGAAAAAATTGACATCGAAATTTCCAACATCAGCGTGAAAGCGCAAACCCATGTAGCAACATTAAGGGCCTCTTTACATTTGGCATAATCATTAAGTCTCTTGAATGAATTTGTGTGAAACTTCTCGGGATCAACACTACCTTTTTTAGCACTACCTTTTTTAGGTTTGTCTTGGATCAGTGTCTCTTGGCTTCCACCCTTAGAGGTTCGGACGGTGTTACCGTCAGGAATATAGATACCCGTCTCGCTCTCCACTTCCATAGTGGTTGCGATTGCCTTTCCGTACTCGATCTCAAGTATTGCGCCTGATAAGCGCTCTATTTCTTGAGCAATAAAATTCTCCATACTAGCTCGTTTTTTTTCAAAACCATGGAGCTCCACTGAGAATGCTGCGCAAGTGCTTCGTACTCCTTCCACTTCGAAGAGAAGGCACTGATCTCAATAGCTCCCCGCAATTTTTTATAATGGGAGCCAAGAAATCCCTCATTTTTGCTTTCCTGCCCAACAATGAATAGAATAAGTTCCCCAAACATCCAGCTCGGTATCTTTCCGCCGTTGTACATAAGATGTGGATGTTCTTTAACTATTGCTTCGATTATAAATGCCAACTGCAGGGGGAACGGAAGTTCCTTGTGCGGAAGTTGATGTTGAAACTTCTCAAGCAAAATGCACAGCGGGCGAAAGCTCGAATATGATTCGTTCACCATTTCGTCTTGGATTTCTACAAAAGCTACCATCTTAAACTCCGAATAAATCTTTCGCGCGAAGGTCCACATTGCCTAAGTCGTCGCTCTCAACCCTCTACATAACGAACAGCTTTCTAGTCAATGTCAATGACCGCAGGAGCTTAGCGGACATTCAGAAGCTATGCGGCATTTAGTAGTATGGGCTCGAAGCGGACTTGCGGCGGTGCAGAGCGAAGTTTTTCGGGGCCTACGACCGTTAAGCGGGACTTTGCTGCCGTTCATGACGTCGCCGTCCGAAGGTCAGCTTTCGGACTTCAACACCCAATCTTGTGCTTTGATTTCGAGGGTTTCATCTTTCAAATAGAAATGAAAATGCTTTGCCCCGACGCCTTCCATCTTAATCCAAGGCGTAGAGTTCATGTTGTCTTGGACGTTGCCTGATATTTCGTAGAACTCACCCCATTCTGGCGCAAGCCCACCGAAGCGGCACTGGCCTGAATACCAGCCTTCGTCGTTTACTGAAGTCACGCGATATTTGGAGCAGTTTACGAAGCTGACAGCGATTTCGGGGATGTTCTCATATTGGCGATAAGCGTAAGGATTTGGTTTCACGCGGGCAATCAACTCATCTCCGCGCTCTTCAAGCCTGAGACCCGCATCATTCGGATGAGCGTTCCAGTCTTCATTCAGTCGGATGAACTTGGGGAGGTCGTCAGTCTCAAAATGCCACGGCAAATCCGCTTTTGGTTTCCAAGTTACCCAAAGACGGTCTGGATGCCTTGCTAAGGGTTTCAATTCCTCCGTTGGCTCGTTGACCAATACTGCGATACTGCCAAGGCCAATCAGCGGCCAACCTGTAAGGCAGCTTCGCATCCGCTGCCTATCAACTTGTGCAATCGACAAGTTACGATCTGCCACCTGAAGCACATCCCCAATCACGGGAACGTGGGTAAGTTGATCAAGCATAAGAACCGACTGAGGTTGCCCAGAACCATCGTTGGGAAGGCTGAATATGTCGGTCAGACGACCCTTCGGTTCGTGCATCCTCGACCCCTTGGAAATTTCTACTGCCAACCACGAAAAAAGACAGTTTTTCTATTTTTTCATCATAGCAGACCTTTGTGCGCCGCGCAGCATCGGTCAACTTGGGCTCGAAGCTCCCGTTAGCCGCAAGATACGCCAATGTCGGCTCTGGGCCGCTCTGCCGGGCAGCCAAACTCACCTCGGCGGCCAGTACGCCGCACCGATGCTACCAGTTACATGACTGTCGGCTTCGGTAGGTCGATCGCCAAATGCGGCACAACACTTTAAGTGCAGAACGGAACTCACGACGCTGCAAATCCGCATGCGCTATGCGCGCGCAACACCTTTCAGAACACGTCTTCTAGCCTTTGCCATGGCCATAGCACGGTCGCGAGTTGCACGATCCCGGCTGCTCGCAACTAACCGCCATTATAAGGGTAGGCTGCGCTCGACGGCCCCGGACGCTATTAAGGAAGCCGAGCGCATTTCCGAGTAGCAACGGTCAGGTCCACTCTGGCATCACCACATCGGGGTCCCCATGCGGAATGCCGCCGCCCGCCGCCTGCGCATTCTGGAGTTGCTGAAATGAGCCTAATTTCCCGTTTCCTTGGGCGTGAAAAGCGCGAGGCCGTCACGACCTCAGATCCGGCCCTTGCCGAGTTTCTGGGTCAGCGCGCAAACGGTGCGGGTTTTGTGGACCCCTCCCGCGCCTCTGGCCTGGCCGTGGCACAGGCCTGCATTTCCGTTATCAGCCAGAACCTCGCCGCGATGCCGATGAATATCTATGAGCGCAGCGCCAACGGCAGGCGTGAACGCGCAACGAGCCACCCTCTGCATGGCGTTTTGCACGATCAATTTAATCCGCAGATGACCGCTTTTGAGGGGCGTGAGTTCTTGCTTGTGTCCCTGCTGACCATGGGCAATGCCTTCGCCCGGATCGAAACGAACATGCGCGGCCAGGTCATCGGGCTCTACCCACTGCACCCGTCCACCGTCACTGTGGAGAAGCTGGACACTGGCCGCTTGCGGTATCGTGTCACCGATGCGCGCGGCACCTCCAAGGTGTTGATCCAAGAGGAAGTGCTGCACCTGAAATATCGCCTGTCCCAAGATGGTGTCATGGGCGTCTCACCGATCCAATTGGCCCGCGAAACCTTCTCTCTGGCGTTGACCCAACAGGATCAGGCCGCACGTCAGGCAAGCCGCGCGTTTCGCGCCGAGGGCGCACTGGTGTTCCCGCAGAAGATCAACAGCGACAGCAAGGCTGATGCGCTCCAAAAGATGCGCGATCGCGTGGAAGGTCAGGCCGAGACCTCTGGCATTCTGGTACTGGATGGTGGCCTTGATTGGAAAAGCCTCAGCATTTCCGCCAAGGACGCCGAGTTTCTAGACAGTCGCAAGCTCTCCAATATGGATGTGGCCCGCACGTTCAGCGTCCCGCCGACCGTTGTAGGGATCACCGACAACGCCACCTATTCGAATGTGGACGGTGAGAGCCGGGCGCTGGTGGTGCGTTGTCTGGCACCCATGGCGCGCCGCGTCGAACAAGTGATGAACGTGGCCCTGCTGACCTCTGAGGGGCGCAAGCGATACTTTGTGGAGCATGATCTGGCGGGCCTGATGCGCGGCGATATGAAAGCGCGCTATGAGGCCTATCGCATCGGCCGCGAATGGGGCTGGCTCAGCCCAAACGACATTCGCGCATGGGAAAACCTGAAGGGCATCAAGGGCGGCGAGGAATACCTTTCGCCGCTCAATATGACAGTGCTGGGCGACCGGAAGGACCGAGAAGACACGCGCCCGAAAATCCGTGACTCTAATGGGTTCAGCTTCAAAGCAATCAGCCTTCGTTTCCGAGTTGTTGGATGATCCTGAGTACGGGACAACCGGCGCGGACGACCAAGTAGAATTCAACCATACTTGCGGCGAATGTGGTGGGCATCTGATACCTGTCCCGACCAAAGATGGCCGGACATGGTACAGGTGTGAACATGCCACGCACTGCGGACATTCTTTGAACGCTTGTTCTTCCTGCGGCATTGGCCTGCCAGTTCGGAACAAACGAACCGGTCTAAGCAAATGCTCTTGCGGTGCCGAATACCAGAGTTGCCCCAGCTGCCAAGATGGATGGCTGGTCGAGCGGAGGGGGCGATATGGTCCGTTTCTTGGATGTGTCAGCTACCCACGCTGTAGGGGTAAGGCGAAGGTCTCGAAGTCTCAGAGATGAACTCAGCAACAAGTCCGCTGCTAGATAAGCAGCCAATGAAGCGCAATCCACCAACCCAATTGTATTCCGTAGGAGCAGCCCGTTTAGAAGCTGGCACTCAACACAAAAATGTGTTCCGCTGCACTTGGGTGACGTCTGCATCCAAGAACCTTGGAAAACTATTACTTTGACAAAAGCATGACACGTATATCCTTCTTTGTCGGCCCAAACGGGTGTGGAAAAACCAGAAGGCTAGTGAAAGTAGCGCGTTCTATTGGGAGATGGCCCGAACGGACTGCAGCCGTTGCAAATACGCCGTTTGTGCGATTTGAGCGAAGCAGCAAGAATCGAAAGGTTTTTCGAGTATCCCCCACCGGAATTACCAAGGTAGTCTCGGAAAACCTCAGAAACTTCTTTGATTCTGATGGTCGAGATACATTTGACGTTTCAGACTTGCTCGAAGCCATTGGATTTCACCCGGTAGTTGAGCTTGAGGTTAAACTGAGCCGGATTAAGGATTTCGATCTTGGACAAATTACTTCTGATCCGTTTGAGGTCGAAGCCATCAGCTCGGCGTTGGACGTTCTACGCCCAGAGGGAGGTGGTCAGTTCGAGCTATCTAGGTACTCAGATTCCTTCACGCGCAGCCTGCGTGGAAGGAACAGAATTCTTTTCAAATACATCCAAGAATTGAAGCGGGTAAAACTTGTTTCTTTCTATTCTCTTATCTTCCACCATCGTGAGCGTGGTCCCCAGATTTTTGCTGAGTTAAGCTCTGGCGAGCAAACGCTCATATCAACTTTTCTCTTTATACGCTCGGCCTTACCAGATTTGGGAGCGCTCTTCGTTGATGAGCCCGAGAACAGCCTACATCCGGAATGGCAACGGCGATATCTGGAAATGCTGCACATGGCATTGGGATACCACGAAGCAAAGATTTATTTGGCTACACACTCTCCTGTTTTGGTTTCCGGAGCACTGTCCAGCTACGGCAATGATGTTAAGGTGATTAGAGTTGATGGCGATAAAGAGCATCTAGTTGAAATCAGCCGAAAATCTGGGCCTGAAAGTGTCGAAGAAATTCTTTGGGAAGCATTCGAAACGATTACTCCCGTGAGCCATTTTCTCAGTATTGAATTGTCACGTATCCTGCAAAACTTGACGGATGGCCGCATCACTCGACAGGAAGCGGAAGAAGAGATCGCACGTTTCAAAAGTCGCTCGTATGAGCGAACGCAACAAGAATTGCTTAACCGCGTGACGCGAAACCTAGAGAAGTTCCTGCCTAATGCCTGAAATGACCGAGCAAGAAGCGCAATACTTCGTTGAACAGGTTTTGGATCAAGATGAGCGCAGCGCCATAAACGTTGCACTAGCTTCTCAAAATCCATGGAAACATGAAAGCTTTAATGACCCGGTTAAAACCAACCTAGGAACAGTAAAGGTCAAAATCAAAAACTTTCACTTTGAACGTGTTTCAAGGAAATGCTGCTATTGTCGCCGCTCTCTCGAGGATGCATCGATTGAAACTGACAGGGAGCACATCGTTCCCAAGGGCAAGAAGAAATCCTTGTCATATGACATTTTTAATTTGTCGCTCGCCTGCAAGCGCTGCAATATGACATACAAAGGCGAGAAGGTCGATCATATTGTAGATGTTGATACTATCGAATCTGACCTTCGGAACCCTGACCGATACCTCATTCCTCATCCGAACATTCATTCATATGAAGACCATTTAATCAGGATTTCGGTTCAATATGGCGCACAACAATTCACTTCATATAGACGCATAACGCCACAAGGTCAGTTTTTGTATGATTTTGTAAGGCTAGACAAGCTTTGCGTCGATGAACTCGACATTGCCCAAGGCGGCAAGAAGGTTGACGAAGTCGTTGCCCAAATTCTTGATTTACCGTTAGACGGGATCTGAAGCTGGACATCTTTTTGCGTTGGCGCCATGGCCAAGATTGCATTTGGACTCATTGCTTCCAAACTATCTCCATGCCGTCCCAAACCATACCCTGACACGCGGATTCTGGGTGTCTTAAGCTGTCTGCATGAAACAGATGCTGACAACCAAATCACTCGACGCGATGCCTCCGGCGACTGCCAAACGGTACGAGGTGCGCGACCAGAAAGTAAACGGCCTGCACGTGCGTGTGTCGACCACAGGTGCCAAGGTATTCTACACGATGGTCCGCCCGAACGGTTCGCGCAGGCGCGTCAAAATCGGCCCTTACCCTGTGGTCTCCCTTGCCGACGCCAGACGCCGCGCGATGGAAATCGCCCGTGATGTCGAGTTGGGCGAGTTCGAAAAGACCCCTGAGGTTCCCGAGGCATCGACTGACACATTGGGTGAGATGATCCCCAAGTTCATCGAGCTTCACGCCAAGCCCAATACCAAGGACTGGAAGCGCACCGAAAGCGTTCTGCACAAGTTCGATGGATTGAAAGATCGGCCTATCGACCTGATCAGACGGCAGGATGTTAGCAAGGTGCTAGACGGCATCATCGCCAACGGTACGCCGACGCGGGCAAACCGGGCGCTCTCAGCGATCAAAAAGCTAATGAACTGGTGCGTCATGCGTGAACGCGCAACGAGCCACCCTCTGCATGGCGTTTTGCACGATCAATTTAATCCGCAGATGACCGCTTTTGAGGGGCGCGAGTTCTTGCTTGTGTCCCTCCTGACCATGGGCAACGCCTTCGCCCGGATCGAAACGAACATGCGCGGCCAGGTCATCGGGCTCTACCCACTGCACCCGTCCACCGTCACTGTGGAGAAGCTGGACACTGGCCGCTTGCGGTATCGTCTCACCGACCCCTCAGACGCTCTCAAGCTGACCCGAAACCAAATCGAAGGCGATACGATTTGGGGCGTTCGCGGAAAGACTGAACATGAAGTCGCAATTCCAATCGGCCCGACGTTGCAAGCGGCCCTGGACGCAGCGCCCGCCCATGATGCGGTAACGATTCTGGCAACGTCCACCGGCACACCGTGGACCTACAATGGCTTTTCGACCGTTTGGCATCGCTTCAAGAAAAAGCTGGAAGCCGAAGGCATTGTGGAACCCGGCCTGACACTCAAGGGGCTGCGGCACACCGTGGCGACCACATTGCGCGAAGCAGGGCTGGAAGAGCGCCAGATTGCCGATCTGCTGGGACAGAAAACCCCGTCCATGGCTCGCCACTATTCCCGCTCTGCAAACCTCGCAGATCGAAACCGGATCACGATGGAAACGCTGGAACAAGAAAACGAACGGCGATAACAAGTTGTCAAACCATTCGCCAATACCGTCAAACCATGAAAGGCTCGAAGATGATTAACCAACAAAATCAGGGTTTTGAATGGTGCCGGGGGCGGCTCCGCAAAGAAGCGGTAACAGATTGATATGTTTTGATAAAATTAATGTGATTTTCTCACGTACCCCAGAAGCTACCCCACATCAGAGTTTTGCCCTCGGTTCGATGCCTTTTAGTGGCACTTTCGTCGTCCGCGCGCCTGATTTGATCGCTGAAGCCAATCTACCATCACGCATAATGTGTTGCAATCTGTCGCGTCGCTCAAAGCTCCTGACGCACGAACAGGCGCGCGCTGCGAACGGTGTGTGCGCAATTCGAAAATTACGCCATAGCGTAAAATGCCGCTAATTACGTTGCGGCGTAACTTCCCTTCATTTACTCTGCGCCGTAAAGGGAGAAGCCCACGCTCATGGCACGACCCCCGGCCTTTGATGGGTTTGTAGAGCACAGCAAGAAGGTATCGCCGACGTGTCTGATCACCTTCGAGCGCAATCGCTACAGTGTCCCCGCCAGCTTTGCGAACCGCCGGGTTAGCCTGCACGTCTACCCTGAACGGCTGGTCGTGGTGGCGGAGGGCCAAACCGTTTGAGCGCCATGCCGAACAGCACCTTCATTGGGAGACAGGTCTGGATCGCGGCATCGCTGTAGGTCTGCCGACGGCCACGTCTGCCTGATGGCGCGGCCTCCCAGGTCATCTCGGGGTCAAACCAGATCGTCAGCGAGCCGCGGCGCTTGAGCGCTTCATTGTAGGCTGGCCAGTTCCTGGTCTTGTAGGGTGGGTGTGTGGGTCTGCTCATGCACCCCAGCTACCACGCTGGATTCATGACATGAATCCCTCACGGGTTTTGTGCAACAGAGTCGTCCAGCCGCGCGCTTTAAGCGTCCGGCGGAGCGCCTCGCCGATCTGCTCGGCCGTTCGTGCTGCGAGGTCTATGATGTGGCTCGGCTTCCCACACATCAGCGATCATGCCGGGCAGGTCCCGGTGCTTCGTCTCGGCCCACAAGGCAATACAGCGATCTTCCAGCCACTGGTTCAACCCGGCCAGATCGCTGAAGACCGGCATAACCTGCCACAGGCGATTGCGTGCATCCTGTACGTTCTTCTCGACCTGTCCCTTCTCCCAGCCTGCGGCCGGATTGCAGAACTCTGGTTCAAAGACGTAATGGCTGGCCATGGATTTGAAGCGGGCATTGATGTCACGCTGTTTGCCTTTTCCAACACGATCCACGGCCGTCTTCGTGTCCATTGTCCTCGGACCAATGGCGGACAATTCCCGCTGTCATAGATCCCACGGCCGGGCACGCCGCCGAAGACGCGGAACGCATGCCAATGGGCATCGAACAGCATCTCATGGGTTTGCAGCGGGTAGGCCCGTACGAGGAATGCCCGGCTGTGTGACAGCTTGATATGAGCCACCTGGAGCTTGACCCGTTCGCCGCCGATATTGGCCCAGTCTTCGCTCCAATCGAACTGGAATGCCTCGCCAGGCTGGAACACTAGGGGCACGTAGGTTCCGCGCCCTGTCGTTTGCTCCGCGCAGTGCCGATCGGCACGCCACGCGCGGGCAAATGCCGCCACACGCCCGTAGGACCCGTCGTAACCCAACTTCACCAGATCGGCATGCATCTGCTTCACGGTGCGGCGTTCTTTGCGTGGCTTGCGCGTCTGCGCCAGCAGCCAGGCAGACAGCCGGTCCGCGAATGGATCAAGTTTGCTCGCCCGGGATGGCGTCTTGAACTTCGGCTCGGCCGCGCCTTCGCGCAGGTACTTTCTGATGGTGTTGCGAGACAGGCCCGTGCGCCGGGCAATCTCGCGGATTGGCATTTTGTCACGCAATGCCCAGCGTCGGATAACACTTAAAAATCCCATGTCGATCACTCCAATTCTCCCTGACCAAATCCGTCAGGGAAACGTGTTCACATGGGTCAATTCTCAGTGAAAATTATCTGGCCTACCGGGTCACTTCTCAGCGGAAATCAACAGTGCCGTAAGCTGACGACAGAAACCAGCCCTTGGCTGACGTCATCCAAAACTCATTGAGCATCTATTCGCATCTCAAGGAACCTCTCGATTTAGCTGGGTGCATTTGCACTCGCAAGGACGTCTGCGATCACCTTCTGACAGCAATAAGTCAGAAGGAATCTCAGATGACAAAATGCGACCTATGCCCGAGGCAGATCGTGGAAAGTGGACATTGGCAGTCTCTTGAAGAGGTGGGAATACATATGTGCCATCGTTGCGTAAGGAGTGCGTATGGTGAGGGTTTTACGCCAAAGCAGGAGCGATTTGTCCGAGAACGGTACGAGCAGGCAGGTTGATCCTGCCCCTTGATCAAAAACGCGAACGGCTTCGCTATAATGCCCCAAACAATCGTGAAGATCAAAAGCCCAGATGGGTAGGCCTTCAGGGGAAGGCTGCAAGAGTTTTCAACGATCAACGTTGGTTGATACGCTAATGCGGCCCAATGTTGTTCAGGTGTCCCGCAGGTAGGCTTTGTGGTTAGGGCCGTCGCATATAGTGATGGTTTGGCTTGAATTGACCGCCAGGCAGTGCGACCTTTCATCCGGAACATCACGAAGAACTGGGACCGCTATGATGACCGATCCGGCGCAAGACAAAGGCGTGTTGCGCCGGATCGGTTCGGGAGATCGAGCCGCGATGAAGGCGTTTTACATGGCCTATCAGCGCACCGTCATCGCCTTTGCCCGATCCCGAGGGATGGATGAGGCGACCTCTTCGGATGTGGTGCAAGATGTGATGCTCGATGTTTGGCGCACAGCGCACAAGTACCGTGGAGAGGCCTCTGCCAAAAGTTGGCTGTTGACCATCGCGCGTAATAAAATCGTGGACCGTGTCCGCAAAGGCGCGCGCGTCGAGTATGTCGACGAAGTGCCGGAGGCCATCGACGATACTCCCAACCCTGAGGCGATTACGATATCGGTGTCCGAAGCCGGTCGCGTGCGTGCCTGTCTCGACCGCCTCAAGGCGGCCCACCGAACCGTCATGCGCCTCGCCTTTTACGAAGACCTCACCTACGATGAAATTGCTGACATCGAGGGCGTGCCCAGCGGGACCATCAAGACCCGTGTGTTTCACGCCAAGAAGCTACTGCTACGCTGCCTCGGGACGCGCTGACGACGCGGTGCAGGGTTACTCCACGGTTACTAAGTCAATCAAATCGCGACGCCCTTCCAAAACCGCACGCGCAACTTCCATCCGGTTGGAACTCTCAAAGGCAATGCGATAAAGGCCAAGCGCGCCGGGACCTTCGACAACGGTGCCGCCAATAACGCGCAACAGTGCTGTGACCTCCGCGACGCTCGCCGTGGCGGAAAACATAACTTGCAACACGGCTCCCCTGGTGGCTTCGCTGACCGCCTCATAACCGGGTGCGCGCTGTGGTTGCGTAAACGGGACGACCGCAACCTGCCACAACACCAGCGACGCCGCGATCAACGCGCCTGTCTGCCACAGCGATAGCCGCAGTGGCCGGTTGTCATTTGCGGGAATAGTGGCGTTGATCGTCGCTTCCAATCGAGACCATCCGGCGTCAGCTTCTACTTGATCATCCTCCTGCGCGAACTCCGAGCGAGCCGCGCGCAAGGCCAGAAGCTCGGCTGCCATGTTCGCGTCCTGCTCAAGATCCTGCTCAAATGCAGTCGAGTCTGCATCGCTCAGTTTTCCCTGAACATAAGCCAGTATGAGGTCGTCGCGGTCCATCTCGTCCCTTTTTGCGCCTGCGTTTTGTCCGGTGGAGCAACGCATTTACGGAGCGAAGCAATGCGTCTACAGGTATGTGTCGCATAGCTCCGCCAGAAGGTTCAAAATAAAACCCGCACTTGAGGTGTTATAACTGTGCACTCCCCCGGGTATCGTCAACACAGCAAGGAGCACACAGATGTCCGACACACGCCACTGCAGGACACAGACTGTCCGCAACGCTCCTCTCAAGACATTGGCAGCAATATGCAGCGGCTTTCTGCTGTTCGCTTGCGCTGCGGTGGACGTGTCGACGACGCGGCCCGACGTGGCCTCTCGCGATGTCATCGCTATTCTGGACGCCAATGCCCCGACGAACAGGATCAAGGCTGCCGCGCAAGCACGTGATTATCGGTTGCTGCGCACAACACCGCTGCCCGCATTTGACAAGGTTTTGCTGACATTCCAGACGCCAGCCAATGTCAACGGGCAAGAGGCAATCGCTTATCTCGAAGCGGCTGAACCAGCAGCGGCAGTCGGGGTCAACCACGCCTATCGACTGCAGATGGACGCACCGTCGCCTGACCCGAGGACGTATGCACAGACCCTGATGGGATGGCCGGTAGAGAGCTGTTCGGCACGAGTCCCGGTGGGGTTGGTCGACACGGTGGTTGATCAAAGTGCTCCGGCATTGAACGGCGTAAGGGTCATTTCACGCGTGTTCTCTGAAGCAGATTCAGGCGCTGGACGACATGGGACGGACGTCGCCAGTGTATTGGCAGGGCCGGGACGGCTCGACGGTCTGACCATTTATAACGCCGGCGTGATGACCCGCACGGCGGGCGGAGATCTGGTTGCAGGTGCTGATGCACTCATCCGCGCGCTGGAGTGGCTGGCCAGTCAAAACGTACGCGTGGTCAACATGTCTTTGGCTGGACCGCCCAATAAAATCCTTAGGATCACGATTGATGCCGCTGCGAACCGTGGCATGATCCTAGTGGCCTCGGTGGGCAATTTCGGACCGGATGCGGGGGCGTTCTACCCTGCTGCATTTGATCAGGTAATCGCGGCCACGGCGGTGGACGCAGAGGCGCACATTTATCGTCGGGCTGTTCGCGGTCCATTCGTGGATGTCGCTGCCCCTGGCGTCGACATTTTTGTACCCACGGATCAGGGCGGGCGATTTGTTACCGGTACGTCCTTTGCTGCCGCGTTCGTCACGGCAAAGATAGCGGCGGATCCCCGCATATCTGGCGCGGCAACCTCTGCCGACGTGCGCACCCTTCTGGCCAGCACAAGTGAAGATCTGGGCCCCAAAGGTGTTGACAGAACATACGGCTCCGGACTGCTCAAAGGACCACGGGATTGCGAATGATCTTGCGCCCGGACGGTTAGATGGGCGTAAGCCGGTTTGGTAGAGAGGGTGCACTGCTTTTGTTTCTTGGATACGAAAAGGGATCGAGTGCGGGATTTTCACCCTTGTCGCGGAAATGACTACGTCTCGATTTCAATCACAGCACAAGGGTCGCAAGGCAGTCGCCAAGGTGCGGCGGGACCGCAACCTTGGCTTTGGGGCGCATTGGAAATGCCTCAGACTGATACGTCGTCACTCATATCTTCGGGAAGATCCGCGAACTTCAGAGGCTTAACGACCTTTTTGCCCTCGGTCTTCTTAACCATTGCATCCTCGATGGCGGCCACGAAGTGTTTGTGGTTCTTCACTTTGGTGCCTTTGACCTTCTTTTTCGAGCGGCTCAGAAGGTCCTTGGCGGACTTCAGGGCACTGGGCGCCTCCAGGCCCTTCTTGACGATGTGCTTGGCTACATCCGCCGCCGCATCGCCTTCTTCTGGGTCTATGCCGTAAACAGTTAGCATGGCTTGCCAATCAACCCTTTTGATTGTGCTCATGTCATATTTGGGCTGGCCTTCGGTGCCCCCTGAGTTCTTTTCGACAGCCGCACTATTCGCTGCACTGTCATCCTCGTCAGTGTCACCGTCAAAGCGGCTGTCAGATGACGCCTTCGCGCTGCCGTCCTGTTCTCTTTTGGCGTCCAAACGCGCGGCGTCGATGATAGCCTTCAACATTTCGGGCATGGTTACGTTCGTCTTGTAAAGTTTCAGGATATGCGTAGAGAGCGCCTGGGCCAGCTTGTTCACAGTGTCTTTGTCACGGCTTCTCATCGCGCGGACGAGGTGTTCATAGATCTTGACGCTTTTGTTGTCCTTTCTGAGCGCCACCGACAGGAACCATCCGGCGGGGTCAGCCGCGTCGTCACTGTCAGTCCGTCCGTTCGCGGCGATTGCGCGCGCGTCCTTTGCCTTTTTGTCTTCCTTGATCACATGTTTCAGGACCATCGCTTCATCGATTTTAGCGAATTGCCCGCCAAAGGCGCGCAAGGTTTTGGCGAGTTCCACGGCCACAGCACGGGCTTCAGACGGACTGCCTTCGGCCAACAGGAACGAAATGTGCTGCAACTCTGCACGGTAATCCGACAACCGAGGGGCGTCTGTGGGCGGTTGCGCCTGTGTTTCGCCGGTTTCGGGTGTCGGAGGCGTGGCTCCGGCGACCTTTGCATCCCGTTTGGCTTTCATCGCCTTTTCGGCGGCAGCCCTATCCTTGCGTTCGTATTCACCCACCGCCGCGTTGAAGATTTGGGCACGGGCCAGTAGGTCGTCAATCATGTCCGCTTCGGAAACAGGCAGAGTGCCCTCGTCACGCGCTAGTCCTGCGATTTGGGCGGCAACCTGTCGTGCTTCTTTCTCGCCGTTTTCTTTGAGGGCCACAGCGACTTTCTGGACTTCCAGATCAGTGGTCTTGGCCGGGTCGGGGTTTTCGTCTGCGGTCCCTTCGGTTGGCGTTGGATCGGCTCGATTTCTTCGCGGATCCTGGCCCACGTTGTCCTCCGGCTGATCGGGCGCCGCCTGTGCTGCGTCAGGTGCGGCCGCGACCTCGGCCTCCCGGCGCATCTGCTCTCGGATCTCTGCGTGTGCCTCAAGTTCGAGCTGGGGCAACTGGACCTCGTGCTGGCGCGTCACCTCGGCTGCCTCTTGTACGATCTGGAGGGTCAATGCTTCGGCCGAGATCGCCTCAGTGCCACCTTGCCCCATGCGTTGCACTGCGACTTCAGCGGCGAACGCTTCGATGTTTTGCCTCGCTGCGGTGGCCGCCGCGATCCCGTCGGACGTCGTGGGCCCCTGCAAATACCCGAATTCGCGCATCAACTGGATGAACCGCCGGGTCAGCGCGGCATCGTTGGCATTGGCAAGGTCCAGACCCAGATTTGCAATCAGCCCATCAGCGCGCGTGGCGATGTTATCGAACTGGGCGCGTTCTCGTCGTGTGTATTCCTGATAGGTGCGCTTTTGGGCTTCGCGTGCCAGACGTTCTTCTTCTATCTTGAGCGACAGGTCGATTTCAACATCCGCCTGCGCAGATCCATCCGCATCGTTGGTTGGGTTGTAGAAGTCTTCATTGCCCTCGGCATCGCCATATTTGTCAATACTCCTTTCGGCCACACTGACGGTAACCATAATCTGTTCGAGCATTTCGGCACGGGCCGCATCGGTGTCTTCAATTATCTCATCTGCCACCAGAAGCCCGATCAAGCCGCCTGCCTCCCGTTCCGCCGCCTTGTAACCACCTGTGGCAACGGCGTTCCCAATCCGCCGGAACCACTCTTTGATCAATGGATCTTTGGGCAGATTGGCGAATCCAACAATGCGGTTCAACATTTCGTCGCTGTAGATTTCGCTCGAGCTCTCCTCGGGGTCTGCAGCCTGGAGCGTGATCTGCATGTTCTCGTACAGGTTCAGCGTATCGCTGACCAGTTTGGCAACGGGCTGCTTGCGGTCTAGCGCGTTGTAGTTGTGCTCGACCCGGCCATCGTCATCTTCCGGCGTAAACGGGGAGGCAAGGAACAGGCCCATTAATTCCTGCGCACGTGCTTCCGCCTCGGCGCGATTGCCACGACGCATGGCAAAGTCGATGGCAAAGGCGAGGCTGACAGTCTCGCCGTTCACAGGAATCCCGAGCCTCTTCAGAAATCCTTCGAGGTCTTTGCTGCTGAATGCGTGCTGCGCGTCGCTATTTTGTTCAATATTCATTGGGGTCTCCACCTTTGCATGAGTGCGTCTGCTAATGAGGTCGCGCTGAGTGCCGGTACGGTTCAAAAAAATCTTGGAATGTTGTAGAGCTGGTCCTGAGTTTTCGACCAGTATTCCGCCGGGGTAAGCTATAGGGTTCCGTCGCAAACTATGTCGAGTGTTGGCATCGCCTTATCTGCGGACAGAATTACGCTACTAGCGCCGCGAAGGTCTGGAAAGCAATGGTCCCATTGGCGGGGATCTGCCCCTTGCGGATCATGTGGGCGGTCTCGATCCCGGCGAGGGTAGCAGAGGCCGAATGGAAGGCCTTGAAACCCATCATCGGGCTAGTGATCCGCTTCATAAAACGATGATCCTGCTCAAGGATATTGTTCAGATATTTGACCTGCCGGATCTCGACTGTGCGGCCACCGCCAGTAAATTTCAGGATCGCGTTCACCGCCTGCAAACCGGCCAGGTTTGCGCCACTCTTGTCGATGACAACCCGGTCGGGCACGCCGTTCGAACCAATCGCCCGCTTGAAGAAGCGCCGGGGCGGCAGCCAAGTCCCGGCGCTCGGACAGCATGAAATCCAGAGTTTGCCGTAGCCTCGCAGCCTCGGACACCTCCATGCCGCCATACTTGGCCTTCAATTTAATGGGATGGATGTCTCTCCCGCCATCGGTAACGCTGCGGGTGTGACGCAACAGAATGGAGAGAGAAATGACAGTCGCATTCCTTGGAATTGATTTGGCTAAGAACGTTTTCCAGTTGCACGGAGTCAGCGCTGACGGGCAGGCCGTATTGAAGCGGCGTATACGCCAAGAAGGACTCTTGGCCGAGATCGCTAAGCTTGAACCTTGTGTGATTGGCGTCGAAGCCTGCACAGGCGCATTCTACTGGCAGCGGCAGTTCGAAGCGCTTGGGCATTCTGTCAAGGTGATCGCACCGCAGTATGTGAAACCGTTCGTCAAGCATCAGAAGAACGATCAGAACGATGCTGAGGCGATCTGCACTGCCTTGATGCTACCGAACATGAAGTTCGTGCCGACCAAGTCAGAAGAGCAGCAGGATATTCAGGCCCTGCATCGGGCGCGACGCCGCCTCGTCAATCACAGGACTGCACTGGTGAGCCAGATGCGAGGCCTGCTATTGGACCGCGGCATACCGATCGCCTTGTCAATCGGTCGGGCGCGGCGCGCCATCCCGGAGATCTTGGAGGACCAGGCCAATGGGCTGAGCGCGATGAGCAGGGAAATTATCGGCGACCTGTTCGACTTCATGGGGCAGATCGATGCGCGCATCATAGCCTTCGACCGCCGGATCGATGCGGTCTTCAAGTCCAATGAGGATTGTCGCCGGATCGCAAGGATCTGTGGTGTCGGCCCGAAGACGGCGACAGCTGTTGTTGCCGCAGTGGGCGACGGTCGAGAGTTCAAGAACGGCCGGCATCTGGCGGCGTGGATGGGGCTGGTTCCACGACAGCATTCCAGTGGCGACAAGAGGCTACTCATGGGGATCAGCAAGCGCGGAGACAGGCATTTGCGAACCCTGCTGGTTCACGGAGCCAGATCCGTGGTCCGAGTGGCTCAGCGCAAGACCGACCCCTTCAGTCAATGGGTCAACAGCCTTCGCGAACGACGTGGCATGAACCGCGCCATCGTCGCGGTGGCCAACAAGAACGCCCGGATCATCTGGGCCATGCTGAACAGAAACGAGGAGTTCCGCGCCGCCATTTAAGCGCGCAACGAGGATTGCAAGACGATCAAAGAAATGAACCGACCGGCAAACTCCGGTGTGTGAGGAACCTGGCTTTTATAATGGCCTGCCGAGGCCGACCATTTGTTGAGGCTCACCACGCGGAATTCCCATTTGGGCGCACCATCAACCGGTGACGCCGGATAGATGTTTGCAACCTGGGACCTGGCCGCGGAACAGATCAACGAAAATCTTGCAAAGGGAGAGACATCCATAGTTGTAAAAGCTGGCGCTGCTCATCCCGTGCTCCCGGCACAGCTCCGAGACCGGTACGCCGCCCTCCGCCTGCTTCAAGACAGCCATGATCTGCGCGTCGCTAAATCGTCCGTTCTTCATCGTAAATCTCCTCAGATATCTTGCCGAGAAAATTCCACTTTTGAACACCACTAATTTTAGGGGGGATTACCAACCCAAGCGAGGTTAGCGCACCGGAACGTAGTAGCTTTCCAACTTCAAAAATGGAGAGATCAGTAGGCGATTGAGTCATATTTCCAAATTGATAGGGAAGGCTCTGAGCCGACAGGGAACCAAGATTGGTTCAGTTGGTGCGTCAACCTTTCCAATCACCTCAAATGCTTTATTGAGCATCATGGTGACATCCTGTTCAACCATGCCGACATTGCCTGGCAGGAAAGTTCCGAAAGGATCCCAGTCAAAGCAACCGTATCTTACCAACTCTGCGCCACTATGAAGTTGGCTATACCATCGAACGACCCCCTCAAGCGAAATTGTCGAGTTCACAAAAAGACCGGTCGGCTCATCGGGCCGTAACGAATCCAAAGCTGTGGCCGCTTTCCCGGCAGAGTAGCCTGTCGCCATGATGTAGGAGTCCGGCACGGCAATCCCACGATCACTGTGTTCGGACAAAAATCCTTCAAGTCGTGCCGCTGTGTTGTGGTCCGCAAGGCGCCCGCCAACAAACCGCAGGGGGCCACTCCAGCTGAGTTCTTCTTCACATCGGTCGAGAATTAGTTTCGTAAGGTCTTTGGCTGCAGAGTAGTTGTCAGAGATCACCGACGGTGCGTTTTTCCCGGGCAGGTCGAGATTGATCGACTGAACGCCCGATGCACTGCAAAAGGCCGATATCCGGTCTGGGTCAGTTGCTCCGGTCGAGATCAGGCATTCGGCCTGATAGGAGATCAGTTCTTTGGCGGCTTCGAACTCAAGCTCAGGGTCGCGCTGTGTGCAGGTGACGACAGGAAAGAAACCCTTTGCGCGGGCCATCACCTCGAACTGTTCTGCTATCTCGCCAAAATATCGGTTGTCGTATTTCGGGACGATCATGCCGACAATGTTTGACCGTTCGCGGCGCAGAAGGCTGGCTTGTACGTTGACCGCGTAGCCTTGCTCTTCCGCAATTTTCATCACCCGAGCGGCCAGCTTTTTGCTGATTCGACGCTTTTCCCACGTCCCATTAAGGACTGAACTCACCGCGCTTGGCGATGCGTCGGCAAGTTTGGCAAGGTCGTAGATCGTTGTTCTCTTTGTCCCTTTCTCCATATTTTGTCAGGACTCCAGATAGTCAATGCAAATTTGTCAAAGCACATTGACTCAAAACAATCGATGGAGCAATGATGCACAATCGATGGAGCAAATTGCACTATCGGTTGCGCATTCAGTGTGATGCGTTGGGAGAAGTTCAATTCGGACCTTGGCACCCCGATCTGTGGGGAGCTTGCGGATCCGCATTTTCGTTCCAACGTCACATTCCGTGGGAGCGGGCGCAAAATTGACATGGAGGAGGTAACACATGAAATCGACCACATCACTTGCGGCCGCATCTACGCTGGTCGCCACACTTTTCGCTACCGCGGCAACCGCAGAAACCGTGGCATTCCTGATGCCGGATCAGGCGTCCACACGTTATGAAGAACATGACTGGCCCGGTTTCCAAGCCGCAATGGGCGAGCTGTGTGCGGACTGCACCCTGATCTACCAAAACGGCAACGGCGACGTGGCCCTGCAGCAGCAGCAGTTTAATTCGGTTATTGCCCAAGGCGCGACAGTCGTGGTTCTAGACCCCGTCGATTCCGCCGCGGCCGCTGGCCTCGTCGAGATTGCGCGTTCGCAGGATGTGAAGATCATTGCGTATGACCGTCCGATCCCGGATTCGCCCGCTGATTTCTATGTGTCTTTTGACAACGAGGGCATCGGCTTCGCCATCGCTCAGTCGCTGGTAGAGCATTTGCAGGCCGAAGGCGTTCCGGACGGCGCTGGCGTTCTTCAGATCAACGGCTCGCCCACCGATGCAGCCGCAGGCCTAATCCGCGACGGTATTGATCGCGCGCTGGATGCGTCGCCCTACGTAACCCTGTCGGAGTTCGACACACCTGACTGGGCTCCACCAAAGGCACAGGAATGGACTGCTGGACAGATCACCCGTTTTGGTAGCGATATCATGGGTATCGTCGCAGCCAACGACGGCACCGGTGGTGGCGCGATTGCGGCTTTAAAAGCTGCTGGTGCTGATCCTTTGCCGCCCGTCACAGGCAACGACGCCACGATCGCTGCACTGCAACTGATCATCGCAGGTGACCAGTATAACACGATCTCCAAACCATCCGAGATCGTAGCCGCCGCTGCTGCGGAGGTTGCTGTCATGCTACTCAACGGTGAAACGCCGGAAGCGACCTCGACGCTTTACGACACGCCTTCGCGGTTGTTCGTTCCTGCTGTCGTGACACAGGAAAACATCAAGGCAGAAATCTTTGATGCCGGAATCCAATCGGCCGAAGAGGTTTGCACAGCGGAATACGCAGACGCCTGTGCCGCACTCGGAATCGAGTAACAGCTAAAATGCGGCAACGCTACGGCGGTGCCGCATCACGAATTTCTGGGAGGAGAATAGCGTGTCGCAGGAGAAAAAATTTCCGACGAAGGGTGAGGTCATCCTGAAATTACGGGGCGTCGGCAAACAGTTCGGCGCTGTTACCGCGTTGGATAATATTGACCTTGATGTCCATGCCGGCGAAGTCGTCGCCTTGGTGGGTGACAACGGTGCCGGAAAATCCACCCTGGTCAAGGTTCTGGCGGGTGTGCATCAGCCCACGTCGGGCACCATCGAGTATTTGGGCAATCAAGTGACTTTGGATACGCCGGCGACCGCGCTCGAAATGGGCATCGCGACGGTGTTTCAGGATCTTGCGCTGTGTGAAAACCTTGATGTGGTTGCCAATCTTTTCTTGGGTCACGAAGTTTCGCCTTGGCGGATGGACGAGGTGCAAATGGAAGTGCGCGCCTGGACACTGTTGCAGGAGCTAGCCGCACGTATCCCATCCGTGCGCGAACCCATTGCCTCGCTTTCCGGCGGTCAGCGCCAAACGGTCGCGATTGCGCGCTCGCTTTTGCTGGACCCGAAAATCATCATGCTGGATGAGCCGACCGCAGCCTTGGGTGTCGCCCAGACCGCCGAAGTTCTTAACTTGATTGAACGGGTCCGCGACCGTGGGCACGGCGTCATCCTGATTTCACACAATATGGAAGACGTGCGTGCAGTTGCCGACCGCATCGTGGTGCTGCGGCTTGGCACCAACAACGGCGTCTTCACCGCCGAAACATCGCATCAGGAACTTGTGTCAGCGATCACCGGCGCCAGCGAGAATTCCGTGTCTCGCCGTGCTGCGCGCAAACTCGAAGAAGTAGGGGAAGACCAATGACCCAAGATACCCAGACTAATCCATCGGCCCCGCAGCTTGACCGCGCAGATACCCGTGTGCGTCACGATGCAGGTCTGCCGGGCGCGATGCGCGGCTTCGTCGACCAGATCAAATCGGGCGATTTGGGGATGTTGCCAGTTGCCTTCGGCCTGCTTCTGATCTCGGTGGTCTTCACGACCCTGAACCCCGTTTTTCTTGCCCCCAACAACCTTGTGAACCTGCTGTTTGATGCCGCAGCCGTGGGCCTGATCGCGCTTGGCGTGGTCTGCGTGTTGCTGCTTGGTGAAATCGATCTTTCCATTGGCTCGATGAGTGGTCTTGGATCGGCGATGACGGGCGTGCTCTGGGTCAACTCAGGTATTCCGCTACCGCTTACCATCATTGCGGTGATGCTGACCGGTGCCTGTGTGGGCATGCTTTTCGGCTTCCTGCGCAACAAATTTGAGATGCCAAGTTTCGTTGCAACCCTTGCTGGGCTACTCGCTCTGCTCGGCCTTCAGCTTTATATCCTCGGGCCTACGGGATCGATCAACATGCCGTTCACGTCACCCTTGGTGCGTTTCGGTCAAATCCTGATCATGCCTGCGTGGCTTTCATATATTGTCGCATTCGTTCCCGGTGTGCTGATCCTCGTGGGCGCGATGCGCACCAATCAACAAAGAAGTGCCGCGAACCTGTCATCGGGCGGAATGAGCGTTGCGGTCGTGAAAGCGGCAGTTTTGACAGTCGCTCTGCTGTTTGCTGTATTTTACTTAGAGCAAGGTCGCGGTGTGCCGTGGATGTTCGGGGTGTTCGTTCTGTTTGTCGTGATCCTGAACTATGCTTTGACCCGCACCAAATGGGGACGTTCGATGTTTGCCGTCGGCGGTAACGCCGAAGCAGCGCGTCGCTCGGGTATTAATGTTCAGCGAATCCGCCTGTCTGCGTTTGTCGTATGCTCGACTTTTGCCGCATTGGGCGGGGTCTTCGCTGCGGCACGTCTGGCATCCGCCAGCCAACAGGCCGGCACTGGTGACGTCAACCTCAATGCTATCGCGGCGGCGGTGATCGGCGGCACGTCATTGTTTGGCGGGCGCGGGTCGGCGTGGTCTGCATTGCTGGGTGTCTTGGTCATCATGGCAATCTCCAATGGGCTGACCCTGCTCAATCTAAGTTCGTCTTTGCGCTACATGATTACCGGCGCGGTTCTTGCCATCGCTGTCATCGTCGACTCGCTCGCCCGCCGTTCGCGTGCAAGCCACGGTCGTGCATAAGCCACCAAAGGAGCGGAACATGACCAACAAGATGGATGGAAAAACAGCCGCTATTACCGGTGCGGCTTCAGGGATTGGGCTCGAATGCGCCCGCATCCTGATCGAAGAGGGCGCACGGGTCGTGTTGATCGACAGGGCTGAGGATCGGCTGAAAACGCTGTGCGAAGAGTTGGGCGATAATGCCAAACCCTTGGTCATCGATCTCCTCGACGGGCCTCAAGTCTCGGGCATGTTGCCCAAGATCGAGGAACTCGTCGGTCCGTTGAACGTATTTCACGCCAATGCAGGCGCTTATGTTGGCGGTGCGGCGGCAGAGGGTAATCCCGATGAATGGGACCGGATGCTCAACCTCAATATAAACGCGGCCTTTCGAAGCGTTCAGGCCGTGTTGCCTCGGATGATCGAGCGCAAAACCGGAGACATCATCTTTACCAGTTCGGTCGCCGGTGTTGTGCCTGTGGTCTGGGAGCCGATCTACACAGCGTCCAAATTTGCGGTTCAGGCGTTTCTTCATGCGACCCGCCGCCAGGTTTCCGAATACGGCATCCGTATGGGTGCCGTTCTCCCAGGGCCAGTCGTCACGGCATTGCTAGACGACTGGCCCAAAGAAAAGATGGAAGAAGCCCTTGCGATTGGATCGCTCATGCAACCACGCGAAGTTGCCGAAGCTGTTCTTTTCATGCTGACACGGCCGCGAGGGGTGGTGATCAGGGACATGGTGATCTTGCCGAACAGCGTCGACCTTTGAACGCCAAGAAAGGACGCGGAGTATGACCAATTTAATCGCAGCTGAATCCTATCTCCTTGGCATAGATGTTGGAACGGGTAGTGCTCGCGCCGGAGTCTTTACAGCCGACGGGCGAATGGTGGGGACCGACAAATGCCCGACGCGTATTTTTCGTGAAGGCGGGACCATTGTTGAACAATCAAGCGCGGATATCTGGCAGGCTGTCGTCAAGTCAGTGCGCGGTGCGATAACCGCATCGGGCGTGCGGCCCGAGCAGATCAAGGGTATCGGCTTTGATGCAACCTGCTCTCTGGTGGTATTGGGCGACAATGGAGCGCCCCTGCCAGTAGGTGACCCCAACCATCCAGAGCGCAATATCATGGTTTGGATGGACCATCGCGCGCTCGAGCAAGCCGAGCGGATTAACGCGACCGGTCATCGGGTTCTTGATTACGTTGGCGGCCGCATCTCTCCAGAAATGGAAACACCGAAACTGCTCTGGCTCAAGGAGAACCGGCCCGAGGTCTTTGCCGAGGCTTGGCAGTTTATGGACCTCACTGATTTTCTAACATGGCGGGCATCGGGCGATCTTGCACGCTCGGTTTGCACGGTAACGTGTAAATGGACCTATATGGCCCAAGAGGACAGCTGGGACGCCGACTACTTCAAAACCGTTGGACTTGATGAGTTGGCCAACGAGGGGTTCAAACGGATAGGCACGAATATCGTTGCCGCAGGATCTGCACTCGGCGCGGGGATAACCCCACAGGCCGCCAATGAATTCGGCTTGGTACCGGGCACACCAGTCGCGGCCGGATTGATCGATGCCCACGCAGGTGGCATCGGCTCGGTCGGGGCAAAAGGTGGTGGCGGAGCAGAGGCCAATCTGGCTTACGTCTTTGGCACATCCTCCTGCACTATGACGTCCACGAAAGACCCCGTCTTTGTCCCCGGCGTCTGGGGGCCATATTATTCCGCGATGGTGCCCGGCCTATGGTTGAACGAGGGTGGCCAGTCCGCTGCTGGTGCCGCAATTGATCACCTGCTCGAATTTCACCCTCATGCCTCTGAGGCACACGCCGAGGCGGCGCGGGACGAACAATCCTTGCCGGCCTGGCTCGCTGGGCGCGTCGAAATGCGTCTCGGCGATGGTCAAGACGCAGGCGTTCTTGCGGGCAATGTTCATGTCGTGCCGGAGTTTCTTGGAAATCGCGCGCCGCATGCCGACCCACATACCCGCGCCGTCATCGCGGGCGTTGGCATGGAGCGTGACCTCGATAGCCTGATCGCCCTTTACGTCGCAGGGCTTTGCGGGATCGGCTACGGATTGCGCCAGATCGTCGAGGCGCAGGCCTCGGCGGGGGCACCGGTCGAACGCATTGTCATCAGCGGTGGTGCAGGGCGCAGCGACATGATCCGGCAGCTCTTGGCGGATGCTACAGGCGTCGAAATCGCGGCACCGTCAGCGGAGGAACCAGTTCTTCTTGGCTCGGCTATTCTTGGCAGCGTCGCGGGAGGTGTCCATCCAGACATCCACCGCGCCATGGAGAAAATGTCGACGTTCTCCTCGCGATACGAACCACAGTCGGGCGAGGTGCGCCAGCTTCACGACTCCCGGTTCAAAATATTCGATCAATTGCAATCAGTTGCCAGGCAAGCTGCTAACCGTTGAACCCGGTAATGGGACTTGGGTAAAGCTGATTAGGTTTTTCAAAAATACCCCAGGCCAAGTAAAATTTGTGCCCAAATCGAACGAGCGAAAGCAGGAGAAATGTTATGCATAGCGTGCTCGACCAACTCAGGAAAATGACAGTCGTGGTCGCCGATACCGGCGAAGTAGAAGCCGTAAAGCGACTGCGTCCAATCGATTGCACGACCAACCCTTCACTGGTGCTGGCATCGCTGCAGGACCCTGCATCCGAAGATCTTGTGGCGCGCGAAATTGAAACCGCGCGGAAGATGGGTTTGTCCCCTGAACAGATCGCGGGCACGCTGACCGTTGCAGTCGGCGCGAAACTCACACAACTTGTGCCGGGCCGTGTTTCAACCGAAGTCGATGCTCGTCTTTCGTTCGATACTGATGCTTCAGTGGAACGCGCACACGAGATTATTGCGGATTACGCCGAACGAGGGATCGGCAAAGAGCGTATTCTGATCAAACTTGCCGCAACCTGGGAAGGCATCCGCGCGGCCCAAGTTCTTCAGGACGAGGGGATCGACTGCAACTTGACGCTGCTGTTCTCGATAGCCCAAGCGGTTGCCTGCGCGGATGCCGGCGCATTCTTGATTTCGCCGTTCGTGGGGCGGATCACGGATTGGCACAAAAAACACGCGGGGCGTGACGCCTATGCACCACACGAAGATCCTGGCGTGTTGTCGGTCATGCGGATTTACGATCACTACAAATCCAACGGTATCAACACCATCGTCATGGGTGCATCGTTCCGCAACACGGATCAGATCAAGGCGCTTGCCGGGTGCGACAACCTTACGATCTCACCCAAGCTGTTGGACGAGCTTGCCCGGGACGAAGCTGATTTGCGGCGCGCCCTGTCTCCAGAGACCGCAACCGGCTCGGCAACAAAGACTATGGATGAGGTGAAGTTTCGTTGGGACATGAACGCAGATGCGATGGCGACCGAAAAGCTTGCTGAAGGTATCCGAAATTTCCACACAGATCATGTTAGGCTGATCGAAATTGTCTCATTGCGAATGCGCTGAAACCGAAAGGCAGTTGTTATACAACAGGCATCCAAAACCCTGACTGTTCGAAACTCTAACTCTGACGGGCTGCGCCAAAGATTAAGGTGACAGGCTAATCCAATGGCCGGTTTCTGTCGAACGGCAGCACGAGCCTGCCGCATGCTAAGTGCCGTAAGCGCACGCAGGGCGAAAACCGAATTCACAGTTCGGGTTCCTTTCTGCCATTCAACGCGATTTGCCCGAAGGTCCGCTGGTAATCCCCCCATTTTTAATGGGGTCCAGCCGTAGAATTCAGGCGGCTGTTTGCAGTTTCATTGCGGGTGTGATCCCGCCGATGCCCATGTTGGGCCGTTCGTTGTTATAAGTCCACAGCCATTCAGTTGCCTGGTTCTGTGCCTCCTCGATCGTATCGAAGATGTATTGACTGAGCCATTCACCTCGAACTGTGCGGTTGTAGCGCTCAATGTAGGCGTTCTGCTGCGGCTTTCCGGGTTGGATGTATGCCAGAAGAACGCCCTGCTTTTCGGCCCACTCCATGAGCTTGCCGCTGATATATTCGGGCCCATTGTCAATACGAATGGTTTTGGGTTTCCCACGCCATTCGATGACCTGGTCAGGCTACGCACGACGCGTTCGGCAGGCAGTGAGAAGTCCACCTCAATGCACAAGCCCTCGCGGTTGAAGTCATCCAGGACGTTCAGTGTCCGGATCGACCGGCCATCAGAGAGCTGATCTGCCATAAAATCCATTGGCTATGTCTCGTTGGGCCTGTCAGGCACTGCCAATGGTTCGGGCTTGTCCCGCTTGAGCCGTTTCTTGGGTTTTATGCGCAGATTCAGCTCCAGTTCGCAGTAGATCCGATACACCCTTTTGTGGTTCCAGCCATAGCCCTGCACGTTGCGCAGATACAAAAAGCAAAGGCCAAAGCCCCAGGTGCGCTTGTTCTCGGTCAACCGTTCCAACCAATCGGCGATCTCCTCATTCTCATCGCTCAAGATGGGGCTGTACCGATAGCACGTCTCGCTGATCTGAAACGCGCGGCACGCCAGCGCAACGCTGATCCCAAGCTGTGCGACCGCGTTCATGGCCATCTCTCGTCGCTGAGATGGCCTTAAGGCTTTTTTCCAAGGGCCTCCTTGAGCAACTCATTCTGCATGCTCATCTCGGCATACATCTTCTTCAGTCTGCGGTTCTGCTCGGCCAGCTGTTGTTGCCGCAGTGGGCGACGGTCGAGAGTTCAAGAACGGCCGGCATCTGGCGGCGTGGATGGGGCTGGTTCCACGACAGCATTCCAGTGGCGACAAGAGGCTACTCATGGGGATCAGCAAGCGCGGAGACAGGCATTTGCGAACCCTGCTGGTTCACGGAGCCAGATCCGTGGTCCGAGTGGCTCAGCGCAAGACCGACCCCTTCAGTCAATGGACCTGTCCCGCTTTGGGCGGCTGCGGAAGGCCCGTAGACCACGCGGACTGACCTGCATGACGTTGCACATACGTTGGATGGAAAACGCGGATTGGTGCTCTTCGATGAACTTGAACCTCACGGCTTTTGGCTCGCGAAGAACACCGTGGCCTTTTTTAATATCTCCCGCTCCTCCTTGAGAATGCGGTTCTCGCGTCGAAGCCGGTCATTCTCTTGGGCGAGGCTCATATCTTCTTTCGAAACCACATCTGTATCTCGATGCGCGGTGATCCATTTGTTCAGCGTCGACATCCCGACGCCCAGATCATCTGCCACCTGCTTACGCGTAAGCCCGCTGGTCAACGCGATACGCACCGCATCCTGGCGGAATTCGTCCGTCCGTTTCAGTCCCATAGTCAGTCTCCTTTGGTGCAGTAAATGCTATCAAAGGAGCGGCATCAAACTGCGACAGGTCCAAATTGATTTTCTTCTGGGCTGGCGATACTGTACCGATGTCGGTGTCGCTTTCCATTGCAGGACCCATGGCTCTTGTATGAGCCATGCCCTTGGGGGTGCCCCAGCGCCGACACCCTAGCACCTTGTTGAATGGAATGGGGCATCGGGCCGTGTGGCCTGCGTTGCCCCTTCCAATAGTTTGAGGACGCTCTCCCTGCGGAGAGTTAGTCACTCTAGCACGCTCTCATCGAGCGCGGCTTCTCGCTGCCTGACCAGCTGCCGAGCCGCGCGGTGCTCGGGTGAGCCAGGAGACAAGGCGTGGAGGAAGTAGCGGAGCATAAGATCCTTTTCATCGTCCGAGGTCTCATCCTTCTGCTTGATGGCGCCCAAGACCTGCATTCGAGTGGCCTCGGTCATCTTGCCGTAGTGAGCTTCCGTGATGACCATGCTCTCGTGCCCAAGATTCAGTGACCAGGCCTTTCGCTCTTCAGAACGGGTGCAGATCTGATCGCCCAGCACTTTGAGGCAATGGCGCGCTGAATGGGGCGAGTAGGACTGCCCGACGCCTGTGCTTGCAATGCGAAAGGCTCTATTCACCGCCCCGGTCGTTTCTAGAATCGGAAGCGGTGTCGCGCCGGTTTTGGGCGTCGTGAGATACTTGCTGTCAGGAAATAGAGCGTCCTCTTCGCCAAATCCATTGCTTTCCAGTTCCCGTTTCCATTCCACCACGACGAGTCTGATCTCGTTTGGCACCGGAAACCATCGGACGGTGAAGCTTTTCCCATTCTTCGCCCGCATTTCGCGAGCATCC